>NZ_CP033810.1:0-1062500 GCF_003812685.1 Streptococcus sp. FDAARGOS_520 | reverse complement strand
ACTTACCCGACAAGGAATTTCGCTACCTTAGGACCGTTATAGTTACGGCCGCCGTTTACTGGGGCTTCAATTCATACCTTCGCTTACGCTAAGCACTCCTCTTAACCTTCCAGCACCGGGCAGGCGTCACCCCCTATACATCATCTTACGATTTAGCAGAGAGCTGTGTTTTTGATAAACAGTTGCTTGGGCCTATTCACTGCGGCTGATCTAAAATCAGCGCCCCTTCTCCCGAAGTTACGGGGCCATTTTGCCGAGTTCCTTAACGAGAGTTCTCTCGCTCACCTGAGGCTACTCGCCTCGACTACCTGTGTCGGTTTGCGGTACGGGTAGAGTATATGTATCGCTAGAAGCTTTTCTTGGCAGTGTGACATCACTAACTTCGCTACTAAACTTCGCTCCTCGTCACAGCTCAATGTTAAAGATATAAGCATTTGACTCATATCACACCTCACTGTTTGACCAGACACTTCCAATCGTCTGGTTTAGTTAGCCTACTGCGTCCCTCCATCACTATATACTCTAGTACAGGAATATCAACCTGTTGTCCATCGGATACACCTTTCGGTCTCTCCTTAGGTCCCGACTAACCCAGGGCGGACGAGCCTTCCCCTGGAAACCTTAGTCTTACGGTGGACAGGATTCTCACCTGTCTTGCGCTACTCATACCGGCATTCTCACTTCTATGCGTTCCAGCGCTCCTCACGGTACACCTTCTTCACACATAGAACGCTCTCCTACCATGACACTTTTGTGTCATCCACAGCTTCGGTAATATGTTTTAGCCCCGGTACATTTTCGGCGCAGGGTCACTCGACTAGTGAGCTATTACGCACTCTTTGAATGAATAGCTGCTTCTAAGCTAACATCCTAGTTGTCTGTGCAACCCCACATCCTTTTCCACTTAACATATATTTTGGGACCTTAGCTGGTGGTCTGGGCTGTTTCCCTTTCGACTACGGATCTTAGCACTCGCAGTCTGACTGCCGATTATATCTCGTTGGCATTCGGAGTTTATCTGAGATTGGTAATCCGGGATGGACCCCTCACCCAAACAGTGCTCTACCTCCAAGAGACTTAACATCGACGCTAGCCCTAAAGCTATTTCGGAGAGAACCAGCTATCTCCAAGTTCGTTTGGAATTTCTCCGCTACCCACAAGTCATCCAAGCACTTTTCAACGTGCCCTGGTTCGGTCCTCCAGTGAGTTTTACCTCACCTTCAACCTGCTCATGGGTAGGTCACATGGTTTCGGGTCTACAACATGATACTATGACGCCCTATTAAGACTCGGTTTCCCTACGGCTCCGTCTCTTCAACTTAACCTCGCATCATATCGTAACTCGCCGGTTCATTCTACAAAAGGCACGCTCTCACCCATTAACGGGCTCGAACTTGTTGTAGGCACACGGTTTCAGGTTCTATTTCACTCCCCTCCCGGGGTGCTTTTCACCTTTCCCTCACGGTACTGGTTCACTATCGGTCACTAGAGAGTATTTAGGGTTGGGAGATGGTCCTCCCAGATTCCGACGAAATTTCGCGTGTCTCGCCGTACTCAGGATACTGCTAAGGTTAATCTATCATTTTAAATACGAGGCTGTTACTCTCTTTGGCTTACCTTCCCAGGTAATTCTTCTATAATGATTAATCCTATATCGCAGTCCTACAACCCCGAAGTGTAAACACTTCGGTTTGCCCTCCTGCCGTTTCGCTCGCCGCTACTAAGGCAATCGCTTTTGCTTTCTCTTCCTGCAGCTACTTAGATGTTTCAGTTCACTGCGTCTTCCTTCTCATATCCTTAACAGATATGGATACTAGTCATTAACTAGTGGGTTCCCCCATTCGGACATCTCTGGATCAGCGCTTACTTACAGCTCCCCAAAGCATTTCGTCGTTAGTCACGTCCTTCTTCGGCTTCTAGTGCCAAGGCATCCACCGTGCGCCCTTATTAACTTAACCTTATTAACCTAGTTTCTTTAAAACTAGAAAACTCATTAAATATTCACAGCGTTTTCGGTTTATTTTCTTGTTACTTTCTACAATCTATTTCTAGATCGTGGAATTTGATATAGATATTCAATTTTCAATGAACAATTTGAACCTTTCGATTCAATGGAGCCTAGCGGGATCGAACCGCTGACCTCCTGCGTGCAAAGCAGGCGCTCTCCCAGCTGAGCTAAGGCCCCACAAGACCTCTCAAAACTAAACAAGACGCAAATGGCAGGTTTCCTTATCCTTAGAAAGGAGGTGATCCAGCCGCACCTTCCGATACGGCTACCTTGTTACGACTTCACCCCAATCATCTATCCCACCTTAGGCGGCTGGCTCCTAAAAGGTTACCTCACCGACTTCGGGTGTTACAAACTCTCGTGGTGTGACGGGCGGTGTGTACAAGGCCCGGGAACGTATTCACCGCGGCGTGCTGATCCGCGATTACTAGCGATTCCGACTTCATGTAGGCGAGTTGCAGCCTACAATCCGAACTGAGATTGGCTTTAAGAGATTAGCTTGCCGTCACCGGCTTGCGACTCGTTGTACCAACCATTGTAGCACGTGTGTAGCCCAGGTCATAAGGGGCATGATGATTTGACGTCATCCCCACCTTCCTCCGGTTTATTACCGGCAGTCTCGCTAGAGTGCCCAACTTAATGATGGCAACTAACAATAGGGGTTGCGCTCGTTGCGGGACTTAACCCAACATCTCACGACACGAGCTGACGACAACCATGCACCACCTGTCACTTCTGCTCCGAAGAGAAAGCCTATCTCTAGGCCGGTCAGAAGGATGTCAAGACCTGGTAAGGTTCTTCGCGTTGCTTCGAATTAAACCACATGCTCCACCGCTTGTGCGGGCCCCCGTCAATTCCTTTGAGTTTCAACCTTGCGGTCGTACTCCCCAGGCGGAGTGCTTAATGCGTTAGCTGCGGCACTAAGCCCCGGAAAGGGCCTAACACCTAGCACTCATCGTTTACGGCGTGGACTACCAGGGTATCTAATCCTGTTTGCTCCCCACGCTTTCGAGCCTCAGCGTCAGTTACAGACCAGAGAGCCGCTTTCGCCACCGGTGTTCCTCCATATATCTACGCATTTCACCGCTACACATGGAATTCCACTCTCCCCTTCTGCACTCAAGTCCTCCAGTTTCCAAAGCGTACAATGGTTAAGCCACTGCCTTTAACTTCAGACTTAAAGAACCGCCTGCGCTCGCTTTACGCCCAATAAATCCGGACAACGCTCGGGACCTACGTATTACCGCGGCTGCTGGCACGTAGTTAGCCGTCCCTTTCTGGTTAGTTACCGTCACTTGGTAGATTTTCCACTCCTACCAACGTTCTTCTCTAACAACAGAGCTTTACGATCCGAAAACCTTCTTCACTCACGCGGCGTTGCTCGGTCAGACTTCCGTCCATTGCCGAAGATTCCCTACTGCTGCCTCCCGTAGGAGTCTGGGCCGTGTCTCAGTCCCAGTGTGGCCGATCACCCTCTCAGGTCGGCTATGTATCGTCGCCTTGGTGAGCCTTTACCTCACCAACTAGCTAATACAACGCAGGTCCATCTCACAGTGAAGCAATTGCTCCTTTTAAATAACTAACATGTGTTAATTACTCTTATGCGGTATTAGCTATCGTTTCCAATAGTTATCCCCCGCTATGAGGCAGGTTACCTACGCGTTACTCACCCGTTCGCAACTCATCAGTCTAGTGTAAACACCAAACCTCAGCGTTCTACTTGCATGTATTAGGCACGCCGCCAGCGTTCGTCCTGAGCCAGGATCAAACTCTCATTAAAAGTTTGAGCTTTGCTCTTTTCTGTCTCGCTGACAGATTTATTGTTTTTTTGTCATTGACGGATTTACAATGTAAATCCACCCTGCACATTCGTTCGTCTTGTTCAGTTTTCAAAGGTCTTTGCCTCTCTTGAGACAACTTCTATATTCTAGCAAACTTATTCTGCTTTGTCAACTACTTTTTTTTAAGTTGTTAACTACGCGTTACTAGAAGCTGCTCTCTCGAGACAACTTATTCATTATACTAAATATTTCTACTTCCTGTCAATACTATTTTTGTATTTTATAAATTTAGTATAGACATAACTATTCCTCTATATTCAATTAAGAGAAATTATATAACCACTATTGAGAAATGTAGTCTAGCGATTAAATTCTTTGCTCATCGAAAATATCCAATAAATATAATAATGCATAAAACGCCTGCTTACGAAATATAAACAAAATTGTTTGCATTTCGTAAACAAGCGTTACCTATTTAACAATATATGATGAGTGTTCCCGCTGAGAATAATTCTCAGCGGTAGACCAGAGCTAGACTAAGAATCGATTGATTCCATCATCATAACACTCAACAAAATTGATAAAAATTATACTAATTCAATAATTGCCATTGGGGCAGCATCGCCACGGCGTGGTTCTGTTTTAAGAATACGAGTGTATCCTCCGTTACGTTCAGCATAACGAGGTGCGATGTCGTCAAAAAGTTTTTGAAGAGCTGTTGTTGATGTATATTTATCAGAAGCTTCATCATAGTTTTCTGATGCAATTTCATTACGTACATAAGCAGCAGCTTGACGACGAGCATGTAAATCACCACGTTTACCTAGAGTAATCATTTTTTCAACTGTTTTACGGATTTCTTTAGCACGTGCTTCAGTAGTTACAATTGATTCGTTGATAAGAAGATCGGTTGTCAAATCACGAAGCATTGCCTTACGTTGTGAGCTAGTGCGTCCTAGTTTACGGTAAGCCATTATGTCCTCCTATTTTATTTATCGTTTTTTAATCCAAGACCTAGATCGGCAAGTTTGATTTTAACTTCTTCAAGACTCTTACGTCCTAAGTTTCGGACTTTCATCATTTCAGGCTCAGTTTTTTCTGTTAAATCAAATACTGTATTAATTCCAGCACGTTTTAAACAGTTATATGAGCGCACTGACAAATCAAGTTCCTCAATTGTCCGGTCAAGCACTTTCTCATCGTTCACTTTCTCTGTTTCCTTCATTACTTCAGTTGCTTTAGCAACCTCTGTTAAATCAGTAAACAAGTTTAAGTGTTCAATTAAGACGCGAGCTGAAAGACCAAGAGCATCCTCAGGAATGATTGTGCCATTTGTCATGATTTCAATAGTTAATTTATCAAAGCCATCGTTACTACCTACACGAGCAGGTTCAACTTGATAATTAACTTTTTTCACTGGTGTATAGATTGAATCTACAGCCAATGTTCCCACTGGTGCATCATCTTTTTTATTTCCTTCTGCTGGAACATAACCTCGGTTTTTAGCAACTGTCATTGTTGCTTTCAAACTGTGACCTTCAGCAATTGTGAAAAGATAATGGTCAGGGTTTACAATTTCGATATCACTATCTGTTAAAATATCTCCGGCAGTAATTTCTGCAGGACCTTCAACGTCTAGTTCGATAATCTTTTCGTCTTCGACGTAAGATTTCACAGCAAGTCCTTTTACATTAAGGATGATTTGCATCACATCTTCACGTACACCTGGGATAGTATCAAATTCGTGTAATACTCCATCAATTTTGATTGATGTGACTGCTGCACCTGGAAGTGAAGACAGAAGCACACGACGAAGAGAGTTTCCTAGAGTTGTACCGTAGCCACGTTCTAGTGGTTCGATGACAAATCTGCCGTAATCTTTATTTTCATCAATTTTTGTTATTATTGGTTTTTCAAACTCAATCATTTAGTTACTCCCTCTTAAACGAAAAGTTGTGTACTATAAAATGCTATGATTATACACGACGACGTTTTGGAGGACGAGCACCATTATGTGGTACAGGAGTCACATCACGAATTGCAGTTACTTCAAGACCAGCTGCAGCAAGGGCACGGATAGCAGATTCACGACCTGAACCAGGACCTTTTACAGTAACTTCAACAGTTTTAAGACCGTGTTCTTGTGCAGATTTAGCAGCAGCTTCAGCAGCCATTTGAGCAGCAAATGGAGTAGATTTACGAGAACCTTTAAATCCAAGAGCACCAGCTGATGACCATGCAAGAGCGTTACCATGCACATCTGTAATCATAACAATAGTGTTATTGAATGTAGCGTGAATATGAGCAACACCAGATTCGATGTTCTTTTTCACACGACGTTTGCGTGTTGGTTTAGCCAATTGTTTTACCTCCTATTTTATTTTTTCTTACCTGCAATCGCAACAGCTTTACCTTTACGAGTGCGAGCGTTATTTTTAGTATTTTGTCCACGGACAGGAAGTCCACGACGGTGACGGATTCCACGGTATGAACCGATTTCCATCAAACGTTTAATATTCAAGTTTACCTCACGACGTAGGTCACCTTCAACTTTGATTGCATCAACTTCACGACGGATAGCGTCCTCTTGATCTGGTGTCAAATCTTTAACGCGGATATCTTCAGAAATACCTGCAGCTGCTAAGATTTTTTTAGATGTAGAAAGACCAATTCCGTATACATAAGTAAGTGAAATTACTACACGTTTGTCATTTGGAATATCAACTCCAGCAATACGAGCCATTTTATCTCCTTTCTATATTATCCTTGACGTTGTTTGTGTTTTGGGTTTGTCGGACAAATTACCATAACACGACCGTTACGACGAATAACTTTACAGTATTCGCAAATTGGTTTAACCGATGGTCTTACCTTCATGTTTTAATCCCTCCAATTATTTCGACTATTTAAAGCGGTATGTGATGCGTCCACGTGTTAAATCGTATGGGCTCATTTCAACAGTAACACGATCACCTACCAAAATACGGATGTAGTTTTTACGGATTTTTCCTGATACAGTTGCCAAAATTTGGTGTCCATTTTCCAACTCAACAGTAAACATTGCGTTAGGCATAGTTTCAACAACTTTACCTTCAATTTCAATCACATCTTCTTTTGCCACGCAAAAGTACCCCCTAAATTTCGATTTGATGTCCTCTATAAAGAGGTAACAATTATAAGTCAGACTAACTTAGTATATCATTACTAATCTACTTATGCAAGTAGATTAGCATAATTTATTTGAGTTCTAGCAACGCTTTTTCAACATCTGCAAAAACTTCTGTTATTTCTTGATTACCTTCAATATCTGTAACAAGACCAAGCTTACGATAGTGTTCAAGAATAGGTTCTCCTTGAGCAATATTAACGTCCAAGCGACGTTTGACAGTTTCAGGCTTATCATCTTCACGTTGATAGTAATCTTCTTCTTTATAATCTACTGGTGGGTTGAACACTTTGTGGAAAGTTTCACCAGTTTTACGATTGATAATACGACCACTCAAACGCTCTATAAGACATGATGGATCCACTTTAATATTAATAACACCATCTAAGCGTAGTCCTAGTTCTTCAAGCGTAGCATCTAAGGCGTGTGCTTGTTCAATAGTACGTGGATATCCATCAAGTAAAAAACCTTTTTCTGCGATATCATCCTCAGCTAAGCGCTCTTTTACAATCCCGTTTGTTACTTCATCAGGAACCAATTCACCTTTATCAATATAACTTTTAGCTAAACGTCCCATTTCGGTTTGATTAGCCATTGCGGCGCGGAACATATCCCCTGTTGAGATGTGAGCAACACCAAATTCTTCAACGATCTTAGCTGCTTGAGTACCTTTACCAGCACCAGGCAAACCCATAATTAAAAGATTCATTATAGTCTCCTTATTTTGTTTTTAAATAAATCCAACACAGCATGTCGGACTTATTAAAAAACAAAATAGAAGGTTGACAGAGTCAACCTATATTCTATTCTGTTGTATTCATGAATCCAACATAGCGTCTCTTCAAAAGATAGCCCTCGAGTTGTTTCATACCTTCAATACCCGTTGCAATCAAAATGAGTAAGCTTGTCCCACCTAACGCAATACTTGATGACAAATGCAACGCTTGTTGAGCAATAATTGGTAACAAGGAAATAAATGCTAGAAATACTGAACCAATTGTTGCTAATTTTTTCAATAGCGATGACATATATTCTTCTGTTTCTCGTCCTGGTCGAATACTTGGAATGTAGGACGAATTTTTTTGAAGATTCTCTGCTGTCTTTTCAGGGTTTACTTGTACAAAAGTATAGAAGAAAGAGAACAGAATAATCAAGATAGCATAGATAATCATACCGACTGGGGTTTGATAATTAAGTAATTCTTGGAGTTTAGTAAGCCAAGGAATTTCTTTGCCATTTTGAAAGAAAGGAATAATCGTACTTGGAATTGTTGTAATCGAGCTAGCAAAGATAACGGGAATAACACCAGCTGGATTTACTTTTAGAGGAAGATATGAACTTGTAGGAGCTCCTTGAACAAGTTTTGTATATTGGATTGGAATTTTGTATTCAGCTTGTTGAATAAATGTTGTAAAAAATACAATTGCTAATACTGCTACGATAAGGATCCCGACAAAGATGTAAGAATTTGTAATTGCTGAAGAGCGTACATTTACAAAGAAATCTTCGTAGATAGTTGTAATTGCACTTGGAATGGAAGAAATGATACCCGCAAAGATAATCATAGACACTCCATTTCCGAATCCCTTATCAGTAATTTGTTCACCTAGCCAAGTAACCACCATACTACCTGTTGTAAGGATTGCACCAATAAGCAAATATGTTTGTACATTCGGAGTTTTAACTAAAGCAACACTTGATAGAGTGTTAAAACCAGCAGTAATACCAATTGATTGTACGAATGCAAGGAACAAAGAAATATAACGTGTAGCTTGGTTAAGCTTACGACGACCTACCTCTCCTTGTTTTCCCCATTCAACAAACTTCGGAAGAATATCCATTTGAAGTAACTGAACAACAATAGACGCAGTAATGTAAGGGCTAACTCCCATAGAGAATACCGAAAAGTTTCTCATTGCATTACCACTAACTAAGTTAAGCATATTTAGAAATGGAAGTTCACCCATTTGTTCTAAACTCTTAACATTGATGCCCGGTACTGTGATATGCGTTCCGATACGAAATACAAGAAGGATAAAGATAGTAAATAAAATTTTATTTCTTACCATCTTTACTTTGAGTGCATCTCTAAGTAATTTTAAAAACATAATGAGTTACCTCTCATTAATTAGATGACTTCGATTGAACCACCTTTAGCAGTGATAGCTGCTTCAGCAGATTTAGAAAATTTAGCTGCTTTAACAGACAATTTCTTAGTTAATTCACCATTACCAAGAATTTTAACGCCTGATTTTTCAGCACGCACGATTCCAGCTTCTTTAAGAACAACTGGAGTTACTTCAGTACCATCTTCAAAGACATTTAATTGGTCAAGGTTCACAAGAGCATATTCTTTTGCATTGATGTTTGAGAACCCACGTTTTGGCATACGACGGAACAATGGAGTTTGTCCACCTTCAAAACCAAGGCGTACTCCACCACCACTACGCGCTTTTTGTCCTTTTTGACCACGTCCAGAAGTTTTACCATTACCTGAAGATGTACCGCGACCCACACGATTGCGGACTTTACGTGATCCTTCTGCAGGTTTTAATTCATGAAGTTTCATTATTTTTTCTCCTTATTTGTAAAATGCTAACGCCTTTACGAGGGAAAAGGTACTCCCCGCAAAGACTCGCCTATACGATTTGTTTAAATCGCACCAATAACAATCAGTGCGATTTAGCATTTAATTAAGCTTCTTCAACAGTTACTAAGTGAGAGATAGCGTTAACCATACCACGGATGGCAGCATTATCTTCCTTAACAACTGAAGAGTTTAATTTACCAAGTCCAAGGGCAACAACTGTTTTACGTTGTTCTGGTTTGCGACCGATTGGAGACTTAGTCAAAGTAATTTTAATTTGAGCCATTATAATCCCCTTTCTTATGCTAAGTCAGAAACAGAAATGCCACGTAAAGCAGCAACTTCTTCTGCACGTTTTAATTGTTTCAAGCCCTCAACAGTTGCGCGAACAATGTTGATTGGAGTGTTTGAACCAAGTGATTTAGATGTAATATCTGCAACACCTGCTAATTCGATGACGGCACGAACAGCACCCCCAGCGGCAACCCCAGCACCCTCAACAGCTGGTTTCAACAATACTTTCGCTCCACCAAATTCTGAACGAACTTCGTGAGGAATTGTTGTACCGACCATAGGAACTTCAACCATGTTTTTCTTAGCAGCTTCAACAGCTTTGCGAATAGCTTCTGGTACTTCTTGAGCTTTACCTGTACCAAAACCAACACGACCATTACGGTCACCAACAACTACAAGAGCTGCAAAACGTAGACGACGTCCACCTTTAACAACTTTTGTAACGCGGTTAATCGCAACAACGCGCTCTTCAAGTTCTACTGCATTATCTTTAAATGCCATTATTAAGTGTCCTCCCTATTAGAATTTCAATCCGTTTTCACGAGCTGAGTCAGCCAAAGCTTTTACACGTCCGTGATAGAGATATCCACCGCGGTCAAACACCACTTCAGAAATACCTTTAGCTACTGCGCGTTCAGCAACAAGTTTACCGACAACAACGGCTTGTTCTGTTTTTGTTCCGTTAGAAACTTCTTTATCAAGAGTTGATGCACTTGCGAGCGTTACACCCGCTACGTCATCAATTACTTGAGCGTAGATGCCTGTATTAGAACGGAAAATGTTCAAACGTGGGCGATCAGCAGTTCCAGAGAGTTTACCGCGAACACGACGGTGGCGTTTTTGGCGGATTTTATTTTTATCTGGTTTCGAAATCACAATTTTCACCTCTTAAATATATTGTTATGTCAAAATGACAATATTAAAATGAAAAGATAGAGAATTTGCAGAAAAGATTCTACAAAATCTATCAATCCTATTATTTACCTGTTTTACCTTCTTTACGGCGTACGAATTCACCAACGTAACGAATACCTTTACCTTTATATGGTTCTGGTGAACGTAAGCTACGAACGTAAGCAGCAGTTTGTCCAACGCTTTCTTTGTTGATACCGATTACGTTGATTGTTGTTGGAGTTGGCACTTCAAAAGTAACACCTTCTGGAGCTTCAACTTCGTCTTGGTGAGACTTACCAACAGAAAGAACAAGTTTTGATCCTTGAAGTTGTGCACGGTAACCAACACCGCGCATTTCAAGAGCTTTTTTGAAACCTTCAGAAACACCAACAACCATGTTGTTCAAGTTCGCACGAGTTGTACCATGAATTGTTTTCATTTCTTTTGAGTCGTTAGGACGAGTAACTGTTACTTCAGTCCCTTCAACAGTGATTCCAATATTTTTATTAAACTCACGAGTGAGTTGGCCTTTAGGTCCTTTTACAGTAACAACATTATCCTTGTTAATGATTTCAACACCTGCAGGCAATGTAATTACTTTATTACCAATACGTGACATGTTTATTTTCTCCTGTTAAATTGTCAAGCTGCTTGAGCAACTAGTTTTCACGGGGACTCATGAGAACACAGGATTATACTGTGACTCAATGAGCATTTTAGGTAAAATTTTACCAAATATATGCAAGTACTTCTCCACCAATATTTTTTTGGCGAGCTTCTTTGTCAGTCAAAAGACCTTCAGAAGTTGATACAATTGCAATACCAAGTCCGTTAAGAACTTTAGGCATATCTTCATGTTTAGTATAAACACGAAGACCTGGTTTTGAAATACGTTTCAAGTTAGTGATAACACGTTCACCATTTTGTCCATATTTAAGGAACACACGGATGATGCCTTGTTTGTCATCTTCAATAACTTCAACGTTTTTTACAAAACCTTCACGTTTAAGGATATCAGCAATCCCTTTTTTAATGTTTGATGCAGGTACTTCTAACACTTCATGTTTTGCTTGGTTAGCATTACGAATACGAGTTAAAAAGTCTGCAATTGGGTCAGTCATAACCATTTTTTAATTCTCCTCTTATTAGCAGTTTGAATTGAATCACTTGCTAATTAATGAGTCCTTACGGACGTTGTAAGACTAGGTCTTAGTATATTTGCGTTTAAAAATCAGTGCCATTATCAACGACACCTTTTAAACACAAAGCATCATTAATTTATTACCAAGATGCTTTAGTTACGCCTGGTACTTGACCTTTATAAGCCAAGTCACGGAAGCAAACACGGCAAAGTTGGAATTTGCGGTAAACTGAGTGTGGACGTCCGCATTTTTCACAACGAGTGTAAGCTTGCGTAGAGAACTTCGCTGGGCGTTTGTTCTTAGCAATCATAGATTTTTTAGCCAATTTATTTACCTCCTAGATTACTTTGCAAAAGGCATTCCAAGGCCTTTTAGCAATTCACGTGACTCTTCATCAGTGTTAGCAGTAGTAACGATAACGATATCAAGACCACGTACTTTATCAACGTCATCAAAGTTGATTTCTGGGAAGATCAATTGTTCTTTAACTCCAAGAGTGTAGTTTCCACGTCCATCAAATGATTTCGTTGGAACACCATGGAAGTCACGTACACGTGGAAGTGAAACAGAAACTAATTTATCCAAGAATTCGTACATACGTTCACCGCGCAGGGTAACTTTTGCACCGATCGCTACACCTTCACGAAGACGGAAGCCAGCGATTGATTTCTTAGCTTTAGTAATAAGTGGTTTTTGACCTGAAATAAGTGCTAACTCAGCAGCAGCTTTCTCAAGATTTTTAGCGTTTGATACAGCATCACCAACACCCATGTTAAGAACGATTTTCTCAACTTTTGGCACAGCCATAACAGATGAATAGTTAAATTTTTCTGTCAACGCAGGAACAACTTCATTAGTATATTTTTCTTTTAAGCGATTTGCCATTATGCTTCTCCTTTCCTTCGTGATTAATCAAGCACTTCGCCTGATTTTTTGTTGTAACGAACTTTTTTGCCGTCAACAACTTTGTAACCAACACGTCCTGCTACACCATTTTTATCAAGAACTTGAACGTTTGACACATGGATTGGAGCTTCTTTTTCAACGATAGCGCCTTGAGGGTTTTCGTTATTTGGTTTTTGATGTTTCTTGATGAGGGCTACGCCTTCAACAACAACTTTGTTTACTTTTGGAAGAGCTTTAAGAACTACAGCTTCAGTGCCTTTGTCCTTACCAGCAATAACGCGAACTTTGTCGCCTTTTTTTACAAACATTTGAGTTTTTCTCCTATTTTTCTTACGCCTCGAAAGGCACCCTAGGAAATCCTAGGGGACTACGTTTGTTAATCTGAGATTAAAGTACTTCTGGTGCCAATGAAACGATCTTCATGTAGCCACCTTCACGCAATTCACGTGCAACTGGGCCAAAGATACGAGTTCCGCGAGGAGTTTTATCGTCACGGATGATTACAGCAGCATTGTCGTCAAATTTGATGTATGAACCGTCTGGGCGGCGTGCACCAGTTTTTGTACGAACGATAACAGCTTTAACCACATCACCTTTTTTAACTGCTCCACCAGGAGTAGCTTGTTTTACAGAAGCAACGATTACGTCACCGATGTTAGCGAATTTACGTCCTGAACCACCAAGTACTTTGATAGTCAAGATCTCACGAGCACCGCTATTATCAGCAACTTTCAAGCGAGTTTCTTGTTGAATCATTTCAATTTTCTCCTTTTAGTTTGATTAGATAATAACAGCTTTTTCCACTACTTCCACAAGACGGAAACGTTTTGTAGCTGAAAGTGGGCGAGTTTCCATGATACGAACGATATCGCCTTCTTTAGCAACGTTGTTTTCATCATGTGCTTTATATTTTTTAGAATAGTTGATACGTTTACCATAGACTGGGTGGTTACGTTTAGTTTCAACTACAACTGTGATTGTTTTGTCCATCTTGTCAGACACTACGCGTCCGTAAAGAGTTTTACGTTGATTACGTTCCATTTAGAATTTCTCCTTTCCCAATCTATTATTTCATTTCTGATTGCACAGTTTTAACACGTGCAATTTGTTTCTTAACTTCGTCAAGGCGAGCAGTCTTTTCAAGTTGACCTGCTGCAGCTTGGAAACGAAGATCAAACAATTCTTTTTTGAGTTCGTTTTCTTTCTTAGCAAGTTCTTCTTGAGACAATCCACGAAGCTCTTTAACAAAATCTTTAATTTCTTGAAGTTTCATGTCTTCTCCTTATTCTGCTTCACGTTTTACGAATTTGCATTTAACTGGTAATTTGTGGCTAGCAAGACGTAATGCTTCACGTGCAACTTCTTCAGAAACACCAGCAATTTCAAACATCACTTTACCACGTTTAACTGGTGCTACCCAACCTTCAGGTGCCCCTTTACCAGAACCCATACGTACACCGATAGCTTTTGCAGTGTATGATTTGTGTGGGAAGATTTTAATCCAAACTTTACCACCACGTTTCATGTAACGAGTCATCGCAATACGGGCAGCTTCGATTTGACGGTTTGTAATCCAGTGGCTAGTTGTAGCTTGAAGTCCGTATTCACCGAATGAAACTTCTTTACCACCTTTAGCCTCACCGCGCATTTTTCCACGGAATTCGCGACGGTGTTTAACACGTTTAGGTACTAACATTTGTTATTTGCCTCCTTTAGTGTTTTTACGAGCTGGAAGAACTTCTCCACGGTAAATCCAAACTTTAACGCCAAGTTTACCATAAGTTGTGTCAGCTTCTTCCCAAGCATAGTCGATATCAGCACGAAGCGTGTGAAGCGGAACAGTTCCTTCTGAATAACCTTCAGCACGAGCGATATCAGCACCGTTCAAACGACCAGAAACTTGAGTTTTAATACCTTTAGCTCCTGCACGCATTGTACGTTGGATTGCTTGTTTTTGAGCACGACGGAAAGCAACACGTTGCTCTAATTGACGAGCAATATTTTCACCAACAAGGTGAGCATCTAAATCAGGTTGTTTGATTTCAATGATGTTGATGTGTACTTGTTTTCCAGTTAATTTGTTAAGTTGACCACGAAGAGCGTCAACGTTTGCTCCACCTTTACCGATAACCATACCTGGTTTAGCAGTGTGAAGTGAAACAATAACTTTGTTTACTGCACGTTCAATTTCAATAGTTGAAACTGATGCGTCAGCTAATTCTTTATTAATGAATTTACGGATTGCAAGATCTTCATGAAGGTAATCCGCGTATTCTTTTTCAGCATACCATTTCGCATCCCAGTCACGGATGATTCCGACACGCATACCAATTGGATGTACTTTTTGACCCACGATTTTACCTCCTTATTTTTCTGATACAACTACAGTTACGTGAGTTGTACGTTTGTTGATTGGTGAAGCTGAACCTTTCGCACGTGGACGGAAACGTTTCATTGTTGGTCCTTCGTTAGCGAATGTTTCAGATACTACCAAGTTTGCTTTTTCCAAACCAAAGTTGTTTTCTGCATTTGCAATTGCTGAGTTAAGAGTTTTCTCAATAACACGAGCTGCTTTGTTTGGAGTGAATTTTAAGATTGCGATTGCGTCAGCAACATTCTTACCACGGATAAGATCAAGTACTAAACGTGTTTTACGAGGTGAAACACGCACTGTACGAGCCATTGCTTTAGCTGAAGTAATTTCTGCCATTGTGTCCTCCTCCTATTAACGACGTGTTTTCTTGTCGTCAGCTGCGTGACCTTTGTAAGTACGTGTTGGTGCAAATTCACCAAGTTTGTGACCTACCATGTCCTCTTGGATATAAACAGGAACATGTTTACGTCCATCATAAACTGCGATTGTGTATCCGATGAAACTTGGGAAAATCGTTGAACGACGTGACCAAGTTTTGATTACTTTTTTCTTTTCGTCATTTGCTTGAGCTTCAACTTTTTTCATTAAATGCTCGTCGACGAAAGGTCCTTTTTTAAGACTACGTCCCATTTTGTAGTTTTCTCCTTTAAATAATGTACCACAACGGCCTGTACACTATAGTGTACTACCGAGCTGGCGGATTTGTATAAGATTATGCTATTAACCTATTATTTTTGGTTACGACGACGAACAATAAGTTTGTCTGATTTAGCTTTCTTATTACGAGTTTTAAGTCCAAGCGCAGGTTTACCCCATGGAGTAGATGGTGCTTTACGACCAACTGGTGCTTTACCTTCACCACCACCGTGTGGGTGATCGTTAGGGTTCATTACAGAACCACGAACTGTAGGGCGAACACCTTTCCAACGATTACGTCCTGCTTTACCAATGTTAACAAGTGATTGCTGTTCATTACCAACAGTACCAATTGTTGCACGGCAAGTACCAAGGATCATACGTACTTCACCTGATTGAAGGCGAACAAGAACATATTTACCTTCTTGACCAAGTACTTGAGCAGAAGCACCAGCGGCACGAATCAATTCAGCACCTTTACCTGGTTGCAATTCAATATTATGGATAACTGTACCGACTGGAATGTTAGCAAGCGGAAGTGCGTTACCAACTTTGATGTCTGCTTCTGGACCAGAAATAATGCGTTGACCTACTTCAAGGCCTTTAGGCGCAAGGATGTAAGCTTTAACACCATCAGTATAGTGTACAAGAGCAATATTTGCAGTACGATTTGGATCGTATTCAATTGTTTTAACAACTGCTTCAACACCATCTTTATTACGTTTGAAGTCAATCAAACGGTAATGACGTTTGTGTCCACCACCTTGGTGACGAACAGTAATACGTCCGTTGTTGTTACGTCCTGCTTTATTCTTTAGTGAAACAAGCAATGATTTCTCAGGAGTGTTTGTAGTGATTTCTGCAAAATCCAAAGAAGTCATATTACGACGGCCATTTGTCGTTGGTTTATAAACTTTAATACCCACGTTATTTCCTCCTTAGATTATTCAGCTTCAGCAGCAAACAACTCGATTGCTTTTGAATCAGCTGTAAGAGTGATAATAGCTTTTTTAGTTTTTGAAGTGAAACCTGTGTAACGACCAACACGTTTTGCTTTGGGTTTAACTGTCACAGTGTTTACACTTGCAACTTTTACTCCGTCAAATGCAGCTTCAACAGCTTGTTTGATCAAAAGTTTGTGTGCACGTGTGTCAACTTCAAATGTATATTTCCCTGCTTCAAGAGCAACCATTGATTTCTCAGTGATAACAGGTTTTTTGATTACGTCATACAAATTCATTATGCAAGAACCCCCTCGATTGTAGAGATTGCTTCTTTAGTAACAAGAAGTTTGTCTGCGTTAACGATATCAAGAACACTTGCAGTAGTTGCAGTAGCAACTGTAACGTTTGGAAGGTTACGCGCTGAAAGTGCAGCAAATTCGTTACCTTCTTCAAGGATTACAAGTACTTTTGAATCAATGCTAAGTGCTGAAAGAACTGACGCAAATTCAGCAGTTTTTGGAGCTGCAAATGAAAGGTTTTCTACAGCTACAAATTTATCTTCAGCAACTTTTGCTGAATAAACTGATTTCAACGCAAGGCGACGAACTTTTTGTGGAAGTTTGTAGCCGTATGAACGTGGAGTTGGTCCAAAGACAACACCACCACCACGCCATTGTGGTGAGCGGATAGAACCTTGACGAGCGCGTCCAGTTCCTTTTTGACGCCATGGTTTACGTCCACCACCAGATACTGCTGAACGGTTTTTAACCGCGTGAGTTCCTTGGCGAAGGCTAGCGCGTTGGCTGATTACAACATCAAAAACAACTGATTCGTTTGGTTCAATACCGAAGATAGCTTCGTTAAGCTCAACTGAGCTAACTTCTTTACCAGTTTGGTCAAATAGTTTAACGTTTGCCATTTTAACTGTTTTCTCCTTTCTTATTATTTAGCAGCTTTAACTGCTGATTTGATAGTGATAAGAGATTTCTTAGCACCTGGTACGTTACCTTTGATGAGGACAACGTTTTTCTCTGGGATAACTTGTACAATTTCAAGGTTTTGAACTGTTACACGGTTACCACCCATACGTCCTGCCAAGCGTTTGTTTTTGAAAACGCGGTTAGGCGCAACAGGTCCCATAGAACCTGGACGACGATGGTAACGAGAACCGTGAGCCATAGGACCACGTGATTGACCATGGCGTTTGATAACACCTTGGAAACCTTTACCTTTTGATGTCCCTGTGACGTCAACAACATCACCAGCTTCAAATTGTTCTACAGATAATTCTGCACCAACTTCTAAGCCTTCAATGTTTTTGAATTCACGAATGAAGCGCTTAGGAGCTGTGTTTGCTTTTGCAACATGGCCTTTGGCAGGTTTGTTACTCAATACTTCACGTTTGTCATCAAAACCAACCTGAACTGCTTCGTAACCGTCTGTTTCAACAGTTTTAACTTGAAGCACAACGTTTGGAGTTGCTTCAATGACAGTAACAGGGATGAATTCGCCTGATTCAGTGAAGATTTGAGTCATTCCCACTTTTTTCCCTAAGATTCCTTTTGTCATGAGAAAATATTTCCTTTTCTTATTTTATTTCAAAAAGTTTTTTATGAGCGTTTTTTGTGCTCAAAAAAGTTTTTTACGAGCGTTTTTTGTGCTCAGAAATCAAATTAAAGTTTGATTTCTACGTTGACACCACTTGGAAGATCAAGTTTCATCAAAGCATCAACAGTTTTTTGTGTTGGGTTGATGATGTCTACCAAACGTTTGTGTGTACGCATTTCAAACTGTTCGCGAGAATCTTTATATTTGTGAGTCGCACGAATAATTGTGTAAAGACTGCGTTCAGTTGGAAGCGGAACTGGTCCAGCAACTGTAGCACCTGTACGTGTTGCAGTTTCAACGATTTTTTCTGCCGCTGTATCAAGTGTACGGTGTTCGTACGCTTTCAAACGGATACGGATTTTTTTGTTTGCCATCTTTTCTCCTCTCGTCTATTTACGATAATAGGCTAGCTCCTCAAGAAAACCAACACGAGTCGCGTGGCAATGCAACCTAGCGTGTCGCAACCTCTTGCATCATAGCTAAAGCTGTTCATACACAGCACCAGTATATGATATCAAAAAAAAACAGCACACGCAAGCATTATTTTATTATTTTCGAAAAAAATGCAACCATTTCTGGTTACATTTTTTGAATATATCGATGATAGTGAACTTTCAAAAACAGCCACCTAAAGATATTGTCTGCTATCGTAGCCATCCAAACCCCAAGCAAACCTAATTCAAAAACTATTCCTAATAAATAACCAAGAACTACTCTGATTAACCACATGCCTATAGTCGTTGTGTAAAATGGGAGTTTAGCATTTCCTAATCCTTGCCAAGCTGCTGTATAAACCAAGGTCCCAATAGTAGCAGGTACTCCTACGAAAGATAGCAAAATAACAATCAAACTTCCTTTAATGGCAGAAGGATTATTTGTAAATAACTGTGTCAATGGTTTGCCTGCAAGAAGCATAAAACTTGATATAAGGATCATTAGAACTAAGCCAATATAATACGAACTTTGAATAGTTTCTTCTATAGATTCTCTGTTTTTTTGTCCTACATATTTTGCAGTTAGGATAATTGTAGCAGTTGCGATGCCAAGTCCTGGCATATAATTAAATTGTGTCAAGGTTTCTCCAATAGCATTTCCCGCTACAACATTTGTACCTAACTGAACAACAATAGCAACTATAACAACATCTCCAGCTCGCATCATCAGACGTTCTCCTGCTGATGGTAAGGCAAGATTCCAAATTTGTGCACTGATTTTCCAAGTCATTCTTTTTATTATCTTTTTAATAGGAAGATACTTCGCAAGGATACAAATACCAATTAATCTTGCGATAAGAGTTGATACTGCCACTCCGACCAAACCATAGCGCCACTCAAAAATAGCAAAACCTGATAAGACTGCATTGAGGAAATTGACAAAAATACTGACATACATTGGTAAACGAGGTTGCCCTTGCACACGTAAAAATGAGCCTAGGGTGGTTAACATTCCTAAAGTAACAACACCTCCACCCACAATTGCTAAATATAAACCACCAACTTGTGCGACACTTTTTGTTGTCCCTAAAAGTTTAAAGAAAGTTTGTCCAAAAACAATCGAGATAATTCCTAATACTGCCCCTATCAGTAATGTTAGAAAAATGGCTTGAGAACATACTGAAATTGCATCATCCTTCTTACTACCTGCTAACGACTTGGCCAATAGACTTGCTATACTCGCCCCTAAAGCTATAAAAATAGCTTGATAAATAGTAATTATATTATTAGCAACTGAAACACCTGATACTGCTACAACACCTAACTGAGCCACTAGATAATTATCAACTACTCCCATGAGCATTTGTAAGATATTTTCAATCATAGCTGGTATAGCTAACTGAATAATCTCTTTACTATAACGCACAGTATCTCCTTTCTATTACCCAGGATCATTAAAAAGAGAGTGATGGGAAAATTTCTAAAATGTTTCTTTCTCGCTCTAAATATTTTAAAACAATCGTATTTTTATTATTGTTTCAAACCTAGACACTCTTCAACCGTTTCTCGCATATTTGAGGTAGGTACTACCGTTCTATGGATTACTTCGGCCTTTTGTAGATCTGTAACCGCCTTAGGTAAAGAAACACCTGACAAATCGTTTAAGATTGAAATAGCAGCGAAATCCTGTATCTCTTCTTTATTTGTAATAGCCTTTGTAACAACACACGGGAACTTATAAGGACTTGCTGTTGACACAATTACTGCTGGAGTTTGATCTTTAGTTTCTGTCTGATAAGCTTGATAAACAGCTGATGCTACAGCTGTATGCGGATCCTCTATATACTGATACTGGTCAAATAAATGTTTGATGTCTAATTCAACAAATTGTTCTGTCGCAAATCCCGCTACAAAGCTCTCTAAAATATTTGCTTGCCTAGCCTCTAAGGCATACTCCCCAGTAGTCACTAAATCTTCCATTAATTTTTTAGTCGTTTCTGCATCATCGCCTAAAAGGTGAAAGATTAATCGTTCTAGATTAGAGGAGACCAAAATATCCATAGAGGGACTTGATGTCACTTTAAATTCTCGATTTTTATCGTAGGTTTGTGTCTTAAAAAAATCTGTTAGAACGTTATTATCATTTGAGGCACAAATGAGTTTGGTAACAGGTAATCCAATTTGACTAGCATAATATGCTGCTAAAATATTACCAAAATTTCCTGTAGGTACACTAAAATTAATTGGTTGACCAATTGAGATTTCCTTTGACTTAACTAATTGAGCATATGCATATATATAGTAAACAATTTGAGGAACAAGGCGACCGATGTTCATTGAATTGGCTGATGATAACTGCATATGCTGCTGTGATAATTTTAATCGAAGAAGGGAATTATTGAACATTTCTTTAACTGAAGTCTGTGCATCATCAAAATTTCCTTCAATCGCAACAACATGAGTATTTTGTCCGGCTTGTGTTATCATCTGCAATTCTTGGATATAACTAACACCATTTTTAGGATAAAAGACAATAATCTCAGTTCCTGGAACATCTGCAAAACCTGCCATCGCTGCCTTGCCAGTGTCACCTGATGTTGCTGTTAAAATAACGATTTTATTATCAACCCCTTGTTTTTTGGCTGCTGTTGTTAGCAAATAAGGAAGAATGGATAAAGCCATATCTTTAAATGCAATTGTAGGACCGTGAAATAATTCAAGGTGATACCGGTCTCCAATCTTTACTATCGGGGCTATTTCAGTTGTATCAAATTTAGTATCATAAGCTTGACTAATACAGTAATCCAATTCTTGTTCAGTAAAATCATCAAAAAAAGCTGACAAAACGAGTTTAGCCACTTCTTGGTAGGAAGCATCCTTAAGTTTAGTGAAATCTAAATCAACTTTTGGAAATGTGATGGGGGTAAAGAGTCCTCCATCGTCAGCTAATCCCTTTAGAATCGCTTGACTAGCTGTCACTTTATTACTAGCATCACGTGTTGATTGATATACTATTGCCATAAGAATCCCTCTTTATATAAATATCTTTTAGTTATTGTAACACAATTTAATAACATGTCCATTGTTCGTTATATAATTAACCCCCTTTATTAAAATAAAGGGGGTTCGTAACATCATTATCACTTTGTAAAGTCAAGAACTTTACGTCCTTGAATCAATCCTCTTTCCATTTCATCGAATACTTGAGGAGCTGTATCCACAGGCACTTTTTCAACCACCGGTACTACCAAGCCTTCTGCTCCAAATGCGAAGGCTTCTTCTAAGTCTTTACGAGTTCCAACTAAGGAACCAACCACACGAATCCCATCAAGTACTGTTTTTACAATACTCAATTCCATATATTCTGATGGAAGACCGACAGCTACCACTGTACCTCCAGCACGAACGCTGTCAATCGCCTGATTAAACGCAACTTTAGAAACAGCAGTCACAACCACTCCATGACAACCGCCTGTCTTTTCTTGAATATATGCCGCAACATCTTTTATTTCTTTGCCATTAACTGTCAAATCTGCTCCAACCTCTTTAGCTAATTGAAGTTTATCTGCGTTAATATCAACAGCTACAACATGAGCATTGAATACTTTTTTTGCATATTGGACTGCTAAGTTTCCAAGACCACCTGCACCATACACTGCAATCCACTGACCAGGAGCAGCTCCAGCTTCTTTGATAGCCTTGTATGTTGTTACTCCAGCACAAGTGATTGATGATGCTTGAGCTGGGTCTAATCCCTCAGGAACCTTAACCGCATAGTCCGCGGTAACAATAGCGTATTCACTCATACCACCATCAACACTGTATCCAGCATTTTTAACACTACGACAAAGTGTCTCACGTCCTGTAGTACAGTATTCGCAATGACCGCACCCTTCAAAGAACCATGCAATAGAGACACGATCACCAACCCTCAAAGACGTTACGCCTTCTCCAATTTCTTCTACTATACCAATGCCTTCGTGACCCAAAATGCGTCCTGGTACCTGGCCGAAATCTCCATGTGCAACGTGTAAATCAGTATGGCATACACCACAGTATTCTACTTTTACAAGTGCTTCACCATGACCAACTTTTGGAAGATCATGCTCAACAACTTCAACACCTGTACTAGCTTGATTAACAACAACCGCTTTCATGATAAAACCTCCTAGAAATAAATATATCTTATTTTGTAATCGTTTACATTTTATATTGTATTATTCTTCACAAACTATGTCAAGTGATTTTCAGAAAATTTTTTGAAAATATTCTTAACCGGTTAATCTTTTTGAAACTAAAAATCCCACTCAATAGAGTGAGATTCTTCGACTGCTGTTACTTACGACGTCCTGGACGTTCCTCATAACCATAATAAGCATCTTCGATGATTTCTTGCATGTGATCTACCATCGGAAGGCGTGGATTTGCTGGTGAACATTGATCTTCATATGCTAAGAAAGCTAGTTCACGAGATTTTTCTTTCCATTCTTTTTCATCAATGCCTTGGTCGCGGAAATTCATCTTAATACCTAAACGTGTTCCAAGGTCATACACAGCTTTTGCATATGATTCGACAGCTTCTTCTGGTGTTGCTGCTGGTAAGCCGAGTAATTTAGCGATATCTTGATACTTTTCGTCAGCACGATAGTAATTGTACTTAGGCCATGTTGCTGTTTTAGCTGGACGAGTTCCATTATAGCGGATAACATACGGCAAAAGAATTGCATTTGTACGTCCGTGTACGGTATGGAATTGTGCGCCAATTTTATGCGCCATTGAGTGAGAAATACCTAAGAATGCATTGGCGAAAGCCATACCTGCCATAGTTGACGCATTGTGCATCTTTTCACGTGCTTCAAAATCAGCATCTTTTACTGAGCGTTCTAAGTAGTCAAACACAATTTTAATTGCTTGAAGAGCAAGTCCGTCTGTATAATCATTTGCCATCTGTGAAACATAAGCCTCTGTTGCATGTGTCAATACATCCATACCCGTATCAGCCGCAATAAAACCAGGAACAGTCATAACAAGGGCCGGATCAACGATAGCTACAGTTGGTGTTAATGAATAATCAGCGATTGGATATTTACGATTATTTGCTTTGTCAGAGATAACGGCAAATGGTGTCACTTCAGAACCTGTTCCAGAAGTTGTTGGAATAGCAACAAATTTTGTTTTCTTACCAAGTTCTGGGAATTTGAACGCACGTTTACGGATATCCATGAATTTTTGAACGAGGTCATGGAAATCAACTTCTGGTTGTTCATAGAAGAGCCACATAACTTTCGCAGCATCCATAGGAGAACCACCACCTAATGCAATAATAGTGTCTGGTTTGAAGGTACGCATCAAATCTGTTCCTTTCATTACTGTTGTAATGTCTGGATCTGGTTCTACTTCAGCAAAAATCTGATAAACAACTTTATTGCGACGAAGATCAAGTTGTTCAATGATACGATCCAAGAAACCAAGCTCAACCATGGCGTGATCTGTAACAATCATGACACGTTCAACATCGCGACATTTTTGCAAATATTGAATAGAATCACGTTCGAAGTATGTTTTTGAAGGGACTTTAAACCATTGCATATTATTTCTACGTCTTCCTACTTTTTTGATATTCAAGAGATTTATAGCACTAACGTTATCACCAACTGAGTTACGTCCATACGAACCACAACCAAGAGTCAATGATGGCAAGAAAGCATTGTAAACATCCCCAATACCACCAAAAGTAGAAGGAGAATTCCAAATAACACGGATAGCACGAATTCTAGTTCCAAATTCACGAGCTAAGTCTGCATCTTTTGTATGAATAGCAGCTGAGTGCCCTAGACCATTAAACTCAACCATTTGACGAGCTTTTTCAACACCATCTTCTGTAGATTCAGCTTTCAATACTGCAATAACAGGTGATAGTTTTTCACGTGTCAAAGGTTCTTTTTCACTAACTTCAGTACATTCTGCGGCAAGAATATTTGTTCCTTCTGGAACAGTAAATCCAGCTTGTTCAGCAATCCAAACTGCTGATTTTCCAACAATATTTGGATTTAATTTTGCACCAGCACAGTTTTTGCTATTTGCTTTTGCACCAAAACAGAATTCTTCAAGAAGAGCTTTTTCTTTCTTATTAACGAAATAGGTATGATAAGATTTAAATTCTTCAACAAATTCTTTATAAATTTCTTTATCAATAATAACAGCCTGTTCTGATGCACATACCATACCGTTATCAAATGATTTAGACATAACAATATCGTGAGCGGCTTGTCGGATATTAGCTGATTTTTCAACATAAGCTGGAACATTCCCAGCACCTACACCAAGGGCAGGTTTCCCACATGAGTAGGCAGCTTTAACCATCGCATTACCACCTGTCGCAAGGATAGTGGCAATACCATCATGGTTCATCAAAGCATTAGTTGCATCAATTGATGGTTGTTCAATCCATTGGACACAATTTTCAGGAGCTCCAGCAGCAATAGCAGCATCACGAACAATACGTGCTGCATGTGCTGATGATTCTTGTGCTGATGGGTGGAAGGCAAAAATAATTGGATTACGTGTTTTAAGAGAGATTAATGACTTGAAAATAGCAGTTGAAGTTGGGTTGGTTGTTGGCGTGATACCACAGACAACTCCCACTGGTTCAGCAATTAATGTCAAGCCTGTGACATCGTCTTCTTCAATAACTCCCACTGTCTTTGTATGACGCATGTTGTTAACGACGTGTTCACATGCAAATAAATTTTTTGTCGCTTTATCTTCAAAGACACCACGACCAGTTTCTTCTACTGCATGAAGAGCAAGTTCTCCATGGGCATCCAAGGCTGCAACAGAAGCTTTAGCTACAATATAATCAACTTGTTCTTGATTAAGTTGACGCATCTCATCAAGTGCTTTTAAACCATTTTGAACCAATGTATCAATTGCAAGAGCAACATCTGTAGTTTCTACTGCTTTAGTTTTTTCAGTCATTTGAGACTCCTTTTGATTTGTTAAATGTTTCACAAATTTGTTTACGAGATTATTATAGCATATTTAAAAACTTTGTAAATAGTTTCACAACTTTTTTGTGAACTTTTTTTCAATCTTTCGGAAATATTTCTTGAAAGCGCTTTAATTATATTTGTTTTTTCATTACTAATTTTCAGATTAAAGCCTATCGATTTCATTTTTATCACCATAAACGGAGATATCTATTATTCGTTTTCACAAAAAAAGCCGAGTACATGACTCGGACTTGTTTATTTTGCAGCTCGTTGAGCTGATTTTTGAATAGCTTTTTTGACGTTACTAACATATAAATCAGCCCCTGTAGTATCGCTATCACTATAATGCACACCATCTGTATTTCCCCAGATTTCTGGATGTTCTGTCGCAACCTTATACCAGTCAGCAACCGTTATGTAATTATATTTTTTCATTAGCGAGAGTTCATAATCACGCACTGTCGTAACTTGACTCATATTTTTAGCATTATAAGGTGTTACTATAATCAAACGGTGTCCCTTAGGCAAAGATTTAATAAATTGGCTCAAGTCTGTCTTGTAGTTATCTAATGAATTCACACCAACTGCCAAAACAACAATTTTGGACAAGGCTTTATTTTGAATACGGTTTTCAAAAATATCAAATGATTTACTAAAATTACGACTCACCGCAGCATCTAATTGTACTTCTGGTAACAATTTATTAAAAGCAGCACTTGACCTTAAGGCAACTGAATCTCCGATTACTGTCACATCACTAAGAGCACCTGCATCCCCTGCGGCTAGTGTATGTGTTCGGTTAGTATTTGTTCTAGCTTGTTGTAACGAATTCTGCAATAATTCTGTCTCAAAACTACCTATACTTGGAGCTGTCAACATTGTCACTACAGTAATAAGAGTTAGTACCCCTCCGATACTAAATAACCACTTTTTGTAAGGCAACAAGTCAAATTCATAATCAAGGAATTTAGGTTTTCTACCTAAAATAAAAGGTTCAATGATATAAAATGATAATGTTGAGAAGACTGCTGATAATACTACTGTCAAAATAACAGCTATCCAGTTTGGGGATAAACGACTAAAAATAATATAAAATGGCCAATGAAAAAGGTACATACCGTAACTGATATCAGCAAGATAAGTAATCACAAAAGGTTCTGAAATATCTGGTGTATGCTCGTGTAAAATACGTGCATTGTAAATCATTACACTAGCAAAAATGCTAGACAATACAAAACCAAAAAGATATGTTAGCCGATTATCAAAATCAAGTGCAAAAGTTAAAATCATTAGACCAGCAAAAGCACTACCCATCATGATTAAATTATGCTTCAAAGTCAGATTTTTGATATTTTTCTTGAATCGTCCGGTAATCTCTCGAATACCAGATATTGTAGCCACCATCGCTCCTAAAAAGAACGGAAATATATGTGATAATGTAGAGAAATATATCGTTGAAAAATTATCAACGAAAAAGGCTCTAACAAACATGGTAAGGAAGCTGACTCCAAAAATTCCCATGGAAATAAGGAACAAAGTCCCCCTCAATTGCTTTTGATCTTTTGATCTTTTCGATAAGAGCCATACCGTTAAGCCCCATAAAACATAAAAATGGACTTCAATAGAAAGACTCCAGGTATGCACAAATAAGTGAGGGATAA
Organism: Streptococcus sp. FDAARGOS_520; assembly: GCF_003812685.1. NCBI lineage: Bacteria > Bacillati > Bacillota > Bacilli > Lactobacillales > Streptococcaceae > Streptococcus > Streptococcus sp. FDAARGOS_520. The sequence goes on along the minus strand of NZ_CP033810.1, from coordinate 1,035,073 downwards.
ATTGACTTTCGTAGTTACCACCAGTCAAGATTTCGTAAAAGTTGCTGGTAAAACCTAAAGCAGTCATAATTTGAGAGCCAATACTTGCTCTAAAATCGCTTTTAACCAGAAATACAAAAGGTATTGTCACCAAAACCATCAATACTAATGGTGGGAAAATACGGTAAAAACGTCTACGACAAAAACTAACAAAATCAATTTTTTTCGTTTTAGAAAATTCATCAATCAATAAGGCCGTAATCAGAAAACCAGAAAATGTAAAGAAGATGTCAACGCCAACAAATCCTCCTGGAAAACTATTCTTAAAGAAATGGTAAAGTAAAACAAGTAGTAGTCCTGTTATACGTACCAAAGAAAACCATTTTATTCTCATTTTTGATAAATCCCCTGTTTAAATGTCCCCTTATAGACTTTCTTATTTTTAGCATTGAGGCGACCTTGTCCATCAGGTTGACCTTTTTTAAAGTCACCTGTATAAGACCAGCCATGAACTGAAACAAATGTTCCTTTCCCTTCAAAGACTCCATTTACAAAATCGCCCTTATAGTAATCCCCATTCTCATAGGTTAATTTACCTTTACCAGTCATATGGTGATTAACAATAGAGCCCACATATTTTATCTTGCCGCCATCATAGCTAAAGACTCCTTGACTAGAAGTCGTTAAGGTAAATACTGATAAACCAAAAACAACAATAATTATCAAAGATAATATTTCTAGATGAGTTCGTGTTATTTTAAAATTCTTCATTTCTACTTAATCTCTACTATTATTTATTAGCGTTAACCACTGTTTACAGCCATCATTGACTAGACGATAGGTTTCCTCAAAATCACCAGTATACCATGGATCAGGAACACCACCATCACAAAAAAGACTAATCTTATCATCATAGGTTCCTTGTGATAGAGCTTTTAAATCCTTGACATTTTGCTCATCCATACCGATGATATAATCAAAATATGCTAAATCGTCTTTAGAAATAGGTTGTGACCCTTTATCGTTAATGTAAGGAATTTGATAACGCTGCAAAATCGCTTGCGTTCCCCTATGTATAGGATTTCCATGCTCCCATGTTGAAGTCGCACGACTCTCAACCAAGAGGCTATCCTCCTTATCTAAATTCGCCATAACAAACTCAGCCATCGGGCTACGGCAGATATTTCCAAGACAAACAAAACAGACTTTCTTCATAGCAAACTCCTTTTGGTCTATTATAACAGAAAAAAGGTACTTATAATACGTTTAACTGCTCAAAGAATAACTACAACATATCTAATACTTAACATTGCATGAAAATTAAAAAATTAAGACTAGATACTCTAGCCTTAAAATGACTTATGTTTTATTTATCAAATCGCTGATAACCTAAATGTTCATATGCCTTAACCGTAGCTACACGACCGGTACGGGTACGCATAATAAAACCTTTTTGAATTAAATAAGGTTCGTACATGTCTTCAACAGTATCTCGTTCTTCAGCAATATTAACGGATAGAGTTCCTAAACCAACAGGACCTCCATTATACATTTCAATCATGGTTCTTAAGATTTTTTGATCGACGTAATCAAGCCCCTCGTGATCAACATCTAACATCGTTAATGCTTTATCTGTAATATTGTCATCTATCAAACCATCTCCCATGATTTGAGCATAATCTCGAACACGTTTCAATAAACGGTTAGCGATACGTGGCGTTCCACGACTGCGACGCGCTAATTCAGAAGCAGCTTCATAAGTAATTTTCATTTCAAAAATGTCTGCTGTACGCTCAATAATTTCTGTCAAATCATTTTCTTCATAATACTCCATATGCCCTGTAATACCAAAGCGAGCACGTAAGGGATTAGATAACATACCTGCACGTGTCGTTGCACCAATTAAGGTAAAGGGCGGCAAATCTAGATGAACACTTCTACTAGTTTCTCCTGCACCGATCATAATGTCAATATAGAAGTCTTCCATTGCACTATAAAGTACCTCTTCAACCGCCATCGGCATACGATGAATTTCATCAATAAAAAGAACATCACCTGGTTCTAAATCATTTAAAATGGCTACTAAATCCCCTGATTTTTCAATTGCGGGACCTGATGTTTGTTTGAGATTGACACCCAACTCATTAGCAATTACAAATGCCATGGTTGTTTTCCCTAAACCAGGAGGGCCAAATAATAACACATGATCCAATGACTCATCACGCAATTTAGCAGCTTCAATAAATATTTTTAGCTGATCTTTAACCTTATCTTGTCCAATATACTCTCTTAAATACTGCGGACGAAGTGTACGTTCTACCAATTCTTCGTCACCCATTGCATCACTATCTAAAAATCTTGTCATGATATTATTATAACATTTGTATAGGAAAAGTTAAGAACTAAGTTGGTGTATTAGTATCTCCCTTATTTAAAGGAAGAATAAACTGATCTTATAGTTAATCCAACCTCAAGAAATCACAGAACAGCTTACTTAGCCCATATTCCACCAACCCATTCCTAAAAACAAATCAAATGAACCTAAATTTGATAATAGAACAAGTAATACTATTAAAAAACATTTTTTAATCACTATAATAAACTCCTAAATAATATTTTGTACGTTTATTATAAATTTTTAGACCTCAGAGTCACAGGACATCAATGTCCTGTTATATCTTCTTGCCACTCCAATTCTAATTTTTTAATTAGATGCTTGTCATCAATCATTTTTGAAAACATAATTGATTGTTGGTAAGCATTTTCTGCAGACTTTATATCATTGTCAATTGTAATGAAGTATTTCCATTGGTACATAAAATATAAAGGCATTTTATGAAAATCATGTGTTGACACCATCGTTTGTCGGCTAACTTCTAACATTTCTGCAAGACACTCTTCACTATTTAAACAAAGTCCAACAAATACACAATTCAGGAGTACATGATTAAACCAAAACAAATCTTCTGCTGTAAGTTTGTGGTTCTGACTTATCAAAGTTTTACATATAGTTTGAAATACTTCTTTAGTAAATGCTCTATTGTTAAATTTAGATACAACTGCACAAGTTAAAAACAAATCTATGATAATCAAATCATTAAGAGTATATTTTTCTTTATATTTTACTTTATCAAAGCATTCGCATAAAACCTCCACACCAAAATTAATGTCTCCTGTTTGATAGACTTCAAATTTAGCTTGTAAACTGTCAATTGCTAAGCACTCGTCTTCTGGAAGATTATCATAGAATTCTTCGAAAATATGATCAAACTGACATTCTCTTAATTTTAATCGTTCAGCATCTGCATAAGTTGGAATTCTTAAAATCAAATACTTCAACTCTTTATACCGTTTAGGTAATTCTAAGCTCTCTCCTCCTGTTAAAATATCCAATTTTACATTCAATTGTTTAGCTATGTAGTGAGCTTTAGTCAAGTTTGGAATTGACTGTCCACTTTCAATCCTAGCTAATTGTCTTACAGATAACTCAGTTTCATCACCACAAAAATCTTCGCGAGTAATATTTCTAGTTACTCTCAAATTTCTTACTTTACTACCAAAATGTTTTAACATTTTCCTTTAAAAACTAACTCCTAAATTTTTCTTCTTATTATATATTATCATAATAAACTCATTTTAAGTATGTTTTTTAATATTAATTCCTTTTAAATCAATAAAAATTCCATTACTGGTTAAAAAAACGTTAACCAGTAATGGAATTTTCTTATTTTTCTAATCCTAGTCTTTCAAAAATATCATCAACACGTTTTGTGTAATAAATCGGATTAAATAGTTCATCAATTTCTTCCTGTGTAAGACAAGAGGTAACTTTGGTGTCTTCTTCTAAAAGTGGTTTGAAATCCACTTGATTGTCCCAGGAATAAGCTGTCTTAGGTTGAACTAAGTCATAAGCTTCTTCTCGTGTCATTCCTTTTTCAATCAATTTGAGCATAACACGTTGACTATAAATCAAACCAAAAGTTGATTCCATATTGCGCATCATATTTTCCGGGAAGACAGTCAAGTTCTTAACGATATTGCCAAAACGGTTGAGCATGTAGTCAATCAAGATCGTTGTGTCAGGTGTGATGATACGCTCAGCAGATGAGTGCGAAATATCACGCTCGTGCCAAAGTGCCACGTTCTCATAAGCCGTCACCATGTGACCACGAATCACGCGCGCTAGCCCAGTCATGTTCTCTGAACCGATTGGGTTGCGTTTGTGAGGCATAGCAGAGCTACCTTTCTGACCTTTGGCAAAGAATTCTTCAACTTCACGTTGTTCTGATTTTTGCAGACCACGAATCTCTGTCGCCATACGTTCGATAGAAGTTGCAATGCTTGCAAGCACTGCAAAATATTCTGCGTGGAGGTCACGTGGAAGAACCTGTGTTGAAATCTCTTGCGGACGGATGCCCAATTTGTCACAAACATATTGTTCCACAAATGGAGGAATGTTAGCAAAGTTACCAACGGCACCTGAAATCTTACCAGCTTCCACACCTGCGGCAGCATGTTCAAAACGCTCAATATTACGTTTCATCTCGCTGTACCAGGTCGCCAACTTAAGACCGAAAGTCGTTGGCTCAGCGTGAACACCGTGGGTACGACCCATCATGATGGTGAACTTGTGCTCCTTAGCCTTATCAGCCACAATATTTGTGAAATTCTCAAGGTCACGACGGATAATATCGTTAGCCTGCTTGTAGAGGTAACCGTAGGCAGTGTCCACCACGTCAGTCGACGTCAAACCGTAGTGCACCCACTTGCGCTCCTCACCAAGCGTCTCAGAAACCGCACGAGTGAAAGCCACCACATCGTGACGCGTGTCCTGCTCAATCTCAAGAATGCGGTCAATGTCAAAATCCGCCTTCTCACGAATCTTAGCCACATCCTCCTTAGGAATCTCACCCAACTCAGCCCATGCCTCGTCAGCCAAAATCTCGACCTCCAACCAAGCACGGTATTTATTTTCCTCTGTCCAAATTGCCGCCATCTCAGGGCGTGAATAACGTTCGATCATTTTGTTTTACTCCTTTAAAAAATTCTAATTACTACCCTTAGCTTTATCATATTCTTTTTCAAAATAATTCAAAGATTCTTCAGTTAAATAATCCGACACTTCTTTTAATATTTCTTTAGCTTTTTCAACTTCTCCTAAAGAAATTAAGATGTATATGTATTCCTCATAAAGTTTAGGTATAAATATCTTTTGATTATTATGATCAAATATTGATTCTAGTATTAATTTCAAGTTAGTGTAGTTGGGAATTTTATCCAATTCTAAGTTGATAAAATAAACATTTCCTTGAACAAATTGTATATATTTTTCATAGCCATTTTTCATATATATATCTGATAAAATCAAAAATTCTTCCTCTAACTCTAGACGCAACCTAATTACCATTTGCCTAACAAGTTCAAGTTCTCCAATATCTACATTTTCAAGATACTTAATTTCTTTTATCTCACTAAGTAATATTGATGGCTTTATATTTTCATGATCATAATAAAATAAAATACTCTTAGATATAATCAAATCACGCATTTCTTTAGATAGAGCAATAATTCTATCCATAGTAAAAAATATACTAATAAAAAGTAATGGTGTTTCTAAGATTGACAACTCATTTTTTAAATTACCAATTAAAGTGGCAATGAAAAAAATAAAATAGATAACTAACTTTTTTAATAGGAAGGGTTCTGTAACAGACTTATTTTGGTATAACCATGCTAATAAAATAGCAGAACAAGCTAATATTGTAGAAAATTTTATATTAAAATTCAACAATCTAACCATTGCAAAATCAATTACAAAAACAAAAGAAATAGTAAGTAAAAATTTAATAATCAATGATTTTTCTTTTATTTTAACCGGATTTTCTTCAAAATAATTCCAAATCACTTCTTCAAAGTAGTTTAAATTTTGAACAAAATTATAAACACGATTCTTACCTATTGAAACAAAAGCAATTAATAAAAGTATTAGTCCCACTACTATCAATATCTCTAAATATAAATGGAAACTTACAATTATAGTAACAATCGCTCCTAGTAAAATAACAACTTCATTGAAAAAACTTTCTTTTTTCAATACTTTTCTAATAACAGAAGGAATAAAAGCAATTAAAAATACTTTTACAAATAAATTTATAGCCTCTACAAAAATACTCCAAAAATCAAAACTGTATGGAAGGTTATATTGTAAATAGCTGTCCATACCCAATATGAAGGCTTCCATATAATAATAAATATTTAAGAGGTTTACTATTAATTGATTAAACATCGGTTTTAAATCATTAACTGTAACTACTCCCAAAGCAAATATTATAAAGATTAGCCAAGTAATATAAGCTATAGATAGTAAATCTTTCTCTTTATTATTTTTAGAAATCTTTGAAATTCTAGGTAAAATATCCCTGTTTATTATTCTATTCATCTGACAACACTCCCTTCAAAATCATTCTCCCCCCTAAAATTCCATAAACCTCCTTAGAAATCCATCCTTTCTTCAAACTCTTCCACCTCATCAGGTACATCGCTAAACACCGTCACGTGTCCCATTTTGCGGTTATGTTTTGCTTCTAGTTTACCATACATGTGGAGGTGGGCGCTAGGGTTTTGGGCAACATGGTCAATTGCCTGCTGGACATGTTGTCCTAGGACATTGAACATAACGGCTGGAGCATGGAGTTTGATTGGCGGAAGCGGTGCGCCCAGTACGCCCAAGATGTGGGTGTCAAACTGTGAAAAGTCGCAGGCTTCGATAGAGTAGTGCCCTGAGTTGTGGGGACGTGGGGCAATTTCATTGACGATGATGTCATCTGCGGTCGCAAACATTTCCACACAGAGGGTTCCTGATAGCTGGAGTTTCTTGGCAATCTGCACAGCCATTTCCTTAGCCTTGTCAGCTAGTTGGTCTGAGATGCGAGCTGGTACGATGGTTTTTGACAGGATATTGTTGCGGTGGATATTTTCCTGAACGGGAAAGACCGTCACATCCTGACCATTTCCAGACACGATGACTGATATTTCAAGGTCGAAGTTGACAAACTCTTCCAAGACACACTGAGCTGAGTTGGCTAATTGCTGCGCCTCTGGCAGGTCTTCTGCTGAGCGGATAACCTTTTGCCCATGACCGTCATAACCACCTGTCGCTGTCTTGAGGACATAGGTCTTGGTCAAGTCAAGCCCCTCTAGGTCAAGGCTAGATGTCACCACCTTATAGGGAGCGACAGTCACGCCAGCCTTATTTGCCAGAAAGTCTTTTTCAAAGATACGGTTTTGAGAAATGCGGAGCAGATCAGTCCCCTGCGGTAGCTGACCAGCTGACACAACGGCATCCAGACCATCGGCATCGACATTCTCAAACTCATAGGTCAAAACATCGCAACGCGCAGCTAATGTTCCCAAAGCCTCAACATCATCGTAAGGTGCCACAATCACCTCGCTAACGCGGGAGGCAGGGCAGTCGCTAGCTGGATCCAGCGTAATGACCTTGTGGCCCATGTAGATAGCCGCAATCGCCATCATCTGCCCCAGCTGACCACCACCAATAATCCCAATGGTCTTAAATGAGTTCATTGCTTGACTCCTCTGCGATTTTTCCTTGTTCCTCATGGAAATGAGCTAGCGCATCAGCCAGATTTTGATCCTCGATAGAGAGGATACGGAGGGCTGTCAGGGCAGCGTTAGTCGCTCCTGCTTCTCCGATAGCCATGGTCGCCACAGGCACACCACCAGGCATCTGCACAATAGAGTAGAGCGAATCCAAACCTGAGAGGGCACGTGATTTGACAGGCACACCGATAACAGGCAGGGTTGTTTTAGCTGCTACCATACCCGGCAAGTGGGCTGCTCCACCTGCTCCAGCGATGATAATCTTGATACCACGACCACGCGCCTCCTCAGCATGCTTGAACATGAGGTCTGGCGTACGGTGGGCAGAGACGACTTTCTTCTCGTAAGCAATGCCAAAGTTATCTAGAACTTCAGCCGTTTTTTGCATGGTTGTCCAGTCGGATTTGGAACCCATGATAATAGAAATAATTGGTTGCATAATATTAAGATACAAAGGGACGTTTCGACTTGTCGAAAATTTTCGTAGAAAAATATGCGGTAAGTCCGAAATCTTTGATTTCGAAGACGTACCCACGTCAGGGCGACTAGGTGCTTTAGCAGCAGACGCCTACGACGCAGAAATCTGACGAAGATGCTTTAGCATCTAGGAAGATTTATCTTTTTCACTAGAAAATTAGTTCCGTGTTCAGTTCCTTTCTTCTTTCTTTTTGGAGCGACCTTCGGTCGCTTTGCTGACGCTAATATTTGAATGAGTAGTCTTATTCCTTAATAGCTTTGCTTCCGATGTCGTTTCGGTAGAAGAGGCCTGTTGTGTCTTGTTGGGCGAGTTGGGTATAGATTTTGTCCTGCCCTGCTTTGACGCTGTCTTCTGTGGTGACAAGCATGTAGACACGTCCTCCGTTTGAGAGCAGTGCTTTGCTATTTTCCGCAAACTTAGCTCCCGCATAGTAGGTGATGATGTCGCCGTCGGTCTTTTCAGGCAGTGGCACACCTTTCTCGTAATCGAGCGGATAGCCTTCTGAGGCAACGACAACGCCCAGAGTCACGCCGTCCTTCTGCCAAGTGATGTAAGGCTCGATGCCCATCATGATGTCGTCGATGTTCTGAGCGAAATCGGAAGTCAGGCGAGGGAGGATAATCTGAGTTTCAGGGTCACCAAAACGTGAGTTGAACTCGATAACCTTAGGGCCATCAGCCGTCAGGATAAGCCCAGCATAGAGGACACCTAGATAAGGACGCCCTTCGGCAATCATGCCTTCAAGGACAGGCTTAACGATAGTCTCAACTGCTGTATCCACCACGCTCTGAGGCAGGTGGGGAACTGGCGCATAGGCACCCATACCACCGGTATTTAGCCCCTTGTCACCATCATAGGCACGCTTGTGATCCTGAGCTGTCGGCATGATGTAGAACTTATCGCCATTAGCGAAGGCGAAAAGGGAGAACTCTTCACCATCCAAGAATTCCTCGATAACCACGCGCGCACCCGAGTCGCCAAACTTGTTGTCCAAAAGCATCTCTTGCGCCGCCTCTACCGCCTGCTCAACGGTTTCAGCCACGACCACGCCCTTGCCTAACGCCAATCCGTCAGCCTTGACCACGATTGGTGCGCCCTGCTCTTCGATGTAGGCTTTAGCTTTTTCAAAATCTGAAAATGTGCCATAGGCTGCTGTTGGAACATTGTATTTGACCATGATTTCCTTGGCAAAGTCTTTTGACCACTCTAGCTCCGCGGCTGCCTTGGTTGGACCAAATGCTCTGAGTCCAGCACTATTAAAACCATCAACGATACCAGCTGCTAGCGCATCATCAGGACCAATAAGGGTCCAAGCAATCTCATTCTCCTTAACAAAGTCAATCAGTCTAGAATGTTCGGAAATTCCGATATTTACCAAGTCTAGACCATCCAAGGTCATACCATCATTACCAGGTGCCACAAAAACCTGATCCACATCCTTAGACGCTAACAACTTCTTAGCAATCGCATGCTCACGACCACCAGAACCAACAACAAGCAATTTCATATCAGAATAACTCCTATTAAATAATATAAAAAGAAATTTTCAATAAAAACGTATCATTTATAAAATTATAACACATTTGTTCGCTTTTATTTTTTTTATTACAGCTTTTTGGAAAAATTTATATCATAATATATACTTAACATATATTATGTTATTGATCCTTCATATTGCTATTTAAAACTTATCATTGCTGTTTCTTAGAACTTAGTTTGGTCCCTCACTAACTTTATGTTATACTGAATATATTAAGCGCTTTCTTAAAGAGGAGAGGACCGTGTATTATGACTATTTATGACCAAATTGAGTCTGCTCTTGATTTAATGACTGATTTAGAACGTGAAATTGCTTGTTATTTTATGGGGCAGCCCATTTCAAAAGACGCTCTTGCTTCTACCATTGTCACTAAGCAACTACACATTTCACAAGCAGCCTTAACGCGTTTTGCTAAAAAATGTGGGTTTAAAGGCTATCGTGAATTTGTTTTTGAATATTTAAAAAGCCATGAGACCATCAGTCAACAATTATACGGTCTTCAAAATGACAACACTAAGAAAGTATTTATGAATTATCAAGAGATGATTTCTAAATCTGCTGATATTATTGATGAAGAACAGCTTCTAGAAGTATCACATATGATTGAGCAAGCTGATCGTGTTTATTTTTATGGCAAAGGGAGCTCATCGCTAGTAGCTAAAGAATTTAAAATACGCCTTATGAGGCTGGGAGTGATTTGTGAGGCTCTGGATGATACAGATAGTTTCTCATGGACTAATAGTATTGTTAATGATAGATGCCTCGTCATTGCCTTCTCACTTTCTGGGAACACCAACTCTGTTATTGGTGCCTTAAAAATCGCAAGTTGTCACGGAGCTAAAACCGTTCTATTTACAAAACAACCTCACACAATTGACTATGCTTTTGACAAGATTATTCAGGTGGCTTCTGCTAGGCATTTAGACTACGGCAATAGAATTTCGCCTCAGATCCCAATGTTAATCATGGTAGATATTATCTATGCACAATTTTTAGATATTAATAAAATAGAAAAAGAGCGAATTTTTAGAGAAACCATTATTCAACGCTAAATGAAAATCGAGTAGAAATAATCTACTCGATTTTTTGCTTTGTAAATTGACTTCCTGTCAGTTGATCAAAAATATGGTCTTTTACTTGCACTGTCATTGGATCATGTCCATAATCTGGTAATAAAAGATGCTTTTTAGTTGATGTCAGACGATTAAAAATGGCAAATTGAGTTGATGGAGGACAAATATCATCTTTTAAGGCTGTTAGTAAAACAACGGGGCAAGAAATCCTATGTGCAAAATTTTTAACATCAATATAAGCCAAAGTTTTTAACACATTATTCTCTGTTTTATGAAAAGGATCACTATATTTAAAATAGCGGAAGAGTTCATCATAGGGCTCACTGACACCCCCTAAATCTAATACTCGTCTAAAGTCTGACAAAAATGGGTAAACAGCAACGGTCTTGACGATTTTGGGATTAAGAGCTGCAGCTATCAAAGCAAGTGCTCCACCTTGAGACCAGCCATAACTATAAAGTTGATTACTATCAACACTCTCTAATGTAGCAATGATATCAATCAATTGGAAAACATCAAGATAAATGTCTTTATAAAAAAGATGATTTGGTCCTGAGATCATTCCTCGCACAATCTGGCCCTTAACTGTAATGCCATCAAAATGCCCCTTGTCTTGAGACTGTCCAGCTTGACCTCGAACATCCATTGAAACAACGCCGTAACCTGCTGCTACATAATTAAGTTGGTCACTCCAGTCAGGACTTTGGTTTTGGTAACCATGAAAATAAAAAACTACAGGATAGGGTTTATTTGTTTTAGGGAATAAACATTTGGCATAGACAATAGAGTTATTGCTGCCTTTAAAATGAAGATCATAAGCTTGTGCAAAAGTAATATTGAAATCTTTTTTGTCTAGACGATACTCAATATTCCCTTGATATTTCATTGTTTGTTTTTTCCAGAAGTCATCAAAATCCTCGGGAATTTGGTCTTGACCTAGGTATTCTCTCATGTCATCTAGCGACATTGTTTCAATCATATACCCGTCACCCCCTGTTTTTAAAATGGTAGTAAGCTCCTAGCATACCAGCTTGGTTTTCGTGTTGTGCAAAGACTATTGCTGTTTTTTCAGCAAGACTTGTCACAAGATTTCGTTTCAAAGATTCACTAAGTTTATCTTGTAAATAATCTTTTTGAGCCATGATTCCACCACCTAAAACAACTTTTTCAGGATTTACCACATAAACCATATTAGCGATTCCTTGGCCAAGGTAGTTTATCATACGGTCTATACTTGCAATACATTTTTCATTGCCTTTTTTAGCCTCCTGAAAAATACGACGTCCATCCCATCGGCTAATTTCATCTCCATGCGCTTTGGCAACATCAGCAATCAGTGCAGTTGTAGAGGCTAAATCTTGAAAATCACCATCTGAAAGGTGCATATAGCCAACTTCACAAGCAGAATTACTAAAGCCATGAAAAACTGTTTTATCAATAATCAGACAACCACCAATACCTGTTCCAATAGTAAGACAAAGCGCTATTGAACTATCTTTGGCACTACCTGAGACAGCTTCAGCTAATCCTGCACAATTAACATCATTTTCAATTTCTGTGCGTACTTGATAAGTGTCTTCTAAAACTTTCTTAAATTGTGTCCCAGCATAGTTTGGAATTTGAGGACCAGAGTAAAATATACATCCTTCATCTGGATCTACCATGCCAGCAGATGAGATAGCAATTCCATCAATGCTCCCTTCTGCTAGATAGTTATCGATAATTTGACAAACTTTTTGTAAAATGCCTGGACCACCTTTGTAGGCTTCTGTGGCAAGCTCACTTGCCTCAACAATACAACCTAAATTATCCACAATGCCATGCTTAATCATTGTACCGCCAATATCAATTGCTACTGTTCTGGTCATAATTATCTACCTCACTTTAACAAAACTGTTTTTTAGCATGTCTAATCATTTCTGCTGCCTCTTTAATAATAGGTTTATCTTCTTCTGTTACAGATGCTAAAGGTAACCGAACGGAACCTATAGTTAGTTGCTCATTGATTTCCAATACAGCTTTGATCACAGCATACATATTACCATGACCCGAACAAAGCTTTGTGATAATATCGTTAATTGTAAATTGAAGTTCACGCGCTTTTTCTAAATCTTTATCAACAATTAACTGATTTAAAGTCAAGTATAATTCTGGCATTACGCCATAGGTACCACCAATACCTGCAGCGGCTCCCATGAGACGACCACCCAAAAATTGTTCATCTGGACCATTAAAAACAATATGATTTTCTCCTCCAATAGCCACAAAATTCTGAATGTCTTGAACTGGCATGGAAGAATTTTTAACACCAATTACTTGCGGATTTTGTAACATTTTTCGATATAAATCCGATGTCAAAGCAACCCCTGCCAATTGAGGAATATTGTAAATAATAAAATCAGTTTGTGGTGCTGCTTGACTAATAGTATTCCAATAATCTGCTATGGCATACTCTGGTAATCGAAAATAAATTGGTGGAATTGCTGCAATAGCATCAACACCTATAGCTTCAGCATGCATAGCCAACTCTACGCTATCCTTAGTATTATTACATGCCACATGCGCTATTACTGTTAGTTTACCCTTAGCAACGGACATAACATTTTCCAGTACAAGTTTACGATCTGCTACACTTTGGTAAATACATTCTCCGGATGAACCATTAACATAAAGTCCTTGAACACCTTTATCAATAAAATAATTGGTCAGGGCTTTTACTCGTTCGGGACAAATATCACCCTTATCATCATAGCAAGCATAAAATGCAGGAATAATTCCTTGATATTTTTGTAAATCTTTCATTGATAATCTCCTTGTTGTTTGCTGAAATAGGCAAATTGTTTTTGTAAAATAATAATTTTAAAGTAAGCAAAGGCGGTATAAGCAAAAATAAATATAGCTGACACTGTAAGCATAAATAAGAGACTAGACTGCACCATAATAAACCAAGTCATGATTAATAAAAACATCAATACACCAGTCCATTTCAAGTTTAAACATGCCATTATAAAGCTCTTTTTCACGGTATCTAAAAGAGACATTTCGTAGCGGGCAGCCATAGGAAATAGGTATATGCTCGTCATCACAGTCAATAACAAAAAGGCGTAACAAGTTATCTTCAAGAAAGACACAATGAAACCTATTTGATAATGAAGAATTGTTAAATCAAATATGATCACAACCAAAATACTTAGTTCAACCAAACCTAAAAGCATACCTTGGAACCACTCTTTTTTTAGGTGTTTTATATACAATATTAAAAGATTTGTCTGATCACCTTCTAATTTTTGCCACAACGTTCGATACAAACTAATTTTAGCAGCACCAATAGTTACCAATGGTAGGCAAGTTATCATAAAGAGAAGGTTTAGTAATGCCAGATCAAAAACAACATTGCAACCTTGCATAAAGGGGTTGTTAACATCAAAAATCGCTGCTATTAATTGATTTGCTTTTTTCACAATATACTCCCTGTATTTCTTACGCCATTAACACTTTCAATACCCCTTTTTTGACATAATTACCTAGACTTCCCATACCATTTGGCTGATGAGCTTCTTCTGGGAAAAAGAAGGCTATATAATTATCTCTCAAATCAAAAGAAGTCTCTTCTGAGCACTTGATAAATCCTATATCGCCTAAGTATTCCTCCACCTCTACCTTATCACCTTTTCCCAATTTGATAACTTCATGTCCTTCAATGACATAATGTATATCAAGGTATTTTTTATGGTATTCAAAAATATGATCAAATGACTCACTAAGTTGATTTGATTGGACCATGAGTATCACTTCTGGGCTAATATGATAGGTGCCTATATCTAAATTCCTTAAATCATGACTTAGTAGATAATCAATCGCTAAATCTAAATTAGGATTAATATCTTTATAATGCGTTAAATTCAATAAATGATCGTAAATCATAATAAATCCTACCTATCCTTTAACAGCTCCCATTGTAATCCCCTGAGTAAAGGATTTTTGGAAAACTAAGAATACTGTCACAATAGGAACAGCAGCTAAGGCTGCACCTGCCATAATTAAGCCATAGTTTGTTGCCATTTCAGCCTGCATAGTAGCTACCCCAAGAGAAATGGTCAGATTATTTCTAGAAGTTAGCATAACTAATTGCATAAAATAGTCATTCCAAGTATTGATAAATGTGAAAATAGCTAGGGCAGCAAATCCAGGTTTGACAATTGGAAATGCTACATTAATAAATGTTCGAATCTCTCCACAACCATCAATTTTAGCTGATTCCAGTAATTCTGTTGGAATATTTTCAGAAAACTGTTTCATCAAGAAGACCCCAAAAGGCCAACCAACAAGAGGTAAAATAACCGCCCATAAGGTATCATGTATCCCCATAAAATTGATAATTCTAACTAATGGCACTAAAACAACTTGTTTAGGTAAAGCCATAGCAGCAATAAAAAGGGAGAACAATATTTTTTGACCGTAAAATCGTTTCTTAGCTAAAACATAGCCTGCCATTGACGATGTACAGCAAACTAGGAACATTGTCATAATTGAGATAAAGACACTATTCCAAAGCCATCTCAAAGCTGGGTTTTGTACAGTTAAAGCTTTAAAATTTTCTAAGGTCGGTGCTTTGGGCCACCATTGTGGGGGGATGATAATAGTATCAGGTTGAGATTTAAAAGCTCCTGTCATAATCCAATAAAATGGAAAGATAAAAAGCACTGTCAAAAGACAAAGGATAAGAGCCGTTAAAAAGTTATAAGCACTGAATGTTTTCTTTTTCATGTTTTCCTCCTAATATTCCACATCATTTCCTAAGATCTTAAATTGAGCAAAACTTATTAAAGCAATCATTACTGCTAGGAATACTCCCATAGTATTAGCATAGCCATATTCTGATAGTTTAAAGGCTTTTTCATAAAGATAATACATCAAAGTGCTTGTTGAATAATTTGGTCCACCAGATGTTAGGAGCTGGATTAAGGCAAAACATTGAAATGAATTAATTGTTGTTATAACTGCAATATAGAGTGTAGTTGGTAAGAGACTCGGCCATTTAATTTGCCAAAAAACTTGCATTTCATTGGCTCCATCAACACGCGCAGCTTCGCAAAGAGAATTATCAATATTTCCCATCGCCGCAATATATAGAATAATAGGTTGACCAACTGAGGTCGTTAGCAAAATAATAATAATAGCAAGCAATGCCCAGTGCTTATCCCCAAGCCAGCTAATATTCTGTTCAATGACATGACCTGATTTCAAGATGTAATTTAAAATTCCGGACATAGGGTCATAAATCCATTTCCAAACAACTGTAACTGCAACACTACCAGTTACTACTGGCAAGAAGAAGACACAACGGTAGAAAGAGCGTGAAAAAACATTTTTTTCATAAGTATTGGCAGCAACAAAAAGTGAGAAGAAAACCACTACTGGCACAGAGCCAATCACAATGATTACTGTATTTATCAAGGATTTCATGAAAATAGAATCATGAAACATACGATTGTAATTAGCTAACCCAATAAAAGTGAACTGTGTCATAGAATAATTAAAAAAACTAGTGACAAAGCCCATAACCATCGGTGCAAAAACAAAAATTAAGAAAAATAAGAGAATAGGTGCTAGAAAAGCATAAGCTATCATCGTTTCCCTCATCTTTAACTTATTAGTACGCATACGGTACTCTCCTTTACATCTTAACTTGACTAAAAACTCCTCTTCTATCCCAATATGTGATTGACCATAGAAAAGGAGTCTCCTTAATTATTTAGCTGCTTTTTTAATGGTATCATTTGCTTTTTGAGTAAAGTCTTTCAAAGCATCTGCTGGTTTTTCGTCACCATTGGATACAGATTGAACCATTGGGAACCATAAGGTTCTCATTTCAGAAAATCCATCGATAGTGTTGTAATATGGTGAATAATATTGAGTCCATTTTGAAATCTTCATCATACGTTTATCACCTTTATAAAGATCTCCAAATGATGTTCTAACTGGGAAAGCACCTGTACGTATAACATCTTTTGGTCCCCATTTTTTATCGTCAGCAATAAAAGTGATAAATTTCTTAGAGGCTTTTACTTTGTTTTCATCTTTATTATTAAAGACCGCAAAACCATTAACAAGGTATTCTAAATCTGGTTTTCCATCTTCTGATGGGAATGGCACTTCAAGGTAATCCACTTTACTTGACTCTAATAATTTTGCTTGAGTTTTGGGTTGAGCTGGAGCCCATAGGATAGTGAAAGCAGTTTGTCCATTGGCAAAGTTTTGAATGTCAGCTGAGCCATCATACTGAGACCCATTCATCAAGTAGCCTTTCTTAATCCATTCAACTATTTTTTTCATTGATTTTACAGAATTTTTAGTGTCAGTGGTATATTTTGTTACTTCTTTATCTGTTATTGGAGCACTATAAAGATTAGCAAAAAATGCACGTGGTCCTTGATCTCCTCCTTGCCCGTTTGCAAAGAATGAACCTGGTGTATAGCCTTTATTTTTTAGTGCTTTTAGTACTTTTTCAAAATCACTAGTAGTCCAACCTTCTTTTACGAGTTTCAAAACTCCTGCATCTTTAAGCATTTTTTTATTGAACGCCATATAAAATGGGGCAGAACTTATTGGATACATGTAGGCTTTATCGCCAGACTTAGAAGCTTGAATGATATTCTTATTATTGACATCCTTAATAAATTGGTCTGTAAATAAATCATTCAAATCTGCTAATTTACCATTTTTACCATATTGAATAATTCGCCCTGGTGCATCAAAAAGCACATCAGGTGCTGTCCCTGCTTCAATCGCTGTAGTGATTTTTTCAGGTCCAGATGTGAAATCAATTGTCTCTAGTTTTACTTTTATATTAGGATTTTTCTTTTCAAAAGCCTTGATGACTTTTTTCTCATAAGTACCTACTCCATCCTTAGCCTTTTCTTGAGTAAAGGTTGGAAAAGCCCACCACGTAATTTCGACTTTATCCTTCTCGGCAGCCATAACAGATTGACTACTGTCTACACAAGCAAACATTGATAATGCTGCAGCTCCGAGGCAAAAACCAATCACACTTTTTTTGATACTCATAACTATTCCCCTTTTTTATTTTGATTTTGATTTTTGAGTAACACTTTTAACTAAGTCCTGAGATGAAACGCTCCGCTATTTCTTTTGGTCTAGTGATAGCACCACCAACTACAATTCCTGCAACACCTATATGATTAATTTCATTAGCCTGCTTAGGAGTATGAATTTTACCTTCCGCAATCACATCTATACCGGCTTGACAGAGCTTATTAAGGAGTTCTATATCCGGTCCTTCTTCTTGGCGGCTGTAATCTGTGTATCCAGATAGAGTTGTACCCACAAAATCAACTCCTGCTTCAAAAGCATTTTTGCCTTCTTCAAAAGTACTTATATCAGCCATTAACAACTGTTCAGGATATTTCCTTTTTATCTTTTGAATAAACTCAACTACACTCAAACCATCATGACGCTCTCTAAGTGTACAATCTAAGGCTATTACTGCAATATCTAAACTAGCTAATTGATCCACCTCTGTCATCGTAGCAGTGATAAATGGTTCTTGTGGAGGATATTCACGTTTAATAATGCCGATGATAGGTAAATTAGTAACCTCTTGAATTTCCTTAATGTCGCGGACACTATTGGCTCTTATACCAACCGCTCCTGCTTCTTGAGCTGCCAAAGCTAAAAGAGGCATAACACCTCCACTTTCAGTATAAAGAGGCTCCCCGGGCAAAGCTTGACATGACACAATAATGCCATTTTTTATTTGCTTTTTAAAAGCTTCTTTACTTAGATGTGGCATATTCTCACTTCCTTATCTTTTTTAATTTTAGATATCTACAAACCTTATTATATCTATTTTTAAAGCGTTTTCAATAATCTTTACGGACTTAGATTTTAGTTTTAACGTTTTGATTTAGTCACGGTTAACGTGAAAGTAGTTTCAGACTTATAGCTTAATCTCCTCAATTTAATAAAAATTATATAAGAACCTTGAAAGTCTATTCAAGGCATATAAAAAAGAAGCCAAATAGCTTCCTTTTTTATATTATTTGTTAAATGATACGTGAACGTGGTCATAGTGGTTGGCAGTAACGCCACCACGATCTGGCATTGCATTCCAAGTATTAGCAGGTCCATAAATACTGTTTGTATTTGAGTAAAACTTTTGTTGCCAGATAACATATGAAATGTTATTTGCTGCCATATTTTGTGTAGAGTACTGTGCAACTTTATTACCAAGTGCTTGATTAGTACCTACAATAAAGTCAACTGCTAAACCTTTACCATGATCACCTGGATCTCCCGCACGGTATGTACTGAATTCATTAACTCCATAAGTTGACGCTACTTTTTCTTTATAAGCTGCAACATGAGGTTGGAGCCCTGCATTTTCAGGATGTGCAGCTACTGCATTTGTTGTTGAAGCTGGTTGTGCTACCGGTGTTGCTGTTGGAGCTTTTTGTGCTACCGGAACGCTCTTAACTTCAGTCGCTTGTAACTTACTGTCTGTAGCTGGTGAAGTCGTAGTCACAGGAACTGCTGGAGCTGATACATGCTCTGGTGATGCACCAGTTTCTACTTTAGGAGTGACTACTTTAACACTTGCCACTCTAGGGGCTGCTACAGTTCTTACCGGTGCTACTTTAGCTACTGGAGCTGGTGTTTCAGCGGCAACAGAAGCTGGTGATACTGTTGTTGACTGACTGACTGACGTCTGAGTTGGTTTAACTTCCTCTTTAGCTGCTGGAACTTCTGAAGTAATCGACTTCACAGGAGCTGGTGATACCTGTTCATTAGCTGCTGCTTGACTAACAGCTTGCTCTTGTGCTAATACTTCTTTTGATTTCAAAGCTGGCGCAGAAGAATATGTCTTCATTGGCGAAACAATCGTTGTTGCTGCTTCTGGTGTCATACCTTCCGAAATTGTATTGAGAGAAACTTTTTGGTCTGCAACAGAAACTTGATTGGTTTTCAAATCCACAGTAGCTGTTGTTTGACCAGCAGCATTTGTTGCTGGTGTTTCTATTTTCATTGAAGTGGCAGTATGACTCTTCTGATCGTAAGTTACTGTCAGTGTTGTCTCAGGATAAATAAGATTGATATCTGCAATGTTATTTATTTTTGCTAAGACATTCATATCAATTGACATTGCTTCTGAAATAACGCTTAGTGTATCACCATATTTCACAGTATATGATGATTTATTGTCTTGCTTTACCAAATCAGCCTTTACCTCTGAAACAGTACGTGCTGTCCACGTCGTATCTGTTTCTTGTGCTTGAACACTTGCGACTGATAATAGCGAAGCTGCCATTGTCGATGTCAATAGTACCTTTTTATTCATTTTCATTGCTTCAATTCCTATTTCCTTTTTATTAGTCCGAGACTATAATATCACACTTTACTGGACTATAAAATTATTTTCAGACGGTTTAAAGAAATTGTACTTAGTTAGTAACACAACTGTCATTTAAAACAATGAATCAATACCTCAAACTATTTGTAAAGCAGTTCTTGACTGTTGTCAACGCGAAGCCAAACTGAACTACCATTAGCAAAGCGTGTCTTAGCCCAAGTTAAACCAGCTGTTCCTTGGATGGGTTTTTCTACAGTCTTAAGAGTTTTAGGATTAAAGATAAAGTAACCACCTTTTTGAAGAACCTGATCAGCTGTCAAATTACCATTAGCATCAACCTCATCAATTTCTGATGCTGGTATACCATTATCGTTCCAATCAAACCCAGTCGGCGTTAGGGTGTTATTTTTGACTAACCAAACACCATTAACCTTTTGTAATTCATCTACTCGATACACTTTTAATTTACTAGATTGATTCTGTACAGGAGCTGATTGTAATGGCTTAATGCTTGGAGCTGATGCTTGCGTTTTTCCACTAAAGGTCGCAACATTAGCAATTAGTGACGTTGGATTGATACGTCCATGGAAACCATTTTGAAAATTAGGGTTAGCTGGTAAAAATTCAAAATGAAGGTGAGGTCCCGTCGCCATACCAGTTGCTCCTACGTAACCGATGATATCTCCTTGTTTGACTTTTTCCCCAGTCCTAGCCACCACACGTGACATATGAGCGTAACCACTATGCATTCCATCCGCATGTTGAATCATGACACAATTTCCTGCTAAGTCTGTCATCCAAGAAAAGTTGGCTCCAGCTCCTGCAAATTTCACAGTACCATCTGCCACTGCCCTAATAATCGTTCCAGTCGGAACAGCATAATCCACCCCACAATGTCCAGGATAACCATTGAAACCTGTTGTAATTCTACCATTATCAATTGGACGGACATAAGTATCCGCTAAAACTCGGGAACCCGCAGATAAAACCATACCACCTAAAACAACTAAGGAACTTGCCTTAACTAACCATTTATTCAAGAAAAACCTCCAAATAGAATTAATATAATGAAGTGCTCAAACACTTGCAATTAACTTATTCGAAAATTTAAATCAAAATATCAAAAAAAGTACTCACCTTGATGAGTACTTAGGAGGTTTAATAAAAAGAAAAGTTTTTAGGATATACGTAGTATACCTGAGTTAACTTAAGAAAACCTAAACTACTATTTTTTAATGTCTAAAATGTCTCACGCCTGTGAAGATCATGGTCAAGCCATGTTTGTTTGCGGCGTCAATAGATTCTTGGTCACGAACTGAACCACCTGGTTGGATGATTGCTTTGATCCCTGCGGCAGCGATTTCTTCAATGTTGTCCGCAAATGGGAAGAAGGCATCTGATGCTAGAACGGCACCGTCAAGGTGGTCCTTAGCCTGCTCGATAGCAATCTTGACTGAGCCGACACGGTTGGTTTGACCTGCACCGAGTCCAAGCGTCATGTGATCGTTAGTAATAATAATCCCGTTAGACTTAACATACTTGATAGCCTTCCAGGCAAACTCAAGGGCAGTCGCCTCTTGTTCTGTTGGCTGGCGGTCTGTCACCACTTGCCAGTCAGATGGATTTTCAGCCACAACGTCTTGGTTTTGCACCAAAAGTCCACCAACTACGCCAGTGTACTCAGCTTCCACTTCGCTGGCAGCTTGGGCATCAAACGGCAACTCAAGGATACGCAAGTTTTTCTTTTTATTTGTGAGAATAGCTAGCGCTTCTTCTGAGTATGATGGTGCGATGATGATTTCCAAGAAGATAGGGTGCATCTTCTCAGCTGTCGCTGCGTCAACTTCACGGTTAAGGACAACAATTCCACCAAAGATTGAAACTGGATCAGCTTCATAAGCGTAATCCCAAGCTGTCTCAATATCATCAGCCTGTCCGATACCACATGGGTTCATGTGTTTGAGGGCAACAACCGTTGGACTGTCTTTGAAATCGCGGATAATACGGATTGCTGCATCAGCATCACGGATATTATTGAAGGACAATTCTTTTCCATTGAGCTGTTTAGCTGAAGCGATTGAGTAGTCTGTTGGTAAGGCTTTTTGGTAGAAATCAGCGTCTTGCTGTGGATTTTCTCCGTAACGCATAGCCTGTTTAAGGTCATAAGTGATGGTCAATTTTTCAGGCTTAGCCTCTCCCACTTGAGCTGTGAAGTACTCAGCAATCAAAGCGTCGTAGGCTGCCGTATGACGGAAGGCCTTAGCTGCCAAGCGTTGACGAGTTTTAAATGTCGTCTGACTAGCGTCAGCCAATTCTCCCAAAACAGTGGCATAGTCAGCTGAATCAACCACAACGGTTACGCTAGCGTGGTTTTTAGCAGCTGAGCGAAGCATTGATGGACCGCCGATGTCGATATTTTCCACCGCCAAATCGTAGGTCACGTCTGGGCGAAGGATGGTCTCCTTGAAGGGATAGAGGTTGACAACCACGAGGTCAATCAACTCAATATTGTTGTCCTTAGCAGCCTGAAGGTGGCTGTCAGCGTCGCGACGAGCCAGAAGCCCACCGTGAATGTTTGGGTGGAGGGTCTTAACACGACCGTCCATCATTTCTGGGAATCCAGTCACATCGTCGATGGCAATGGTCTCAACACCAGCATCATCAAGGGCAACCTTAGTCCCACCAGTTGAGATAATATCCCAACCCAAGTTTTTCAATTCTTTTGCAAAGTCAATAATTCCTGATTTGTCAGAAACTGAGATTAAAGCACGTTTAGTCATGAGTTCTCCTTTTCTTACTTCAATCTATTTCATAGGCTATGTATTCATGAGAAAATTCATAACCGAGTTTTTCAGATAAATTCAATGAAGTCCTTGTATGAGCATCCCAGCTAGGATAAATTCCCTTATCTAAACAAGTTAGTATTAACTGAGCTGCAACTATTGTTGCTAAACCACGCCGACGAAAATCTGGATGCGTATCTACTTCTATCTCAATCCCATTTTTATAGGTTGAATAAGATGAAGCTCCTGCAATGATATTCCCCTGATAATATACAACATAACCTATACCTTGTTTTTTATAGTACTGATAAGTAGCGTAATTTGCTACTAAATCCTGTGACCATTCCTTTTCTAAGCAAGAGTTGTAAACTTTCTCATCAATAGCACGTAATTCAAAACCATTTGGCAACTGAGTAACAAACTTCTCTAACCTACTTCGCTCAAACAAAGTATCTTTTTTCGTCGCATAACGCTTAAAAGAATGAGCATTCTGACCATAAGTTGATTCAATCAAATCTGACCATCCTTTATGCTGAGGAACAAGGATAATATCCTCCCCAGAGCAAACTTCTAGTAGAAATAAAGTAGGCTGACCTGCTAGAAAACCAAAAGATGATTTCCTTCCCAATTTTGCCAAAGAAGATTTTGGTTGGTCTAAACTATCTACAAAAACTTCTCCCATAATACCTTGGACACACGACCAGATTATGGTCTCGTCCCAATCACCAAAAATAGACTCTACTATCTCTAAATTTTTCACTAGTTTCATTAGCTTATTATAACAAATTTTACTATTTTCTCTTTATGCCCAAGCTATCTAAGACAGCTGGGTAGAGTTGGTATTCGGTTTCGTGGATGCGGGTTTCAAAGCTTTCTAGACTATCATCTGCTAGGCGTGGCACGTGCACTTGTTGGATGACCTGACCGGTATCCACACCAGAGTCCACCCAATGGATGGTCACACCAGACTGGTCAACACCTGCCTCCCAAGCATCCTTGATACCGTGAGCACCTGGAAATTCAGGCAGATAGGTTGGGTGAATATTGATGATACGCCCTTCATAGGCTGAGAGCAAGGTTTCTCCGACAATCTTCATGTAGCCCGCCAGACAGACCAAGTCAATCTCGTGTTTGTCCAACAAATCAACGACGGCTTGCTCGTAAGCCGCCTTATTCTCAAACTCTTTGAGTTCAAAAGCGAAGCTTGGAATGGCTAAGTTCTGAGCACGCTCTAAAACATAGGCATCACGATGATCTGAAAAGACAAAACTAACTTGAAACTGCTCTGCTATGACCTGAAAGTTGGAACCATTACCAGAAGCAAAAACAGCGATTTTCATATTCGATACAAAGGGATGATTCGGCTTGCCGAAAAATTTCGTAGAAAAATAGGAAAACGAACAACGACGCTTGCGTCTAAGTCGTTTTATCTTTTTTCCTAGAAATTTAATCCCGTGTTCAGTTAGGCAAACTAACTAAACACTCCTTTCTTATAAAATTTAGTGACTTATTTAATCACCACACTATCGTCTGCTTTCTTGATGATACGACCGATTTCATAGACTGGTTCGTCCAAAAGTTCTTTGACACGGTCAACATTTTCAGGGTTAACATCCAGCATAAGACCGACACCCATGTTGAAGATTTCAAACATTTCTTCGTGCTTGATGTCACCATATTTTTCAAGCGCCTTGAAAATCGGAAGTACAGGCACCTTATCCTCATCGATTTCCGCAGCCAAATCATCCGCAAACATACGAGGAACATTCTCGATAAAACCACCACCCGTGATGTGGGCGATACCGTTAACTAGTTCTTCCTTGATCAATGGCAGAGCTGCTTTAACATAGATACGAGTTGGCTCAAGAAGGACATCCTTGAGTTGTTTGCCTTCAAGCTCTGGAAGCACCTCATCACCAGTGTAGTCAGCAAAGACACGACGTACCAATGAATAACCATTTGAATGGATACCACTTGAAGCAAGTCCAAGAAGAATATCCCCTTCTTTTACCTTTGAACCGTCGATGATTTGAGATTTTTCAGCCACACCAACAGCAAAGCCTGCAAGGTCATAATCATCTTCGCCATACATACCAGGCATCTCAGCCGTTTCACCACCGATAAGAGCTGCGCTAGCTTGAACACAACCTTCAGCAACACCAGCGACAACCTGTTCCAATTTGGCAGGTTCGTTTTTACCAGTCGCGACATAGTCAAGGAAGTAAAGGGGCTCAGCACCTGCTGCAATAATATCGTTGACACACATGGCAACACAGTCTTGACCGATTGTGTCGTGCTTGTCGTACTTGATAGCAAGCATGAGTTTAGTTCCGACACCGTCAGTCCCTGAAATCAAGACAGGTTCTTTAACACCTGTTTGTGACAGGTCAAACATACCACCAAAGCCACCGAGAGCTCCCATGACACCAGCACGTTCTGTGCGAGCAACGTGTTTCTTGATACGTTCGACAACTTCGTAGCCCGCTTCTACATCAACACCAGACTGGGCATAAGCATTTTTTTCAGACATGTTTTCTCCTTATATAATTAGCAGAGCTTATTTCACTTTTTGAATATAAAAACTTGTTTTTTCTTCTAAACTTCTGAGGTATTCTTCTTCATAATCATAAAGCGGTGTTGGATAATGTCCATCAAAGTAAGCTACGCATAAACCACCATTTGGTGCTTTTGTTTCGAGTCCAATTGATTTAATTAACCCATCGATTGATAGATAAGTTAGACTATCTGCGCCAATAATATCACACACTTCGTCAACAGCGTGATTTGCTGAAATTAATT
The DNA here is from genome assembly GCF_003812685.1 of Streptococcus sp. FDAARGOS_520. Lineage (NCBI taxonomy): Bacteria > Bacillati > Bacillota > Bacilli > Lactobacillales > Streptococcaceae > Streptococcus > Streptococcus sp. FDAARGOS_520. The sequence continues at coordinate 1,009,431 of NZ_CP033810.1, read as the reverse complement.
CTCGTCTTGTTTGAATATCAATTCCATAAAAACAAGGATACTTTAATTCTGGACTAGCTATAGCAACATGTACTTCAGTAGCTCCTGCTTCTCTTAATAATCCTACAATCCTTCTAGAAGTCGTTCCTCTTACAATTGAGTCATCAATCATAACAACGCGCTTTCCTTTGACAACACCAGATACTGCTGATAATTTCATTCGAACACCTTGTTCCCTTAATTCTTGTGTCGGTTGAATAAAGGTTCGCTGCGTATACTGATTTTTTACAAGGCCCATCTCATTTGGTAATCCGGATTCTTCAGCAAAGCCCATAGCAGCCGATAAGGACGAATTTGGGACACCAATTACAATATCAGCATCCTGTTTAAATTCTTGTGCAAGACGCTTTCCCATATTTTTTCGAGCCGTATGAACATTAACACCATGTATAGTTGAATCCGGCCTTGCAAAATAGACATATTCCATCGAACAAATTGCCAGTTGCGTTTCATCAGTATAACGATCACATTGAATACCACTATCGTCTATAAGAATAACTTCACCAGGTTCAACATCTCTAACCCATTTTGCGCCTACCACCTCAAAAGCACAGGTCTCACTGGAAATAACCCAGGCACCATTTTGCATTTGTCCAATTGACAAAGGACGAAAGGCATTAGGGTCAAGAGCAGCAATTAATTTATCTTCTGTCATCAGTAGATAGGCGAAACCTCCCTTTACAGTGCTTAAAGCTTCTTTTACCTTCCCCATAAAACTTGGGTTATGGCTTCGACGAATCAAATGCATTAAAATTTCAGTATCTGAGGAGGCATTGAAAATTGCACCTTGCTTTTCTAATTCTTTCCTTGAGGAAATAGCATTTGTCAAATTACCATTATGACATAAAGCAAATTGCCCATCATGAAATTTATAAAGAAAAGGCTGAATATTGCGAATATCTGCAGAACCTGCAGTAGCATACCGAACATGTCCAATAGCCGCATTCCCAGTTAAATTATCTAATTCAGATTGATTCTTAAAAACTTCAGAAAGGAGCCCAACATTTCGATAACCATAGAGTTTCCCATTATCATTTGAAATAATACCAGCTCCTTCTTGACCGCGATGTTGAAGGCTATGAAGCCCAAAGTAAGTGACTTGAGCTGCCTGAGGATACCCCCAGATACCAAAGACTCCACATTCTTCATTTAGAGATTTTACTTCGTATGTCATTCTTTTTTCCTAATTCTTTTTGTATCTCTTCTTAAGTAGCTTTGATGATTTTCTCAATTTTGGATCTGTCGTCATCAATGCCAACATTAAAATAGAAAATCTATCAAGCTAGCCATTGAACCTTAGTCTCAATGACTCCCAAATACCAATACGGCGGAAAGATACGGTTAAGCTCGCTTCGTTCAAAAGATAGCGAATTTCTATCTAACCTCGCCTTCACTAATTCAAGGCGAGGGCTAAAGCTAGGACAAAAGTCCTAAGCCTCCATATTTTTTATAATCTAGTTCGCAAAACGTAGGGGTTGAGTGGGCTCTAATTCGCTGATAAATCAACTCTTACAGCCCCACTCAACTGTGCGGAGGGGGACGACAAAATCGAATTCCTTTGGAATTACCGATTTTTGTCCCACTCTCACTTCCCTGTAAAGTATTTTACAGCACTTTCAAAGAGTTTTTGGTCTTTGTTTCCAGGGATATTTTGGAAGAGTCCGTCTTCCCAGCGTTCTGAGTGCCCCATCTTACCGATGATTTGACCATTCTTGCTGGTAATCCCTTCGATGGCATTGACAGAGCCGTTTGGATTGTATTTAGAATCCATAGATGGTTGTCCGTCAAAGTCCACATATTGGCTCCAGATTTGACCATTGTCTCTTAGCTCTGCAAATTCAGAAGCGCTGACAACAAATTTACCTTCACCGTGTGAAACTGGAATGACATGAATATCGCCGACCTCAACTCCTGCCAACCAAGGTGAATTGGTATTTGCGATACGAGTCTCAACCATCTTTGCAACGTGCTGGTTAGCATCGTTATAGAAGAGGGTTGGACTTGTCTCACCAGCTTCCTCGAAGTTTCCGTATGGAAGAAGACCTGATTTAACAAGGGCTTGGAAACCATTACAGATACCGATGATAAGGCCACCTTTTTCGATGAAGCTGTCAATAGCTGCGCGAACCTTCTCGTTAAGCAAGATATTGACGATAAACTTAGCAGAGCCATCTGGTTCATCCGCTGCTGAGAAACCTCCAGCAAAGAAGATGATATTTGCCTTAGCAATATTAGCAACCATCGTATCAACTGACTCAGCAATAGCAGCCTCATTCAAGGTTACAAATGGCACCAAGTTGACGCTAGCTCCAACCTGTTCAAAGGCCTTAGCTGAATCGTACTCTGAGTTAGTACCAGGAAAGACTGGGATGTAAACTACTGGTTTTTCAATAATTTCCTTAGCCTTGATAACAACATCTGATACCACAGCAGGAACTTCCTCAATAGCATCTACCTGTTCAAACTCTGTTGGGTAAACTTCTTCTAATTTACCTTCGAAGGCTGATAGAAGGCTTGCACCAGCTAGGTCATTTCCATTGACAGTGACTGTAAAGTCTGCCTGAGTTTGACCGATCTTCACAACGTCAGCAATTTCCTCAACTGATGTAAAGACAAAGCCTCCGAGTTGAGCTGTCAAGCTGCTGTCAAGCTCTGCAATTTCAACAGAAGCACCGATACGGTTACCAAAAGTCATGAGAGCAAGACTTTCTAGGACACCACCGTATTTAACGGCTGAGGCAGCGGTAATCTTATGTTGAGCTTGAATAGCCTCAAACTGGCTAAAGTTAGCCTTGATAAGGTCAAAATCAATATCTTCTGAAATAGCTTGACCTGGAATGTAGTAGATATTCTCACCAGCCGCTTTAAACTCAGGAGAGAGAACCTTGCGGCTGTCCGCTGTTGTCACACCGAAAGCTACCAAGGTTGGTGGTACTGTCAATTCTTCGAAAGTACCAGACATAGAGTCCTTACCGCCGATTGATGGCAAACCAAATTGAATCTGAGCCTCAATAGAACCAAGAAGAGCTGATACTGGCTGACCAAAACGCTCTGCCTGTTTATCCATACGCTCGAAATACTCTTGGTAAGAGAAACGTGCACGAGACCAGTCAGCACCCGTTGCTACCAAGCGAGCTGTCGCTTCAATAACAGCATAGGCAGCACCGTGATAAGGTGACCACTCTGCAATATAAGGATTGTAACCTTGAGCCATAACAGATGCTGTTGTTGTCACACCATATTGAACTGGCAATTTTTGAACAGAACTTTCTGTCGGTGTGATTTGGTAACGACCACCGATTGGGTGGTTAACGGTTGAACGACCAACAGATGAGTCAAAGATAGTTTGAAGACCTTTTTGACTAGCGTGATTGAGGTCAGACAAGACCTTAAGCATATCTGCTTCAAGTGTCTCTGCTGATGTTGTGCGCGCTTCTGGAACTGTTAAGTCCTTGTCAACGACTTTGGCATCAACTACGACACGAACACCGTTGGTATCAAGGAAACAGCGTTCCAAATCAACAATTGTTTCACCATTCCAAGTCATGACAAGATTTGGTTTTTCAGTAACTGTCGCAACAACAACTGCATCGATATTTTCCTTGTTACAGGCTGCGATGAAGGCATCCACATCACTTGGACCAACAACAACTGACATCCTTTCTTGAGATTCTGAGATAGCAATTTCAGTACCATTAAGACCTTGGTATTTAAGTGGCACCTTGTCCAAATCGATTTCAAGACCATCAGCTAATTCACCGATGGCAACACAGACACCACCTGCACCGAAGTCATTTGATTTCTTGATTAGGCGAGTGACATTACCATCACAGAAAAGGCGTTGAATCTTACGTTCTTCGATGGCATTCCCTTTTTGTACCTCTGCGCCAGCTGTTTCCACAGATTCAACCGTTTGAACCTTAGATGAACCTGTCGCACCGCCGACACCGTCACGACCTGTTTTACCACCGAGCAAGACAACCACATCGCCTGCCTCTGGTTTTTCACGAACCACATTTTCCTTAGGTGCAGCACCAACCACAGCTCCAAGCTCCATGCGTTTAGCTACGAAGCCAGGGTGGAAGTACTCACGCACATAAGTTGTCGCAAGCCCAATTTGGTTACCATATGAAGAATAGCCGTGCGCCGCAGTCTTAGAAATAACCTGTTGTGGCAATTTACCAGCACGTGTTTCCGCAATCGGAGTCGTGATATCTCCTGCGCCTGAAATACGCATAGCCTGATAAACGTATGAACGTCCTGACAATGGGTCACGAATGGCACCACCGATACAAGTCGCCGCTCCACCAAATGGCTCAATTTCTGTTGGGTGGTTGTGAGTCTCGTTCTTAAACATGAGGAGCCAAGGCTCTTTCACACCATCAACATCTACTTCAATTTCAACTGAGCAGGCATTGATTTCATCTGAGACTTCCATATCGTCCAGACGACCATTGGCACGCTCATAACGACCAAAGATAGTCGCCATATCCATAAGTGTCTGCGGCTTTTCAGAACGACCAAGCTCATCACGCATGGCAATGTATTTGTCATAAGTCGCCTGCAATTGTTTTTGGAATTTAGAGGCCGAAAAATCAATGTTTTTCAATTCAGTTTCAAAGGTTGTGTGACGGCAGTGGTCTGACCAATACGTATCCAAAACTTTCAACTCAGTCTCAGTTGGCACACGCCCGATTGATTTGAAATAATCTTGGATGAAGAGAAGGTCATCGACCTCCATAGCCAATCCCTGCTCTGCCTTATAGGCTGCAAAATCGTCAGCCTGATAAGTTTCGAAGAAATCAAGATTAGAGATTGTCTTATCAGACACAGAGAAAGCCTGCACTTCAAGTGGCAAGGTAATATCCTTGAAACGTGAATCAACGGGATTCAAAAGATAGTTCTTAACGGCTTCAAGCTCTGCTTCTGCAATATCCTTATTGACCAAGTAAAGCTGAGCTGTATTGACCTTGACCTGACTGTCACTTCCAAGCAATAGCAAAGCTTCTTGCGAACTAGCAGCACGTTGGTCAAATTGACCAGGAAGCGCCTCAATGGCAAAGAAGGCAACCTTATCAAGCTCCGCAGTGATTTCAGCTTCTGTCAAAAGACGGTCTGTCACCTGCTCAGAGAAAATATGCTTCTCAGCACGCGCCAGCAAATCCTCAGCCAAATTGAAGACATCATAGACCTGCACGATACGCAAATCCTTCAAAGAAGCCAGTTGTAGATTATGCGTCAACTCTTTCACAAGACTAGCCGATTTAATGCCAAAGTCAGCCTTTTTCTCAACAAAAATACGTTTATTCATATAAGATACCAAGTCCGACAAGGGAGCGACTCGAAAATAGGAGGACGTCTGAAATTGAGATTTCAGTAAGCCCAATCTTTTTTCTGAGTTTCCCGAACGGATTCAATTCCTTCCTCTTCTAATTACAATGCTATCAACTTCTCAAGTACAACTTGATAGACATCGGTCAAGCTACCAAGATCCCTACGAAAAACATCCTTGTCCATATGATTACCATCAGCATCCCAGAGACGGCAGTTGTCAGGTGAGAACTCATCAGCCAAGATGATTTTGCCATCCTTGTCAAATCCGAACTCCAACTTGAAGTCAATCAAGTTAAGCCCAATCTGAGCAAACCAATCTTTCAAGAGTTCATTAATATGGCGAGTCTCTCCTTTCAGATAAGCAATCTCCTCATCATTAACAATACCCAAAAACTTCACATGCTCATCATTGATAAAAGGATCATTCAGATTATCATTTTTGTAGTAAAATTCCACGATTGGCGTTTCAAGAACGTGTCCTTCTTCCACTCCAAAACGTTTTGAAAATGAGCCTGCTGTCACATTCCGTAGCACCACCTCAAGTGGAATAATATCAACTTTTTTATTCAATTGTTCGTTTTTTGAAATTTGCTCAATATAATGTGTCACCACACCAGCCATATTTAATTTCTCAAAAATAAGAGATGAAATCTGATTATTTAGTGCTCCCTTGCCATCAATAGTCTCCTTACGAGCTCCATTCAACATAGTAGCTTGGTCTTTATAGACCGTTCTAATCACATTTTCATCTTTTGTACTATAAATATCTTTCGCTTTTCCTGTATAAATAAGCTGGTTAGTCACTTGATTATTCGCCTTTCTCTTATTTTAAGAGTTATTCTAACACACAACATTATCTAATACAACAAAAACTTTATTTAAAATCAAAAAAAAGAAGAAACGTTCGTATTTTCTTCCTTTTTATTATTACTTATGTTCAATGATATAATCTAATAGTTGTTGGACGCTTGACATGTGTTCGACAGCCTCATCTGGAATCTCTAGATGAAACACATCTTCCAAATTGATAATAAACTCTGTTAAAGCGATAGAGTCAATTGCTAAATCATCATGTAACGATGACTCTGGTGTGATATCTAACTGTGGGTCACCAAGTTGCTGCCTTAATAATTCCAGCATCTTTTCAAAAACTTCATCTCTTGACATGAGTTCACTCCTATTCATCTGTAAAGGCATCAACTAATTGATCAACTACTTGAGTTTCCAACATTGTACGAACTTGCTTCAAAGTAGAATAAACAGCTTTAGAATCACTTGATCCATGGCATTTTACTATTGGAGCTTTTAAACCAAAAAGAACCGCTCCACCCGCGCTTGAATAGTCCATACTATCTTTTAGCTGATATAGGCTATCTTTTAATAGAAGTGCTCCTAATTTAGCTTTCACGCCACCTGATTTAATTGAAGATTTTAGGCTTCCCATAATACTCATAGCTGTACCTTCCATTGTCTTTAGAACAGCATTTCCAGTAAAACCATCAGTGACAACAACATCTGCTACACTAGACATCAAATCACGTGCTTCAATATTTCCAATAAAATTAATAGAAGGCTCTGCTGCTAACAGTTCATAAGCTTCTTTATGAAGAGAATCGCCTTTTGTTTCTTCCGTTCCGTTATTTAAGAGACCTACACGAGGAACTTCAATACCACGGACATTTTTTGCATAAAACGACCCTAAAATAGCATATTGATGAAGATGAGAAGCTGTGTTTTCTGCATTAGCTCCTAAATCAAGCATATCAAAACCCACACCATCTAACGTAGGCATAGTTGACATTAAGCCTGGTCGATCAACACCTTTTATACGTCCTACTACAAACAAACCAGCAGCTAATAAAGCTCCTGTATTCCCTGCAGAAATAAAGGCCTGTGCAACACCATCTTTGACTGCCTTAGCTCCTAAGACCATCGAAGACTGTTTTTTACGACGAACAGCTTTAGCAGGCTCATCATCAGAATTAATTTTTTCTTCAGTATGAATAATACTAACTCGCTCCGTTACTGTTAAATATTTCTCAATTTTTTTCTGATCGCCATAGAGTTGTACTTCAATATCACTAAAATCTGAAATAGCTTGATTAACACCCTCTACAATAGCTTTGGGAGCGTAATCTCCACCCATAGCATCTATAGCAATTTTCTTCATGAATGAACTCCTCATAAAAACTTAGTGGCTATATTATAGCACGTTTCTTTATTTTTTTCACAAGAAGGCAATAATAGCTAATATCTAACAGATACTCTCACGCTTTCCAAAGAAAAGTATGCTAAACAACCTACTAATATCAAAGAACATAGTACTCCCCCTTCAAAACCAAAATCCCCACCATTCCAAAGAGCAAAGCTAGAATTTTCAGTAATTCTAAAAAGAGAAACAGGAGAATCCCCCCCACTAACCTTATTACCTAATACACATCCCATAGTAAAATTCCATGTAGTATGAACTCCTGTAACAAAAAGAATATTTTTGGTCATATTAAAAAGAATAGAAAAAATAATACCAAGTAAAAATAAATTAAAAAGTGCTATTGCTGTGATACCATAGTTTCTAAAGTGGATAAAAGAAAACAACATAGAATTACATAAAACACCTGCAAAACTACCTTTAAATTTGGTAACTGTTGTCATAACATATCCTCTAAATAAAATTTCCTCTGTCAAGCTTTGGATAAAGTATGCAAGAAATAAAAAGAAAAAAGGTCCAAAAGAAAAGGAATTGCTGGAAGAAATTTCCACAAAACCTGATAACCAGTGGCAAATATAAATAAAAAACATCAGTAAACTACCAGTAATAAATCCTGAGATCGTTGTTAAAACATTATTATCTTTAGTAAATCCCAAGGAAGTAAAATCCCTTTTTGGAAAATAGATTAAAAATAGTAAAATACTTGCCAAAATAGGAACAAATAGTAAAAGCGCAATGTATAAATTGAATTTATAATCATCAGGTAGCAATTTTACTACAAGGCGTCTACTTACAATGATGCCGATAACTTGAATTAGAACTGCACCAATAACTGGCACAAACCAGTTAGCAAAAAAGAGTTTATTGGTAATGTATAATGTTTTTTTCATCTCAAATATCCTAAAAATTAATTCCATATTAGTTTATCCTAATATTAAAAAAAAGAACATGACACTAATGTCATGTTCCTCTTTACAACTTAATCTGATTTCATAATACTTCCCCAACTAGACAAATCATCAATAAATTTTTTACTTTTAAGATGAATCCCTACATATTCATCGTAAATCATGTCCAAAAATTGACGAATTTTAAGTTTCATCTCAGGTTTCACAGAAATTGTTTGTAAATCATCAAATTGAATTGACTGAAAACGATTGATTAAGTACAGCATATTAGGATCTAGGTGGTTTCTTCTCTCGTCTTTATAATAATGGTTTGGACATAATAATCCAGAATATTTGTGTGAAAAATCAAAAGGTAATCCTACCCTATGACAAAAAACACAATCATGAAAATTTAAAGCAACACCGAACCTCTCTAGTAGTTGTACTTCAAAAATATTCGTTAGAATCTCATAATCTAAACCGTCCTCAATCAATTCTAACGTTTTCTTTAGGAAAATAAATAATTGAGCATCCGCTACATTATCACTAATAGCCACATCAGCCAAAGAAGTAATATAACTCGCATATGACAACTTAAACAAGTCTGAATTGGTTTCTTGAAATGCTAAAACTTCTTTATAATCATCAATATAAGAAAGACCATTATCATTAATTTTTAAAATAAAATGAGCAATAGTCAAAGGTTGGAGCACAGCATTGAATTTTGACTTTGAAGCATGCTTTACAAAAAACATCCTTTTCCCCTCAGTCTCCGTAAAGATTTTAACTAATTTATCATCTTCACGATAATTACGATTATACAAAACGAGACCGTATGTTTGACTAACCCTCATATGATTCCATAAAAACTTTCAATCTAGCCATTGCTGTTTCAATAACTTCCATACTAGCAGCATAAGAAAGACGTATATATCCTTCACCATATTTACCAAAAGCCACTCCTGGAATAATAGCTACAGCTTGTTGATAAGCAAAATCCTGACAAAACTTGAAAGAATCCTGTGGATAGCTATCAGGTATTTTAGCAAAGATATAAAAAGCGCCACTCGGTTTAATTATTTTGAAACCAAGTTTAGACATTTTATCAATGATATAATCTCTACGTTTAATATATCCTTGACGCATAGGTAACGTATCATTTTTACCCACAGATAAGGCTTCTACCCCAGCAAATTGCGAAATAGTACTAGCAGCTGTCACCATGTATTGATGACTTTTAATGATTTGAGCAATAAATGCTTCAGGAGCATACACCAATCCAACTCTCCAACCAGTCATAGCATGTGATTTTGATAAGCCATTAATTAAGATAGTTTGGTTAGGTAAATATTCTGCAATTGAAACATGCTGCTGACCAGTGTAAGTTAACTCAGAATAAACTTCATCACTAATAACAAAAATATCATATTTTTTAAGGACTTCAGCTAATGCAGCAATTTCTTGCCTTGAATAGGTAATACCTGTAGGGTTAGTAGGATAATTAAGTAAAACAGCCTTTAATTTTTCACCTTGTTGGATAATAGCCGTTTCTAACATTTCAGGAGTTAGTCTAAAGTCATTTTCTCTAGTATCAATTTCTACGATATCAGCTCCTACAAGGTTAACTATTGGCTCATATCCTGGATAAGCGGGGGCAGGTAATAGAACAACATCACCAGCTTCTAAAATAGCTATAAGAGATGCAGACAGAGCTTCTGTGGCACCTATCGTAACCAAGATCTCACAATCAGGATTATAAGTAAGATTATATTTATCCTTTGCAAAATCTGCAGCAGCTTGCCTTAGAGCTAATAAACCGCTCATACCAGTGTAATACGATTGATTCGCATCAATAGCTGATTTAGCTGCTTCTTTAACATGATCAGGAGTGGTAAAATCTGGTTCTCCAAGAGTTAATTTTACCATTCCAGGTATATCTGAAATAGATTGATCAAACTGACGAATTAAGGAGACCTCTATTCTATCTAAGTACTTATTAAATCGTTTCTCTAATGTCATCATAACCTCCTGATAAGAAATAATATATTTAATTATACAAGAAAAATAATTTGTGTCCAGTTTTCCGTCATTAAATGATAAAAAACCTGTTAATAACAGGTTTTTTGTCATTTTAGTTTATTCATTTCAAATAATGGTGATAAAGGACGTTTCTCGTGAATACGGATAATAGCTTCACCAATCAATTCCGCAATTGAAATTTGTTCAATCTTATCAATCAAACGTTCTTCAGGGAGGTAAATCGTATCTAACACAATTAATTTTTCAATAGCTGAATTTTGAATATTATCCAAAGCCGGCCCTGATAAAACAGGGTGAGTACATGAAGCATAAACCGCTGTTGCCCCTGCTTCAGCTAAAGCGTCTGCAGCATGGCAAATAGTACCTGCAGTATCAATCATATCATCAATTAAAATACATTTTTTACCTTTGATATTACCAATAATATTCATTACTTCAGATGTATTCATTTTAGTAACACTACGGCGCTTATCAATGATAGCAATCGGTGTCTTTAAACACTGTGCCAGCTTACGTGCACGTGTTACGCCACCATGATCAGGACTAACGACAACAACATCATCACCAACCAATCCCTGACGATCAAAGTAATCTGCAATAAGGGGAGCCCCCATAAGGTGATCAACGGGAATATCAAAGAATCCCTGAATTTGAGCTGCATGTAAATCAACTGTTAAAAGACGATCAACACCAGCAACTTCTAGCATGTTCGCAACGAGTTTCGAAGTAATAGGTTCACGAGAACGTGCCTTGCGATCTTGACGAGCATACCCATAGTAAGGCATTACCACACTAACAGACTCCGCACTAGCACGCTTTAAAGCGTCAACCATAATTAAAATTTCCATCAAATTATCATTAACTGGTGAGCTTGTTGATTGTAAAATAAAAACATGATGGCCACGAATAGACTCTTCAATATTAACTTGAATCTCACCATCAGAAAATTGGCGAACTGTCGATTGACCTAGCGGAATTCCAATCGTCTGAGACACTTTTTTCGCTAGTTCTTTGTTTGATGACAGTGCAAACAATTTTAAATTAGAATAAGACATGATTTCCTCCAAAACTTTAGTCCTATACCATTTTAACGCTTTTTACACAATTTTTCAATCCAAAATAAACCATACCTAATTAATAAACAAAAAGGAGACCACGAAAGATCTCCTTAGTATTCATTAATTTGGGTAAATATAGTAAACAGAGCCAGAAGCACTAGGGTTAAATGAACCACGGTAATTGCCAATACTCATATTTCCAGCATAGTTTGATTCCATAACTTGGATAGATGAATTGTTAGCCACTGACGTTACTACTGCAACGTGCCCGTAACCACCACCATCATATGGCCAAACAGCTACTGCACCAACACGAGGGGTAGTTCCTACAGAATAACCAGCTGCACGTGCACTAGCACCCCACTGATTAGCATTTCCCCAATAGTTACCAACCCAAGAAGCCATTGACTTAGCTCCCCAAGTACATTGTCCCATTGGGTATGTGTTACTTGAATCATAACTTCTGACAACAGGTTTTGATACCGCTCTAGGTGTTGAAGAAACAACTGCTTTAGGTGCTTCAACTGCTTTAGTTACTACAGAAGGTTGAGTAACTTTTGGCTCATTAGTAGCTGTAGCTGTAGTTGTAGCAACAGTAGTTGCCGAAGAAGTAGCCGTAAGATTAGAAGGCTTTATTTCAGTTCTCGGTTGTGTTTGAACTGTTTCAGTAGGAGCTGTGGCAGACTCAACTTGTGCTGCTGCCTGTGCTTTTGCTACAGACTCAGCTTGTGCTTTCGCTTCAGCTTGTGCTTTCGCTTCAGCTGCTGCTTGTGCTTCAGCTTGTGCTTTCGCTTCAGCTGCTGCTTGTGCTTCAGCTGCCTTACGCGCAGCTTCCTCAGCTTGTGCTTTTGCCTGAATTAAAGATGCTTTTTCATTTTGGACTGTAGTCAATTGAGCAGATAACTCTAATTGAGCTGCTTCTAATTGTGCTCTTTGTGTTGCTAAGGCTGCTTTATTATTTTCGATAGCTTGCTTGTTAGCTGCTACAGTATTTATAGCATTTTGATTTTCAATTTGTTTAGCTTCTAAGGCCGCTTTGTCAGCCTCTTGTTGTGCTAACATCTTTTCATTAGCTGAAACAACCTCACGAATAGCAACAACACGATTAACAGCATCAGATACTGATTTCGAATTTAAAATAGTATTAATATAGTTAGTCAAGTTACCCTTTTGAGCACTACGAACTTGCTTTTTCAAAGATTCGTTACGTGCAACAATTTTATTAGAAAGAGTTTGAATCTCTTGACCTAACTGCTGAGATACAGCCTCAAGTTGAGCATTTTGCGCTTCTAATTCTGATTGTTGAGACTCTAAAGCACCAACTTGTCCTTTAATAGCAGTCACCTGGTTTTGTGCTGCTGCTTGTTGCCCTGATAAAGTATTGATTACTGAATCAGTAGCAGCAATTTTCGAGTCAAAGTCATCAGCGTTTACTGTTACGGCAGCAGTTCCAAGAGTTACTCCACTCACAAGGACTGCTGATAATATTCTTTTTTTCATTTTTATTAAACTACTCCTTTACGATAAGACATTAAATATTTTACCAAAAAATTCACGAAATTATATTACGTCATTGTTACATTTATATTTGAAATCAACTATTTCTAAATGAACCATAATCAAATCTAGAAAACGATAACCTTCTTCTATTCACTCTATCAATATAATTACTCCATAGTGAAACTAAAAGAGAAATAAAAAAAGAGTATAATTACTCTTAAAATTATAATATTTACGGAGAATAAGGGATTCGAACCCTTGCGCCAGTTACCCGACCTAACGATTTAGCAAACCGTCCTCTTCAGCCTCTTGAGTAATTCTCCAAATTAATATTAATGGGCACGAGTGGACTCGAACCACCGACCTCACGCTTATCAGGCGTGCGCTCTAACCACCTGAGCTACGCGCCCAAGCAAATGCTTGGTTTTACTTTTATGTAAAGTAAGCGGGTGACGAGAATCGAACTCGCGACAACAGCTTGGAAGGCTGTAGTTTTACCACTAAACTACACCCGCTAAAAACTTATATAATAAATGGCGCGAGACGGAATCGAACCGCCGACACATGGAGCTTCAATCCATTGCTCTACCAACTGAGCTACCGAGCCTATTGCGGGAGCAGGATTTGAACCTACGACCTTCGGGTTATGAGCCCGACGAGCTACCTAGCTGCTCCATCCCGCGATATCTTTAAAGGAGGATGTGGGATTCGAACCCACGCACGCTTTTACACGCCTGACGGTTTTCAAGACCGTTCCCTTCAGCCGGACTTGGGTAATCCTCCATATAACAAAAAATATGGACCTTGTAGGACTCGAACCTACGACCGCTCGGTTATGAGCCGAGTGCTCTAACCAGTTGAGCTAAAGGTCCAAAGTCTCAATAAAATAAATAGCGGCGGAGGGGATCGAACCCCCGACCTCCCGGGTATGAACCGGACGCTCTAGCCAGCTGAGCTACACCGCCATAAAAATATATCCATCGGGAAGACAGGATTCGAACCTGCGACACCTTGGTCCCAAACCAAGTACTCTACCAAGCTGAGCTACTTCCCGAAAAATATGCACCCTAGAGGAGTCGAACCTCTAACCGCCTGATTCGTAGTCAGGTACTCTATCCAGTTGAGCTAAGGGTGCTAAATATTATATGCCGAGGACCGGAATCGAACCGGTACGATGTTTACCATCGCAGGATTTTAAGTCCTGTGCGTCTGCCAGTTCCGCCACCCCGGCCTCTAACAAGCGAACGACGGGGTTCGAACCCGCGACCCTCACCTTGGCAAGGTGATGTTCTACCACTGAACTACGTTCGCACTAAAGACACTATTTATCCTATAAAATTGTAATGCCGGCTACATGACTTGAACACGCGACCCTCTGATTACAAATCAGATGCTCTACCAACTGAGCTAAGCCGGCAATCTACTAATGCGGGTGAAGGGACTTGAACCCCCACGCCGTTAAGCGCCAGATCCTAAATCTGGTGCGTCTGCCAATTCCGCCACACCCGCATTTCTAAATGACCCGTACTGGGCTCGAACCAGTGACCCATTGATTAAAGTCAATTGCTCTACCAACTGAGCTAACAAGTCTACGGTCCCGACGGGAATCGAACCCGCGATCTTCGCCGTGACAGGGCGACGTGATAACCGCTACACTACGGGACCTATGGGAGTTAACGGGATCGAACCGCTGACCCTCTGCTTGTAAGGCAGATGCTCTCCCAGCTGAGCTAAACTCCCTTTGCTAAGCGACTACCTTATCTCACAGGGGGCAACCCCCAACTACTTCCGGCGTTCTAGGGCTTAACTTCTGTGTTCGGCATGAGAACAGGTGTATCTCCTAGGCAATTATCACTTAACTATTGAGTCTTATTCACTCAAAATTGAATATCTATAGTCTAACAAGAAACCGTAACGTTGTCAATATCTCTTTTTGGATAAGTCCTCGAGCTATTAGTATTAGTCCGCTAAATGTGTCACCACAATTACACTCCTAACCTATCTACCTGATCATCTCTCAGGGCTCTTACTGATATAAAATCATGGGAAATCTCATCTTGAGGTGGGCTTCGCACTTAGATGCTTTCAGCGCTTATCCCTTCCCTACATAGCTACCCAGCGATGCCTTTGGCAAGACAACTGGTACACCAGCGGTAAGTCCACTCTGGTCCTCTCGTACTAGGAGCAGATCCTCTCAAATTTCCTACGCCCGCGACGGATAGGGACCGAACTGTCTCACGACGTTCTGAACCCAGCTCGCGTGCCGCTTTAATGGGCGAACAGCCCAACCCTTGGGACCGACTACAGCCCCAGGATGCGACGAGCCGACATCGAGGTGCCAAACCTCCCCGTCGATGTGAACTCTTGGGGGAGATAAGCCTGTTATCCCCAGGGTAGCTTTTATCCGTTGAGCGATGGCCCTTCCATACGGAACCACCGGATCACTAAGCCCGACTTTCGTCCCTGCTCGAGTTGTAGCTCTCGCAGTCAAGCTCCCTTATACCTTTACACTCTACGACTGATTTCCAACCAGTCTGAGGGAACCTTTGGGCGCCTCCGTTACCTTTTAGGAGGCGACCGCCCCAGTCAAACTGCCCGTCAGACACTGTCTCCGATAGGGATTGCCTATCTGGGTTAGAGTAGCCATAACACAAGGGTAGTATCCCAACAACGCCTCAAACGAAACTGGCGTCCCGTTATCATAGGCTCCTACCTATCCTGTACATGTGGTACAGATACTCAATATCAAACTGCAGTAAAGCTCCATGGGGTCTTTCCGTCCTGTCGCGGGTAACCTGCATCTTCACAGGTACTAAAATTTCACCGAGTCTCTCGTTGAGACAGTGCCCAAATCATTACGCCTTTCGTGCGGGTCGGAACTTACCCGACAAGGAATTTCGCTACCTTAGGACCGTTATAGTTACGGCCGCCGTTTACTGGGGCTTCAATTCATACCTTCGCTTACGCTAAGCACTCCTCTTAACCTTCCAGCACCGGGCAGGCGTCACCCCCTATACATCATCTTACGATTTAGCAGAGAGCTGTGTTTTTGATAAACAGTTGCTTGGGCCTATTCACTGCGGCTGATCTAAAATCAGCGCCCCTTCTCCCGAAGTTACGGGGCCATTTTGCCGAGTTCCTTAACGAGAGTTCTCTCGCTCACCTGAGGCTACTCGCCTCGACTACCTGTGTCGGTTTGCGGTACGGGTAGAGTATATGTATCGCTAGAAGCTTTTCTTGGCAGTGTGACATCACTAACTTCGCTACTAAACTTCGCTCCTCGTCACAGCTCAATGTTAAAGATATAAGCATTTGACTCATATCACACCTCACTGTTTGACCAGACACTTCCAATCGTCTGGTTTAGTTAGCCTACTGCGTCCCTCCATCACTATATACTCTAGTACAGGAATATCAACCTGTTGTCCATCGGATACACCTTTCGGTCTCTCCTTAGGTCCCGACTAACCCAGGGCGGACGAGCCTTCCCCTGGAAACCTTAGTCTTACGGTGGACAGGATTCTCACCTGTCTTGCGCTACTCATACCGGCATTCTCACTTCTATGCGTTCCAGCGCTCCTCACGGTACACCTTCTTCACACATAGAACGCTCTCCTACCATGACACTTTTGTGTCATCCACAGCTTCGGTAATATGTTTTAGCCCCGGTACATTTTCGGCGCAGGGTCACTCGACTAGTGAGCTATTACGCACTCTTTGAATGAATAGCTGCTTCTAAGCTAACATCCTAGTTGTCTGTGCAACCCCACATCCTTTTCCACTTAACATATATTTTGGGACCTTAGCTGGTGGTCTGGGCTGTTTCCCTTTCGACTACGGATCTTAGCACTCGCAGTCTGACTGCCGATTATATCTCGTTGGCATTCGGAGTTTATCTGAGATTGGTAATCCGGGATGGACCCCTCACCCAAACAGTGCTCTACCTCCAAGAGACTTAACATCGACGCTAGCCCTAAAGCTATTTCGGAGAGAACCAGCTATCTCCAAGTTCGTTTGGAATTTCTCCGCTACCCACAAGTCATCCAAGCACTTTTCAACGTGCCCTGGTTCGGTCCTCCAGTGAGTTTTACCTCACCTTCAACCTGCTCATGGGTAGGTCACATGGTTTCGGGTCTACAACATGATACTATGACGCCCTATTAAGACTCGGTTTCCCTACGGCTCCGTCTCTTCAACTTAACCTCGCATCATATCGTAACTCGCCGGTTCATTCTACAAAAGGCACGCTCTCACCCATTAACGGGCTCGAACTTGTTGTAGGCACACGGTTTCAGGTTCTATTTCACTCCCCTCCCGGGGTGCTTTTCACCTTTCCCTCACGGTACTGGTTCACTATCGGTCACTAGAGAGTATTTAGGGTTGGGAGATGGTCCTCCCAGATTCCGACGAGATTTCGCGTGTCTCGCCGTACTCAGGATACTGCTAAGGTTAATCTATCATTTTAAATACGAGGCTGTTACTCTCTTTGGCTTACCTTCCCAGGTAATTCTTCTATAATGATTAATCCTATATCGCAGTCCTACAACCCCGAAGTGTAAACACTTCGGTTTGCCCTCCTGCCGTTTCGCTCGCCGCTACTAAGGCAATCGCTTTTGCTTTCTCTTCCTGCAGCTACTTAGATGTTTCAGTTCACTGCGTCTTCCTTCTCATATCCTTAACAGATATGGATACTAGTCATTAACTAGTGGGTTCCCCATTCGGACATCTCTGGATCAGCGCTTACTTACAGCTCCCCAAAGCATTTCGTCGTTAGTCACGTCCTTCTTCGGCTTCTAGTGCCAAGGCATCCACCGTGCGCCCTTATTAACTTAACCTTATTAACCTAGTTTCTTTAAAACTAGAAAACTCATTAAATATTCACAGCGTTTTCGGTTTATTTTCTTGTTACTTTCTACAATCTATTTCTAGATCGTGGAATTTGATATAGATATTCAATTTTCAATGAACAATTTGAACCTTTCGATTCAATGGAGCCTAGCGGGATCGAACCGCTGACCTCCTGCGTGCAAAGCAGGCGCTCTCCCAGCTGAGCTAAGGCCCCACAAGACCTCTCAAAACTAAACAAGACGCAAATGGCAGGTTTCCTTATCCTTAGAAAGGAGGTGATCCAGCCGCACCTTCCGATACGGCTACCTTGTTACGACTTCACCCCAATCATCTATCCCACCTTAGGCGGCTGGCTCCTAAAAGGTTACCTCACCGACTTCGGGTGTTACAAACTCTCGTGGTGTGACGGGCGGTGTGTACAAGGCCCGGGAACGTATTCACCGCGGCGTGCTGATCCGCGATTACTAGCGATTCCGACTTCATGTAGGCGAGTTGCAGCCTACAATCCGAACTGAGATTGGCTTTAAGAGATTAGCTTGCCGTCACCGGCTTGCGACTCGTTGTACCAACCATTGTAGCACGTGTGTAGCCCAGGTCATAAGGGGCATGATGATTTGACGTCATCCCCACCTTCCTCCGGTTTATTACCGGCAGTCTCGCTAGAGTGCCCAACTTAATGATGGCAACTAACAATAGGGGTTGCGCTCGTTGCGGGACTTAACCCAACATCTCACGACACGAGCTGACGACAACCATGCACCACCTGTCACTTCTGCTCCGAAGAGAAAGCCTATCTCTAGGCCGGTCAGAAGGATGTCAAGACCTGGTAAGGTTCTTCGCGTTGCTTCGAATTAAACCACATGCTCCACCGCTTGTGCGGGCCCCCGTCAATTCCTTTGAGTTTCAACCTTGCGGTCGTACTCCCCAGGCGGAGTGCTTAATGCGTTAGCTGCGGCACTAAGCCCCGGAAAGGGCCTAACACCTAGCACTCATCGTTTACGGCGTGGACTACCAGGGTATCTAATCCTGTTTGCTCCCCACGCTTTCGAGCCTCAGCGTCAGTTACAGACCAGAGAGCCGCTTTCGCCACCGGTGTTCCTCCATATATCTACGCATTTCACCGCTACACATGGAATTCCACTCTCCCCTTCTGCACTCAAGTCCTCCAGTTTCCAAAGCGTACAATGGTTAAGCCACTGCCTTTAACTTCAGACTTAAAGAACCGCCTGCGCTCGCTTTACGCCCAATAAATCCGGACAACGCTCGGGACCTACGTATTACCGCGGCTGCTGGCACGTAGTTAGCCGTCCCTTTCTGGTTAGTTACCGTCACTTGGTAGATTTTCCACTCCTACCAACGTTCTTCTCTAACAACAGAGCTTTACGATCCGAAAACCTTCTTCACTCACGCGGCGTTGCTCGGTCAGACTTCCGTCCATTGCCGAAGATTCCCTACTGCTGCCTCCCGTAGGAGTCTGGGCCGTGTCTCAGTCCCAGTGTGGCCGATCACCCTCTCAGGTCGGCTATGTATCGTCGCCTTGGTGAGCCTTTACCTCACCAACTAGCTAATACAACGCAGGTCCATCTCACAGTGAAGCAATTGCTCCTTTTAAATAACTAACATGTGTTAATTACTCTTATGCGGTATTAGCTATCGTTTCCAATAGTTATCCCCCGCTATGAGGCAGGTTACCTACGCGTTACTCACCCGTTCGCAACTCATCAGTCTAGTGTAAACACCAAACCTCAGCGTTCTACTTGCATGTATTAGGCACGCCGCCAGCGTTCGTCCTGAGCCAGGATCAAACTCTCATTAAAAGTTTGAGCTTTGCTCTTTTCTGTCTCGCTGACAGATTTATTGTTTTTTTGTCATTGACGGATTTACAATGTAAATCCACCCTGCACATTCGTTCGTCTTGTTCAGTTTTCAAAGGTCTAATGATATATCATAAAAATATATCCATCGGGAAGACAGGATTCGAACCTGCGACACCTTGGTCCCAAACCAAGTACTCTACCAAGCTGAGCTACTTCCCGAAAAATATGCACCCTAGAGGAGTCGAACCTCTAACCGCCTGATTCGTAGTCAGGTACTCTATCCAGTTGAGCTAAGGGTGCTAAATATTATATGCCGAGGACCGGAATCGAACCGGTACGATGTTTACCATCGCAGGATTTTAAGTCCTGTGCGTCTGCCAGTTCCGCCACCCCGGCCTCTAACAAGCGAACGACGGGGTTCGAACCCGCGACCCTCACCTTGGCAAGGTGATGTTCTACCACTGAACTACGTTCGCACTAAAGACACTATTTATCCTATAAAATTGTAATGCCGGCTACATGACTTGAACACGCGACCCTCTGATTACAAATCAGATGCTCTACCAACTGAGCTAAGCCGGCAATCTACTAATGCGGGTGAAGGGACTTGAACCCCCACGCCGTTAAGCGCCAGATCCTAAATCTGGTGCGTCTGCCAATTCCGCCACACCCGCATTTCTAAATGACCCGTACTGGGCTCGAACCAGTGACCCATTGATTAAAAGTCAATTGCTCTACCAACTGAGCTAACGAGTCTACGGTCCCGACGGGAATCGAACCCGCGATCTTCGCCGTGACAGGGCGACGTGATAACCGCTACACTACGGGACCTATGGGAGTTAACGGGATCGAACCGCTGACCCTCTGCTTGTAAGGCAGATGCTCTCCCAGCTGAGCTAAACTCCCTTTGCTAAGCGACTACCTTATCTCACAGGGGGCAACCCCCAACTACTTCCGGCGTTCTAGGGCTTAACTTCTGTGTTCGGCATGAGAACAGGTGTATCTCCTAGGCAATTATCACTTAACTATTGAGTCTTATTCACTCAAAATTGAATATCTATAGTCTAACAAGAAACCGTAACGTTGTCAATATCTCTTTTTGGATAAGTCCTCGAGCTATTAGTATTAGTCCGCTAAATGTGTCACCACAATTACACTCCTAACCTATCTACCTGATCATCTCTCAGGGCTCTTACTGATATAAAATCATGGGAAATCTCATCTTGAGGTGGGCTTCGCACTTAGATGCTTTCAGCGCTTATCCCTTCCCTACATAGCTACCCAGCGATGCCTTTGGCAAGACAACTGGTACACCAGCGGTAAGTCCACTCTGGTCCTCTCGTACTAGGAGCAGATCCTCTCAAATTTCCTACGCCCGCGACGGATAGGGACCGAACTGTCTCACGACGTTCTGAACCCAGCTCGCGTGCCGCTTTAATGGGCGAACAGCCCAACCCTTGGGACCGACTACAGCCCCAGGATGCGACGAGCCGACATCGAGGTGCCAAACCTCCCCGTCGATGTGAACTCTTGGGGGAGATAAGCCTGTTATCCCCAGGGTAGCTTTTATCCGTTGAGCGATGGCCCTTCCATACGGAACCACCGGATCACTAAGCCCGACTTTCGTCCCTGCTCGAGTTGTAGCTCTCGCAGTCAAGCTCCCTTATACCTTTACACTCTACGACTGATTTCCAACCAGTCTGAGGGAACCTTTGGGCGCCTCCGTTACCTTTTAGGAGGCGACCGCCCCAGTCAAACTGCCCGTCAGACACTGTCTCCGATAGGGATTGCCTATCTGGGTTAGAGTAGCCATAACACAAGGGTAGTATCCCAACAACGCCTCAAACGAAACTGGCGTCCCGTTATCATAGGCTCCTACCTATCCTGTACATGTGGTACAGATACTCAATATCAAACTGCAGTAAAGCTCCATGGGGTCTTTCCGTCCTGTCGCGGGTAACCTGCATCTTCACAGGTACTAAAATTTCACCGAGTCTCTCGTTGAGACAGTGCCCAAATCATTACGCCTTTCGTGCGGGTCGGAACTTACCCGACAAGGAATTTCGCTACCTTAGGACCGTTATAGTTACGGCCGCCGTTTACTGGGGCTTCAATTCATACCTTCGCTTACGCTAAGCACTCCTCTTAACCTTCCAGCACCGGGCAGGCGTCACCCCCTATACATCATCTTACGATTTAGCAGAGAGCTGTGTTTTTGATAAACAGTTGCTTGGGCCTATTCACTGCGGCTGATCTAAAATCAGCGCCCCTTCTCCCGAAGTTACGGGGCCATTTTGCCGAGTTCCTTAACGAGAGTTCTCTCGCTCACCTGAGGCTACTCGCCTCGACTACCTGTGTCGGTTTGCGGTACGGGTAGAGTATATGTATCGCTAGAAGCTTTTCTTGGCAGTGTGACATCACTAACTTCGCTACTAAACTTCGCTCCTCGTCACAGCTCAATGTTAAAGATATAAGCATTTGACTCATATCACACCTCACTGTTTGACCAGACACTTCCAATCGTCTGGTTTAGTTAGCCTACTGCGTCCCTCCATCACTATATACTCTAGTACAGGAATATCAACCTGTTGTCCATCGGATACACCTTTCGGTCTCTCCTTAGGTCCCGACTAACCCAGGGCGGACGAGCCTTCCCCTGGAAACCTTAGTCTTACGGTGGACAGGATTCTCACCTGTCTTGCGCTACTCATACCGGCATTCTCACTTCTATGCGTTCCAGCGCTCCTCACGGTACACCTTCTTCACACATAGAACGCTCTCCTACCATGACACTTTTGTGTCATCCACAGCTTCGGTAATATGTTTTAGCCCCGGTACATTTTCGGCGCAGGGTCACTCGACTAGTGAGCTATTACGCACTCTTTGAATGAATAGCTGCTTCTAAGCTAACATCCTAGTTGTCTGTGCAACCCCACATCCTTTTCCACTTAACATATATTTTGGGACCTTAGCTGGTGGTCTGGGCTGTTTCCCTTTCGACTACGGATCTTAGCACTCGCAGTCTGACTGCCGATTATATCTCGTTGGCATTCGGAGTTTATCTGAGATTGGTAATCCGGGATGGACCCCTCACCCAAACAGTGCTCTACCTCCAAGAGACTTAACATCGACGCTAGCCCTAAAGCTATTTCGGAGAGAACCAGCTATCTCCAAGTTCGTTTGGAATTTCTCCGCTACCCACAAGTCATCCAAGCACTTTTCAACGTGCCCTGGTTCGGTCCTCCAGTGAGTTTTACCTCACCTTCAACCTGCTCATGGGTAGGTCACATGGTTTCGGGTCTACAACATGATACTATGACGCCCTATTAAGACTCGGTTTCCCTACGGCTCCGTCTCTTCAACTTAACCTCGCATCATATCGTAACTCGCCGGTTCATTCTACAAAAGGCACGCTCTCACCCATTAACGGGCTCGAACTTGTTGTAGGCACACGGTTTCAGGTTCTATTTCACTCCCCTCCCGGGGTGCTTTTCACCTTTCCCTCACGGTACTGGTTCACTATCGGTCACTAGAGAGTATTTAGGGTTGGGAGATGGTCCTCCCAGATTCCGACGAGATTTCGCGTGTCTCGCCGTACTCAGGATACTGCTAAGGTTAATCTATCATTTTAAATACGAGGCTGTTACTCTCTTTGGCTTACCTTCCCAGGTAATTCTTCTATA
The DNA here is from genome assembly GCF_003812685.1 of Streptococcus sp. FDAARGOS_520. Lineage (NCBI taxonomy): Bacteria > Bacillati > Bacillota > Bacilli > Lactobacillales > Streptococcaceae > Streptococcus > Streptococcus sp. FDAARGOS_520. The sequence goes on along the minus strand of NZ_CP033810.1, from coordinate 986,016 downwards.
ATGATTAATCCTATATCGCAGTCCTACAACCCCGAAGTGTAAACACTTCGGTTTGCCCTCCTGCCGTTTCGCTCGCCGCTACTAAGGCAATCGCTTTTGCTTTCTCTTCCTGCAGCTACTTAGATGTTTCAGTTCACTGCGTCTTCCTTCTCATATCCTTAACAGATATGGATACTAGTCATTAACTAGTGGGTTCCCCCATTCGGACATCTCTGGATCAGCGCTTACTTACAGCTCCCCAAAGCATTTCGTCGTTAGTCACGTCCTTCTTCGGCTTCTAGTGCCAAGGCATCCACCGTGCGCCCTTATTAACTTAACCTTATTAACCTAGTTTCTTTAAAACTAGAAAACTCATTAAATATTCACAGCGTTTTCGGTTTATTTTCTTGTTACTTTCTACAATCTATTTCTAGATCGTGGAATTTGATATAGATATTCAATTTTCAATGAACAATTTGAACCTTTCGATTCAATGGAGCCTAGCGGGATCGAACCGCTGACCTCCTGCGTGCAAAGCAGGCGCTCTCCCAGCTGAGCTAAGGCCCCACAAGACCTCTCAAAACTAAACAAGACGCAAATGGCAGGTTTCCTTATCCTTAGAAAGGAGGTGATCCAGCCGCACCTTCCGATACGGCTACCTTGTTACGACTTCACCCCAATCATCTATCCCACCTTAGGCGGCTGGCTCCTAAAAGGTTACCTCACCGACTTCGGGTGTTACAAACTCTCGTGGTGTGACGGGCGGTGTGTACAAGGCCCGGGAACGTATTCACCGCGGCGTGCTGATCCGCGATTACTAGCGATTCCGACTTCATGTAGGCGAGTTGCAGCCTACAATCCGAACTGAGATTGGCTTTAAGAGATTAGCTTGCCGTCACCGGCTTGCGACTCGTTGTACCAACCATTGTAGCACGTGTGTAGCCCAGGTCATAAGGGGCATGATGATTTGACGTCATCCCCACCTTCCTCCGGTTTATTACCGGCAGTCTCGCTAGAGTGCCCAACTTAATGATGGCAACTAACAATAGGGGTTGCGCTCGTTGCGGGACTTAACCCAACATCTCACGACACGAGCTGACGACAACCATGCACCACCTGTCACTTCTGCTCCGAAGAGAAAGCCTATCTCTAGGCCGGTCAGAAGGATGTCAAGACCTGGTAAGGTTCTTCGCGTTGCTTCGAATTAAACCACATGCTCCACCGCTTGTGCGGGCCCCCGTCAATTCCTTTGAGTTTCAACCTTGCGGTCGTACTCCCCAGGCGGAGTGCTTAATGCGTTAGCTGCGGCACTAAGCCCCGGAAAGGGCCTAACACCTAGCACTCATCGTTTACGGCGTGGACTACCAGGGTATCTAATCCTGTTTGCTCCCCACGCTTTCGAGCCTCAGCGTCAGTTACAGACCAGAGAGCCGCTTTCGCCACCGGTGTTCCTCCATATATCTACGCATTTCACCGCTACACATGGAATTCCACTCTCCCCTTCTGCACTCAAGTCCTCCAGTTTCCAAAGCGTACAATGGTTAAGCCACTGCCTTTAACTTCAGACTTAAAGAACCGCCTGCGCTCGCTTTACGCCCAATAAATCCGGACAACGCTCGGGACCTACGTATTACCGCGGCTGCTGGCACGTAGTTAGCCGTCCCTTTCTGGTTAGTTACCGTCACTTGGTAGATTTTCCACTCCTACCAACGTTCTTCTCTAACAACAGAGCTTTACGATCCGAAAACCTTCTTCACTCACGCGGCGTTGCTCGGTCAGACTTCCGTCCATTGCCGAAGATTCCCTACTGCTGCCTCCCGTAGGAGTCTGGGCCGTGTCTCAGTCCCAGTGTGGCCGATCACCCTCTCAGGTCGGCTATGTATCGTCGCCTTGGTGAGCCTTTACCTCACCAACTAGCTAATACAACGCAGGTCCATCTCACAGTGAAGCAATTGCTCCTTTTAAATAACTAACATGTGTTAATTACTCTTATGCGGTATTAGCTATCGTTTCCAATAGTTATCCCCCGCTATGAGGCAGGTTACCTACGCGTTACTCACCCGTTCGCAACTCATCAGTCTAGTGTAAACACCAAACCTCAGCGTTCTACTTGCATGTATTAGGCACGCCGCCAGCGTTCGTCCTGAGCCAGGATCAAACTCTCATTAAAAGTTTGAGCTTTGCTCTTTTCTGTCTCGCTGACAGATTTATTGTTTTTTTGTCATTGACGGATTTACAATGTAAATCCACCCTGCACATTCGTTCGTCTTGTTCAGTTTTCAAAGGTCTTTGCCTCTCTTGAGACAACTTCTATATTCTAGCAAACTTATTCTGCTTTGTCAACTACTTTTTTTTAAGTTGTTAACTACGCGTTACTAGAAGCTACTCTCTCGAGACAACTTATTCATTATACTAAATATTTCTACTTCCTGTCAATACTATTTTTGCATTTTTTCTTTTATTTTTAAAAAGTTAATATTATTTATAGTAACTAACCTTCTATACTTGTTGAATGGATAGCATTTTTACCGTTGTCATGTTCATATTTCATCTTCTTAATTCACAAATTTAAACTTCATCTTCATAAAAAATACCCTTCAAATTTTATCTAAATTTGAAGGGTATTTGAAATTTATAAAGTTCTTTAAAAATATATGATGACTTATTTTTTATCTTCTTCTTGCATTTTTTCTTTGATTTCATCGTATGATAACGCTCTTGCTTTATCTTCATCATTTTCTGTCTCAGGCATTTTACCTGTCTCAAAAATCGATTTAATCTGAGCAGCATCAAGAGTCTCATATTTTAAGAGGGCTTCTGCAATTAATTTATGAGTATCACGGTTTTCGTTGATAATATCAGCTGCCTTATTACGTGCTTCATTAAGAAGGTGACGAACTTCATCATCAATAAGTTGTGCAGTTTGAGCAGAATATGATTTTTCAGGTGACATTTGACCAGCCATCATTGCGTGGTTGCCTTCGTATTGAACTGGTCCAAGTTTCTCGCTCATACCATATTCAGTTACCATAGCGCGGGCCATAGCAGTGGCTTGTTCGAAGTCATTTGAGGCACCTGTTGTCTGAGCGTTGAAAATAATTTCTTCCGCTACACGTCCTCCCATAAGACCTGCTAATTGCTCTTTCATATCATCTTTTGAAAGAAGCATTTGATCTTCTTTAGGTAAAGCAATCATATATCCACCTGCACGACCACGTGGTACGATAGTAACTTTATGAACAACTCGCGCATTTGAAAGAATCAAACCGACAATTGTGTGCCCAGCTTCATGGTAAGCAACCATAGCTCTTTCTCTTTCAGAAATAGTACGATCTTTTTTAGAAGGACCAGCAATTACACGGTCTTCTGCTTCATCAATATCTGAAGCATCAATAACTTTTTTATTTCGTCGCGCAGCAACTAAAGCAGCTTCATTGAGAACATTCTCCAAATCAGCACCAACAAATCCTGGGGTTTGTTGAGCTACTACTTTTAAGTCAACATTATCTGCTAATGGTTTATTTTTAGCATGTACTCTCAGAATTGCTTCACGACCTTTTACATCAGGTTGTCCAACTAGAACTTTTCTATCAAAACGTCCTGGACGCAGTAATGCGGGATCTAACACATCACTACGGTTGGTAGCAGCGATAACGATAATACTTTCGTTTCCTTCAAAACCATCCATTTCAATTAAAAGTTGGTTGAGCGTTTGTTCACGTTCATCGTTTCCGCCACCCATACCAGCTCCACGTCGACGTCCAACAGCATCAATTTCATCAATGAAAATAATAGCACGTTCAGCTTTTTTAGCATCTTCAAACAAAGAGCGTACTCGACTAGCTCCAACACCGACAAACATTTCAACAAAATCTGAACCGGAAATACTAAAGAATGGAACCCCTGCTTCACCGGCAACAGCTTTTGCTAATAGGGTTTTACCTGTCCCTGGAGGTCCTTCTAATAGAACCCCTGCTGGAATTCGGGCACCTAGAGATTTATATCGTTTAGGATCTTTAAGGAAGTCAACGACTTCTATTAATTCTTGCTTTTCTTCCTCTGCTCCAGCAACATCCGAAAATCGAACTTTAACCTCATCTTTACTAGATGATCTTGCTTTATTTTTACCAAAGCTCATGGCACCACGAGCGCCACCGCCACCGCCTTGGTTCATCATCATCATGAAGAAACCAATCATGATAACTAAAGGTAAAAAACTGGCAATATAAGAAATCCATGTCCCACTTGAACTTTCATGTTTGACCTGAATATTAGTGTTATTTTCTTCAGCAGCGCTAACAAGAGATTTTATTGAAGAGTCATTTGGTAGTATAACAGAATTAAATCCTGTAACTTTAGTAGCAACACTACCACCTAAAAAAGTAAAACTATTAGCTGATTTAATTGTTTTGGCTTTCTTATATGTCCCACTAACTTCAACAACACCACCACTTGGCTGGTATGAGATAGACTTAATTTCTCCAGCTTTTAATTGTTTAACAAGTTTTGTATAAGAAATTTGCTGGTTTTGAGAGCTAGTTCCTTTTAAATAGTATTGAAAGGTTGTAATAACCGCAATAATCAATAATATGTAAATAAAGGAATTTTTCAGAAAACCATTATTTTTATTATTTTTCATAGTTTAAGAGAGTACCTTTTTTCTATTTTGAGTAAATTTCTTCTTTTAACACACCAACATAAGGTAAGTTACGATAGTTTTCAGCATAGTCTAAACCGAATCCCACAATAAATTCATTTGGGATATCGTAACAAACGTAATCAGCATCAATATCTACCAATCGCCCTTCTGGCTTATCAAAAAGGGTTGCAACTTTGACAGAGTTAGCTTGGCGATACTTAAACATATCTCGAAGGTATTTTAATGTACGTCCAGTATCAATGATGTCTTCAATAAAGATTACATCTCTTCCTTCAATGTTAGTATCAACATCTTTTAAAATTTTAACTTCTCCACTACTAGTTGTACCACCATGATAGCTTGAAACAACCATAAAATCAATTTCAACATGTGTATCAATATGCTTTAATAGCTCAGCCATAAAAGGCACTGACCCCTTTAATACACCTACTAATAATGGATTCTTACCTGCATAATCTGCAGTTAATTTAGCTCCTAATTCTTTCGTTTTCAGAATAATATCTTCTTCTGAATATAAAACTTTTTTTATATCATTTTCAAGCATGATGTCACCTTTTTTCTAAATTTTCAATATAAAGTTTGCCCTTCATTATATCATGTTCAGAAGGTTTTCTCAAATATGTTCTACCTGCAACAATCACAAATATCAACTCTTTATTTTGCTCCCCAATAACAGCTTCTTCTCTCTCTTTTAGAGTTATTTTCTCATCAATAAATAGACGGCGAATTTTTTTAGTGTGATTTCCTAAAAATATCCTATCCCCTTCTTTTCTTCTTCTTAAAATAATCGGAGAAGTATCATAAATAGGAATAGTAATGTCTGCTTGAGAAATGAATTTTCCATAGGAAAATAAATATTGTGAGAATATTTGTATATTATGCAATTCTAATCTTTTTTCAACCTTAAAACTATCCGTCTTAGGATGGATTTTTGTAATATGAAAACTCTCGTAATCCTTATGAAGAAAATAGCCCGATTTAATAGTATAGTCAATATTGGCTTTAGTTCTAATCAATTTTAATATTACTCTGAACTGTTCTTTACTCACTTGTAAATCTGGAAATTTGCTAATGTAATCTTGCAATAAAAATTCTTGGACAGAATGAGTTTGCCTTAAAAAATCATAGCAGTTTGTTACTTCGATGCTCCTTGTTAGGTCTGTTAAAGCCGTGAATAAACACTCTGTTTCCTCAGAGAGAGTTATGAGAGAATCTTTCAATTGATTATTTTCTCTTTCCAAAGCAGGAAAGTAGACGTTTCTTATTCGATTTCTTAAATAATCAGACGAAGCGTTGCTAGCATCTTCAAAATGAAAAATATTTGGTAATAACTCCTTTTTATATGGAAGAAATGGTCTAATCAATTGACCGTTTGCAAAAGCACTCACTTGCTTAATCCCTGATAAATAGCGTAGCCTGCTTCCTCTTAAAATTCTCATAAATACAGTTTCAGCTTGATCATCAGCATGGTGAGCTGTTACTAAAGCCGTGTAACCTTCTTCACGCATAACTTTTGAAAAAAAATTGTAGCGATGGTTACGTGCTCTATCTTCTGAAAATATTCCTTGAAAATAAGAGATAAAGACAGGGACATCATGTATCTGTCCCCACTGTCTGATATATTCTTCTTCTTTTTCTGATTCTTTTCGCTGTCCATGATTTATGTGTGCAATACCAATACTAATCGATAACTCTTTTTGATACTGGTATAAAAATTGCAACAAATTTATTGAATCAATGCCACCAGAAACAGCAATTAGAACTTTCTGATGAGCGGTAAATAACCCTTTGGATAAGGTATCTTTCAAAATAGTGTTATACATATTATTTTAAAACCTGGTAAACGTCGTCAGCAATCTTAGTGATATCATCGTAAGATGATTTATCCGTAAAGATAATCATAATAAAAGGTTGTTCTGCATAAACAATAGCCGCATCATGTTTGTAGTCATAAGCATCTCCAATTTTATGTGCTACTTTAACTGGTATATTTTTAGGGATTCTTGTATTATCAAAATCAGTCTTTGATAGGTAATTAACAATATCTCCATTTTGATAATAAATTGCTTCCATCATTTTACCCGCAGCTTGTGGAGAAATCTGGCGTTTTTTCATATCCCAGTGCATACCAGAAATTGTGTCTACTTGTGTTTGAAACATTGAATCATATTGATTATTGACATAATAACCTAGCATATTTGTTGCAACATTATCTGATTCCTTGGCAGTTGCTTCAAGTAACTCCTTAACGGTATATAATTTATGATCAGCTTTTTTCTCTAATTTCCCACTACCACTTGGATCATAGCTATTAGGAAATTGATTAACATTATCTTTGTATTCAAATTTGCTGTCCAATGACAGTTTTCCTAATTTTACTTGCTCTTGGCTAGCATAAAGTGTTGCTAATTTTGCAATACTTGCAGAGTACATTGACCTATCAATATTAATACCAGCTACTGTCTGTGTATTTAATTGTTTGATGTATATACCATATTTATCTTTATTATATTTTTCCAATAATACTTCTTGAACCTTAGCCATACGATTATCAGCAACCGATAGATCTTCTACTGATATCCAAAAACCACTGTCCGTTTTATAATAAATACCATGTTCTGTTTCTGCTTGTTCTACTAAATGCACTCTGGAATAAGGTTTTAAATTATTTTTAACTTCACTAACACCATTTGTGTAAGGTGCTTCATAAGTCACAAAAGAAGGTTTTAACCAATAATCCAATGAGACAGATTGCTGCTTAGAAACTAAATCATTAAAAATAGCTTCACGACTAGCCTTTATGAACTGTCCATTGGACAAAGTAAATACTGGAATTCCATTTGAATTAATTGTAAGAGAAACAATCGACAATAAAGTATTTGGAACTAAAGTCTCTCCTGTTATGGTTAAAGCTTCATCTTGAAAACTGCTTATTTCAATTTTTGTAGTTGGTCTCTCTGGAATAGCATCAAAATACATTTCCTTATCCACAACTGTCTGAGTTAAGGCGTATCGTCTATTTTGAGAAAGCGTTAATGGCTCCTCGGTACTTATAGCTGGGATTGATACAAAATATAAGCTACATAATAAGAAGGTTAAAACTTTCTTCATTACTTTTCTCTGCTCTCAATCTTTTCTTTTTCTACAATTGTTTGCCTAAGTTGATAGTTCTTATCAGCTAATTCTTCTAGTTTGTCATCCGAGTAGGCTAGAAAATGTTCTATTGTTTCAATTAAATTATTCATAATTATTTTGGTAAAAGGTCTGGTAATGGGTAAATCATTTCGCCGGTCTTAGAGAAATAATACTTAGCTCGAGCATATTTTTGAACGTAATCTGGATTTTTTAGTTGTTTTGCTAGCAACTTCTGGTTCTCAGTTCTATTAGTTAATGTCTGATAGTCTTTCGTTAATTTTACAACTTCTTGACGACGTTCTTGTAAAGTTCTGTAACTCTTAACTAAATTATAAGTGGGTAAAATAAATAAAAGCATGACAAAAATAAGAACCCAACCCATTAAACGATTTTTTCGGCGTAACTCCTCAGCTTCGTAACGTTTTTTTAGATTCTCATCGTTAATATATTGATTATTTAACTGAACAACATTAGGCTTGCTCATCTGTTTCTATCCTTGTTTCATTAATAATTTCATACATTTTGATAGCATCTTCTTTCTTAGTGCTATCTTTCATTTCTAATACTTTAACGGTCAACAATTTATTACCAAAACGAATTTCAACTTGGTCATTAAGCTTTAGGTCAGTTGATGACTTTGCTAATACGCCATTCACCTTGACACGTCCTTTGTCTGCAACTTCTTTAGCAACGGGACGACGCTTAATGATACGCGACACTTTTAGATACTTGTCTAATCTCACTGATGATCACATCCTTCTATCTAAATTAACTCTACTATTTTAGCATTTTTTTGGAAAAATATCTGAACTGATAATATTTGTCAATATAATGTAACAAAAAGAGAGCTAATAGCTCTCTTAATTCTCTCAAATATCAAGTAAAAAACTTCTATTTTAATAACCTCTAAAAATATTTATGTCTTTCAAAAGTTGAGATGTTTGACGTGAAACATAATGTTGCTCGTACTATTCTTCTTGAACCAAACATTTTCTAAAAGAGTATCCAAATTTCCTTGCAACTTTTCACTTAGTTATTCTTCTACTGGTTTACGTGACTTAATCTCGATAAAACATTCGGCAAATTTTAGAAGTTCTTCAATAATTTCATAATTTTTCTTATGTTTGATATTAAAAACAACTTCCATCTTACCATTTGTTTCGCTAATTCTAGCCTTAAGTTGAGTTTTTGATAGTGCTTCAAAATAATCTTGAGTTAAAAAATACTTCAAAGATGCTTTTTCAAATAGGATGCTTATTTCATTACCTTTTCTTTCTACTAATTCAGTAAAGGCAAGGTCCAGATAAGCTTTTAAAAGTCCTATTTCTAAAAGGTATGCAACTTGATCAGGATATTCTCCAAAACGATCTATTAACTCATCTTGTAAGGCTTCATAATCAGCCCTAGTTTCTAATTCACGAATACGCTTATATATTTCTATTTTTTGGCGCTCATCTGATATATATTCTGCTGGTAAATAGGCGTCAATTTGTAAGGCTAATTCAGCATTACCTTTTTGACGAATTAATGATTTCCCTTGTTTGGTGGCAATCGCTTGCTCTAGAAGCTGTGAATACATCTCGAATCCAACCGAATCAATAAAACCACTTTGTGAAGCTCCTAAAATATTTCCTGCACCACGTATAGATAAATCACGCATCGCTATTTTAAAACCAGATCCCAATTCTGTAAACCCTTTGATTGCATCTAGTCTTTTCTCAGAAATTTCTGTTAAAACTTTATCAGGTCTGTACATAAGGTAAGCATAAGCAATGCGATTACTTCTACCCACACGGCCTCTTAATTGATAAAGGGTTGACAAGCCCATATGATCTGCATTTTCAACAAAGAGGGTATTAACATTTGAAATATCGACTCCTGTCTCAATTATTGTCGTTGCAACTAAAACATCGTAATCTCCATTGATAAAGTCTATTAATGTATTTTCTAATTGAATTTCAGACATTTGACCATGAACAAAACCAATACTAGCTTCTGGTACTAACTCCTGAAGTTCTGAAACTTTCTGATCAATAGTGTCAACTTTATTGTAAACATAAAAAACCTGTCCTCCTCTGTCTATCTCACGAATAATAGCTTCTCTAACTAAACCAGGATTTGTCTCCAAAACGTAAGTCTGCACAGGATAACGATTAGTTGGAGGTGTTTCAATGACTGATAAGTCTCTAATGCCAAGCATTGACATATGTAATGTTCTAGGTATTGGGGTCGCTGTCAAAGTTAATACATCAACTTTTGTTTTTAATTCTTTTAACTTTTCTTTATGCTTTACACCAAATCGCTGTTCCTCATCAATAACTATTAACCCTAAATCCGAAAATACAACATCTTGAGAGAGAAGTCGATGTGTTCCAATAATAATATCAACTTGGCCCTTAGATAATCTTTTTAGTGTATCTGTTTGTTCTTTTTTGCTACGAAAACGACTAAGTACATCAACTGTAACAGGATAATTGCTAAAACGTTCTTTAAAATTTTCAAAATGCTGCTGGGCTAGAACTGTTGTTGGGACTAAAACAACAACTTGTTTATGGTCATTGACAGCTTTGAAAGCCGCACGCATAGCAACCTCTGTCTTACCAAAACCAACGTCTCCAACCAATAATCGATCCATCGGACGATTACCTTCCATATCCTGTTTAATTTCTTTTATAGACCGCAATTGATCCTCTGTCTCTACATATGCAAAATCATTATCAAAGTCATTTTGCATATTATCGTCAGGAGAAAATGCAAATCCTTGTAATTGACTACGCTCTGCATAAAGTTTCAACAAATCATCAGCAATATCTTCTACTTGCTTTGCAACTCTCTGTTTTGCTTTTTTGAAGCGACCATCATTTAACGTATTAATTTTAGGCTCTTTGCCATCTGCAGAGACATATTTTGTTAGAAGTTCAATTTGTTCTACGGGGATAGAGATACGATCAGCATTTTGATATTGAATAGTCAGATAATCACGATGAATACCTTGTATCTCAATTGTTTCAATACCTAAAAATTTTCCTACGCCATGAACATTATGAACAACATAATCGCCAACTGAAAGTTCATTATAATCTTTTAGACGTTCTGCATTACTAATATTACTGCGTCTAATTTTCCTTTTAACACGCCTATGATAAATCTCACGTTCAGTAATCAGAACAATTTTCTCATCTGCAAAATAAAAACCATTTGAAAGATGCCCAACAATAAGTTGTGACTCCTTTTGAACGATATCGTTTTTATCTGAAATGATTAAATCTAACCCATATTCTTTTAAATTTTCTTGAAGGAGATTTAAACCTTTTTGAGAATCTACTTGCAACAGTACTGTCGCTCCAGATTTCTTATAACGATTGATTTCATCGACCAACAATGGAAATTGATTAAAAAATTCTTGCATTCCATATTGAGTAAAATGATGAAGTTTATCAAATTTCAGATTTCCTAATCCTTTGTGGAAATTTGAAAAGAAGGTTGCTGGTTGGTATTGTCTTAATTGCTTATAAGGATCTGAAAAATAGTTCAAACTAGAATGAGACTTGCCTTGTTGTAAATCTTCCGTCAGAAGGCTAGCTATTTCTAAATCTAACTTAGCATTTCGATCTACAATTTTTTGAAAATCATCAACAAAAAGTGGAGTTCCCTCAGGAATATAGTCTAATATTCCCCATTCTTTTTCATAAAAGATACTTAGAAAACGACGAATATCTGAGTGCTTAAAATGATTCTCAGTTGTAGATAAAACCTCGCTCAAATAGGTGCGTTGTACCTCACTAGCTGTTACTAGATAGCCCTCAAGTTTTTTCTTTGCACGCTCGAAATCTGCATCTTGTAAAATAATATCATCTGCTGGCGAAATCTGTACTGACTCTAATTGTTTAAGAGACTTTTGAGTGTCAATATCAAACTGCCTGATGCCATCTATTTCATCTCCGAAGAATTCCAAGCGATAAGGATATTCTTGTGTCATCTCAAAAATATCTAAAATATCTCCTCTTTGGCTAAATTCACCAGGACTAAATACTTGAGAAACTTTCTGATAACCTAAATTGACTAGGTTCTTACACAATTTATCTAAATAACATTCTTGACCGATTTCAAACTTATATTGACTTTTCGAGAAAACTTCCGGATTTGGTAATAGTAACCTTAAACCACTGATACTAGTAATCAAAACACCGTTTTTTTCTGGATCTTTTAGAAACCTCAGGGCACTGAGTCGTGAAATTGATTTATCTAATGAAGAGAAAATAAACTCTGCTGCAGGAACGTCATCAGCAAAAAATTGATAAACGTTATCTTCTCCAATTAAACTTGATATATCACTTGATAATTTATCAGAATCGGTTTGAGTGGCAGTGACTACCATAATTTTTTTAGATAACTTCTCGTAGGCTGATGCTATGGCAATAGCTTTACTTGCTCCTGAAAACCCCATAACTAATTGGCGACTATTAGTTACTAATCCAGAGTGCCATGTCCGCACCACTTTATTTTGGCTAAATAATTCTATAATATTCATTTTAAACCGTTGTATTTCTGCATTGTTTTTTGAAAATCATTCGTCTGTAAATAATAATTGACAGCATTGTCAACCTTATCAAGGGTATTTAATATCATAATTTCATCATTTTTATCAAATTTCCCTAGAACATGATTAATAACTGTCATACGTCCATTCGGACGTCCTATACCTACTTTAATACGATCAAATTCTTGAGTACCTAAATGAGCAATAATAGACTTGATACCATTATGTCCCCCAGCAGATCCTTTTTGACGAAAACGTATTTTACCGACTTCCATGTCTAAATCATCATATATGATAATCATATCCTTAATAGAAATGTTGTAGTAAGTAAGCAGGGCTTTTACAGCAATACCACTGTTATTCATAAAAGTAGTCGGTTTGATAAAATAAATTTTTTCACCGTTGATAAAATCACTACCTATCTCTGCTTTAAAATTTTTATCTTCTGTAAAGTTGACGTCAAGGTCTTTTACAATTCTGTCAACAGCCATAAATCCAATATTATGTTTTGTATCATTATATTTACTTCCTGGATTTCCTAATCCAACAATCATTTTTACCATTATCTTCTCCATTAAAACGCAAAAATGGTTAAGGATATTAACAATATCCTTAACCTAAAAGTTAACAAATCGATTATTTATTACTAGACATTGAAACGGAATTCCATGATATCGCCATCTTGAACAATATACTCTTTTCCTTCTTCACGTAACCGGCCAGCTTCTTTTACTGCTTTTTCAGATCCATATTGAATAAGGTCATCATATGACATCGTTACTGCACGAATAAAACCTCTTTCAAAATCTGAATGGATAATACTAGCAGCTTGTGGAGCTTTTATACCACGCTTAAACGTCCAAGCGCGAACCTCTTTTTCACCAGCAGTAAAGTAAGTTCCAAGGCCTAAAAGATGATAAGCAGCTCGTGTTAATTTATCAACACCAGATTCTGTTAATCCAATAGCTTCTAAAAATTCTAACTTATCTTCATCATCAAGTTCAGATATTTCTTCTTCAGCTCGAGCAGAAATCACGACTACTTCTGCATTCTCTGTTTCTGCAAATGCACGAATTTGATTAACATAGTCGATATCATCAGGATCAGCTACTTTGTCCTCATCAACATTAGCAACATATAAAACAGGTTTAGTTGTTAATAAAAAAAGACCTTTAACAACTTTTGCTTCCTCTTCTGTAAACTCAATGGTACGAGCTGATTTCCCATCTTCCAAAACAGGTTTAATCTTTTGTAAAACATTGAACTCTGCTACTGATTCTTTATCTTTTTGAGTTCGTGCCATTTTTTCAACACGCGCATAACGTTTATTGATTGACTCTAAATCAGCTAAGATTAATTCAAGATTAATAGTATCAATATCTGCTATAGGATCAACGAAAGCATCCTCACGACCTTGTTCACGCATAACATTTTCATCATCAAACGCACGTACCACATGAACAATAGCATCCACTTCACGAATATTAGCTAAAAATTTATTACCTAGACCTTCCCCCTTCGAAGCACCTTTAACAATACCTGCAATATCAGTAAATTCAAAGGTTGTCGGAACTGTTTTTTTAGGCGTAATCAATTCTGTCAATTTTTGTAGACGCTCATCTGGTACTTCTACCATACCAACATTGGGATCAATAGTCGCAAAAGGATAATTAGCAGCTTCTGCTCCTGCTTTTGTAATTGCGTTAAATAAAGTTGATTTACCAACATTTGGTAAGCCTACAATACCTGCTGTTAAAGCCATTTAGTGAGTCTCCATTCAAATTTCAATCAAGACTATTATATCAAAAAATAGAAGAAAAAGCGGTATGATAAGAAGAAAATTTCAGATTTGCTTATCATTATGCCACTCTTTCACCTTCATTTAAATTATCCACTCCGAAACAAAGGGAATACCTAGAGCTTATAAGAAAGTTAATATAGCTAAAATAATTAGTAGAGATCGAATAATATTTCGAAAAATAAACCAATAAATTTTATTGTATTTTCGTAGATCAAGGGGTTTATTTTCATAAATACGTTCAACTTTAACTTCATTTGTTTTAGCTAAAACATGTTCATCTAAGCTCACGTCAAAAATCTCAGCTAACCTGATTAAATTATCCAAATCTGGTGTGGTATCCCCATTTTCCCATTTTGATATGACTTACCGAAAAATAAATAACTGTTCTGCAACTTTCGTCATTGTCAATGACCACCTTTCTTCTTTCGATAACATTAGAATAGCTAATTTTCCAACGGCATACTAGCATTATTTAGGAAAGTATTGGTTGCAAATATAGCTATAATTATTTGTTTAAAAGGACTTTCATGGTTGCAGTACTTTTTTTAATTTTCGCTCAAAATCATAACGACTCATCATAATCACATGCTGACAGTTAGTACACTGAATTTTAATATCAGCTCCTACTCTCAGTACCTTCCATTGATTAGCCTTTTTACCAGTTTCTTTAATTACACAAGCATGAGGTTTTTTCATTTCAACAAGTGATCCAACTTGATACATCTTTTCTCCTTACATATATAAATACCTTTTTTGACATTTTAAACTAATCTGATCTAACTCAACTATTTCGCCATCTATTTCAATCAAACTATTTTTAGGAAAATATACGGTCATAGCTTTGAAAGTCTGGTGTTTTATACTTTTAGAGGTAGTATGCCTTTTAAAAACCAAAGATAATAAAATACTTAATCGTTTTAGAAAAGTATGCCCTTTAGCGTAAACCATATCTAACTCTGCAGTTAAAGCACTTGCTTTAGGCCAAATAGTAATGCCACCTCCAAAATAAGTGTTATTTGCTAATGCGAAAAAATAAAGGTCATTTAGTTTTATCTGCTGTCCTGTCTCTCCTTCCACTAATACTTGTACTTTAGAAGAATGTAATAATGATTTGATAGCTATAACAATGTAAGTTATTTTTCCTAGACGATATCTATTCAAAATATTTTTTATTTTAGAGTTAGATGCTTTCCAAACGACATAGGCTGCAAAACCTAAATCTAAACTATTCAAAATCAGCCCTTTATCATAAATAAAGCAATTAATTTCCTTTAATCTTTCTGTCTGAATAGCGGTAAGGGTTTCTTTGAGGTTAGGAATTTTCAAAGCTCTGGCAAAATCATTTCCCGAACCAACAGGATAATAAGTGCACGGAATATGTTGGGGGAGATAAGTCATTACTTTTGATAAGGTACCATCTCCTCCTATAATCATTAGATGATCACTTTCTTTAAAAGACCTTAGTATATTAATGACTTGTTTTTTTTCATCATCTTTCTGTTCTGTATAGAACACAGAAATATCTTCAGTATGATAAAGCTCCTGAATTTTACCAACAATAGTGGAGGCATTTTTATTACCAGCATGGGGGTTAGCTATTATATATAGAGTCATATTACTCATCATTATAGCATATCTTAGAATAAGAAAACTACCCAAGAATAACTTGGGTAGTTTTCTTATTTAGTTAGTACGAACAGGAGTTATTAATTGGATGAAATCTTCAGTATCTTCACCAGGTGTCAAAGTAAATGGACGTACTGGAGAAATAAATCGAATCGTAACTGTTTCGCTTTTTACTGCTTTTAAAGATTCAATTAGGTAAGTTGGATTAAAGCTAATATTTAAACTATCACCTTTAAGACTAACAGTATCCAATTCCTCATTAACTTTACCAACTTCTGGAGAGTTTACATGAGCTGAGACTGTCTCATTTTGAATTTCTAAACGAACAGTACCGTTCTGAGTTGCATTCGAAATTAAATAAGCACGTTCCATAGCATGGCGTAAAGCATTTGTATTAAAGATAATTTCGGTTTCAAACTGATTAGTTAGGAGGCGATCAGTATCAGGGTAGTTTCCTTCAAGCAAACGTGTATAGAAGCTGATATTTTCACTTCTAAATAACATTTGACTATCTGAGAAGAAAACCTCTACAGTTTCAATATCATCTGTAAAAACAGCCGAAAATTCTCGAAGGGATTTACTTGGAACAACCAAATCAAAATTATTAGCCGATTTCTCTAATTGGAAAGTGCGTTGACTCATACGGTGTGAATCTGTCGCAACAGCCTTAAAGTATTTATTTTGACTGATAACCAAATGAACACCTGTTAAGATTGGACGGCTTTCTTGTTGGCTAGCAGCAAAAGCAGTTTCATTAATAATTGATTTTAACAGTTTAGTTTCTAATGTTAATGGAGTATCTGTTGTCATTTCCTGCAGACGAGGGTATTGATCGACATCCTTACCTTTCAAAGTAATCTCTGATTTTCCACTAGTAAGAACAATTTGATGTTGTTCAATCTCTGTAAATTCTAAAGTTACATCTGGTAAACTTGAAATAATATTAATAAAGAAACCAGCTTCTAACAAAATAGAGCCTGGATTCGTTACTAGTAAACCTGCATTTTCATTTGAAGCAGGAATAGTATTTTCAATTGAAATTTGTCCATTTGACCCCGTTAAAATGATAGCATCCCTAGTCACTTCTATTTTAACAGTTGAAAGGATTGGAATCGCATTTTTATGACTAATAGCTCGTTTGGTTACCGTTAGAGCATGCAAGAAGAAATTTTTATTTATTGAAAAATGAATCATAGTATATCCTTTATATATTAGTATAAATTTAGTAGTAATAGTAGGTCCTGTTAAAGTTGTGAATAAGTATTATAACTTTAATATTCATAAGGAAAATAACTTGTTCACAACCTGTGGAAAAGTCTCGTATTTTTCTGATACTTATCCACAAAGCCTATCTGATTTTATTTTTGATAGTTTCTATCTCAATTCGTAAGTTGTCATCTTGAGCAACCATATTTTTTATTTTATTATAAGCGTGGAGAACAGTTGAGTGATCTCGTCCCCCAAATTCTTTACCTATTTTTGGGAGACTGTTATCTGTCATCTCACGAGCTAAGTACATGGCTACCTGTCTTGCAAGGACAATATCTTGTGTTCTTTTAGTTGCTTTTATCTCTTTTACAGTTACGCCATAGAATTTACCAACTTGTATTTGAATTTCTTCTATAGGAATGACAGTAACAATAGGACCATCATTTTTACGTGCTCTGATAGCTTCTGCAGCTATATCTACTGTAATAGTTTTAGCATGCTTAAAGTCAGCAACTAGACTAATATTTTTCAAGGCTCCTTCTAATTCACGTACGTTGGAATCAAATTCTCCTGCTAAGTATTCAATGGTATCTTGAGGAAAATCATAAGGATATTCTTGAATTTTATTGGTTAAAATAGCAACTCGTGTTTCAAAATCAGGTGGTGTGATATTTACTGGGAGTCCCCAACTAAAGCGCGTGACTAGACGTTCTTCTAGATCATTTAATTGATTTGGATTTCGGTCACTGGTCAATACGATTTGTTTATCGTTTGTATGTAAAGCATTGAAAGTATTGAAGAACTCCTCTTGGGTCCCCCCTAAGGTTTTCTTAGCAAGCGACTGAATATCATCAATCAGGAGTAAGTCTAAGTTGCGAAACTTTTCTTTTAATTCTTCCATCGAATCTAAACGAATATGACTGACAAATTCATTAATAAAATTCTCAGCAGTGATGTATAAAACCCTCGCGTTTGGATTATCTCTTAAGACTTGATTTCCAATAGCATTTAGTAGATGCGTCTTTCCTAGACCAGGTCCCCCCCAGATAAATAGAGGATTATAAGTCGTGCCAGGACTATCAGCTACAGCAATTGATGCTGAAACAGCCCATCTATTTTCATCTCCTTGAACAAAATTAGCAAAAGTATATTTCTCTTTAAGGTTAGAGTCGATTTTTCTAATTGGTAAAGTATTTACTTCATTGCTAGATTGCTGGTAGTTAGAAAAACTAGTTTCTTGTAAATGTAAATCGTTTGAGACATAGTTAGCTGTAATTTCAGCATTGAAAATTTCAAAACCAGCTGTTAGGATAACAGGCCCCAAATTTTGTTCCCAGAATAGCTTTTTCATTTCAATGTTATCTAAAGTAATAACTGCAGTTTGATGTTCAATTTTGAGGAGTCTAGCCTCTAGAACAAAAAATTCATAAGCTGCTGGTGCTATTTGAGAACGAGATAGCTCTAGTACTCTATTCCAAAATAGTTGTTCGTTTTCCGTCATAGCTTCTTCCTTATTGTCTTGTGGATAATTATTGTTATATTGTACCATAAAAAAATAAAGTTTTCCACAGATGTTGAAGAATAAAATCAACAATGTTAATTAAAGTTTTCCACAGACTGTGGAAATTAGAGAATCAACAGAAAAATAGCAAAATACCTTGTGGATAAGTTTGATTAAATAAAAAAATAATCAACACCCTTATTTTAGAGTGTTGATAATTCTGTTTAATTCTTCTTGGTTAGCGAAAGCAATCTTTATATTGCCAGCACCATCTTTATTAATAGTAAGTTTCACTTTGCTACCTAGAAATTGAGCTAACTCATTTTCTTGATGTTTTAGAAAGACATCTTTATTTTGAAGTGACTTATGATTTGTTTTCTTTTCTTGTTTTAATAACTTCTCTAGTCGTCTTACACTAATATCTTCAGTGAGGATTCTCTGATACCAATCTTTCTGTTGACTAGCATCTGGTAGACTGAGTAGTGCACGCGCATGACCAGAGGAAAGTTTTCCTTCTTCAATAGCTGAAGTAATTAGTGGCGGTAAATTTAGTAGTCGTATCGTATTTGATATATAGGGACGAGATTTTCCCATATATTTTGCTAACTCTTCATGTGTCATACTTTTCTTTTGTAGAAGTTGAGAGTAGGCTTTAGCCTCTTCAATAGGTGACAAATTAGATCGTTGTAAATTTTCGACAATAGCTAATTGCATACTATCATCATTATTATAGGATTTTATAATTGCAGGTATACTTTCCAATTTAGCTAACTTTGCGGCTCTTAGCCGTCGTTCTCCGGCTACCAGTTCGTAACCAAAGACTGCTGACGGTCTTACAATAATGGGTTGGATAAGGCCATTAATTTTAATAGAGTTGGCTAATTCTTCTAGTTCTTTTGTATTAAATTCTAGGCGAGGTTGATACGGATTTGGAGCAATATGATTGATGTTGATCGTTTCTAAATATTCCATTTTAGACCTCAGATTCTATAGACTTACTAAAGGGATTGGTCTATCTGACCAACCCCTTTAATTTTACTATATCTTAGTTAAAATAACTAGAATTGATTTAGTTATTTGCTCGTTGTTTAGCTAAATCTTTACTAGTTTTAGTAAGTTTTATAGTGACTGTTTGTTTATTTTCACCACGATAAAAGGTTACTGTTATGGAATCCCCTACCTGGTGGCCATAGAGTAAACTTTGTAAATCACTTGGAGATACTACTTCTTTATCGTCAACTTTAGTAATGACATCGTATTTCTTTAGTTTGCCTTGAGCTGGCATGCCAGATTGGATAGATGCTACTACAATACCATTAGTAACATTACTTGGGATTTTCAGTTTACTAATAACATCGGATGGTAAATTACTTAATCCAGCCATAGAAATACCTAGAGCAGGTCTCTCTACTTGTCCGTTACTCTCAAGTTGATTGATAATCTTAACAACATCATTTGAAGGAATGGCAAATCCCATACCTTCAACGCTATTTCCTGACGATTGTCCTGAGGTTTGATTTGATGTAGAAGAAATTTTACTAGAATTAATTCCAATAACCTGTCCTTCAATATTGATAAGTGCTCCACCTGAATTACCAGGATTGATAGCAGCATCAGTCTGGATAGCATTTGTAGAAACTGTTTGTCCTTCTTCATTAGTCATTGTTACAGTTCTTTTTAAACTAGATACAATACCTTGAGTTACAGAATTTGCATACTCAGTTCCAAGAGGGCTTCCGATCGCTATAGCAGTTTCACCAATGTTGAGTTTTGATGAATCAGCAAATTCTGCAATATTTGAAACCTTATCTGATGGAATTTTGACGACGGCTAAATCAGAGTAGGTATCTGACCCAACAAGTTTCCCAACTGCTTTTGAGCCATCAGCTAGTTGAATTTCAATTTGTTTAGCCCCATCAATGACGTGGTTATTAGTGACAACATAGGCATTTTTACCATCTTTTTTATAGATGACTCCAGAGCCTTCACCGTAAACTTGTAAGCCCTTATCAGTGTTGCCCCCCTGATTACCAAAAAAATGACTATAGAAGTCTGATAGGTCAGAACGACTCTCTTGTTGTTTATAATTGATAACAGAAACAACACTATTTTGTACCTTTTTAACAGCTTTTGTTGTAGGCGTTATGTTATTATAATTTACTTTACTAGTTTTAGTGACACCACCATTTGGAATATTGTCATTATGATTCATGACAAAACTAGCAAATGCTCCACCAGCAAAGCTAACAATAATGATTAGAGAACACTTTAGAAGTGATGAGACTAATTTTTTTTTCACAAATAGCTACCTCCGTAAATTTTTATACTAATCTTATGACAAGCTTCTTAATTATACCTTAAAAGCTAAAAAAAGGAAATATCCACAACTTGTGGATAACCTTGATTATAGTTATAGAATACCTATAAAATAAGGGGATATGTAAGGATAAACATGTGGATAAATTGTGAAAATATTGTGGATTATGTTATAATGTAGCTATGAAATTAAAAATAATTACAGTTGGAAAATTGAAAGAGAAATACCTTAAAGAAGGTGTTGCAGAGTATCAGAAACGTCTGAATCGCTTTTCTAAAATTGAGACAATTGAGCTAGCTGATGAAAAGACACCTGATAAAGCTAGTATATCTGAAAATCAAAGAATTTTAGATATAGAAGGGGAACGTATTTTGAGTAAAATAGGTGAGAGGGATTATGTCATTGGTTTAGCTATAGAAGGGAAACAATTGCCATCTGAATCATTTAGCCATCTAATCGATCAAAAAATGATATCCGGCTACTCTACTATTACTTTTGTTATTGGTGGTAGTTTGGGTTTATCTCAAAAAGTGAAAAAACGTGCTGATTATTTAATGAGTTTTGGACTGTTAACCTTACCTCATCAACTTATGAAATTAGTCTTGATGGAACAAATTTATCGTGCTTTTATGATTCGTCAAGGCACTCCTTACCACAAATAATCGTTCCATTTATGAAACAACTGCTAAAAACAAATAAAAAGCCTAGATAATCTATCTAGGCTTTCAATATCTGATTCCAGCAGGATTCGAACCTGCGACCGTTCGCTTAGAAGGCGAATGCTCTATCCAGCTGAGCTATGGAACCATCAACTCTGTTATTCTACCAAAATATTAGGCAGGCTGTCAAGTTTTCATATGTACTATTTATGAGTTGGAAATATATTTTTTTGCTCATAAGTAGGTTCAATTTTTTTGTAAAAATTATTGAACAAAAGTATAGACAAACCTTTTTTTTCTGATATAATATTAAGAGTACTAAGGAAACACCTAACCTATGGTCCGTTGGTCAAGGGGTTAAGACACCGCCTTTTCACGGCGGTAACACGGGTTCGAATCCCGTACGGACTATTGATAACTGCTTTGCAGTTTTTTATTTATCCGGCATAGCTCAGTTGGTAGTAGCGCATGACTGTTAATCATGATGTCGCAGGTTCGAGTCCTGCTGCCGGAGTGATAAGACACATCTAAACGTTGATTTGTCGGCGTTTTTTTGTTAATAAAATAGGATGAGAATACTCTCATCCTATTTTATTTTTTCCAAATTTAAAATAATAGACAGTAAATAATACTATTCCAGTAATAGATAGGCCTACCCCAAATTTAAAGCCGTAAGGGATAAAAATTAATGTTACTTTGCCTTTTCCTTTAGGAATATTTATTTTCATAAAACCTTTCTGAGCTTTGAAAATTTTTATTTCTTTATTATTTTGATAAGCTTTCCAACCCCTATCATAGGGAATAGTGAAGAAAAGAGAACTTCTATTAGGACTTGTATAATTAGCAATAACTTTATTGTGATCAGTTCTTACTTTTACTTTTCGTTTATTAATAACAGTCATAGCTTTTTGATAAGCTTCTAACTTGAGCCCATAAAAGTGAGGAATTGGGAAAGAAACTTGATCATTGTGTGGAAATTGAAATTTTACTTTGATACGACTGTTTTCAGCAAAGGAACCAATATTAAAAAATGAATAAGCATTATCAAGAGTATTAGGTACAAATGGTCCATTATTAACGGAGATTTGAACAATTTTATTTTCCTCATTATTAAAATTTATAAACGGCATACTAACATATAACTGACTGTTTTTAGGGATAGTTATGTTATAGGTAATTTCAGTATTCCCTTGTTTATTCTTTTTAACAAATACTTGTTTATTAAGAGTGGTTTGCCCAGAAACGCTATTTGGAATAAGATGCTCAAAATACGTCTCTTTCAAACCACTTAATTGATTTAAAAGAGTTGTCTGATTATCCAAAGTATTCACAGTAAATGGTTTATCTTGATATACTTGATTCGTTAGTATAGCTAATTGACTGGCAAACTGATTTTTGTAAAGAATGGTTTGTTTATCTTGAGCTTTTTTGATAAAACCAAATTTATCAAAAGGATATTCTGTAAGGTTATACTTCACACCAAATAGACTATCTGCGATCAAAGTATTATTTTG
This sequence comes from Streptococcus sp. FDAARGOS_520, assembly GCF_003812685.1. NCBI lineage: Bacteria > Bacillati > Bacillota > Bacilli > Lactobacillales > Streptococcaceae > Streptococcus > Streptococcus sp. FDAARGOS_520. The sequence goes on along the minus strand of NZ_CP033810.1, from coordinate 963,075 downwards.
ATAACGTAAATTTAAATTTGTACCATCTGATTTAAAGCCAAGTCTATCAAGCACTTGACTTGAAGAACGATTTCTAATAGATGAAAATTGTGAAATACCATTATAATTATATTTCATAGAGTCGTTGCCGGTTTGTCCTAACCAGCGCTCTGTACGGAAGAATGTAGAGTTATTTCTCTCAGTCTTTCTGACAAGTTTGCTAATGCTGTGATTATATTTAGCATATCCTTGCCTAGATGGAAATATCCATTCATCGTTAAGACTATTTAGTTGGTAAAAGGTGTTTAATGTCATCTCTAATACAACAAAACCAATAAGAAAGGGATAAAAAACTAATTTAGGGATTTGCTTACTGACAAAACTAATAGTTAGAATAATATAAGCTGAGAGGAAAGTTAAGGTTAAAAGAAGTAATTCAAGATTAAGGTAATGATAATGCTTTTTAAATAAAAACGTGATTATGAAACCACTTACTAAAATTAAATTGACCCCTAAAATCTTTTTCCAAGAAATGTTGTCTAAATACTCAAGGCATTCAGCAGCTAGCAGACAGATAAGTACTGAAAGTACCCAAGAGTAGCGATGGAGAAACATATTTGGAGCATGCATCCCTTGCCAAAATAAATCTAGAGGTGTTATATAAAAACTAGCAATAACAAATATTATTAAAAATCCATATGCTAATCTAGTCCTTCGAGGAACTTCCTTTATTGTAAAGTAAAGTAAAGAAAGGAGTAAAGGAAGTAAACCTACATAAATCATAGGAATAGAGCCAAATTTTGTTGTATCATAGGCTCCAATCATATTTTTAGCAAACAAATCCATGTACCAAGAATTTTCTGTAAACATCTTCGATACCTTTGTCAACTTTTCACCATGAGTAGTTAAATCAAAATAAGTTGGCAAAATCATAATGCTACTAGTCATACCAGCTAAAAGAGATAAAAAGGTAAAATGAAGAAATTGTTTAAATGCAACCTTACTATCAGTATTACGGGTTATTTGTACGATGAAGTAAAGGCTAGTAAAGATGGCAGTCATAAAACCAAAATAATAGTTTTGGATGAATAAGGCTGTCAGAGAGAGGAAATAAAGTATAGGTTTTCTTTCCCATAGTAGCTGATCAACTCCTAAAACAACAAGGGGAATTAGAATAAATACATCTAGCCACATATTAATTTCAATTTGGCTAATTGAGAAACTCATTAAGCTATAGCAAGTAGAAATTACTAAAAGTAAGACACGATTAACTTTACAATGACGTTTACAAAGAGTGACAAACATTGACAAACCTATCAACCCTATTTTACATATTGTTAAAAGGTAGATAGCATCAGGCATATTTTTTAGGTTAAAGAAATAAACTATTGGGGATAAAAAACTTCCCAAATAGTAACTACTCAGAGCATAAAAATTTAAACCTAAACCGCTTGTAAAGGTATAGAATAAGCTGTTTGAACCATGAAGAATATTTCTTAATGCTTGATTAAAGATAACATATTGATGAAAGCCATCGCTTGCTAATATGGTTGTTGGACTTCCCCAATAAATATTCTTAGTAAAGAGGATACAGACTATGATTATGAAGGGAAGTAGAAAGCTTATTGTATAGTAAGGTATACGAAGCTTATAGTGGTTAATTGTCATATATATCTCCTAAGATAAAAAGGCTGGACACTATTTGTTCCAACCTTTTTATTTAAATGATTAATATAGTTTTAAGATTTTCAATCTTGACACGTTTATTAGGTTAGAGATATGCCAAAGGATTATTTCCAGAGTTGAGCGACCTTAGCTTGTACTTCGGTATTTTCAAGAAATTCATCGTAAGTTTCATCGATACGATCGATAACTCCGTTTTTAGAAAGAACAATAATATGGTTCGCTAAAGTTTGAATAAACTCGTGGTCATGACTTGCAAAAATAATAGATTCTTTGAAATCTTTTAGTCCATCGTTGAGACTTGAAATAGATTCCAAATCTAAGTGGTTTGTTGGATCATCAAGAACAAGAACATTAGATTTTAATAGCATTAATTTCGAAAGCATAACGCGTACTTTTTCACCCCCAGATAAGACATTAACAGATTTGTTAACCTCATCTCCAGAGAAAAGCATACGACCTAGGAAACCACGTAAGAAGGTATTATCGTCTTCTTCTTTACTAGCAAATTGACGAAGCCATTCTAAGATTGACTCGCCAGAAGCAAAATCTCGTGAATTGTCTTTTGGAAGGTAAGAACGACTAGTTGTTACTCCCCATTTGATTGTTCCTTCATATTCGATATCCCCCATCAATGCTCGAATAAGTGCAGTAGTTTGGATATCATTTTGTCCAATAAGTGCAGTTTTATCACCAGGACGAAGAATGAAACTGATATTATCAAGGATTTTTTCCCCATCAATAGTGACAGAGAGATTTTCAACGGTCAATAAATCATTTCCCATTTCGCGTTCGGCTTTAAAGTTAACGAATGGGTATTTACGGCTTGATGGTACAATCTCTTCAAGTTCAATTTTATCAAGCATTTTTTTACGAGAAGTTGCTTGTTTTGATTTTGAAGCATTCGCTGAAAATCGTGCAACGAATTCTTGAAGTTGTTTAATTTTTTCTTCTGCTTTAGCATTACGATCAGCTTGTAAACGAGCTGCTAATTCTGATGATTCTTTCCAGAAATCATAGTTACCGACGAACAGTTTAATTTTTCCAAAATCAAGGTCAGCCATATGTGTACATACTTTATTCAAGAAATGACGGTCGTGGGAAACTACAATAACTGTATTTTCAAAGTCAATCAAGAAATCTTCTAACCAAGTAATAGACTGGATATCAAGTCCATTGGTAGGCTCGTCAAGGAGAAGTACATCTGGTTTACCAAAGAGAGCTTTTGCAAGGAGAACTTTAACTTTGTCTCCATTAGCTAGTTCACTCATATTTTGATAATGAAGCTCTTCTGAAATATTTAGATTTTGGAGTAATTGAGAAGCCTCACTTTCAGCCTCCCATCCACCGAGTTCAGCAAATTCTCCTTCTAATTCCGCAGCGCGAACACCATCTTCATCAGAAAAATCTTCTTTCATGTAGATAGCATCCTTTTCTTTCATGATACTATAAAGTGTTTCATTACCCATGATAACGACATCAATGACGCGCTCATCTTCATAATCAAAATGATTTTGGCGAAGTACAGAAAGGCGTTCATCTGGGCCAAGTGCAATATGTCCTGTTGTTGGTTCAATATCACCAGCTAAAATTTTAAGGAAAGTTGATTTACCAGCGCCATTTGCTCCGATAAGACCATAGGTATTTCCTGCTGTAAAGTTAATGTTAACTTCATCAAATAATTTGCGATCACTAAAACGTAGTGAAACATCTGAAACTGTAAGCAATTTTGTTACCTCTTGTGTATATTCTATCTGCTATTCTACTAGAAAAAGCTTTAATTATCAATCGATTACATTGGCATAAGAATGTCTTCATCAAGACGTCCATGATTTTTTTGAAGACTAAATCCACGTCCAGAAGCTTGTGATGTTGGAGTTACTGTTATGAAGGCTGTTTCGTCAATTTCTGCTATTGCCTCTTGTAATTTAGCAAACTCATAACCAGCAATAGTTGTCATAAGCATGATTTGATTAGTTCCAGAATATCCCCCTTTAACGGGAATTTCTGTTACTCCTCTATCTGCGACAGTATTGATATATGTCTTAATTTTTTGGTGCTCTTGAGAAACGATTAAGACAGTGCTTAAGGTTGTAAATCCAGTTTGGATAGCATTAATAATATAACTAATAGTTATCAACCCAATAATAGAAAACATAACCGTATCACTGTCAAAAGCTAGGAAACCAACAATTGTAACAAGTCCATCAATCAATATAACCCCTTGTCCAAGGCTTATAGGAGTATATTTTCCTAAGAATTGAATGATAATCCCCGTTCCACCAGTTGAAGAGTCGCTCCAAAAAACAATCCCCAAACCACATCCTACAATAACACCTCCAAAAAGTGCTGCGAGGAGTGGGTTGTGGGTCAAAGTTGGTACACTTTGTGTTAACTTAATAAAAACAGGAAAAATCCAAGAACCATAGACAGTTTTTAAAAAGGTTTGTTTACCTAAGCCAAAGTAGCAAAGAAGGAGCAATGGAATATTGATAATCATAATAAAAAAAGCAGAATCCCAACCAAATACTTCATGAAAACTAACTGCCAAACCACTAATCCCCCCCGTGACAATATGATTATGAAGAAAGAAAGCGTTGAAACCAAATGCAACAATTAGAGATCCAATATTTAATAGTATAAAATTCTTAATTTTTTTAGACATGATAAGCTCCTTAACTTTAGTAATAATAACATGATAAAAAGAGAAAGCTGTCAATAAATAATATTGACAACTCAGTCATAACATTTTTATTTTATCAAAACTTATTATTACCTATTATCTAACAGCGAGACTTGGTAGTCAAGTAAATTTAGAAAAGAAATTTCTCGATATTTTTGAGTTGAATGCCTATTTTATTGGTATATAATAGAAAACATGATAATACAAGAAGGAGAATTTGCTATAATGCGCAGAGATGATATTATAATGCCACAAGATGGAAGAAAAATGGCTGTATTATTGGGTTTTATTGGTGGTTTTATTGACGTTTATAGTCACATGCAGTTTCACTCCCTTGTTGCAACACAGACAGGTAATATTATCTTGATGGTGGCAAATCTCGGACAAAATGATTTTCACTTTTTTATCACTAAATTATTTTCTATTTCCTTTTTTTCAATTGGTTTTTTGGTTGGTATTGTGATTAAAGAACGTGCAGTAACAGCTTTTTGGCGTCTATATGCATTATGTCCCCTTTTACTTTCTACGATGTTTATTCCTTTTGTTGAAAATGTAAACCACAATATCTGGGTAGCTTTATTAGCCTTTAGCACAGGTATTTTAATGTTGACATTTTCAGGAAGTCGCATTGAATCGGAACCATATACTATCTTAATGACTTCTGGTAATTATCGGAAAATGCTACAATTTTGGTATGAGTATATTGTTAATCGTCAGAGAACGGCTATGCAAAAAAGACGAGCTATCAATTATTCACTGGTAGTTCTAGCATTTATTATTGGAGCATTGGTAGCTGCAATAGTTTACGATATTTTTGCATATAGAGCTATTTTAGGTGTGACGATAACGCTTTTAATTATTATGATTCATTATACGATTGAAATTATTAAGAACGATTTAACGTTACATAATGTTTAATCATCTTAATAAGGTGAATGTTTCTTGTAGGGATGAATTGCAATAGGGCTTGTGACATGATAAGATAACTATATGAAATGATATCTTTGGTATATTAAGGAGTAAACATGACAAAACCAATTATCTTAACAGGTGATAGACCGACAGGAAAGTTGCATATTGGACATTATGTAGGTAGCTTAAAAAATAGAGTTCTACTTCAAAATGAGGGTAGCTATACTTTATTTGTCTTTTTAGCAGACCAACAAGCACTGACAGACCATGCTAAAGATCCGCAAACTATTGTTGAATCAATTGGTAATGTTGCACTTGATTATTTAGCTGTTGGGTTAGATCCAAACAAGTCGACTTTATTCATTCAAAGTCAAATTCCTGAGTTAGCAGAATTAAGTATGTATTATATGAACTTGGTTTCACTTGCACGTTTAGAACGTAATCCAACTGTAAAAACAGAAATTGCTCAAAAAGGTTTTGGTGAGTCTATTCCAGCAGGATTCTTAGTTTATCCTGTTGCACAAGCAGCTGATATAACCGCTTTTAAAGCTAACCTTGTTCCTGTAGGGACTGACCAAAAACCAATGATTGAACAAACACGTGAAATAGTTAGATCTTTCAATCATGCTTATAATTGTCAGGTTTTAGTTGAACCAGAGGGAATCTATCCAGAAAATGATGCAGCAGGTCGTCTGCCAGGGTTAGATGGTAATGCAAAAATGTCTAAGTCATTAAATAATGGAATCTTTTTAGCAGATGATATGGATACAGTTAAGAAAAAAGTTATGAGTATGTATACTGATCCAAACCACATTAAAGTAGAAGAACCAGGACAAATCGAAGGTAATATGGTATTTCATTACCTTGATGTTTTTGGAAGAGATGAAGACCAAAAAGAGATTACTGCTATGAAAGAACACTATCAAAAAGGTGGACTTGGGGATGTTAAAACAAAACGTTATCTACTTGATATCTTAGAGCGTGAATTATCACCTATTAGAGAACGTCGCCTCGAATATGCTAAAGATATGGGACAAGTTTATCAAATGTTACAAAAAGGTAGTGAGAAAGCTCAAGCTGTTGCAGCCTCTACTTTGGATGAGGTTAAATCAGCCATGGGTTTGAACTATTTTAAATAATATATGTCCTATAATAAAAGAGAGCTAGATATATCTAGCTCTCTTTTATTATAGGAATGCCTAAGGAGTGACATTAATAAGGAGTGTATGTAATGGTAATCTACATTGTTTAATTTGCAACAATTTGTGTCCCTGCATTTTGGGCTAAAACATTATCAATATTTTCAAGTGAAGTAATAATAGCTCGTGATTCAGGTTTATTTTCAACAAAAGCAATCGCAGCTTCGACCTTTGGTAGCATACTTCCAGGGGCAAATTGATTTTCAGTGATATATTGTTTCATTTGTGAAACAGTAACTTCTTCTAATTTTTCTTGATTAGGTTTATTAAAATTAACAAAAACGTTGTCAACGCCAGTTAAGACGATGAATAAGTCAGCATCAACAAGTTCTGATAAAGTTTGACTGGCAAAGTCTTTGTCAATAACAGCTTCAACCCCTTTTAATGCCTTTGTATTAGCATCTTCAATAACTGGTACACCTCCGCCACCTGCGCTAATAACAACCACACCAGAGTCCACTAACCGTCTAATAACAGAAGCTTCTTTGATACCAACCGGTTTTGGTGAAGGAACGACTTTACGCCATCCACGGCCAGCATCTTCTTTAAATTTTGAACCTGTTTCTTGGGCTTGTTTCTTGGCATCTTCTTCAGATAAGAATGGGCCAATAGGTTTTGTTGGATTAGTGAAAGCTTGATCTTTTTCATCTACAATAACTTGAGTTACCACTGTTGCAACCTCTTTGTCAATGCCTTGTTCTTGTAATTCATTGTTAAGAGCATTTTGTAACCAAAAACCAATACTTCCTTCTGTCATGGCAACACAAGTATCCAAAGGCATTGCTGGATTCTTTTCAGAATCTGAAGCTGCTTGCTGTAGCAATAAGTTACCAACTTGGGGACCATTTCCATGAGTAACAATGACATCATGGCCTTCTTTAATCAGTTTGACCAGTGATTTTGATGTGTTGATTAATGCTTCTTGTTGTGCTTTTGCTGAAGCATCTGTTGATAGAATAGCGTTGCCACCTAAGGCAACTACGATTTTTTGATGTTCTTTTACCAATTTATCCCTCTTTCTAATGACTAACCTGCTAGGATTGCAGCAATGTCAATTTGTCCAGTCATAATTTCAATAATACATAATAAGCAAAGCGCTAGAATGACAATGGCACTAATTTTTTCATATCCCACAAAGATAGGAAGCTTGTCATCTTTTCTCATTTTAATATAGAGAATCATACCTAGAGTGTAAGCAATCATTGTCAAAAGTAAGTAATCAAAACCACCAGCGTAGATAAGGTAAACAGCATAGATTGTAGCGAGGATACCGATAATTAAATTCTTTTGATGTCCTGGAGTTGACTTATCCTCACGGAGTGTGAATTGTAATTGATATAGTGCTGTAAAAGCATAAGGAATTAAGATAGCAGATGATGCTAATGCGAAACCAAAACGATAAGCACTTTGTGTGAATAAGAACGTGATTAAGAATGCTTGTACACAAAGATTAGTGACTAAGAGTGAATTGATTGGAGCTTTGTTTTTATTTTCTTTTGCAAAGAATTTAGGAAAAGCACCTTCTTTAGCAGCTTGATATGGTAATTCTGCTGCAAATAAAGTCCAAGCAAGAATAGCGCCAAATACTGAAATGATAACACCAAGGTTAACTAAGATAGCGCCCCAGTGACCAACAGCCTTTTCTAGAACGTAAGCCATAGCTGGTGTTTTTAAGTTTGCAAGTTCTGGACGTGACATGATACCAAGTGATAAAACAGAAATCAATACATAAAGTGAAATCATAGTGAATAATGCTAGGATACTTGCTTTACCAATATCAGAGTGTTTTTTAGCACGACCTGAGAAGACAACGGCGCCCTCAATACCAATAAATACCCAAACAGCGGTTTTCATAGTTGAATTGACTTGGTTGAAAATTGATTGATGTAATCCATTTCCCCAGATATCAAGACTAAAAATGTTAAATTTGAAAGCTAATAACGCTGAAATTAAGAAAATAATAACAGGTACTAATTTTGCAAAGGTAACTATGGTATTAATAAATGCAGCTGTATTAACACCTCTTAAAATTAAGAAATGGACAACCCAAATAACTATACTTGCTCCAATAATTGAGATGATATTATTTCCATTACCAAAGAATTTAAAGAAATAACCGAGTGAACTGAATAAGAGTGCAGCGTAGGCAACATTTCCAAGCCAAGCTGATAACCAATAACCCCATGCAGAGTTAAATCCCATAAAGTTTCCAAACCCCTCTTTAGCGTAACTAAAGATTCCAGCTGTTAGGTCCGGCCTTTTTTCAGATAAATTTTGAAAACTTAAAACGAAAGTCCCCATCCCGATAGCAGTAATTACCCAAGCAATAAGCATTGGTACCAAACCGGCTCTGGAACTCATATTTTGCATTAAATCAAAGATTCCGCCACCGATAAGAGAGCCAATGACAAGCATTGTTAGTGGTAAAAGACCTAATTTTTTTTCTTTTTCCATTTTATACCTCATTTCCTAAAATAGGGAATTGACTATATGTCAACTCCCTATAGTCGTTTAATTTAAACTTTTGGAATGAAAAGATTTCCAAGGGTTGCAGCCATTACAGCTTTAATAGTGTGCATACGATTTTCAGCTTGGTCGAAATGACGAGCATATTTGCTACGGAAGACTTCATCAGTAACTTCCATTTCCTTGACGCCAAATTTTTCAGCGACGTCTTTGCCGTAAACGGTATTTGTATCATGGAATGCAGGTAAGCAGTGTAAGAAGATAAGATTATCATTATTAGCTTTTTTAATCAGTTCCATGTTTACTTGATATGGTTGAAGAAGTTCAACGCGTTCTTTGAACTTATCTTCTTCTCCCATCGATACCCAGACATCAGTGTAAAAGACATCTGCTCCCTTTACAGCTTCGTCTACATTATCAGTAACGAGAACGTGAGCCCCGGACTCTTTGGCATATTCTTCAGCCAATTTAACAATCTCTTCAGCAGGGAAAAGTTCTTTTGGAGAAAAGATGTGTACATTGACCCCCATCAAAGTCCCAGCCACTAAAAGCGAGTTGGCAACATTGTTACGTCCGTCACCACAGTAAACAAGAGTAATACCTTCAAGTTTACCGAAGTTTTCTTTGATAGTAAGGTAGTCAGCTAGCATTTGTGTTGGATGCCATTCATCTGTTAAACCATTCCAGACAGGTACTCCAGAAAATTCAGCAAGCTCTTCAACCATTCTTTGGCTAAAACCACGGAATTCAATACCATCAAACATACGTCCTAAAACCTTAGCAGTATCTTCTGTTGATTCTTTTTTACCAAGTTGAATATCATTTGCACCAAGGTATTCCGGATGAGCGCCTAGGTCAATTGCTGCAGTTGTAAAGGCTGCGCGAGTACGAGTAGATGTTTTTTCAAATAAGAGAGCAATATTTTTACCTTCAAGATAATGATGAGGAACACCACGTTTTTTAAGGTCTTTTAAATGAGCTGAAAAATCAATAAGATATTCAAATTCCTCACGAGAAAAATCTTTTTCTGCTAAGAAACTACGTCCTTGAAATACTTGTGTCATATGTTAATGTCTCCTTTAAATTAAATATTTTTCGAGTGTTTGACAGGCTTCCCCGTCTTCCATATAAATATTCCCAGTAGCTTGATACCCAAGTGTCTGGTAGAAATCTTTTGCTGTCAATTCAGCATGTATAGTTAGATAGTGATAACCATTTTCTTTTGCATAATTTTCTAGTGCTATAATAATTTTGGTACCATAGCCGTTACCACGATAACCTTTTAAAGTCGCAATTCGAGTCAAACGAGCTTCTGTTTGAGTTTCAGGAAGAAAGCGTCCTGTTGAAACTGGCTGTTTCCCATCATAAAGAACAGCATAAATAGTATCTTGCTCGTCATTATCATCGAATTCTTCTTCCATTTTTATATTTCTTTCGATAACGAAAACAGAAAAGCGAATATATAGGCTTGCAGCTCTTTGGTAAGGCAAGTGATTGACTAATAGCTTCATAAATTTTAAAGGTCTTCACGTTCAAATGGCATTGACATGCAGCGTGGTCCACCACGCCCACGAACTAATTCACTTCCATTAATCTTAATTAATTTCAATCCTTTGGACTCTAAGATTGCATTTGTGATTGTATTTCTGTTGTAAACGATAACGACACCTGGTGCTATAGTTAATGTATTTGAACCATCATTCCATTGTTCACGTCCAGCAGCGACTAAGTTGTCACCCCCACAACGAATCAATTCCACTTTCTCAACTCCTAGGTTTTTCGCTAGAAGATCTGCCAAATCACCTTTTTCTTCTTCAATATGAAGATCTTGGTTTTCGTAAGTTACAGAGTAAACGCGAAGATCGCCTTCAATTTCTGGGTGAATTGTAAACTTGTCATAGTCAACCATTGTAAAGACTGTGTCAAGGTGCATAAATTTACGATTATTTGCAAATTCAAATGCTAAAACCTTTTTAAAACCTAAATTTTGTTTAAAAATATTGACTAAGAGTTTTTCAATAGAGGCAGCATCAGTACGTTGAGAGATACCAACGGCAAGGACATCTTTAGAAAGGACAAGCTCATCTCCACCTTCAATACGAGTTGTTTCTTCACGTTCATAGACCATAGGGACTTTTCCACCGTACTCTGGGTGATGTGTAAAGATATATTTACCGTATAAAGTTTCGCGATTACGTGTTTCAGAGAACATATGATTTAATGAAACTCCATTCCCAATAGTTGCAAATGGATCACGTGTAAAGTAAAGATTTGGCATCGGATCTATGGCAAATGGATAATTAGATTCGACAAGATCAGTTAGACCTTTTTCAGAAGATGGGATTTCAGGTAGCTCAGACTTTTGGATACCTGCCATAGTTTTTTCGATAAGTTCTTTATTATCTTTGATATTGAGTAATAATTCTCGAATAGCTTTTTTAGTAGCACGACCGCGAACATTTGCTTCGCCAATGTACTCATCGATAAACTGTTCACGAATTTCTTGGTTTGTTAACGACTCGGCAGCAAGATTTTCAAGGTAAAGTACTTCGACTCCTTCGTTGCGAAGTGCTTGTGCAAACGCATCGTGTTCTTTTTGTGCATCTTCCAAAAATGGGATATCATCAAACAAGAGTCTCTCTAAATAATCAGGCATCAGATTTTCTATTTCTTTACCTGGACGGTGTAGCATAACTTTTTTAAGTTTTCCAATTTCTGAGAAAACATGAATTGGATGTGTTTGAGTCATATTTTACTCCTTTCTTAGTTAGAGATTTGTATTGAAACAGGATTTATCTCTATATCTACATTTACATTCTACTTTCTTTTGAATATAAAATAGGGAAGTTATTCGCATTAAAAGTGTTAAGAATGTCACGATTATATCCAAAAAAATTTAAATTTATAGAAATGAAAGCGATTTCTATACAATTTCTTTCTTTTATCGTTGGAAAGTGAGAAATTATTAACCTAAAAAAATAACGAAAAGTAAAATTTTTACTTTTCGTTTTAATGTTATAGCGTTATTTCACTGTGTTCTTTATCTAATATGATGGTCTGTGTTTTAGCTTTTAGAAAACGATTTGTATTGGTGGCGATAAAGTCCAACGCTTCTTTAAAAATAATTTCTCTTCCATTATCAATTAATTCGATAACTAAAAAAGCATTCTGAGTATTATCGGTAATCATAGTACGTTTTCCATCACGCCAATTAAAACAGCGGCAAACTGCTCCAACATCATCAACATAGGCAAGCTCACCTGAAAGAGTTGGTCTGTTAAAATCTTCGCCAATCAAGTAAAATTCATCACCACCATTGGTAATAGTTAGTTTTAAATCACCTCTAAATGTATCACTATCCTCAGCACCAATAGGTAATCCAAACCTAAGGCTAGCGGCATTATAGATATCAACTAGAGGATTTATACTAGTAATTTCGTTTCCTGAATTAACTCGCTTCAATAATGCTTCGATACTTGAACGTGCACCTTTTTTAGTTTTAAAGGTTTGATATGCTTTGCGATAAGTTTGGATAACTCTGTTTTGACTGAATTCTTTCTCTTGCAAATATTTTTTTGCTAAAGAATGACTATCAGACAGTAACTGTTTAAGTTCTGTTTCAAGGTTTCTGTCCATGTGATAATCTTTGATTAAGATTACTCCAATTTTAGAAGTTGGAAACAAATTCCAGTACGATGAATCAACAATAAATTTAGTCATGAAGGCCTCTCAATTTTTTTAAAAGATATCAGAACAATTACATTTTCTCAAAAGCGTTTTCAAAATTCAACGAAAAACGTTCTTTCTACGAATTTTTTTGCTATAATGAAGGAGGATTTATCGTGACAAGAAAATTTTATACATTAAAAAATTTTCATTATACAAAAAATGTTTGCATCTAATGATTAGAAAGGTCTAGAAAATCAGGTGATTACAAAAGAACAATATTTTTATTTCAGACAACTAGATGATTTTAAACACTTTACTATTGAACAATTTGACCATATTGTGAGCCACATTAAACATCGTACAGCTCTAAAAAATCATACCTTATTTTTTGAAGGTGATTACCGTGAAAAACTGTTTTTAATCCAGTCAGGACATGTAAAAATTGAACAATCAGACGCTTCTGGTTCTTTCATTTATACAGATTATGTTAGACAAGGTACGGTTTTTCCTTATGGAGGTCTCTTTTTGGATGATGATTACCATTTTTCAGCAGTGGCTATTACGGATATTGAGTATTTTTCTCTGCCAATGGCTTTATACGAAGAATACTCTCTTCAAAATATCAATCAAATGAAGCATCTTTGTCGGAAATATTCTAAGCTATTACGAGTTCATGAAATACGACTTCGTAATATGGTGACTTCAAGTGCCAGTATGAGAGTTATCCAATCGCTTGCAACTCTACTTTTGCAAGTTCCTACAGAAAGGGGACATTTACCTTTTCCTATTACAACGATTGAAATTGCCAATATGAGCGGAACTACTCGCGAGACAGTTAGTCATGTTTTAAAGGAATTACGCCAAAAAGATATCGTTGAAATGAAAGGAAAGAAGCTTCTCTATAATAATAAAAATTATTTCAAGAAATTCATTGAATAAGGAGTTTATATGAATAAAAAAGAAACAAGACACCAATTAATTCGTTCCTTAGTCTCTGAGACTAAGGTGCGTACACAACATGAGTTAAGGGAATTACTAGAAAAAAATGGCGTTTCAGTGACGCAAGCAACATTATCTCGAGATATGAAGGAACTTAATTTAATTAAGGTTAACGAAAGCAGTGATAATGCTACAGAAACTTATTATGAGATTCATAGTATATCTCAGAAGCGTTGGGAAGAACGGTTACGTTTTTACATGGAAGATGCCCTAGTCATGCTGTTTCCAGTTCAAAACCAAATCGTTTTGAAGACACTACCTGGCTTAGCTCAATCTTTTGGCTCCATATTAGATTCGATTTTATTACCTGAGATCTTAGCAACTGTCTGTGGTGATGATACTTGTTTGATTATTTGTAATAATAGTGAAGAAGCTCAAAAGTGTTTTGAGAAATTAAGTCAGTATACGCCGCCTTTCTTCTTCTCAAAAAAATAGAAAATTAAGAAGATTTTTTCATTACTTTAAAGAGCTAGAAGCTATTAATTCTATGCTCTTTTTATATTGACAAATGATTTTAGCGTGATATGATAGTAACAATATAATTTTAATGGGATTTTTTATATCTACTATCTAAGAAAAGAGGATTTTTTGATGTCAAATTGGGATACTAAGTTTTTGAAAAAAGGTTTTACTTTTGATGATGTTCTGCTTATTCCTGCTGAAAGCCATGTTTTACCAAATGAAGTTGATATGAAGACAAAGTTGGCTGATAATTTGACATTAAACATTCCAATCATTACAGCTGCAATGGATACAGTTACAGATAGTAAGATGGCTATTGCTATTGCACGTGCTGGTGGGCTTGGTATCATTCATAAAAATATGTCAATAGTTGATCAAGCAGAAGAAGTTCGTAAAGTTAAACGCTCAGAAAATGGTGTTATTATTGACCCATTCTTCTTGACACCAGATAATACTGTCTCTGAAGCTGAGGAATTGATGCAAAACTATCGCATTAGTGGAGTTCCTATTGTAGAGACACTCGAGAATCGTAAATTAGTTGGAATTATTACTAACCGTGATATGCGTTTCATTTCTGATTATAAACAACTAATCTCAGAGCACATGACAAGTCAAAATCTTGTAACAGCTCCTATTGGTACAGATCTTGAAACTGCAGAGCGTATTCTTCATGAGCATCGTATTGAAAAGCTACCTTTAGTAGATGATGAGGGACGTCTTTCAGGACTTATTACTATTAAGGATATCGAAAAAGTTATTGAATTTCCTAAGGCAGCAAAAGATGAATTTGGACGTCTCTTAGTTGCAGGTGCAGTAGGTGTAACCTCTGATACTTTTGAACGTGCAGAAGCTTTGTTTGAAGCAGGTGCAGATGCTATTGTCATTGATACAGCACATGGACATTCAGCTGGTGTGCTCCGTAAAATTGCTGAAATTCGTGCTCACTTCCCTAATCGCACATTGATTGCGGGAAATATTGCTACAGCAGAAGGAGCGCGTGCACTTTATGATGCAGGTGTGGATGTCGTTAAAGTTGGTATTGGTCCAGGTTCAATTTGTACGACTCGTGTCGTTGCTGGGGTAGGTGTTCCTCAGATTACAGCTATTTACGATGCAGCGGCTGTTGCGCGTGAGTACGGTAAGACTATCATTGCTGATGGTGGTATTAAATATTCAGGTGATATTGTAAAAGCACTTGCAGCAGGTGGAAATGCAGTTATGCTAGGTTCAATGTTTGCAGGAACAGATGAAGCGCCAGGAGAAACAGAAATTTTCCAAGGGCGTAAGTTCAAGACATACCGTGGTATGGGCTCAATTGCAGCAATGAAAAAAGGTTCAAGCGATCGTTATTTCCAAGGTTCTGTAAACGAGGCTAACAAATTGGTTCCAGAAGGTATTGAAGGTCGTGTAGCATACAAAGGTTCAGTAGCCGATATTGTTTTCCAAATGCTTGGTGGCATTCGCTCTGGTATGGGATATGTAGGTGCAGCGAACATAAAAGAACTTCATGATAATGCTCAATTTGTTGAAATGTCAGGAGCTGGCTTGAAAGAAAGCCATCCCCATGATGTTCAAATTACAAATGAGGCACCAAATTATTCAGTACACTAAAATAAGGGCAAAAAGCATCCCCTATGAGGATGCTTTTTGTTGCATAAAAGAAACAAATATAGTAAAGTTTTTGTATGAAAAATTATGGAAAAATTTTAAAAGAGTTGAGAGAGGACAAAGGTATATCCCTAAGTTCTCTAGCCAAAAGTGCTCAATTATCAAAATCAACTCTATCACGTTTTGAAAATGGTGAGACACAAATAGGTATTGATAAATTTATTAAAGCTTTACAAACGTTGGAGGTTGGGGTAACTATCAATGAAGTATCCATTCTAGATTCAAAAGTTAAGGCTGGAACTTCTAATACTGATTTAGAGCAATTAACTTTACTGGAATCTTATCGAGATAATGAAGATATCATGAGAATTTTCAGTTTCCAAAAACAACAATCCTGTGATAGAATAGAAAGCAATGTTCTCAAAATATTGGCTAAACTTTTTATTTCAAATTTAGGGTTAAATATGAGGCTGCCTCAAGATGAGATTAACCTGGTAGTTACTTATCTGAATGGTGTGACACAGTACAATGATTTTTATTTCAAAGTCATCTGCTATTTTCAAGATATTTTACCTGAAGATGTTATTTTAAATAAGATTAGTAATATGACTAAAGAACAGTTACCTTATTCTAAATCACTGGTCAATTTATTGATAAAACAAGTCATTATAGCTTTGGAAAAAGATAGTGTTGATAAAGCTATAGTATTTGCTGATCTTGCTAATAAAGTTAGTCAATAGATTCTCTAGGATTGAAAATAGGTAATACTTAATATTCCATTGTAAGGAGAAAGAATTGGAAGGTTTACTTATTGCATTGATTCCCATGTTTGCGTGGGGAAGTATTGGATTTGTTAGTAATAAAATTGGAGGACGTCCAAATCAACAAACATTTGGAATGACTTTAGGAGCATTGCTATTTGCGATTATCGTATGGTTATTTAAACAGCCAGAGATGACTGCCTCATTGTGGATTTTTGGTATCTTAGGTGGTATCCTATGGTCAGTCGGCCAAAATGGTCAATTCCAAGCAATGAAATATATGGGAGTCTCTGTTGCTAATCCACTGTCAAGTGGTGCACAATTAGTAGGTGGAAGCCTAGTTGGTGCTTTAGTCTTTCATGAATGGACTAAGCCAATCCAATTTATTTTAGGATTGACAGCGTTGACATTATTAGTTATCGGCTTCTATTTCTCAAGTAAACGTGATGTCTCAGAACAAGCTTTGGCAACACATCAAGAGTTTTCAAAAGGATTTGCTACAATTGCTTATTCAACTGTAGGTTACATCTCATACGCAGTTTTATTTAATAACATTATGAAGTTCGACGCTATGGCCGTTATTTTACCCATGGCTGTTGGAATGTGTCTAGGTGCAATTTGTTTCATGAAGTTTCGTGTTAACTTTGAGGCTGTTGTTGTTAAAAATATGATTACAGGTCTCATGTGGGGCGTTGGTAATGTCTTCATGTTATTGGCAGCAGCTAAAGCAGGGCTAGCAATTGCTTTTAGTTTTTCTCAACTTGGAGTAATTATCTCTATTATTGGTGGTATTTTATTTTTAGGTGAGACAAAAACGAAGAAAGAGCAGAAGTGGGTTGTCATGGGTATCCTTTGTTTTGTTATGGGTGCTATATTACTTGGTATTGTTAAATCTTATTAAAAAGCAACAGATTAATCTGTTGCTTTTTTTTCATTAATACTAATAGTACCATCACTAACGTTAAAGATTTTGAGTTGATCAGGTAAAGCACTTAAATGTTCTAAACTTGTTGTAGTAATAAATGTTTGAACATTCTCTTTGATTCCCTCTAAGAGTTTTAGTTGACGATGGTTGTCAAGTTCACTCATGACGTCGTCAAGTAAGAGAATCGGATAATCGTTGGTAACGGTTTTTATTAGCTCAATTTCTGCTAATTTCAATGATAAAATAAGGCTTCTTTGTTGCCCTTGGCTAGCAAAAGTAGCATTGATATCATTAATAAAGAAAGTAATATCATCACGATGAGGTCCGATGCTTGTGTTTTTCTTAAAGATGTCTCTTGAGTGGCTTTTAGATAATTGGTTTAAAAAATGTTCCCTAATACTTGACTTATCTGTAAACTCTATTGACGATTTGTAGTGAATAGATAAATGTTCTAACTCAGTACTGATAATGTAGTGATGTTTGTCCGCTTCATCATTTAGGGCTTGGATAAAATCAAAACGGTGTTCAATGACACGACTTCCATAATCAGCTAATTGTTCATCAAGGACTGTTAAAAAAGTTTTGTCGACGTTATTAGTAGTTTTTAGATAAGTGTTTCTTTGTTTTAATACATGATTGTAATTTGAAAGTTCAGCTAAGTACGTTGGCTTAATTTGTCCAATATCTATATCTAAAAATTTTCGTCTTAGACTAGGTGCACCTTTAACTAATTGAAGATCTTCAGGGGCAAAAAGTACGACAGTCATAGCCCCAATATAATCAGATAATTTTGCCTGTTTAAGATGGTTAACTTTAGTGATTCTTCCTTTTTCAGATAATTGAATATCTAAGTTAAGATGGCCACTTTTGCGGATTACCTCACCTGTAATTTGTACATCATGGTGTTTAAAATGTACAAGTTCTTTATCAGAACGGGTACGGTGACTTCGAGTCAAAGCCAAGAAGTAGATTGCTTCTAAAAAATTTGTCTTTCCTTGAGCATTGCGGCCAATGAAAATATTGAGGTTGGGTGAAAAATCTACTTGTGCTTCTTCATAATTACGATAATGTTTTAAAGAAATATTTTTTATCCACATTTTTATGTCCCTGGAAAGCGAACTGGTTTTTTGCTAGTTTTTGATTTACCTTTGTTGGTGTTTTTATTCATTTCTTTAACGATTGCTGAAACACGCTGTTTTTCAGCTATTTCTATATTACGTTCTTCAATTTCTTGATCTGATGGCTTCCTTATAATGATCTCGATATTTTGATCAGGAATAGTAATAATATCCCCCAGGCGGAGTTTCTTTCCACGCCTATTTTCAAGGTCACCGTTAAACAATACTCGATTATCCGCTAAAAATTTTTTAATGGCTCCGCCACTTTGAATGATACCAATCTCTTTTAGAAGTGATTGTAAAGTAATATATTCATCAAATAATTTATAATCCATGACTTTTTAATCTCCAATTTTAGATATCACATCATTATAGCATAAAATTATTTTTTGAGTTGAACTTATGATATGGAGACAAGGTATAAAAAATGGGAGTAAATATTGGTTGACGACTTTGTCAATTTTGAAGAAGATTGAAATTTAGAATTAATCATATCTTGGATGTTTAATCTTTTTTAACGCCTTTAAAAATGATATAATCTTAGCTAACAATACAGAACACAAAGGATATTGAATGAAAATAGTTGAAGGCGTTTCTCTACATTTAATTAAAAACCAACAATTTAAGACTAATCATCTTACTTTTCGATTTTCAGGTGATTTTAATAATAAAACAGTAGCACGTAGATCGCTCGTTGCTCAAATGTTAGTTACTGCAAATGCTAAGTATCCTAAGGTACAAGAATTTCGAGAAAAGTTAGCTTCCTTATATGGCGCTAGTTTATCAACTAAGATTTCTACTAAGGGTCTTGTTCACATTGTTGATATTGATATTGTATTTGTTAAAAATACCTTTACTTTAGAACAAGAAAATATCGTTGAACAAATTATTACATTCTTGGAGGATATGCTGTTTTCTCCTTTAATTTCTTTAGAACAGTATCAAACATCTATTTTTGATACTGAGAAGAAAAACCTTATTCAATATTTAGAGGCTGATATTGAAGATAATTTTTATAGCAGTGACTTAGCACTAAAATCTTTATTCTACAATAATAAGACACTTCGTTTACCTAAGTATGGTACAGCATCTTTAGTGGAATCAGAAAATTCATTTACAGCTTATCAAGAATTTCAGAAGATGCTTAAGGAAGATCAATTAGATATTTTTGTCGTAGGGGATTTTGATGACTATCGAATGATTCAGGCTTTTAATCGTATGGCATTTGAGCCACGTCACAAAGTATTAGCTTTTGATTATACGCAGACTTATGAAAATATAACGAGAAGTCAAGTAGAAGATAAGGACGTTAATCAATCTATTATGCAATTGGCTTATCATCTTCCAATAACTTATAAAGATGAAGATTATTTTGCTTTAATAGTATTTAACGGTTTATTTGGTGCTTTTGCCCACTCCTTGTTGTTTACAGAAATTCGAGAAAAGCAAGGTTTAGCCTATACTATAGGTAGTCAATTTGACAGCTTTACAGGTCTCTTTACGATATATGCAGGTATTGATAAAGAGAATCGTGAGCGTTTTTTGAAGCTTATTAATAAGCAATTCAATAATATTAAGATGGGCAGGTTTTCTTCTACATTATTGAAACAAACAAAAGATATATTGAAAATGAACTATGTTTTAGCTTCTGATAATCCTAAGGTCATAGTTGACCACATTTATCATGAACATTATTTAGATCAGTTTCATACTTCAGCACTATTCATTGACAAAGTAGACGATGTAACAAAATCAGATATTGTCAGCGTAGCAACAAAATTAAAATTACAAGCTTTTTATTTTTTGGAAGGAAACTAGGATGACAGTTAATAAAATAACTTATCAGAACCTTCAGGAGGAAGTATATAAGTTAACATTAGAGAGCGGACTAAATGTATACCTTATTCCAAAGCCATCATTTAAGGAAACTGTTGGAGTATTGACAGCAAATTTTGGATCACTCCATACAAAATATACGAGGAATGGTTGTGTAGAACATTATCCGGCAGGAATTGCTCACTTCTTAGAACATAAATTATTTGAACTGGATAAAGGACAAGACGCTGCAACTCAATTTACTAAATATGGCGCCGAGAGTAACGCCTTTACAACTTTTGATAAAACTAGTTTTTATTTTTCAACTATAAGTCACATTACAAACTGCTTAGATATACTACTTGACTTTGTATTGACAACAAACTTTACAGAAGAGTCAATTACTAAAGAAAAAGATATTATCAAACAAGAAATTGAAATGTATCAAGATGACCCAGAATATAGGCTTTATCAAGGAGTGTTATCGAACCTTTACCCCAACTCTCCATTAGCATTTGATATCGCTGGAGATTACCAATCAATCTCTCAAATAACCTTAACCGATTTACAAGAAAATCACAAAGACTTTTATCAGTTGTCTAATATGAATTTAGTTCTTGTTGGACAATTTAGTCCACAAGAAATTATAACTTACCTTCAAAAAAATTCTCATTTCACAAGTTACTCACAGAATATTGACCGAGATTCTATTAGCCTTGAGCCTGTTATAAAAAACAACTCTTGCCATATGACAGTGACAAAACCTAAATTAGCTATTGGTTATCGAAAATCAAATCATATGATACATGGTTCTTACCTAAAAGAGAAAATCGGATTACAGCTATTTTTTGCAATGCTTTTAGGATGGACTTCTACAATTAACCAAGACTGGTACGAATCTGGTCAAATTGATGATTCTTTTGATATAGAAATTGAAGTTCATCCAGATTTTGAGTGCGTTATTATTTCTTTAGATACGACAGAGCCAATTGCTTTTTCAACTCAGTTGAGGTTATTGCTAAAAAATGCTTTGCAATCATCTGATCTTACCGAAAGCCACTTAAAAAACGTTAAGAGAGAGCTCTATGGCGATTTTTTAAGAAGCTTAGATTCTATTGAAAATCTCGCAATGCAATTCGTCACCTATTTATATGATGGAAAAACGATGTATTTGGATTTGCCATCTATCGTTGAAGAATTAGATTTGGAAGATGTCATTACGATTGGTAAGGATTTCTTAGATAATGCTGACACATCTGACTTCGTTATTTTTCCAAAATCTTCGTAAATAATCTGAAATTTTGATATAATAAGGAAGCTTAGACATCTATAAAGTTGGTATGTCAAAAGTCTTTTACTAGTTTTGAAATAACATAATATAGGAATACTATGTTTCCAAAAGGAGAATTTATGATGAAGAAAGAAAATATTCCGAATCTATTAACTGTAGTCAGAATTTTAATGATTCCGTTATTTATAGTATTAACTTCAGTAACAACAAGTACAACTTGGCATATTGTTGCAGCTATTGTATTTGCTATTGCAAGTTTGACCGATTACCTAGATGGTTATCTAGCACGTAAATGGCAAGTAGTAACAAATTTTGGGAAATTTGCAGACCCATTAGCTGATAAAATGCTAGTTATGAGTGCTTTTATCATGTTAGTTGGACTAGACTTAGCACCAGCTTGGGTTTCAGCTATTATCATTTGTAGAGAGTTAGCAGTTACAGGTTTGCGTTTACTTTTAGTTGAAACAGGTGGAACAGTACTTGCTGCAGCTATGCCAGGGAAAATAAAGACGGCTACTCAAATGTTTGCAGTTATTTTTTTGTTAGTACATTGGATGACACTTGGTAACATCATGTTATACATTGCTCTATTCTTTACCTTGTATTCAGGCTACGACTATTTTAAAGGTGCAGGCTTCTTATTTAAGGATACTTTTAAATAATGACAAATATTATTACCGTTAATAATCTCTTTTTTAAATATGATAGTAATCAAACACATTATCAATTGGAGAATGTATCGTTTCATGTGAAACAAGGAGAATGGCTATCTATTATTGGTCATAATGGTTCTGGGAAATCCACTACTGTTCGTTTAATAGATGGACTTTTAGAGGCGGAGTCTGGCCAGATTATCATTGATGGACAAGAGTTAACCGAAGATAATGTCTGGGAGTTACGTCACAAGATTGGCATGGTATTTCAAAATCCTGATAACCAATTTGTAGGGGCAACTGTTGAAGATGACGTCGCCTTTGGTTTGGAAAATAAAGGTATTCCTTTGAAAGACATGAAAGAAAGAGTGGACCAAGCACTTGATTTGGTAGGAATGTCTGAATTTAAAATGAGGGAGCCTGCACGTTTATCTGGAGGACAAAAGCAGCGTGTAGCCATTGCAGGAGCTGTAGCTATGCGTCCACAAGTTATCATCTTGGATGAGGCGACTAGTATGCTTGATCCTGAGGGACGATTGGAACTGATAAGAACGATACGAGCTATTCGTCAAAAATATAATCTTACTGTTATTTCAATTACACACGACTTAGATGAAGTTGCATTGAGTGATCGTGTCATCGTTATGAAAAATGGTAAAGTTGAGTCGACATCCACTCCAAAAGCGTTATTTGGTCGTGGAAATCGTTTGATTAGTTTAGGTTTAGATGTTCCCTTTACAAGTAGGTTAATGGCAGAACTGGCTGCTAATGGTCTTGATATAGGGACAGAGTATCTTACAGAGAAGGAATTAGAAGAACAATTATGGGAATTGAATTTAAAAATGTAAGTTATACCTATCAAGCCGGCACTCCTTTTGAAGGGCGTGCCCTTTTTGACGTCAATCTGAAAATTGAAGATGCTTCCTATACCGCGTTCATTGGGCACACAGGTTCTGGAAAATCAACTATTATGCAACTTTTGAATGGTTTACATATTCCTACAAAAGGTGAGGTAATTGTCGATGATTTTTCTATTAAAGCAGGGGACAAGAACAAAGAAATCAAATTTATAAGGCAAAAAGTTGGTTTAGTTTTTCAATTTCCAGAAAGTCAGCTTTTTGAAGAGACAGTTTTAAAGGATGTTGCTTTTGGACCACAAAATTTTGGTATTTCTCAGATTGAAGCTGAAAGGCTGGCTGAAGAAAAATTAAGGTTAGTTGGTATCAGTGAGGATTTATTCGATAAAAATCCATTTGAACTTTCTGGAGGGCAGATGAGGCGGGTTGCTATAGCTGGTATTTTAGCGATGGAACCCAAAGTACTAGTACTGGATGAGCCAACAGCTGGACTTGATCCTAAGGGAAGAAAAGAATTAATGACTCTTTTTAAAAATCTTCATAAAAAAGGAATGACTATCGTCTTAGTGACTCACTTAATGGACGATGTAGCGGATTATGCTGACTATGTGTATGTTTTAGAAGCAGGGAAAGTAACCTTATCAGGACAACCAAAACAGATTTTTCAAGAAGTAGAACTTTTAGAAAGTAAACAATTAGGAGTTCCCAAAATCACCAAGTTTGCTCAAAGACTATCTCATAAGGGATTAAATTTACCTAGTTTACCAATTACTATTAACGAATTTGTGGAGGCTATTAAGCATGGATAAATTGATTTTGGGACGTTACATACCAGGTAATTCTCTCATTCATAAATTAGATCCTCGAAGTAAGTTACTAGCCATGTTGCTTTTTATCATTATTGTTTTTTGGGCAAATAATGTAGTGACAAATGTGATCGTATTCATTTTTACGTTGGTTATTGTGGGTTTATCTCAGATAAAATTTTCCTATTTTTTCAATGGTATTAAACCGATGGTTGGTATTATTTTATTTACAACCCTCTTCCAGATGCTGTTTGCACAAGGCGGGCAGGTTATCTTCTCGTTTTGGATTTTTAGCATCACTAGCCTTGGGTTACAACAAGCAGCACTTATTTTTATGAGATTTGTTTTAATTATCTTCTTTTCGACATTACTTACCTTAACTACTACTCCGTTAAGTTTAGCAGATGCTGTTGAATCTTTGTTAAAACCATTGGAAGTACTGAGAGTACCAGCACACGAGATTGGTTTGATGTTATCCCTTAGCTTACGTTTCGTTCCTACTTTAATGGATGATACAACACGTATCATGAATGCTCAAAGAGCTCGTGGAGTTGATTTTGGAGAGGGAAACCTAATTCATAAGGTTAAGTCTATTATCCCTATTTTGATTCCATTATTTGCTTCTAGTTTTAAAAGAGCAGATGCGTTGGCAATTGCTATGGAAGCAAGAGGTTATCAAGGCGGAGCCAATCGTAGTAAGTACCGTTTATTGAAGTGGACTGTTCGGGATACTTTTAGTATATTACTTATGTTATTATTGGGTTTGAGTTTGTTTCTATTAAAAAATTAAAAGGTTAAGATCAGTTTATGGTCTTAGCCTTTTCATTTATATAATGTGAAAAGCTCAACAACTTTACTTAAAGAAAACTAAAAATTGTTTTTTGGAGGCCTTTTCTTTATTAATTTACAATTTATTTGTAATAAATTTCATCTAAGGCAAAACAATTAGTAATATTTACAAGGTATGATAGTACGCGTATCAATTAATGAAAGAGAGCATATATTATGTCAATAACCTCGGTTAAAAAATCAAAACCATTTAAATTAGGAGTGGCAGGTCTTTTAGTGGGTGCTTCATTAGCTTTACCACTTTCAGTAAGCGCAGCATCTTATACCGTGAAATCAGGTGATACCTTATCAGCTATTGCTAAAAATCATAAAACTACGGTACAAGAGTTAGTGTCTCTCAATAGTATCAGTAACGCTGATGTCATCAGTATAGGTGATGTTTTAAAATTGGATAATTCTACAGCTAGTCAAGCAGAAGCAAAATCTCAACCAACAATTGAAAATTCAATGAATTCTTCATCAAATTTGAGTTCAAGTGATTCAGCCGCAAAAGAAGAAATAGCTCGTCGTGAATCAAATGGTAGTTATACTGCACAGAATGGACAATATTATGGAAGATATCAACTGTCTCAATCTTACCTAAATGGCGACTTATCTCCTGAAAATCAAGAAAAAGTAGCGGACAATTATGTGGTTTCTCGTTACGGATCTTGGTCGGCAGCGCTATCATTTTGGAATAGTAACGGCTGGTATTAATAAAAGTTGATAAAACAAAGAGATTTACTTAAAATTAAATCTCTTTGTAATATTTTTAACATCTATTCAATTGCAAGGTAACAAATAAAGTATAATATAGGTAACATGAATAAAAGAAGAAAATTATCAAAATTGAATGTAAAAAAACATCATTTAGCTTATGGAGCTATCACTTTAGTAGCCCTTTTTTCATGTATTTTGGCTGTAATGGTCATCTTTAAAAGTTCACAAGTTACTACTGAATCTTTGTCAAAAGCAGATAAAGTTCGCGTAGCCAAAAAATCAAAAATGACTAAGGCGACATCTAAATCAAAAGTAGAAGATGTAAAACAGGCTCCAAAACCTTCTCAGGCATCTAATGAAGCCCCAAAATCAAGTTCTCAATCTACAGAAGCTAATTCTCAGCAACAAGTTACTGCGAGTGAAGAGGCAGCTGTAGAACAAGCAGTTGTAACAGAAAACACCCCTGCTACCAGTCAGGCACAACAAGCTTATGCTGTTACTGAGACAACTTATAGACCTGCTCAACACCAGACGAGTGGCCAAGTATTGAGTAATGGAAATACTGCAGGGGCTATTGGCTCAGCAGCTGCAGCACAAATGGCTGCTGCAACAGGAGTCCCTCAGTCTACTTGGGAACATATTATTGCCCGTGAATCAAATGGTAATCCTAATGTTGCTAATGCCTCAGGAGCTTCAGGACTTTTCCAAACGATGCCAGGTTGGGGTTCAACAGCTACAGTTCAGGATCAAGTTAATTCAGCTATTAAAGCTTATCGTGCTCAAGGTTTATCAGCTTGGGGTTACTAGTGAATAGCTATAAATTAACTTTACACTGTTGTCAACAATAATTACAGATTGCTAAAACAAATAAATAAAAACGCTACAGTAAAGCTGTAGCGTTTTTATTTATTTTCAGGGAAAGAGTAGAAAATTGATAAACTTTATTCCCCAAAAATTTCTTTACTATAACGTCTTCCTGTCGGCGTGGCAGCAAGTCCTCCTTCTGCAGTCTCACGAAAAGCAGTCGGTAAACTTGATCCAACTTGATACATTGCATCAATAACTTCATCTACTGGAATTTGCGATTCAATACCAGCCAAGGCCATATCAGCAGCAACAAGTGCAAAACTTGATCCAAGAGCATTCCGCTTCACACAAGGGACTTCAACTAAACCTGCAACAGGGTCACAGATAAGTCCAAGCATATTTTTAATAACAAATGCTATAGCTTGGCTAGCTTGGAAAGGAGTACCTCCAGCAGCCATAACTAAAGCAGCCGCAGCCATAGCACTAGCTGACCCAACTTCAGCTTGGCAACCTCCTTCTGCACCTGAGATAGAGGCATTATTACCAATGACGAGACCAAATGCGCCGGCTGTAAATAGAAAATCAAGTTGCTCTTCTTCTGTTAAATTAAGCTTTTCAATGGCTGTAGAAATCACAGCTGGTAAACATCCTGCACTACCTGCAGTTGGTGTTGCACAGACCAGTCCCATCTTAGCATTTAACTCATTAACAGCCATAGCATTCCTAACGGCAGCTAGGATTGTGGTATCTGAAATAGTTTTTCCTGATTGTAAATATTGATCCATCTTGACAGCATCACCGCCTGTTAAACCACTGATTGATTTACTAGGGGTTAATCCATCAATAACAGAAGCTTTCATGACTTCAAGATTTCGGGACATAATATAACGAATTTCTTCACGACTTCTACCAGTCATTTCAATTTCCGTTTGGATCATGAGCTCTGCTATGTTACCCTTATGTTGGCTATTAGCTTGCTCTACCAGCTCTTCAATTGTATAAAACATAGTTACCCTTTCTCTTAATCAAAGAAGTTGACATTGTGTAAATGAGGAATAGCTTCTATCTTTTTGACAGCTTGTTGACAATCTCGTGAATCTACTTCTATAATCATGATAGCTTTTTCTCCTGCACTTTCGCGTGTTACATTCATTTGAGCAATATTAATGTTAAAGTCAGATAAAATATCAGTTACTTTAGCAATCATGCCAGGTATATCTTGATGAACGATAATTAAAGTAGGAGTATTCATTGTTAATGAAACTGAGAATCCATTCAACTCAGTAACTTGGATGTTTCCGCCACCAATTGACACTCCTGTAATACTCATGCTCCTATCCCCATTTTTAACAGTTATTTTCGCAGTATTTGGATGTGGTGAATTACTATCTTTTAGGATATCCCAGTAAATCTTAATTCCTTTTTGATGAGCAATTTCAAGAGAGTTTTTAATATCTGGATTATCTGTATCCATTCCTAGAATCCCTGCAACCAATGCTTTATCAGTACCGTGTCCTTGGTAAGTTTTAGCAAAAGAATTGTATAAATGAAAGGTTACTTCACTAGGTTCACCAAAAATAGAATGGACAACTTTACCAATGCGGACAGCTCCTGCAGTATGACTACTTGATGGTCCAATCATAACAGGACCAATAATGTCGAAGACCGATTGAAATTTTAAATGTTTCATAGTTTTTCCTCGTGATTTTTGTACATTCTCATTATAACAGATTATTTCTAAAAAATATCATAAAAAGATAAAAAAACTGCAATGTAATAAATATTTATCACAACAAAAACATACAACTTGACAACAAATAGTGCTATAATATATAAGCACTTTTATAGTGTTTCTTAGTCAATATGATTGATCTAAGAACAACTTGGCCCTTCAAGCCTAAGTTAAAAATAAAACTTTTTGATGGGAGAATTCTTATGACTGATAATTCAAACATTCGTGTCGTTGTAGGCATGAGTGGAGGTGTTGATTCATCAGTAACTGCCCTGCTTTTAAAAGAGCAAGGTTATGATGTTATTGGTGTTTTTATGAAAAATTGGGATGACACAGATGAATTTGGTGTTTGTACGGCTACTGAAGATTATAAAGATGTTGCTGCTGTTGCTGATCAGATCGGCATACCATACTACTCTGTCAACTTTGAAAAAGAGTATTGGGACAGGGTTTTCGAATATTTTTTAGCAGAATATCGAGCAGGTCGTACGCCAAATCCAGATGTTATGTGTAATAAGGAAATTAAATTTAAAGCATTTCTAGATTATGCGATGACATTAGGTGCTGACTATGTAGCAACAGGTCATTATGCACAAGTAACACGTGATGAGAACGGAATAGTTCATATGCTTAGAGGAGCAGATAATAATAAGGATCAAACTTATTTTCTAAGTCAATTATCTCAGGAGCAATTGCAAAAAACGTTATTTCCACTTGGTCATTTACAAAAACCAGAAGTTCGCCGTATAGCTGAAGAAGCAGGACTTGCGACCGCTAAGAAAAAAGACTCTACTGGTATTTGTTTTATTGGAGAAAAAAATTTCAAGGATTTCCTGGGTCAATATTTACCGGCTCAACCAGGTCGTATGATGACTGTTGATGGTCGTGACATGGGTGAACATGCTGGTTTAATGTATTATACTATTGGTCAAAGAGGGGGCCTTGGTATTGGTGGGCAACATGGTGGAGATAATAAACCTTGGTTTGTAGTTGGAAAGGATTTAAGTAAAAACATTCTTTATGTAGGTCAAGGTTTCTATCATGACTCATTGATGTCAACTAGCTTGACAGCTTCTGAAATCCACTTTACACGTGATATGCCTAATGAATTTAAGCTAGAATGTACAGCTAAGTTCAGATATCGTCAACCTGACAGTAAAGTTACAGTTTACGTAAAAGGTAATCAAGCAAGGGTTGTGTTTGATGATTTACAACGAGCAATCACACCAGGTCAAGCTGTTGTTTTTTATAATGAACAAGAATGTTTAGGCGGTGGGATGATTGATCAGGCTTATCGTGATGATAAAATCTGTCAATACATTTAATTGACACTTAATTATTAAGTGAGGTAATCGTATGATTTCAAAATTTATTTTAGCTTTCATGGCTTTTTTCGCCATTATGAATCCCATTTCTAATTTGCCAGCTTTTATGGCTTTAGTAGCTGATGATGATCAGAAGATTTCACGTCGGATTGCAGCAAAAGGAGTATTACTTGCTTTTGTCATTATTGTAATCTTTGTATTAAGTGGCCACTTACTTTTTAACTTATTTGGGATTACCCTAGCCGCCCTAAAAATATCTGGTGGAATATTGGTAGGCATTATAGGTTATAAAATGATTAATGGTATACATTCACCAACCAATAAAAACCTAGAGGAGCATAAGGATGATCCAATGAATGTGGCAGTTTCACCATTAGCAATGCCCCTTTTGGCAGGTCCGGGTACTATTGCAACTGCTATGGGGTTATCAAGTGGTGGTTTATCTGGCAAACTCATTACTATACTTGCTTTTGCCATATTATGTGTGATAATGTATGTTATTTTAATAAGTGCAAACGAAATTACTAAATTTCTTGGAAAAAATGCAATGACTATAATCACCAAAATGATGGGACTTATTTTGATGACTATCGGGATAGAGATGCTAATAACAGGCATAAAAATTGGTTTTCATTTAACATAGCCTATCCCCTCTGGTTGACTTTTAAAAGATAAATGCTAAAATAAATTTAACAATAACTATGATGGTCAAAGCTCATGGAATTTGTAAGTCTTTTTGACGTACAATTTTCGAGAGTTTTGGCTATTTTTGTGTTTTAATGAATTAGACTTTGAAATTGGAAAGGAATAAAATGACACATAATTTTGCAGAAAACTATGATATTATCGTTGTTGGAGCGGGTCATGCAGGTGTGGAAGCTAGTCTAGCTGCTAGTCGTATGGGATGTAAGACACTTCTAGCCACTATCAACTTAGAAATGTTAGCATTTATGCCTTGTAATCCTTCTATAGGTGGCTCTGCTAAAGGTATCGTTGTCAGAGAGATTGACGCTTTAGGTGGTGAAATGGGTAAAAACATTGATAAAACCTATATACAAATGAAAATGCTTAATACAGGTAAGGGGCCTGCTGTCCGTGCCTTAAGAGCACAAGCTGATAAAGCCCTCTATGCACAAACAATGAAGCAAACTGTAGAAAAGCAAGAAAATCTTACCTTAAGACAAGCTATGATTGACGAAATACTTGTTGAAGATGGAAAGGTTGTGGGGGTTCGTACAGCAACTAATCAGAAATTTTCAGCAAAATCTGTTGTTATAACAACAGGTACTGCTCTTCGAGGAGAGATTATATTAGGTGATCTTAAGTACTCCTCGGGCCCTAATAATAGTTTAGCTTCTGTGACATTGGCAGATAATTTAAGAGACCTAGGATTAGAAATTGGTCGTTTCAAAACTGGAACACCTCCTCGTGTAAAAGCCTCCTCTATTAATTATGAAAAGACAGAGATACAACCTGGGGATGAGCAACCAAATCATTTTTCATTTATGTCTAGGGATGAAGATTATATTACTGACCAGGTACCGTGCTGGTTGACCTATACGAATACTTTGAGTCATGACATCATCAATCAAAATCTACACCGTGCTCCTATGTTTTCTGGAATCGTTAAGGGAGTTGGTCCTAGATATTGTCCGTCAATTGAAGATAAAATTGTGCGTTTTGCTGATAAAGAGCGCCACCAACTCTTCTTAGAACCAGAAGGTAGATACACTGAAGAAGTTTATGTTCAAGGGCTATCAACGAGTCTTCCTGAGGATGTTCAAGTTGATTTATTACGTTCTATAAAAGGGCTTGAAAATGCTGAAATGATGCGTACAGGCTATGCTATTGAGTATGATATTGTATTGCCTCATCAATTAAGAGCAACACTCGAAACAAAAGTAATTGCTGGTTTGTTTACTGCAGGACAGACTAATGGTACTTCAGGTTATGAAGAAGCTGCTGGTCAAGGGTTGGTTGCTGGGATCAACGCTGCTCTTAAAGTTCAAGGGAAGCCAGAACTTATTTTAAAACGAAGTGATGCTTACATTGGTGTCATGATTGATGATTTAGTTACCAAAGGGACTCTAGAACCATATCGTCTGTTGACAAGTCGCGCAGAATATCGTCTGATTCTTCGTCATGATAATGCAGATATGCGTTTAACAGAAATCGGTTATGAGATTGGCCTAGTAGATGAAGAGCGTTATGCGATATTTAAAAAGCGTCAAATGCAATTTGAAAATGAATTAGAACGTTTAGACTCTATAAAGTTAAAGCCAGTTTCTGAGACAAATAAACGGATTCAAGAATTGGGCTTTAAACCTTTGACAGATGCTTTAACTGCCAAAGAATTTATGCGCCGCCCACAAATCACATATGCAGTAGCAACGGATTTTGTTGGTTGTGCTGATGAGCCATTAGACAGTAAGGTTATTGAACTTTTGGAAACTGAAATTAAATACGAAGGCTATATTAAAAAGGCTTTAGATCAAGTTGCAAAAATGAAACGAATGGAAGAAAAACGTATTCCCCCTCATATTGACTGGGACGACATTGATTCTATCGCAACAGAAGCTAGACAAAAATTCAAAAAAATTAACCCAGAAACGCTAGGTCAGGCTAGTCGTATTTCAGGAGTTAATCCAGCCGATATTAGTATTTTAATGGTTTACCTTGAAGGAAGACAAAAAGGTCGTAAAAATATCAATTGATAATAGTGTTCGCCCCTGTTTATCAGGGGCGTTTTGTGTTATAATTAGGTCTTAAGAGGTTATTTAATGAAAAGATTTCGTTTTGCAACCGTCCATTTAGTTTTAATAGGCCTGATTTTATTTGGACTATTAGCTATTTGTGTTAGGTTATTTCAATCCTATACGGCTCTATTATTGGCTATTTTTGTTGCTTTATCTTTTGTTGTTGCCTTATTATATTACCAAAAGATAACTTATGAACTATCTGAAGTTGAACAAATTGAATTACTTAATGATCAAACAGAAGTTTCTCTTAAGAGTCTTCTTGAACAAATGCCAGTTGGTGTTATACAATTTGATCTTGAAACAAATGATATTGAGTGGTTTAACCCTTATGCAGAATTGATTTTTACTGGGGATAATGGTCATTTTCAGTCTGCTACTGTTAAAGATATCATTACTAGTAGACGTAATGGAACGGCTGGGCAATCATTTGAATACGGTGATAACAAATATTCAGCTTATTTGGATACAGAGACGGGTGTTTTCTATTTCTTCGATAATTTCATGGGGAATAGAAGAAACTATGATAGTTCAATGCTACGTCCAGTTATTGGTATTATTTCCATTGATAACTACGATGATATTATGGATACTATGTTAGAGGCTGATATGTCAAAGATTAACGCCTTCGTGACTAGTTTTATTTCTGATTTTACACAGTATAAAAATATTTTTTATCGTCGTGTCAATATGGATCGATACTATATTTTTACCGACTATAGCGTTTTAAATACATTGATAAAAGATAAATTTGATATTTTAAATGAGTTTCGAAAACGCGCTCAGGAAAACCATTTATCATTAACATTAAGTATGGGAATTTCTTATGGTGATGGTAACCATAATCAAATTGGGCAAATTGCTTTAGAAAATCTTAATACAGCACTCGTTCGCGGAGGAGATCAAATAGTAGTACGTGAAAATGATAGTAGTAAAAAAGCACTTTACTTTGGTGGTGGTGCTGTTTCAACTATTAAACGTTCACGAACACGTACCAGAGCTATGATGACTGCTATTTCTGACCGTTTGAAAGTAGTTGATAGTGTCTTTATTGTGGGACACAGGAAATTGGACATGGATGCACTAGGTGCATCTGTAGGGATGCAATTTTTTGCTAGTAATATTGTTAATGCCAGTTATGTAGTTTATGACCCAAATGACATGAATTCTGATATTGAAAGAGCAATTGATTACTTGCAAGAAGACGGCGAAACACGTCTCGTAAGTGTTGAGAGAGCTTTTGAATTAATTACTCAAAATTCTTTATTAGTCATGGTAGACCATTCTAAAACAGCTTTAACCTTATCTAAGGAATTCTTTAACAAGTTTGCAGATGTTATTGTGGTAGATCATCATAGAAGAGATGAAGATTTTCCAAAAAATGCTGTTCTTTCATTTATAGAAAGTGGCGCAAGTAGTGCCAGCGAATTAGTTACAGAATTGATTCAATTTCAACAAGCTAAAGATAAATTAAGCCGCAGTCAAGCAAGTATTTTAATGGCTGGTATCATGCTTGATACAAGAAATTTTGCATCTAATGTAACGAGTAGAACTTTTGATGTGGCAAGCTATTTACGCGGTTTAGGTAGTAATAGTATGGCTATTCAAAAAATATCAGCTACAGATTTTGATGAATATCGTTTAATTAATGAATTGATTTTAAAAGGTGAGCGTATTTATGATAACATCATTGTTGCTACCGGAGAAGAACATAAAGTTTACTCGCATGTTATAGCTAGTAAAGCAGCTGACACCATGTTGACAATGGCAGGTATTGAGGCTACTTTTGTTATTACTAAAAACAGTTCAAATATTGGTATTTCAGCGCGCAGTAGAAATAATATCAATGTCCAGCGTATTATGGAAAAACTTGGTGGTGGCGGACATTTTAGTTTTGCTGCTTGTCAAATACAAGACAAGTCTGTAAAGCAAGTTAGACGTATGTTACTGGAAATAATTGACGAAGATTTAAGAGAAAATAGTACAGTCGAAAATAGAAGGGATTAATTGAGATGAAAGTTATTTTTTTACAAGATGTTAAGGGGAAAGGAAAAAAAGGTGAGGTTAAGGAAGTACCTACTGGTTATGCTCAAAACTTCTTATTAAAAAAGAATCTAGCTAAAGAAGCAACGACACAAGCTATCGGTGAATTAAAAGGAAAACAAAAGTCCGAAGAAAAAGCACAAGCAGAAATTTTAGCACAGGCAAAGGAGCTGAAAACACAATTAGAATCCGAAACTACCCGAGTGCAATTTATTGAAAAGGTAGGTCCAGATGGTCGTACGTTTGGT
Source organism: Streptococcus sp. FDAARGOS_520 (assembly GCF_003812685.1). NCBI lineage: Bacteria > Bacillati > Bacillota > Bacilli > Lactobacillales > Streptococcaceae > Streptococcus > Streptococcus sp. FDAARGOS_520. Next base: position 928,730 of record NZ_CP033810.1, on the reverse strand, counting down.
TCTATCACAGCCAAAAAGATTGCTGAAGAGTTACAAAAACAATACGGCATTAAAATTGACAAACGTCATATTGATTTAGATCATACTATTAGAGCGATTGGTAAGGTTGAAGTACCAGTAAAATTACATAAACAGGTTTCTTCACAGATTAAGCTTGATATCAAAGAAGCGTAAACTGAGAGATGATAAAGGTTGACAAGTCAGGAGGAATGAAGTTTGGTAGAAGTATCTGAGCTAAGAGTACAACCTCAAGACCTGTTGGCAGAACAGGCCGTTCTAGGATCTATCTTTATCTCACCAGAGAAACTGATTATGGTGAGAGAATTTATAAGTCCAGATGATTTTTATAAATATTCACACAAAGTTATCTTCAGAGCGATGATTACCTTAGCTGATAGAAATGATGCAATTGATGCTGCTACTGTTAGAAATATTTTAGATGACCAAGGTGATCTTCAAAACATTGGTGGGTTGGGCTATATTGTTGAATTAGTTAATAGTGTTCCAACAAGTGCTAATGCGGAGTTTTATGCCAAAATAGTTTCTGAGAAAGCCATGTTGCGAGATATCATTTCTAAGTTGACAGATACTGTCAACATGGCCTATGAAGGAAATGATTCTGATGAAATTATTGCCACCGCTGAGAAGGCTTTAGTTGATATTAACGAACACAGTAATCGTAGCGGGTTTAGAAAGATATCTGATGTTTTAAAAGTTAATTACGAAAACTTAGAATTACGTTCACAGCAAACCTCAGATGTCACAGGTTTACCAACTGGATTTAGAGATTTAGACAGGATTACTACAGGTTTACATCCAGATCAATTAATCATCTTAGCGGCCCGTCCTGCAGTAGGTAAAACAGCCTTTGTTTTAAATATTGCTCAAAATGTTGGAACTAAACAAAATAGACCTGTAGCTATTTTTTCACTTGAAATGGGGGCTGAGAGTTTAGTTGACCGTATGTTGGCAGCAGAGGGAATGGTTGATTCTCATAGTTTACGAACTGGTCAGTTGACGGATCAAGATTGGAATAATGTAACGATTGCTCAAGGAGCTTTGGCGGATGCGCCAATTTATATTGATGATACGCCCGGGATTAAAATTACAGAAATTAGAGCACGCTCTAGGAAGTTATCTCAAGAAGTTGATGATGGTTTAGGTTTAATCGTCATTGACTACCTCCAATTAATTTCAGGAACTAGACCAGAAAATCGTCAGCAAGAAGTTTCTGAAATTTCAAGGCAGTTGAAGATTTTAGCTAAAGAATTAAAGGTTCCTGTTATCGCATTAAGCCAGCTCTCTCGTGGGGTTGAGCAAAGGCAGGATAAACGACCGGTCTTATCTGATATTCGTGAATCTGGATCGATTGAACAAGATGCTGACATTGTTGCTTTCTTATATCGAGATGATTATTATCGTAGAGAGGGCGAAGAAGCAGAGGAAATTGTAGAAGATAATACTGTTGAGGTTATTTTAGAAAAGAACCGTGCTGGTGCGCGTGGGACAGTAAAATTAATGTTTCAAAAGGAATATAATAAATTTTCTAGTATAGCTCAATTTGAAGAATAGGAGATGTTAATATGAGTGATGCATTTGCAGATGTTGCAAAAATGAAAAAAATAAAAGAAGATATCAAGTCACATGAGGGACAGATGGTCGAACTTACTCTCGAAAATGGTCGTAAGAGGGAAAAAAATAAAATTGGGCGCCTAATTGAAGTTTACCCATCTTTGTTTATCGTAGAGTATAAGGATACTGCAGCTGTACCAGGAGCAATTGATAATACTTATGTAGAGTCTTACACTTATTCAGATATTTTAACTGAGAAAACTTTAATTCGTTATTTTGATGACGAGTCAGCAGAATAGTATGAAAACCTCGACTGAGGTTTTTTGTTTCTATAAAAAAATTTACTAATTCTCTATTGGTGGTTAGAATTAAGAATCTTTCTTATTATAATTGGAAATACTTATTAGATGTCTATTTGTATTTAAGGTTTAAGAGACATAAAAACTTGATTCAATATTATTTTCATGATATAATATAGCTTGTGTGAAATAACAGCAGAAAAATATGAAGCTCGTCAACAGGTGGTTAACTAATCTAGTACCCTTTGCTGTTTAGGCGAAAATCCCCTGCACGAATCAGGATTTTTTAAATCGTTATTTCCTCAATTATTTTAGAGGAGGACATTTAGATGTCACGTTATACTGGTCCATCATGGAAACAATCACGTCGCCTTGGTTTATCACTTACAGGCACAGGTAAAGAATTGGCACGTCGTAACTACGTACCTGGTCAGCACGGTCCTAATAACCGTAGCAAGCTTTCAGAATATGGCTTGCAGTTAGCTGAGAAACAAAAACTTCGTTTTTCATACGGACTTGGTGAAAAACAATTCCGTAACTTGTTCGTACAAGCTACTAAAGCAAAAGAAGGAACTCTTGGTTTCAACTTTATGGTTCTTTTAGAGCGTCGTCTTGATAACGTTGTTTATCGTTTAGGACTTGCAACAACTCGTCGCCAAGCTCGTCAATTTGTTAACCATGGTCATATCCTTGTTGATGGTAAACGTGTTGATATCCCATCATACCGCGTTACTCCAGGACAAGTTATTTCAGTTCGTGAAAAATCAATGAAAGTACCTGCAATCCTTGAAGCTGTTGAAGCTACTTTAGGACGTCCAGCTTTCGTATCATTTGATGCTGAAAAACTTGAAGGTTCATTGACTCGCCTTCCAGAACGCGATGAAATTAACCCAGAAATCAATGAAGCACTTGTCGTTGAATTCTACAACAAAATGCTTTAATTATTACATTACATACTTTAAAAGCCTATTTTATAGGCTTTTTTTGCTATATACTTTTTAGTGAGTCATTATATTTAATGAACCAAAAAGATTTTAAACTAACATTAGAATAAAAATCAACACTGTCAGTTTGTAATGAGTAATTTTTTACTTTGTAAAAAGGATATAGTAGAGTTAACGTTACAAATACTTGAGAATGATAACTTATCTCGTCGAATCTTATATAACTAAGGAGATTTTATTATGAATCTAAATGATAGATTAAAAATAGAAGAAATGGAAGAGAAGTATGATAGCTTCAAACCTAGAATCAATGCATTAGTAGAAGCTATAGATGATTTTCAAAAGCACTATGAAGATTACGTGAAATTAAGAGAATTTTATGGTAGCGAAGACTGGTTTAGACTATCAGAACAAACAGAAAATAATCTCAAATGCGGTGTACTGAGTGAGGATCAGCTCTTTGATTTTATAGGAGAACATAACGAGCTTGTAGGCCAATTTTTAGATATGTCTTCTCAAATGTATCGTCATTTATAATGTCAGTCCTTATTAGTGTTGTTATCCTATAATGAGGATAAAATAAACCTAACTAAAAATGACCAGCCTATAAGGAAGGCTGGTTTTAAGTTTGAGGTAATAAACTGAGTAGCACTTGTGTAATTTGTTGAGGGCTTTCTTTTTTTCCTCGTGTTATCCACATTTGATAGACTCCAAAAATAGCATGACTGAGATAGACACTATAATACAAACGGTTGATATCAGACTTTGTTGCATCTGGATTGACCACAGGTAATTCTTTAGAAAGCATTAATTGTAATTTATTAAGGATGTAGGTCTGAATTTCTTTTGTTCCATTTTGGGTTAAGAGAGCAGCAAATAATGATTCTCTATCTAAGAATTGAAAAATTTCGAGCAAGGCATCTTCTTTTTTAAATTGATTGCGATCAAAAATATATTCGACTTTATTGAAGAGTGACTGTTGGTATTGATCAATCATTTCATATTTATCTTTATAATGAGTATAAAAACTAGAACGACTGATTCCAGCTGTTTTAGTTAGATTAATCGTTGAAATTTCATCGAAGCTCTGATCTTTTAATAACGTAATCATAGCTGCTTCAATAGCTCTTTTTGTTTTTTCTCTCCTCGTATCGTTTACCATATTAATTACCCCTTAATATTTTTGTACATTTTTAAACACAGTGTCCAAAAACGAGATTTTTATCTTGAAATTATCTATCATCACTGTATAATATATTTTATCAAAAAAATGAACAATATGTCCAAAATAGGAGAAAAAATGTTAGACGAATTAAAAGCAATCATAAAAAGCCCAAAATTATGGATTACGATGGCTGGGGTTGCACTGATTCCAACGCTATATAATGTTATCTTTCTAAGCTCAATGTGGGATCCTTATGGGAATACTAAAAATTTACCTGTGGCAGTCGTTAACCAAGATAAATCGGCTAAATTAAATGGAAAAACTATTTCAATTGGCAAAGATATGGAGGACAATTTGTCTAAAAATGATAGCTTAGATTTCCATTTTACAACAGCTAAAAGAGCAGAAAAAGAATTAGAAAAGGGTCACTATTATATGGTTATTACCTTTCCTAAAGATCTTTCTAGAAAAGCGACAACTCTCATGACAGAAAAACCAGAAAGGTTAAATATTACTTATAAAACTACTAAGGGGCGTAGTTTTGTAGCTTCAAAAATGAGTGAGACAGCAGCTAATAAACTAAAAGATGAGGTAGCAGAATCTATTACAGGGACTTATACTGAATCAGTTTTTAAAAATATGGGTTCTATGAAAACAGGTATCAATAAAGCTGCTGATGGGAGTCAAGAATTATTAAATGGTTCTAATAAGCTACAGGATGGGAGCCAAACCTTGACAAGTAATTTAGATGTTTTAGCAAGCTCTAGTCAAACTTTTTCTGGAGGAGCTAATAAACTAAATAGTGGAATAAACCTTTATACAGATGGTGTGGGGACCCTATCTAACGGGTTAGAAACATTATCAGATGGTGTTACTGCTTACACAACAGGTGTGCATAAGTTGAGTGAAGGTAGTCAAAAATTAGATGATAAGTCTCAAGCATTGGTGGAAGGATCAGAAAAGTTGACGGATGGTTTACAACAATTGTCACAAGCAACTCAACTAAAACCAGAGCAAGAACGTACTTTGCAGAACCTTTCAGATGGATTAAAGAATCTAAATCAGATTATTACAAATTTACAATCGACAGCAACTACTGATAGCGATACTAATAGTAAGTTATTTAATTTTTTATCAACTATTGAATCAAGTACAAAGGCTTTGATGAATACGGCTGCTGCTGATAAACAAAAGCAAATGACTGCGGTACAATCAACGTCAGCTTTTAAAAGTTTAACCCCTGAACAACAATCTCAAATCACCTCAGCGGTTACTGGAACACCTACTTCAGCTGAGACAATTGCAGCAAATATTTCTTCAAATATAGAAAATATGAAAACTGTGCTTAGTGAAGCATCTAGTTCAGCCCCTTCTAATAATGGATCACAAAATCTTCAAACTTTGTCAGGAACAGCTAACAATTTAGTATTAAAAGCTATCTCAGATTTAGATAAAATTCAAAAATTGCCAACGGCTACTAAGCAGTTATATCAAGGTAGTCAAACCTTGACAAAAGGAATCACGGATTATACGAATGCTGTAGGGAAATTACGCAAAGGTGCAGTAACTTTAGATAGTAAATCCAATCAATTGATTTCAGGAACACAAAAAGCAAGTCAGGGAGCTCAAACTTTAGATAGTAAATCGGATCAATTGAGAGACGGAGCGGGGCAATTAGCTAGTGGTTCTGATAGAATTGCAGATGGTTCTAATAAGCTTGCTGGGGGAGGACATCAGTTGACAGATGGGTTGACAGAGTTGTCAGGTGGTGTTTCTCAATTATCAAGTTCTTTGGGGAAAGCTGGGGACCAGTTGTCCATGGTTTCTGTAAATAAAGATAATGCCAATGCAGTATCTAGCCCAGTCACTATCAAGCATGAAGATTATGATAGCGTTGATACGAATGGTGTTGGAATGGCACCATACATGATTTCAGTTGCGTTGATGGTGGTAGCTTTATCAGCCAATGTTATTTTTGCGAAAGCTTTATCTGGCAAAGAGCCAGCTAATCGTTTTAGTTGGGCTAAAAATAAATTATTAATCAATGGATTCATTGCAACTCTAGCAGCAACTATCTTATTTTTTGCAGTTCAATTCATAGGTCTTAAACCAGATTACCCTGGAAAAACCTACTTTATTATCCTATTGACAGCATGGACTTTGATGGCATTAGTAACTGCTTTAGTGGGATGGGATAATAGGTATGGTTCCTTCTTGTCGTTATTAATATTATTATTCCAGCTTGGTTCAAGCGCAGGAACTTACCCAATAGAATTGAGTCCTAAGTTCTTTCAAACAATTCAACCATTTTTACCGATGACTTACTCTGTTTCAGGATTAAGAGAGACCATCTCGTTGACGGGAGACGTTAACCATCAATGGAGAATGCTAGTAATCTTTTTAGTATCATCGATGATACTTGCTCTTCTTATTTATCGTAAACAAGAAGATTAATAGAAAGTATCTAGTGATAGACTAACAGTATGATATGGTATGTCAAAGTATTTAGGAGGAGAAGATATGTCTACTTTAACAATAATTATTGCAACATTAACTGCTTTGGAACATTTTTATATTATGTATTTGGAGACGTTAGCCACCCAGTCAAATATGACTGGGAAGATTTTTAGTATGTCTAAAGAAGAGTTGTCATATTTACCCGTTATTAAACTTTTTAAGAATCAAGGTGTATACAACGGCTTGATTGGCCTATTCCTCCTTTATGGGTTATATATTTCACAGAATCAAGAAATTGTAGCTGTTTTTTTAATCAATGTATTGCTAGTTGCTATTTATGGTGCTTTGACAGTTGATAAAAAAATCTTATTAAAACAGGGTGGTTTACCTATATTAGCTCTTTTAACATTCTTATTTTAATACTACTTAGCCGTTCGATTTAGTTGAACGGCTTTTAGTAATCATTTTTTTCTCATAATACAGGTAGTTTAAGTAATTTGTCTTTAAAAATAGTATAATATAACTACGAATTCAAAGAGAGGTGACTTTGATTATGACTGAGAACTGGTTACATACTAAAGATGGTTCAGATATTTATTATCGTGTCGTTGGTCAAGGTCAACCGATTGTTTTTTTACATGGCAATAGCTTAAGTAGTCGCTATTTTGATAAGCAAATAGCATATTTTTCTAAGTATTACCAAGTTATTGTTATGGATAGTAGAGGGCATGGCAAAAGTCATGCAAAGCTAAATACCATTAGTTTCAGGCAAATAGCAGTTGACTTAAAGGATATCTTAGTTCATTTAGAGATTGATAAAGTTATATTGGTAGGCCATAGCGATGGTGCCAATTTAGCTTTAGTTTTTCAAACGATGTTTCCAGGTATGGTTAGAGGGCTTTTGCTTAATTCAGGGAACCTGACTATTCATGGTCAGCGATGGTGGGATATTCTTTTAGTAAGGATTGCCTATAAATTCCTTCACTATTTAGGGAAACTCTTTCCGTATATGAGGCAAAAAGCTCAAGTTATTTCGCTTATGTTGGAGGATTTGAAGATTAGTCCAGCTGATTTACAGCATGTGTCAACTCCTGTAATGGTTTTGGTTGGAAATAAGGACATAATTAAGTTAAATCATTCTAAGAAACTTGCTTCTTATTTTCCAAGGGGGGAGTTTTATTCTTTAGTTGGCTTTGGGCATCACATTATTAAGCAAGATTCCCATGTTTTTAATATTATTGCAAAAAAGTTTATCAACGATACGTTGAAAGGAGAAATTGTTGAAAAAGCTAATTGAAAAAGTCAAATCACTGACTTCTGTGATTAAAATTGTATTTTTTATATCTGTTTTAGTGCTTATTATTGTTGAAATGATTCATTTGAAACGAACTATTTCTGTTGAGCAACTAAAGAGTGTTTTTGGGCAATTATCTCCAATGAATCTTTTCTTAATTATCCTTGTGGGGGTTATCGCTGTCTTACCGACAACCGGATATGACTTTGTACTGAATGGACTTTTACGTACAGATAAAAGCAAAAGGTATATTTTACAGACTAGTTGGTGTATCAACACTTTTAATAACTTGTCAGGATTCGGTGGCTTAATCGATATTGGGTTGCGCATGGCTTTTTATGGTAAAAAAGGTCAAGAGAAGAGTGACCTAAGAGAAGTGACTCGTTTTTTACCCTATCTTATTTCTGGTCTGTCATTTATTAGTGTGATTGCCTTAATCATGAGCCATATTTTTCATGCCAAAGCTAGTGTTGATTACTATTATTTGGTATTAATTGGTGCTAGTATGTATTTTCCTGTTATTTATTGGATTTCTGGTCATAAAGGAAGCCATTATTTCGGAGATATGCCATCTAGTACTCGTATAAAATTAGGTGTTGTTTCTTTTTTTGAATGGGGATGTGCGGCCGCAGCATTTATAATTATCGGTTATTTAATGGGCATTCATCTACCAGTTTATAAAATTTTACCACTATTTTGTATTGGTTGTGCCGTCGGGATTGTATCCCTTATTCCCGGTGGATTAGGAAGTTTTGAATTAGTTCTATTTACAGGGTTTGCTGCCGAGGGACTACCTAAAGAAACTGTGGTTGCATGGTTATTACTTTATCGTTTAGCCTACTATATTATTCCATTCTTTGCAGGTATCTATTTCTTTATCCATTATTTAGGTAGTCAAATAAATCAACGTTATGAAAATGTCCCGAAAGAGTTAGTATCAACTGTTCTACAAACCATGGTGAGCCATTTGATGCGTATTTTAGGTGCATTCTTAATATTTTCAACAGCATTTTTTGAAAATATTACTTATATTATGTGGTTGCAGAAGCTAGGCTTGGACCCATTACAAGAACAAATGTTATGGCAGTTTCCAGGTTTATTGCTGGGGGTTTGTTTTATTCTCTTAGCTAGAACTATTGATCAAAAAGTGAAAAATGCTTTTCCAATTGCTATTATCTGGATTACTTTGACATTGTTTTATCTTAATTTAGGTCATATTAGTTGGCGACTATCTTTCTGGTTTATTTTACTATTGTTAGGCTTATTAGTCATTAAGCCAACTCTCTATAAAAAACAATTTATTTATAGCTGGGAAGAGCGTATTAAGGATGGAATCATTATCGTTAGTTTAATGGGAGTTCTATTTTATATTGCAGGACTACTATTCCCTATCAGGGCTCATATTACAGGTGGTAGTATTGAACGCCTGCATTATATCATAGCATGGGAGCCGATAGCATTGGCTACGTTGATTCTTACTCTCGTTTATTTATGTTTGGTTAAGATTTTACAAGGAAAATCTTGTCAGATTGGTGATGTGTTCAATGTGGATCGTTATAAAAAACTACTTCAAGCTTACGGTGGTTCTTCGGATAGCGGTTTAGCCTTTTTAAATGATAAAAGGCTCTACTGGTACCAAAAAAATGGAGAAGATTGCGTTGCGTTCCAATTTGTAATTGTCAATAATAAATGTCTTATTATGGGGGAACCAGCCGGTGATGACACTTATATTCGTGAAGCTATTGAATCGTTTATTGATGATGCTGATAAGCTAGACTATGACCTTGTTTTTTACAGTATTGGACAGAAGTTGACACTACTTTTACATGAGTATGGTTTTGACTTTATGAAAGTTGGTGAGGATGCTTTAGTTAATTTAGAAACGTTTACTCTTAAAGGGAATAAGTACAAACCTTTCAGAAATGCCCTAAATAGAGTTGAAAAGGATGGTTTCTATTTCGAAGTTGTACAATCGCCACATAGTCAAGAGCTACTAAATAGTTTGGAAGAGATTTCTAATACTTGGTTAGAAGGACGTCCTGAAAAAGGTTTCTCACTAGGATATTTTAATAAAGATTATTTCCAACAAGCCCCAATAGCTTTGGTAAAAAATGCTGAACACGAAGTTGTTGCTTTTGCTAATATTATGCCAAACTATGAAAAGAGTATTATCTCTATTGATTTAATGCGTCACGATAAACAGAAAATTCCGAATGGCGTTATGGATTTCCTCTTTTTATCATTATTCTCTTATTATCAAGAGAAGGGATACCACTATTTTGATTTGGGGATGGCACCTTTATCAGGAGTTGGTCGCGTTGAAACAAGTTTTGCTAAAGAGAGAATGGCGTATCTTGTCTATCATTTCGGTAGTCATTTCTACTCATTTAATGGTTTACACAAGTATAAGAAGAAGTTTACACCATTGTGGTCGGAACGTTATATTTCTTGTTCTCGTTCGTCCTGGTTAATTTGTGCTATTTGTGCCCTATTAATGGAAGATAGTAAAATTAAGATTGTTAAATAAGCTTTATTTGGCAATTAAAAAGAGCATGTCATGCTGAACTGCACCCCAAAAGTTAGACAAAAAATCTAACGATTGGGGTGCTTTTCTGATGAAATTAAGTTATGAAGATAAACTAGAAATATACGAGTTAAGAAAGATCGGGATGTCCTGGTCTCAGATTAGTCAACGATATGATGTTCGTATCTCGAATCTTAAATACATGATAAAACTCATGGATCGGTATGGTGTAGAAATCGTCGAAAAAGGTAGAAATGAGTATTATCCACCTGAATTAAAGCAGGAAATGATAGATAAAGTCTTGATTCATGGTTGTTCTCAACTCTCTGTTTCTCTTGATTATGCTCTCTCTAATTGTTCTATACTCACAAATTGGCTTTCCCAATTTAAGAAAAATGGTTATACTATTGTTGAGAAAACAAGAGGGAGACCGAGTAAAATGGGACGTAAGCGTAAGAAAACTTGGGAAGAAATGACAGAGCTCGAGCGACTTCAGGAAGAAAATGAGCGCTTGAGAACGGAGAATGCCTTTCTAAAAAAGTTGAGGGATTTGCGCTTGAGGGACGAAGCCTTACAGAGCGAACGGCAGAAACAATTAGAGAAATGGTCACAGGAGGATTCCGACTAGACCTCTTACTTGAGATAACTAAGATAGCTCGTGCAACTTACTATTATCAACTAAAGAAACTGAATAAACCAAATAAAGACAAAGCAATCAAATCTGACATTCAATCCATTTATGATGAACATAGAGGAAACTATGGCTATCGTCGGATTTATTTAGAACTGCGAAATCGTGGCTTTGTCATCAACCACAAAAGGGTGCAAGGCTTGATGAAAAGTATGGGCTTGACTGCTCGTATTCGTCGTAAGCGCAAGTATGCCTCTTACAAAGGTGAGGTTGGTAAGAAGGCTGATAACCTGATTCAACGCCAGTTTGAGGGGTCGAAGCCCTATGAGAAGTGCTATACCGATGTGACGGAGTTTGCTTTACCTGAAGGGAAACTTTATCTATCGCCTGTTCTTGATGGCTATAACAGTGAGATAATTGATTTTACCCTGTCTCGGTCTCCTGACTTGAAACAGGTTCAAACCATGCTTGAGAGGGCTTTTCCTGCGGCTTCATACAGCGAAACCATTCTCCACAGCGACCAAGGCTGGCAGTACCAGCACAAGTCCTACCATCAATTTCTGGAGGACAAAGGCATTCGTCCTTCTATGTCACGGAAGGGGAACAGTCCTGACAACGGTATGATGGAATCTTTCTTTGGGATTCTAAAATCTGAGATGTTCTATGGCTTGGAGAAGTCTTACAAATCACTTGATGACCTTGAGCAAGCTATCACAGATTACATTTTTTACTACAACAACAAGCGAATCAAAGCAAAACTAAAAGGACTTAGTCCTGTGCAATACAGAACTAAATCCTTCACTTAAAATAAATTGTCCAACTTTTGGGGGTCAGTACAATGCGACATGCTCTTTTTAAATCATTTAATACCATTGATTGCTTGAATCTACTTTATAATATGATGTGCTTTTAAATATTGTTTAGCTACTGTAGCTGCTGATTTATGCTTTACAGCTACTTGGTAGTTCATTTCTTGCATTTCTTTTTCAGTGATATGACCAGCAAGTTTATTGAGAGCTTTTTTTACTTGAGGGTATTTTTTAATCGTATCTTGCCTTAGTAGCGGTGCTCCTTGATATGGCGGAAATAGATGCTTATCGTCTTTGAGAATTTGAAGTTGATACTGGATTAATTCACTATCGGTAGAGTAAGCGTCAATAATATTGACATCTTTACTATTGATAGCTTGGTATCGTAAAGCAGGTTCTAAGGTTGAGATATCAAGGTTTAAACCATAATGTTTCTGTAAACCAATACTCCCATCCTCTCTATCCTTAAATTCTAAAGTGAAACCAGCTTTTAGTTTATCTAATTTTTTTAGGTCGCTGATATTTTTGAGTTGATTAGCTTCAGCGTAATCTTTTTTAACAGCTACAGCGTAGGTGTTTTGATAAGCCATAGGTGACAAAAGTGACAACTTATCTTGTTTTAAAATACCGTTTTTGGCTAAGTTGTAAACCTGTTTAGGGTTATTACTTACTTTAGGAGGATTTTTAAGTAAACTTGATGTAATAGTACCTGTAAACTCTGGGTAAAGATCAATATCACCAGATTTTAGGGCTTGATATAAGAAAGTTGTTTTTCCGAAATTAGGTTTAAGCTTAACTTTGATATCTGTCTGATCCTCAATAAGTTCTTTGTACATATTAATTAAAATATCTGGTTCAGTTCCTAACTTCCCTGCAACAGTTATCGTTGCAGTATTTGTTCCAGGCATCCATTTTGGAGCATAGGATAGTCCTAAGCCTGCTAGTAAAAGTATACCAGAAACGGCTATGGTTCGTAATCTAGCCTTTTCTAGTAATCCAATTAAACCACTAAATATAATAGCTAAGACAGCAGAAGAGATTGCCCCTATGAGAATTAGAGAAGGATTGTTGCGATCAATCCCTAACAAAATAAATGATCCAAGGCCACCAGCTCCGATAAGACTAGCTAATGTAGCTGTACCAATAATCATAACAGAGGCAGTTCTAATGCCTGAGATGATAACAGGCATACTTAAAGCTAACTCAAACTTTTTAAGCCTTTCCCAACGTGTCATTCCAAAAGCGGTTGCTGCCTCAATGAGATTAGCATCAATTTGCATCAGTACTGTTACAGTATTTTGTAAAATTGGAAATAGAGCGTAAATAATTAGTGCAACGACAGCTGGTACAGTTCCAATTCCCATAAAAGGTATAAATAAACCAAGCAAGGCTAAAGAAGGAATTGTTTGAAATATCCCAGTTATCTGAAGGACAACATGACTGATTTTTTTATAATGACTAATGATGATACCGAGTGGAATAGCAATTAAAGTTGCTAAAATAAGTGTTAGTAGTGATAGCTGGAGGTGTTCAATAAGACTTTGAGTCCAATCTCCAAAACGCTCTTGAAAGGTAGTGATTAGTGTTGTCATACTCAGTTCTCCTCTTCAAATAGGGTTCTAACAAATTGGTCAGAGGGATTATTTTGAATTATTTCTGGTCTATCCAATTGCACTATCTTACCTTCCTTAATAACACAAATTCTATCTGCAAGACGCATAGCTTCCTTCATGTCATGGGTGACAAACACTAATGTAATACCCAATTCAGACTGTAATTGTTTGGTGATATCTTGTAATTGACGTCTTGAGATAGGGTCTAAAGCAGAAAATGGCTCATCCATAAGTAGTACCTTAGGTTTAGCAACGATTGCTCGTAGGATACCTATGCGTTGTTGTTCCCCACCAGAGAGCTCATGAGGATAGCGATTAAAGTAGTCCTTAGCAGGTAAACCCACCTTATCAAGAAGGTCGCTAGCGGCTTTTTTTTGGTCACCTTTTGACCAGCCCTTCATTTCAGGGATAAGTTCTATATTTTCTCCAACTGTTAAATTAGGGAAAAGTGCAATTTGTTGCAAGACATAACCAGTTTCTAAGCGTAATTGTCGCAAATCAAGTGATGTAATGTTTTCCCCATCTAAAGTAATAGCGCCTTGGCTTGGTTCGATGAGACGATTAATCATCTTGAGGATGGTAGTTTTACCACTGCCACTGGCCCCCACAAGGACAAAGAATTCTCCTCTTTGAATATGGCAACTAATATTATCAATGATGGTATGATCACCATATGATTTACTAACATTTTCAAATGAAATCATGTAATTTACTTTCTAGTGCGTAACGAGTGTAGGTCGTATGATATTAGGGTTATATTAGCATAAAGTAGACATTCAAACAACTATCTGACATTTAAATTGTCAGAAACGATAAACTAGAAGCAAAAACAAACACCTTGCGGTAGACAAGGTGTTTGTTGGAGATTTATGAAAAGAAAAGTTTTAGGATGGTTATAGTATATAAGGCCATGCTTAAACAAGTCTTAAAACGTTTTACTCTGTAAAATAAGTTCATCGAAAAAATGTTTAAGTGAAATTTTACCACCATACATGCTTTTTCCTTGAATAAGTTGTGCCTCATTATGGATATTCTGAAATCCAAACAATGCATTAGCATATTGCAGTGTTAATTCATTTTCAAAATCATCAATGTACAGATGAGCCATATTTATCATAGCTTTTTTAACGGCACGACGAATACGTTGTAAAATGATTTTTTGTTGGTGTTCATCGATAGAAAGTTCTTTTTGAAAATCAAATTGGGCAAAATTTAATTCTTGTTTTAATAAAAGTTCACAGATGTTAAGAATATCTGTGTAGGCTGTCTCTGAAGTAATACCTAAATAACTGAGTATTGAACGGATTTTAGTGAGGTTACTAGTCGTTATAGGCTTTTGATATGATGGCGTATTTTCTAGGAGATTTTGGATTGTATTTAATTTTTTTTGCATTTCGATAGTATCAGTGACACGTTTCACGACGCTTTTTACTTCAATAATATTAATGGGTTTATTAATAAAAAATTCGATTCCTGCTTTATATGCTTCTTGTCGTAAATCATTATCTTTGACTTGGGAAATCATAATAAATTTTAAATCGGAACGCTGTTTATAGATTTTTTGGACTAATGTTACACCGTCTAATATTGGCATTAATAAATCAATCAATACGATATCAACATCTGCAATCAGCAATTCGTTGTATGCTTTACTGGAGACATTATTCACTCTGACTACTGTATTATTGAAATCTTCTTCAATAATATCTTGTAAAATCATAGTGATAGTGGGGTCATCATCAATAATATAGAATTTCACGTATTATCTCCTAACTTAAATCGATTTTTACGGAATAACAGTGTAAATGTTGTTCCATTTGGCTGATTAGGACAAACAGTTATCGTTCCTTGATATTGCTCTTCCATTAAAATACGCACGTGGGATAGCCCGATTCCTCGATAGATATCACCATTAGCATCAAATTTAGTCGAAAATCCAGGTTTGAAAATCATGTGTTTCATTTTATCAGGTATTCCTGGTCCGTTATCACTAATCTCAATTTTAATAAAATCTTCTAATTCTTCTGTGTGAACACTGATTGTACCCTTTTTTTGTTTATCAATAGCTTCTACTGCATTTAAAACGATATTGGAAATAATGGTTAGTAAATAGTAATAGTTTGATATTATCAAATTACATTTATTATTTTCGAGAATAATGATATCTTGATGCCGAAATTGAATAATACTCCTAGTATAAGATAAAACAATTTGAAAGATATCTTTCAATGCCATAGTTGATTCATTTTTTACACTAAAATAGGTTCCTAAGCCTTTAATAATATTTTGGTAATCTTTCTTAACTTCGTGAACGTCCCGCGAAATATCTAGAGAGAGGTGTTGGTATTCTTTAGGTAGATGATATTTGGATAACTCTTTATCTAATAAATAAGCATTTTTCATGATGTTTTCAATTTCAATGATATTTTTTTGCATAAAATAAACCTCGCTTTTAACGGCTGAAGTTGACCACATAAAATAATAGTATCGACGTTCGTGATCGTCTTTTTGTAAGAGAAGTGATAGATAACTATAAGTATAAGCCACAGCGCAACTAATAAAAGCTCGCAAAAGTGCTATGGCAAATAAAGTAGCGAATATAGTTATAGTATAATTGTTAAACTTTATGAGAAAACTAATTTCTACAAGGTTGGCAAAATAATCACAAATAATGATAGAAAAGAAAAAAGTACCTTTATTACGGTAGGAACGATGCCAATAAATAGTATAAAAGGTGATGCCATAACAAATATAAAACGCCATATCAGTTAAAACGAATTCAATTATTTGATGAATCTCAGCCTCGCCAGCGATACTTAATATGATTCCTCTGAAGATAGGAGAAGCAAAAGTAATTCCTAGACAGAGAAGAATTGGATTAATGTCGTCATTAAAATATAAAAAGACAGGCAAAATGAACAAAGATAAGGTCATAATAAACCCATCAGCAAGTATTGAGATATTGATTTGAGCAGCTAAGGCGATAGCTATTGCAGAGATAATAATACGCTGCCTTCTTTCTAGATGTTTTTCTGATAATATATCTAGCATATAAATGTCCTTAAAGTTTTTTTGAAGATTTTTGATGAATTTTGATTATTTTTGAAAGCGATATCTACAATAAGAGTATAAAAAAAAAGGAGGCAATAAGCAATGAAAAATTTACGTAACCGTAGTTTTCTTACTTTATTGGATTTTAGTACAGCAGAAGTTGAATTTCTTTTAAAACTTTCAGAAGATTTAAAACGTGCTAAATACGCAGGAATTGAACAACAAAAACTTGTTGGTAAAAATATCGCTTTGATTTTTGAAAAAGATTCTACACGGACACGTTGCGCTTTTGAAGTTGCTGCTCACGATCAAGGAGCTCATGTTACTTATTTAGGTCCAACAGGCAGTCAGATGGGTAAAAAAGAGACCTCAAAAGACACTGCGCGTGTGCTAGGTGGTATGTATGATGGTATTGAGTATCGTGGATTTTCTCAAGAAACAGTTGAGACTTTAGCCGAATTTTCAGGAGTTCCTGTGTGGAATGGTTTAACCGATGCTGATCATCCAACGCAAGTACTAGCCGATTTTCTGACCGCTAAGGAATGCTTACATAAGCCCTATAAAGATATTCGCTTTACGTATGTGGGTGATGGACGTAACAATGTCGCTAATGCCTTGATGATCGGTGCTTCTATTGTAGGCATGACTTATCATTTGGTTTGTCCTAAAGAATTAGAGCCAGATCCTGAACTACTCTCTAAATGTCAAGAAATTGCGAAAACTACTGGTGCTTCTATTGAAATCACTGCTGATATTGCAGAAGGCGTCAGAGATTCAGACGTCCTATATACAGATGTTTGGGTTTCAATGGGAGAACCGGATGAAGTTTGGAAAGAAAGAATAGCTCTTTTAGAACCCTATCGTATTACCCAAGAAATGCTTAATATGACAGAAAATCCAAACGTTATTTTCGAGCATTGCTTGCCCTCATTTCATAATATAGATACTAAAGTTGGATACGACATTTATGAAAAATATGGTTTGAAGGAAATGGAAGTATCAGATGAAGTTTTTGAAGGCCCTCACTCAGTTGTTTTCCAAGAAGCTGAAAATCGTATGCATACTATTAAAGCAGTTATGGTAGCAACTTTAGGTGATTAGGAGGAATTTTCATGGCAAAAATTGTTGTTGCACTAGGAGGAAATGCCTTAGGAAATTCTCCAGAAGAACAATTAAGATTAGTAAAACATACTGCAAAATCATTGGTGGCCTTGATAAAAAAGGGACACGAAATTGTTGTAAGTCATGGTAATGGACCACAAGTTGGTGCCATTAATTTAGGAATGAATTTTGCGGCTGAGAGTGGTCAAGGAACTAATTTTCCTTTTCCAGAATGTGGAGCAATGAGCCAAGGATACATAGGCTATCATCTCCAACAGAGCCTTTTAAATGAATTACGTCAAGAGGGAATAAATAAGGAAGTTGCTACAATTATTACCCAAATTGAGGTGGATGAATCAGACCAAGCATTTAGCGCACCTACCAAGCCTATAGGCACCTTTTATGATAAGGAGACATCAGAAAAGATTGCTATAGAGAAAGGGTATACTTTCGTAGAAGACGCTGGACGAGGGTATCGTCGTGTTGTTGCTTCACCTGAACCTAAAAAAATCATCGAAATTAATAGCATTAAAACACTTATTGAAAATGATACCCTAGTTATCGCAGGTGGAGGTGGAGGCATCCCTGTCATTAATAAGGGAGGTTATGAAGGTATTGCAGCTGTTATTGATAAAGACAAATCTAGTGCACTGTTAGCAGGAGAACTAGCTGCGGATCAATTGATTATTCTCACTGCAGTTGATTATGTTTATACTCAATTTGGTAAAGAAAATCAAAAAGCTTTAACAGAGGTTAATGAGAATCAAATGATTGATTACGTTAACCAAGGTGAGTTTGCAAAAGGAAGTATGTTACCTAAAGTAATAGCCTGTATGAGTTTCTTAGATCACAATCCGAAAGGAACAGCCTTAATCACCTCATTAAATGGTTTAGAAGATGCATTAGATGGGAAATTAGGAACACGTATAACTAAGTAATCTCAGATAAGTGCAAAGAAATGATTATTTAACCTTCATCTTTGCACTTTTTCTGATGAAGTCAATCTATTTTTATTATAGAGGAGGCGTGTCATGCCAGAAAAAATGACAAACAGTGAAAACAAAAGGAGTAAAGGTTTTCGAATGCCAGGTGCCTTTACAATATTATTCATTTTAACAATCTTTTCGGTTTTGGCTACATGGTGGATACCTGCTGGGTCCTATTCAAAATTACAATTTGATACAGCATCATCCAAACTAGTAGTAACAGATCCAAATGGTAAGACAGTTCATGTTCCAGCAACGCAAACACAGTTGGATAAGATGAATGTCAAAATTAAAATTAAAGAATTTACTTCTGGTGCTATTAGTAAGCCAGTTTCAGTTCCAAATACTTACAAACGTTTGAAGCAAAATCCAGCAGGCATTGGCTCCGTGACGACTAGTATGGTAAATGGAACCATTGAAGCTGTTGATATTATGGTATTTATCATGGTACTTGGAGGCATGATAGGAGTAGTTAGAAAGAGTGGCGCTTTTGAGTCTGGTCTTCTAGCTTTAACAAAGAAAACCAAAGGTAGAGAGTTTTTATTGATATTTTTAGTTTCCTTATTGATGGTTTTAGGCGGTACTCTATGTGGTATTGAAGAAGAAGCAGTTGCTTTTTATCCTATTTTAGTTCCAATCTTTTTAGCCATGGGTTATGATTCTATCATTTGTGTAGGTGCTATTTTCTTAGCAAGTTCTGTTGGGACATCATTTTCAACAATTAATCCGTTTTCTTCTGTTATTGCTTCAAATGCAGCTGGTATTAGTTTCACAGAAGGCTTATCATGGCGTACAGCAGGGTGTATTGCAGGTGCTATTTTTGTTGTGGTGTATCTACATTGGTATGCTAAAAAAATAAAAGCGAATCCAGAGTTTTCATATTCCTATGAAGATAGAGTAGAATTTAATGCTAAATGGGGCATGACAACTAACCATACACCCTCACTCTTTACTATTAGACAAAAAATTATTTTAAGTTTATTTGTTATTTCATTTCCTTTGATGGTTTGGGGAGTAATGTCACAGGGATGGTGGTTTCCAACCATGGCTTCTTCCTTTTTAGCTATTACAATTATTATTATGTTTTTAACAGCAACTGGGGCAAATGGTATTGGAGAAAGGGATGTTGTTGATGAGTTTGTTAATGGTGCATCAAGCCTTGTTGGGGTTTCATTAATCATTGGTTTAGCGCGTGGTATCAATATTATTTTGAGCCAAGGTTATATATCAGATACGATGCTTTACACAGCTTCAAAATTAGCTTCACATGTTAGTGGCTCTGTCTTTATCATTGTTATGATGTTTATCTACTTTGTGTTAGGATTTGTTGTTCCATCCTCGTCGGGTTTAGCAGTACTTTCAATGCCAATTCTAGCACCTCTTGCAGATACTGTTGGGATTCCTCGTTCAGTAGTAGTAATGGCTTATCAATTTGGGCAGTATGCAATGTTGTTTTTAGCACCTACTGGACTAGTTATGGCAACCTTGCAGATGTTAGATATGAAGTACTCCCATTGGCTAAAATTTGTGTGGCCGGTTGTTTTATTCCTCCTAATATTTGGTGGCGGTTTGTTAGTTCTACAAGTTTTAATACTTTAAAGATTTCAGCTATTAGTCTCAAAAATATCTGAAGAGATATAATAAATTGAGTTTAAGTTAAATAAAAAAAACGATAGGTGTAATCTATCGTTTTTTTTATTTCCTTTCTCTAGTCTTTCTTCAATTTTGGAAAGGTGAGCGTAAACTGACTGCCATCATCAGGTTTAGAATCAACCCATATTTTAGCACGGTGTATTGTAGCGATTTGTTTTACTAAAGATAGCCCTAAACCAATTCCAGACTGACTATCCTTGGTTCGAGCAGAGTCCACTTGATAGAAACGGTTCCAAATTTTACTTTGGTCATCAACTGAGATACCTAGACCATTATCTTTAATAGAGAAGACAATTTGATTATCGGACTGTCTTAGACTAATAGAAATATGATTGTTTGTAAATTTAATAGCATTTGAAAATAGATTATCAAAAAGCCGTTTGAGTAGTGTTTGTTGACCTATAATCCAAAGGTCATCTTCGATTTGAGAGTCAAGGTGTATAGGGGTATTATCTAATAATCTACTCGAATCGGATACTAGTTGCTTCATCATAATTGAGAAATTAAGAGGTTCTAACTGAATTGATAATGGATTTTCTGCCTTAGTCAATTCTAGAAGTTGCTCAACTAATTTTTTCATTGATAGTGACTGACGGTGTATAACCTCAAAGGATTCTTTTGCTTCACTTAAATTTTCTGCGTAGTTTTTTCCGTATTCACTTTCAGAAAGTATAACTGTTACAGGAGTCCGTAGTTCATGAGAAACATCATTGTTAAATTGTTTTTCCCGAACAAATGATGATTCAATAGAAGCCAACATAGTATTGATAACAGCTGCTAGCTCAGTTAATTCATTTTCGTTATTTTTAGTGATAATTCGCTTAGTATAGTCTTCATTTTGGGTAATAAATTGAGCGGTTTCAGTAATTTCTTGAATCGGTCTAAAAGTGCGCTTTAAAATTAAATAGCCACCAACAGTTATTATAATCAACATAAGAGGAAGAACGATACCCAAACTAAATAACAATTCAGTTAATTGCTTATCCAGTCTGTCAACAGTACGGATAGCACGTAACCACTGATTTTTCCCAGAAATTGGAATATCAACATACTGAAAGGTACGATTCTCCATGGAAAATAGAGATAATTTCTTTTTATGTTTATGTTGATGGTCTAAATCCCTTTTAAATCCTTTTGGAAAACCAGAATAGATAACTTTTCCATTTTGGTCATAGACTGAATAAAATATTCCATCTTCAAAAGCCTCATACCGATGACCTTTAGCTAACGCTTGACTCATTTGCACAGCTTTAGCTTCTAAATTTTTTTTAGATTTGTTTTCAGCAATGCTTTTTGAAATAAAAAATGAACCAATTAATACACCGATAACAAGGATAAAAATAAAAGAGCTGTACCAGAGGGTAATTTGAGTGATGATGCTAGACTTTTTAGGGTAATTTATTTTACTTTGGAATAACATATCCTAAACCTCGTTTAGTTTTTATTAGTGATCCATCTCGATTGTTATCTAGTTTTCGACGAAGGTTTTTGATAAGGACATCAATAATATTGGACTCTCCATAATAATCATAATCCCAAACGTGTTCACGAATTTGATGACGAGAGAGGACTTGGTCTCTGTGACGTGCCAAATACTCAAGGACTTCGTATTCCTTAGCTGTTAAATCAATCAAATTGTCGTTTCTCCAAACTTGCTTTGTAGATAAATTGATTGTTATATCTTGAATTTGAATATCATCAGAAGATACTTGTCTATTTGCACGTCGTAACATAGCTCGAATTCGGGCCATGAGTTCTCCAAATTCAAATGGTTTTACAAGGTAATCATCCGCACCAAAATCTAGACCTGCGATACGATCTTCAACGGCATCTCGAGCAGTCAACATAAGAATAGATACTTGACTTCCTTTGTTGCGAAGCAGTTTTAAAAAGGTGAAGCCGTCCATTTTTGGCATCATTACATCTAAGATAATCACATCATATTCTGCCACTGAAACAAATTGTAAGGCTTCTTCACCATTTGAAGCACTGTCAACACTGTAGTGTTGCTTTTTTAAAAGTTTTACAATACTACGGTTCAAGTCAAACTCATCTTCAACAACAAGGATTTTCATTTTTTGGCCTCCGTATGGCTTTTTTCCATTATATCACAAAAGGGAATGGAGTACTGAGGTCCTATTCCCTTTAATACACTAGTATTAGTCGTGATTTTTATGAGTTGTATTAAGCTTATTTGCCTTTATAAATGATGCTTTATCACTATCAAATTGGGCAATCTTAGGAGTATTTCCATCAAGTAGTTTTACTTTATAAACTAGCTTATTTGATTTGTTATTCGCAAGAGAAATTTCTTTTATTTTTGCATTTTTATATTTTGCTTGAATAGCTTGTAATGCAGTCTGAATATCTTTACTTGGTTGTTTTAATTGGGCATCTTTTGAATTGAGTTGATTATCTGATGTTGTTGAAAGGATCTTCCCAGAATTAGCATCAATTTTATATTTTTTAGCTATTTTATTATCAATAACTTTGATTTCATAAAAAGGTGTATCACCTTTGGTATTTAATTCAATTTGTGAAATAAAGCCTGAGCGAGCTTCTTTTTTGGCAGTTTCTAAGGCAGTCTTATAATCGATTTTTGTCGAGATATTCTTTAATGTTTTTAGTGAGTATTTTTCTCTATGATCGTGATGTTTATCGTGTCCTTCATGCTTATGTTCAAAAGACATGTGTTCTGAGTGATGGTTATGCGCTAATGCAGCTCCACTTACTCCTATAGCTCCCCCAATACCAAGTAGCGTAATGGAAGCTAACCCTACGTATAATTTATTGCTCATGAATTTTTTAAAGTTGTTTTTATAGTTTGTCATACTGACTTCCTTCTTTCTTTTTTCAAACCTTGGATTAGGTTTGTTACTTCTGAGTATATAGTCGTAAAATGAATCTAAAATGAATTTTTAAAATTAAGAACAATATTTTCAGTTATAAAAAAGTGAGTTTTAAAAGAATGACTAACTACCTGAAGGTAAGAGGTAAATTTATACTTTTTTGTCAGATTTTATTTTTAAAAATAAAAAGCCCAGAAATATTGATTTCATAGGCTTTTTTATAATCAATTATTTAACTTCAGTAAGCGTAATGTGTGATTTAGCAATATTTGTTACGTTCAGAAACGTTGATTTTACGGGCTTTTAAATCTTTCAATTATTGATGAAATAGAGTGATTTTGCCCTTGCATCAGTTTTAATCAGACAAAAATCAGACAAAATTTAGTTCACTGCTAATAAATTGGATAAGAGTGTGGTCGCTTTATTAGTGATTCACCCAAACTGGCATAACTTACTTGGATTAGTTATCCACGGAAGTGAATCGGGAGAAATTTCTTTAGGGGCAGAATATATCTCTACTCTTTCAATACTAACTGTTAGTGAATTTTCTTCATCTGACCTGTCTGCTTGAACTTGGTGGAAAATACGTAATTTAAACGATTGTTCGTACCAATTATTCAAGCAATCCTGAAAATAGATTGAAAATTTGATAGGAGAAATGAGCAAATGAAATTTATCTTCCTGATTAAATTCTTTAAGATAACCATTTTTTTCATAGAACATAAGATTAAGTTGTACCTTATGGTTTGAATATAAAATTGGATTAAGTTGATAATAATAGCCACCATCATCAAAATAAGTAGCTTCAAAATTTCCTATATATAAATTATACAATTCTCTAGTTCCAAGATTTTCCAGAGAGATGGTGACATTTGGAGTGTCAATATTATCCTTTCTTAAAAGGTTTGGATATGCTTTGGGGAATATAAAGTCAAATTGAATATACTTATCCTTGTAGCTATACTCGTCAACAGGTGACACATTAATCATAGGCTTTACAATCCGTTTAGTATCCTCTATCTGTGACTCATACTGACTGTTAATTGTTATAATTACACCATACAGAGTTAACCCGCTTCCTAAAAGCGTAGCGTAAATATTCCAAATTTCAATATTTAAAGTCTTTATATTAAAACCAAATTTCGTTGGAAGATTAACTATATCAAGGACTAATAGTAGAAAAGAGATTACTAAGATTAAGCCTCCTATATTGATGAAATTGTTTATCCTATTCTTGGGCATGGGTAAAATTCCTTTTATTCAGTATAAAAATAAAGTATAAATGATAAGTCACTTACCAGTCGCTAAGTGAAGCGAAATCCAACTCTGCTTCACATAATAAAAAACAAGTGAAGCCAAAACAGGTTTCGCTTCATTAAGAAATAGATAAGAGAAGTAAAGATGACTTTTGCTTCACTAAAAAAGAAATAAGTGAAGCAGAGGTGAACATTACTTCATTAAGAGATACCTTATTGAACGATTGAAAGAAGTTGAGGACAATAGTAGGTTCTATTCCTTTGAGCATTATCTGTTGAAAGATAACCTTCATCAATTAACTTATTTAGTAAAGTATAGGTAGTTCTCTTAGAAATTTTTAGGTGTTCACTAACTTGTTCTGCCTTAAAGATTGGAGCCGAGAATATAAAGTCAAGAAGCTGGATACCTGAAACAGAATTAAGTTTAGGGATGACTTGTTCCTTCATAATGTTATATAGGCTTAGTATGTCCTGAGCTTTTTTTGTACTCTCTTCTGCGGACAATATCACTCCTTCTAGGTAATACTCAAACCAGTCTTTCCAGTTGTTGTCTTTTGAAATGTTTGATAGGTGTGATATGTAAAGAGACCTATCTCTTTCAAAATACGAACTCATATAAAATGTTGGATAAGAAAGTAGTTCCTGATAGTACAGGAATAGTGGTATAAGCAATCGTCCAATTCGTCCATTACCGTCTTCAAAAGGGTGAATCATTTCAAATTGAGCATGGATAATTGCTGACTGAACCAATAAGTCTAAGTCATCATAATGGATATATTGCTCCAAATTAGACATGTATTCTGGTGTTTTTTCCGCGGGGACAGGAGTGTATGAAATCGAGGATACACTACCGATATAGTTTTGACTTCTCTTAAAATTACCAGGATTTTTACTACTACCTCTAACATTATCTAGAAGAATTTTGTGCATTTCTTTAATAGACTTCCTGCGAAACTAAAATCCTAGTTCACGGTTGATCATTCCAGCAATCAAATTCATTCGTAATCCAAACCGTTTGCGTCGATTTCGATAGGTTGTTGAAAATATTTTAAACGTTTTTACTTTGGCAAAAATATTCTCAACCTTGATTCTCTCTTTGGATAGCGTATGGTTATAGGTTTTATCTTCAAGAGTTAGTGGCTTAAGTTTGCTTGATTTCCTCGGAGTTTGCGCTTGTGAATACATCTTCATGATCCCTTGATAACCACTGTCTGCCAAGATTTTAGCAGCTTGTCCGATGTTTCTGCGACTCATTTTGAACAACTTCATATCGTGGCAATAGTTCACTGCAATATCCAAAGAAACAATTCTCCCTTGGCTTGTGACAATCGCCTGAGCCTTCATAGCATGACATTTCTTTTTACCAGAATAATTCGCTAGTTGATTTTTTTAGGACGATTGATTTTTACCTCTGTTGCATCCACAATCACCGTATCCTCAGCACTAAGATGAGTTTTTGAAATCGTAAAACCACTTTGAATAAGAGTTGATTCAACCCATTGACTTCGACGGATTAAGTTGCTTTCGTGAATGCCAAAATCAGCCGCAATTTGTTCATAAGTGCGGTATTCTCGCATGTATTGAAGAGTAGCCATGAGGAGATCTTCTAAGCTTAACTTAGGGGTTCGGCCACCTTTTGCGTGTTTACGTTGATAAGCTGTTTTTAACACAGCTAACATCTCTTCAAAAGTAGTGCGCTGAACACCAACAAGGCGCTTAAATCGTACATCAGTTAATTGTTTGCTTGCTTCATAATTCATAGAACTATTGTACCATATTTTGTTTCGCAGGAAGTCTAATAATTCTATTGGATAACGGTAATCCTTTAGAATCGATGTTGTTGATGGTGGAAATGTTTTCTAGAGCATAAAAGAGAGCCTTTCGGTAGTTAATGATTTCATGCAATTCATCACGCTCAATATCTACTTTATTACCAGCTTCATAATTAAGTAAGTCTTTCAAGGTGGCATGGGTCCCTTCAAGTTTTGAAGAGAGAACGGCTTCTTGGCTAAGCAAAGGGGAGATTAGTAGCATAGGGTTAATGATAGACTCTAGAAATCCTTCGTAAGTACCGATTGCAATATTTGCCCTAGTAGTTAATTTAATGATTTGTGGGTCAGTATATATTGACGTGTAGTCAAATGGGAGTTTTTGTGGTAAATGCCGTTTTGGGATATTTTTGAATTTGTTATCCATTTGCATCTTCCTTTCTAAAATCATTTCTCCGCCCAGTCAGTCCAATCATCAAAGGTCGTGTTATTGTAAAGTTCTATCAGCCGTGGTCTGACAGATTGGATAACCTCAACTAATTCGTGTCCCTCATGAAATTGTGAAAAAGGCATACCGACTGTTGCTTGTGACATATCTGAAAGTAATTGCCTTGTTGTTTGACTATCCGCAAGTGTATTTATTAGAAAACCAAGTAGGTAATTGGAATCATAGCTAACTTCTACACCTGCTTGAGGTGAATCTTTAAGCAGACGTTCATAGCTTTCTTTAACTTCTTGCTTGATTTTATCTTTAGAAAGATTTTCTAAATTTCCGACAAAATCATATGAGATGTAGATTTGGTTGGCAAAGTAATTAGAGAGTTCTTTGATTTTAGTATCGTCAAGTCCTTCTTGCTGACTTAGGTAGGTTTGAGCTTCCTGTCTAATTGAGTTCTTTAGAGTTTCACAAAGCATTTCAAAAAAGATATCATCTAGGTAGCCTTCATTTGGGTAACCAAAGTCATTTTCCCAATTAGGATTCTCAAATGTTCCAATGGTTACTCCCCCGTTAGTTGTGATTAATTGTTTTGGATTTGCTTTAATCCTAAAAAGCTCATCCTTTATCTTTAACGGTGTCTCAGGATATTCATCTAGGAATGTACCATAACCAAGTTTTCTAAGGTAAAGTTCAATATATTCTTCCAATTCTCCATAGTAAAACCAACCTACAGGTTTTCCATAGATTTTTGATACTTTTTCTAAAACTTCAAGAGGCGCTAAGTTATCTCCTCTTACATATGCGTTGATGGTTGATTTTTTTAGTCCAAGACGATTTCCAAAATCTGTAAAAGACAAATTTAACTCATCCTTGACTTGCCTCAATCTTTTCCCAACAGCCTTTTTATCAGGTTTAAGTATTTCAAACATAAGTTACCTCTCAGACCATTATAACATAGTAGTTTATAAAATCGTACATTTTTTTGTGGTTAATACTTGACATCGTATATGTTTTCGTATATAATTTTTAATGAGCATTAGGATTGTTCAAAAAATTTACAGCAATCGTATATAAAATCGTATATTATTGATAGAAAGGAGCTAACTTAACAATCAAAAAAGAAAGGAAGGTAGAAAAAATCCTTGAACAATCTGGTACATCGTTCAAGGACAGTAAATCTAATTACTGTAATTATACCAGATATTTCGGATAAATGCTAGTTGGATGCAAACGTCAGAAAAGAGGGTAATTATGAATCAAACAAGTATTGAACTACAAATGGTGGAGTGGGTTGCCTACTCGCCAGAGACACAAGAGAAAGTTTTCATCAAACCAGAGGACTGCAAAGATTTAGATGACAGAGAACTCTATCACCTTATCAAGAGTACGGGATTTGAACGATTGATTGAATCTAGAGCCTTGCAGATTGTGACCGACTTTCTCAATCAGAAAACACAGGTAAGCTAATGAATGAATATGATTATCAAGAAGTTGTGGATAGGGTTGACGGTCTTAACTCAGTTTCAACACTGAAAAAGTGGCGATTAAAAATTGAAAGCTTGACTGGTACTCAATTTAAAGAAAGTAGAGTGAGAACGGGTCGGAAATCTTATTCTAAAATCTATCTCTTTACAGATGATGACCTTGCCTACTTTCAAGCGGTCGCGGATAAGAAGTCCTCATTAGGGCTTGAGAGGGCAATTCTAAGCGTTTATGGGAGTTCCAAGGGAAAAGACCATCAGAAACCCATTAGAGAGCTTGTAGACGAGCTAGAAGTTTCTTTTATGGAAATTCAAGAGGATTACCAAAGAAACCTAACTGAGTTGAAACAGAAGTTAGAAGTGCTTCTTGTCAGAATTCAGAACTTAGAGAAAGAGACAGGGGATAAAACATCTAAGAGAATTGGTTTCTTCAAACGATGAAGACGGTTCGCCACCCCACCGCTGGGCGAGTGGTCAATACGGTAGCCCAGAGCAGGTGGGGAAGGTGGCAAACGGCTGAAATCGAAATTGAAATTGCACCCCGTTCCCTATTAGGGGGTGCACACATACACGAAATGTGGTCAAAACCCTTGATAAGCAAGGGGTTCAGCGATTTGAAGCAAATTTCACGAAAAAAATCTTTATAAAGCCCATGATATCAACGATTTATGACAGATTTCATGTAGGCGTAGCTTTTATGAACAGGAGAAAAACACATGACAAAATTTAACTTAACAGACGAAACCATAAAAGTTGGTGATTTGAAATTAGATAAATCACAATTTGACATTCCAAAGAAAGTGACTATCCTTTCTTCACGGGTTGCACCAGTCTATAAAAATGTCAATGGCGAAAGCATTGCGACAGATGAAGTGGCTAAAATCACTTGCTCTGTACAAGATACAGACAAAATTCAAGCCTTGAAAGACTTGGGCTATTCTTCTGATGACCTTAAGGGCATTCGCTTGGAGATTGTAGACAATCTTGACAAGTTGGCTAAATCCGTTGAAAAGGATGGGTTAAACTCCCTTGTGGTAGAACTTGTCAATCCAGAAGTCCATCTTGGTTGGCGAGCCAACAATAATGGTGGAGGGAATTGGGGTGGCTTAAAGCTAGTGGCAACCGATATTAAATTTATTGGAGCCTAGACATGGATAACTCAGTGATGTTAGACTATTTAGCCGTAACGATTAAAGGCTTGGCTCCAGATGATGTCATTGAGAAAATCCTCATTCTTCCTAAAGACAAGTTTGTCCTCAATGAATGGGGGATAAACAAGTATCAACGGCATTATTCCTTCTCAGAGATAAAGGTTTACTTCAATAAGGACTGGCAATCAAAGATGGGAGTCTTTATCGAACTGAGAGGGCAGGGGTGCCGTCAGTATGAAGAATATATGGAAAACAATGTCAATAACTGGGTAACCTTGATGAAACGCATTTCTGAATGTCATAGTAACGTTACGAGACTAGATATTGCCAACGATATCTTTGATGACAGTCTATCCGTCCCACTCATTTACAGTTATTGTAAAAAGCAACTCTGTATATCAACCGCTAAAACCTTTGATTACCATGAAAAGAGCCTTCTTGAAAATGGTGAAAAGGTCGGTGAAATGGTTACGATTGGTGTTAGAGGTACTCAGCAATGGTGTGTCTATAACAAATTGTTAGAACAAAAGCTAGACCAAGAATTGCCAAATACGCCCTTATCATGGACAAGAGCAGAGCTGAGGTGCTGGCAGGAAAAAGCAAATTTACTAGCCAAACAGATTAAAGAGGGGCGACCGCTCAAAGAGATTTACTTTGAAGTTATTAACGGACACTACCGTTTTGTCAGCCCGAGGGACAAGGATTCTAACCGTTGGCGAAGAAAGACGGTAAAATGGTGGAATGACTATCTAGAGACACAAGAAAAGACGGTCTTAAGCGTAAAACGGACAAAACCTACCCTAAAACGTTCTGAGAAGTGGACAGAGAAACAAGTCTCACGAACACTCGGAAAACTCTATGTCGCTAAGGCGGAATCTCACGGGCAAGAAAAGGCAGATAGCTATATCCAGCACTTACTTGAATTGGGGATTTCTAAGCTAACCGAAACAGACGAGACTGACATTCAGCAGTACAAACAAGAGCAACTAAGCTCAGCCTATTGGGGCATAAGAAAAGACGACCTGTAGCAAGCTACAAATCGCCTTTCCAAAAATAACTAACTTGATTATAACTAAAACAGAAGGAGAATTCAATGGCAACATTAAAAACAGAACATGATTTTGACTTAACCCGTAACTGGTACCGCAAATCCGTCTTTCTAGATGAGCTCTGGCATGGCATGACCGTTGCAACACTTAATAGTTACATTCGTCAGATGAAAGACAGCCCTTACGCTTTCGGTATCAAAGGAACACACGGCAATGTCTTTATCCACTCAGAAGTCTTTGTGGCGTGGTTTGACTACAAAATTGCCAATCAGTATGTCGCAAAGATGGCGTAGGTAGTCCCTATGAGAGATAATGGTTCAAGAGTACTTATCATCAGTTCTTGGCGACCAGACCCTTATAAGGCGGGTAATGTCTTGGTGAAATTCGCTATGCGATTCACCCACCCTATTACTAAAAAATCTCATAAGAAATACCTTTCTACAGGTGCTAGTAAAGGGTGGTTTACCACCAAGGCAACACCGAGCAAAAAGTTACCTTCTGGGAAAGAACGTCTCTTGGTCAGCGATATTAAAAACACACAATTAATTACTCAGGTCACGCAAGAACTGAATAAATTAGTTGATGACTATATCGCCGAGCTAATGGGCATTAAGCCTAAGAAAGCCAAGAAACTTTTAACCCTAGAAGAAATCGCCAAGCCATTTGATAAAGATGGAAATTTTTACGGTAAAGCCTTTAAAGCATGGCATGAAAGGGTCAAGCCAGCCAATAATACCCTTAAAACAAGGGTTACTATCTATAATCGCTATATTGAGCCGAACTTTGATACCAGAATGTCCATCACGAAATTTGCCTTTATGACAGATGAAATTCAAAATCTTATCAATGCTTCTTCTATGCACATGGCGAGAAATCTGCATATCTACCTTAAGATGATTTTTGACTGGTCAGTTGAAAATGGACAGATAACTCTTACACAAGACCCGATTGCCAGCAATAAGGTTAAAAGGCGAGTTCTGACAAAGAGTGAGGAGCAGGACAAGAAGCGTGAAGATATAGCAGAGAAGTATCTAGAAGCAAGTGAGGTTAACCATGTTCTCCGCCTGATAGAGAGCTGGACTAATCGACCTGATAACCAACTTATCGCAGATGTATTGAGAATGATTTTTCTAACAGGCATGCGACCAAGTGAGGTTTTAGGCTTAAATGAAGACATGCTTGATTTTGAGAAAAAGTGGATAAAAGTTCATTGGCAGAGGGCAAGTAAGAATAAATCGGATGATATGATGGAAGCACTCAATCTTGACGAAAAGGAACGCTACCGAGCAGACCTTAAGACCAAGGAAAGTGTCCGCACGATTCCAATGAGCCCTGAGGTTGAGAAGATTCTACGTCACTATATTGACAGAAATAAATTTCAAGCTCAATTCAGTCCGACTTACCAAGACTTAGGGTATCTCTTTACTAGAACCTATATTAGGGCAGGTAATCGACAAGGCTCTCCGCTTTATCACAACGAACTCTCACAATTCCTGAGAGGTGGCTCTAGTCAGTCAGCAAAGTATAACAAGAAAGCAGGCAAGCCCTATAAGGATATCGATAGCTTTCTAGACTTTGGCAGACCGATTCATGTCATCCCTCATATGTTCCGCCATAGCTTTATCTCTATTATGGCTAGCGAAGGTATTGACCTCCCTACTATTCGAGAATTTGTCGGACACTCGGAGGATTCCAAGGAGATTGAGCGTGTCTATCTCCATGTGATTAAGAAGCAAAAAGATACCATGAGAGGGGCAGTTGAAAAGCTAGAAAAGTTGATTGAATAAAATTCATTTGATATATAGAATTATAAAAGCTGTACTTCCTAAGAAAAAGAGAAAAGAATATGATACAATGAACTTGACTAAATTAAAGAGGAAAGAAATGAGAACATATTCAGATAAAAACGAACTTAAGGAAGAAGTACTAAAATCATATAAAAAATATATTGCTGAATTCAATGACATTCCTGAGAAGTTGAAA
This sequence comes from Streptococcus sp. FDAARGOS_520, assembly GCF_003812685.1. NCBI lineage: Bacteria > Bacillati > Bacillota > Bacilli > Lactobacillales > Streptococcaceae > Streptococcus > Streptococcus sp. FDAARGOS_520. The sequence continues at coordinate 896,654 of NZ_CP033810.1, read as the reverse complement.
GATTTAAGAATTGATGAGGTTGATAGGACACCAGCGGAGAATCTAGCCTATCAGGTTGGCTGGACTACCCTGATACTAAAATGGGAGTCAGATGAACAGAGTGGCTTAGAAGTTAAAACACCAACTGAGACGTTTAAATGGAATCAACTTGGAGAGCTATATCAGCATTTTACTGAGACCTACGCTAGTCTAACCATCAAAGAACTTACGGCTCAACTCAATGATAATGTAGATGCTATAGGTAACATGATTGATTCAATGAGCGACGAAGTCCTATTTAAACCTCATATGAGAAATTGGGCTGATAGTGCGACTAAGAATGCAGTCTGGGAAGTTTATAAGTTTATTCATATTAATACGGTAGCTCCTTTCGGAACATTTAGAACTAAGATTCGCAAGTGGAAAAAAGTTGCTTTAAAGTGATTCCATAAAAACTTGGAAGTATGACGGATATAGGAGATGTTTGAATAGATAATATACTTTTAATCAGACAAAAATCAGACAAAACCACATTTTAAGCAAGCAAAAAAGCCTAGAAACGTTGATTTCATAGGCTTTCTGTATGATGTCTTATTTAACTTCAGTGAAAACAACGTGTTTACGAAGTTTTGGTGAGTATTTTTTCAATTGAAGACGGTCTGGAGTGTTACGTTTGTTTTTTGAAGTAAGGTACAAGCGTTCACCAGATTCTTTATGTTCAAGTGTAATATTTACGCGCATGGTATCTCCCTTCTATTATTTAGCTTCGTTAGCTTTAGCGATTTTACGTCCTTTGTAGTATCCTTTGAGTGATACACGGTGTGAACGTGAGTAATCTCCAGTAGTTTCGTCGAATTGTACAGATGGAGCTGTCAATTTGTAGTGTGTACGACGTTTGTTTTTCTTCGCTTTTGAAGTGTGACGTGCAGGTACTGCCATTTTCTTATTCTTCCTTTCGATGTGTAAGTTTTGATTTTCATCAACTTCACTATGATAACATATCTTTTTTGTAAAGTAAAGTTACTTGACAAAACTTTTTATTTTTACAATTTCACGGTGAAAATACTATCAAACTAAAGCAAATGATATATGCTTGTTTAAAATATAAGAAAAAATGGTAGAATGTTTAAAGAGAAAACTAATCGAAGAGGTAAACTTATGAAACTTCAAAAACCAAAAGGGACTCAGGATATCTTACCTGGAGAATCAGCAAAGTGGCAATACGTTGAAAATGTTATACGCAATCTCTTTAAACAATATCATTATGATGAAATTCGTACACCAATGTTTGAACATTACGAGGTTATTAGTCGCTCAGTTGGGGATACAACGGATATCGTTACAAAAGAGATGTATGATTTTCATGATAAAGGAGATCGTCACATTACGCTTCGTCCAGAAGGAACAGCACCTGTTGTACGTTCTTATGTTGAAAATAAACTATTTGCACCAGAAGTTCAAAAACCAACCAAAATGTATTATATTGGATCAATGTTCCGATATGAGCGCCCACAGGCTGGTCGTTTACGAGAATTTCATCAAGTAGGCGTTGAGTGCTTTGGATCAAATAATCCAGCAACTGATGTTGAAACAATCGCAATGGGACATCATCTATTTGAAGATTTAGGTATCAAAAACGTTAAACTTCATCTTAATAGTTTAGGGAATCCAGAAAGTCGTCAGGCCTATCGCCAAGCTCTTATTGATTACTTAACACCCATACGTGAACAATTGTCTAAGGATAGTCAACGTCGTTTGAATGAAAATCCATTGCGCGTACTAGACTCTAAGGAGCCAGAAGACAAACTAGCAGTTGAAAATGCTCCTTCTATTTTAGATTATTTAGATGAGTCAAGCCAAGCCCACTTTGATGCTGTGTGTCATATGCTTGATGCTCTAAATATTCCATACATCATTGATACTAATATGGTTCGTGGTCTTGATTATTATAATCATACTATTTTTGAGTTTATCACTGAGATTGAAGATAATGAATTAACGATCTGTGCTGGAGGCCGTTATGACGGCTTAGTATCCTATTTTGGTGGACCAGAAACACCAGCATTTGGTTTTGGATTAGGATTAGAACGCTTGCTCTTAATATTAGATAAGCAAGGGATTTCTTTACCAATAGAAAATACTATAGATCTGTATATAGCTGTATTAGGATCAGAGGCTAATCTAGCTGCCTTAGATTTGGCACAATCAATACGTCATCAGGGTTTTAAAGTAGAGCGTGATTATTTGGGTCGTAAAATCAAAGCACAATTTAAGTCTGCAGATACTTTTAATGCTAAAGTGATTATGACATTAGGTAGCAGTGAAGTAGATTCGAAAGAGGTCGGTTTAAAAAATAATCAAACACGTCAAGAAGTTAAAGTTAGTTTTGAAAACATTAAAACAGATTTTTCATCTGTGCTTAAACAATTAGGATTGTAAAACAGTTCCTAAAAACTCTCCTTAATGGGTGGGGTTTTTAGGTGCTTTTTGTTATAATAGGTTGGAATGAATATTTTAAATGGAGAAAACAGATGAAACGTAGTATGTATGCTGGGCGTGTTCGTAGTGAGCACATAGGAACATCGATTACTTTAAAAGGATGGGTTGGTCGTCGTCGTGACCTTGGAGGCCTTATTTTTATTGATCTTCGCGATCGCGAGGGAATCATGCAATTAGTTATTAATCCTGAAGAAGTATCAGCCTCAGTTATGGCAACCGCAGAAAGTCTCCGTAGTGAATTTGTTATAGAGGTTAGCGGTGTAGTGACAGCACGAGAACAAGCTAATGATAATTTACCAACAGGAGAAGTTGAATTAAAAGTGCAAGAATTATCGATTCTTAATACCTCGAAAACAACACCATTTGAAATTAAAGATGGTATTGAGGCAAATGATGATACACGCATGCGTTACCGTTACTTGGATCTTCGTCGTCCGGAAATGCTTGAAAATTTCAAATTACGTGCGAAAGTAACACACTCAATCCGTAATTACCTTGACAACTTAGAGTTTATTGATGTCGAAACTCCGATGCTAACAAAATCAACTCCAGAGGGGGCACGAGACTATTTGGTTCCATCACGTGTCAACCAAGGACATTTTTATGCCCTTCCACAAAGCCCTCAAATTACAAAACAGCTATTGATGAATGCGGGATTTGATCGTTATTATCAAATTGTCAAATGTTTCCGTGATGAGGATTTACGTGGAGACCGTCAACCTGAGTTTACACAAGTTGACTTAGAGACATCATTCCTTAGTGATCAAGAAATTCAAGACATTGTTGAGGGTATGATTGCTAAAGTAATGAAAGACACTAAAGGTTTAGAGGTTTCTTTACCATTCCCAAGGATGGCATATGATGATGCAATGAATAACTACGGGTCTGATAAGCCTGATACAAGGTTTGATATGCTTTTACAAGACTTGACAGAAATTGTCAAAGAAGTTGACTTCAAGGTGTTCTCAGAAGCTTCAGTAGTTAAAGCGATTGTTGTCAAAGATAAGGCGGACAAGTACTCTCGAAAAAATATTGATAAATTAACAGAAATTGCAAAACAATACGGTGCCAAAGGTTTAGCATGGCTAAAATATGCAGATAATACTATTTCAGGTCCGGTTGCTAAGTTCTTGACAGCTATTGAAGGTAGGTTGACAGAAGCTTTACAGCTAGAGAATAATGACTTAATTCTATTTGTAGCAGATAGTCTTGAAGTAGCTAACGAGACTTTAGGAGCGCTTCGTACACGCATTGCAAAAGAACTTGAACTCATTGATTATTCTAAATTTAATTTCCTATGGGTTGTTGATTGGCCAATGTTTGAGTGGTCAGAAGAAGAGGGACGATATATGTCGGCTCATCATCCATTCACCTTGCCAACAGCGGAGACAGCGCATGAGTTGGAAGGGGATTTGGCTAAAGTACGTGCAGTTGCCTATGATATTGTTTTGAATGGATATGAGTTAGGCGGTGGTAGCCTACGTATTAACCAAAAAGATACACAAGAGCGTATGTTCAAGGCTTTAGGATTTAGCGCTGAATCAGCTCAGGAACAGTTTGGTTTCTTACTTGAAGCTATGGATTACGGCTTCCCACCACATGGTGGATTGGCAATAGGCCTTGACCGCTTTGTTATGTTGTTAGCAGGCAAGGACAATATTCGAGAAGTTATTGCATTCCCTAAAAACAATAAGGCTAGTGATCCAATGACTCAAGCTCCTAGTCTCGTTTCAGAACAACAATTAGAAGAATTATCACTTACTGTAGAAAGTTATGAAAACTAGACGAACCCCTTTAGAAAAAAAGGTAAAATATATTATCAGTGTATGGGCTAAAAAATTTGGTCTCTTACACACTTTAAAAAGTATCTCACGAGAAAAATATGCAGAGAAAATTTCGGCTTCATTGCTGTATGGTATTCTATCCAGTGTTGCTGTCAATTTCTTTTTTCAACCTGGACATGTTTATTCAAGTGGAGCAACTGGTTTAGCTCAGGTTATTTCAGCTGTCAGTAAACACTGGTTTTCTTTTGAAATACCAGTTGCTTTAGCTTTTTATGCCATTAATATCCCTTTGCTGATATTATCTTGGCGTAAGATTGGACATAAATTTACTATTTTTACGTTTATCACAGTAACTGTAAGCTCTATCTTCATTCAACTAATGCCTCAAATCACCCTTACAACTGATCCCTTAATCAATGCTATCTTTGGTGGTTTAATTATGGGAGCTGGTGTTGGTTTTAGCTTTAAGTCTAGAATTTCTAGTGGGGGAACAGATATTATCAGTTTGACAATTAGAAAGAAAACAGGCAGAGATGTAGGTAGTATTTCTTTTATTATTAATGGTATTATTTTATTATTTGCAGGTCTTTTATTTGGTTGGAAGTACGCTTTGTACTCGATGGTGACCATTTTTGTATCAAGTAGAGTTACAGATGCCATTTTTACAAAGCAAAAAAAGATGCAAGCGATGATTGTTACCAGTAAGCCTGATTGCGTCATTAAACGTATCCATCGTGATTTACATCGTGGTGTAACCTGTATCAATGATGCTGAAGGTACTTATAATCATGAGAAAAAAGCAGTTTTAATAACTATATTAACACGTGAAGAATTTAGTGATTTTAAATATTTAATGCTAAAAGCGGATCCAAAAGCCTTTGTTTCCGTTGCAGAAAATGTTCATATTATTGGACGATTCGTTGATGATGATTAACTGTATATATGACTTTTGGTCAGCCACCACTAAGGAAACATTATGATGTTATTAAGCTAAGTTGTTTAAACAACTTTAGCTTTTTTGAATAAGGAAGGATTAAGCCTATGTTGAAACTGGATTTAAAAACAAAGATAAAAGAAACTATTTTAATTGCCTTTGGTGTGGCTCTCTATACTTTCGGTTTTGTCAAATTTAATATGGCTAATCATTTGGCTGAAGGAGGTATTTCCGGTGTCACTTTGATTATCCATGCACTTTTCGGAGTTAATCCAGCACTTTCATCACTTCTCCTTAATATCCCGTTATTTATATTAGGGGCTAGGATTTTAGGGAAAAAATCCTTATTGTTAACTATATATGGTACAGTGTTAATGTCTTTTTTCATGTGGTTTTGGCAACAAATCCCTGTAACAGTCCCTTTGAAAAACGATATGATGTTAGTTGCAGTAGCTGCTGGAATTTTAGCAGGAACTGGTAGTGGTTTAGTATTTAGATATGGTGCAACTACAGGTGGTGCAGATATTATTGGTCGTATTGTAGAGGAAAAATCTGGAATAAAATTAGGGCAAACCTTATTGTTTATTGATGCTATAGTTCTAACGTCTTCACTTGTTTATATTAATTTACAACAGATGCTATATACGTTAGTAGCTAGCTTTGTATTTAGTCAAGTGTTAACAAATGTTGAAAATGGGGGCTACACTGTTCGTGGAATGATCATTATTACCAAAGAATCAGAATCTGCAGCAGCAACCATTTTGCATGAAATTAATAGGGGTGTAACTTTTTTACGGGGCCAAGGTGCCTACTCAGGTAGAGAGCATGATGTCTTGTACGTAGCTCTTAACCCAAGTGAAGTGCGTGATGTGAAAGAAATCATGGCTGATTTAGACCCAGATGCTTTTATTTCTGTTATAAATGTAGATGAAGTTATTAGCTCAGATTTTAAAATTCGACGAAGAAATTACGATAAATAAAAATACAGGCTGTCTGGCCTGTATTTTTATTTTGGTCCTCCACTTAAGAAACTACCAAGCATAATAGCTGAGATAGCAGTTCCCTTGTAATGGCTAGCTTTTGTTTTTACCAAGCGACTAAGATCAAATATGCTTTTAGGAGCATCAAATTGATGTGTTAAGACGTATTGATTGATAAGTGAGTCAATTTTTGTAGCTAGGAGTGAGTTCATCCCCTCTTTTTCAAGTTGACTAGCGAGCTCGAAAATAGCTTGACGAAAATAATCATCTGCTTGTATTACTTCTTCGCTATAAACTTTACTAAGAGCATCTAATATTTCTTTTTCTGATGGCATGGCATTCTCCTGTAACTTGTTGTGCTATTATTATAATATAAAAAATTAAGACTGTCATAAATTTGACAGTCTTAGTAGTGTCATTTCTTACATTTCATTCGGAGCATCAACTCCTAGGAGGCGAAGAGATTCTTTTAATACTGTAGCAGTTGCATAGCAAAGTGCTAGACGACTACTGATTTCAGCGTCTTCATCTAAAATACGTGTGTGGGCGTAATATTTATTGAAGCACTGAGCTAAATTAATAGCGAATTTTGCAATAATAGAGGGCTCAAAATTATCTGCCGCACGTACAATAATACGAGGAAAATCTTGGATGAGTTTGATGATTTCCCAGCTTTCAACATCGTTGAGACTGTAATTATCGCTATTAGATGGGCTAAAGTTAGCTTTACGTAAGATTGATTGAATACGAGCATGTGCATATTGTACATATGGCCCAGTTTCACCTTCAAATGATACCATTGCTTCTAAGTCAAAGTCATAACCATTTGTACGATCAGTTTTCAAATCGTAAAATTTAATAGCACCTACACCAACTGCTTGAGCAACTTTATCTTTATCTGCTAGGTTAGGGTTTTTAGCTTCAATCTGAGATGCCGCACGATTAATAGCTTCTGCAACAGTAGGTTCAAGTAGAATTACATTTCCTTTACGAGTTGATAATTTTGCTCCTCCTTTTGTTACAAGGCCAAAAGGAACATGAGTCATATCATCGGACCAATCGTAGTCCATTTCTTTAAGCACAGCTTTTAGTTGCTTAAAGTGTGCAGACTGTTCGTTTCCTACAACGTAGATTGATTTTGCAAAATCGTAGGTACGTTTACGGTAAAGTGCAGCAGCTAAGTCACGTGTAATGTAGAGAGTTGCTCCATCGGATTTTTTAATGAGGGCAGGATGTTCAATACCGTATTTTTCTAGGTTAACAACTTGTGCACCTTTAGATTCGACTAGGAGGTTTTTAGATTCTAGCAGTTCAAGCACTTCATCCATTTTGTCGTTGTAGAATGCCTCGCCGTTATAGCTATCAAATGTAACATTCATTTGATCGTAAAGACGGTTGAATTCTAATAATGACTCGTCACGGAACCATTGCCATAATTCAGTTGCTTCAGGATCGTTAGCTTCAAGTTTACGAAACCACTCACGTGCCTCTTCATCAACGCTAGGGTCTGTCTCGGCTTCAGCATTAATACGGACATAAAGTTTTAAAAGTTCATCGATGGGATGAGCACGGACAGCCTCTTCATTGCCCCATTTTTTATAGGCAACGATTAACATTCCAAATTGTTTACCCCAGTCGCCAAGGTGATTAATTTTAACAGGATGATAGCCAATTTTATCAAAAATATTAGCTAAACTATCACCAATAACTGTTGAACGAAGGTGTCCAATTGAGAATGGCTTAGCAATATTTGGACTAGACATGTCAATGGCAACATTTCGTCCTTCACCAATATTTTGAGTAGCATAGGCAGAACCATCAGATAAGACTTGTTTTAAAACTTGACTTGAGATTGCGGCTTTATCAAGGAAAAAGTTAACGTAAGGTCCAACAGCTTCCACCTTTTCAAATTGGTCGCTTTTAATTTGTTCAGCAATGTCACTAGCAATTATTTGAGGTGCTTTGCGTAGAGTTTTAGCCAAAGAGAATGCTGGGAAAGCTAAATCTCCCATGCTCGAATTTTTTGGGGTTTCTAATAAAGAAAGAATGGTCGATTGTTCCATATCTGGAACAACTTTTTGAATTTCACTCGCAATTAGATGTTTTGTATCCATGGTATCTCCTATTTTAATTAGTAATATAGTCACCCTATTTTAACATAATTATGAAAAATAGACGAGAACTTGTTGATTAAATTCATAATGCATTCTGTAAAGAACTAGCCTACTTTATAGCTTTTTTACAGAATGATTACGATATCACTACTAAGTGAAAAAGACAATTTTTTTTGATATAATTTGGTAAGCATAATTCTAACTAAAAAGGATTGAATAACATGAATAAAATAGAACGCCAAAAACGTATTAAACGTTTGATCCAATCAGGGCAGATTGGCACACAAGAAGAAATTAAATTACATTTAAAAAATGAAGGAATCGATGTCACGCAAGCGACTCTATCAAGAGACTTGCGTGAGATTGGTCTTTTAAAATTACGTAGCCCAGAAGGTAAGCTATATTATAGTTTATCAACAGCTACTTCAAATCGATTTAGCCCAGCCTTACGCTCATATATTTTGAAAGTATCGCGAGCAAGTTTTATGTTAGTTTTAAATACTAATTTAGGGGAGGCTAGCGTTTTAGCAAACTTTATTGATGAGAAAGGGCTGCCAGAGATTTTAGGAACAATGGCAGGAGCAGACACCTTGTTGGTGATTTGTCAAAATGAAGATATTGCCAAAGTTTTTGAAAAAGAACTATCAGTAGGTTTATAAATATAATGATTGAGGAGCTGAGCATGGCAGCCAGCCCCGTTAGTTAGGAGTGAGAAATGGCCAAGCCAACGATATCACCGGGAATGCAACAGTATCTGGATATAAAAGAGAATTATCCAGATGCTTTTTTGCTTTTTAGAATGGGTGATTTTTATGAATTATTTTATGATGATGCGGTAAAAGCAGCACAAATCCTGGAAATTAGCTTGACTAGTCGAAATAAGAACGCAGAAAAGCCAATCCCAATGGCAGGAGTTCCCTATCACTCAGCTCAACAGTATATTGACGTTTTAGTTGAATTAGGTTACAAAGTAGCCATTGCTGAGCAGATGGAAGATCCTAAAAAAGCTGTGGGAGTGGTCAAGCGTGAGGTAGTGCAAGTTGTTACCCCAGGAACGGTTGTGGAGTCAACGAAGCCGGATAGTGCTAATAATTTCTTAGTAGCGATTGATTCGCAAGATCAACAAACATTTGGTCTAGCATATATGGATGTCTCAACTGGAGAGTTTCAGGCAACCCTTTTAACAGATTTTGAGTCCGTCCGTAGTGAAATACTAAATTTAAAAGCTCGTGAGATTGTAGTAGGATATCAATTGACGGACGAAAAAAATCACCTACTGACGAAGCAGATGAACTTGCTTTTATCATACGAAGACGAACGACTTAATGATATTCATTTGATTGATGAGCAGTTAACTGATTTGGAAATATCTGCTGCGGAAAAACTTTTACAATATGTGCATAGAACACAAAAGCGTGAACTTAGTCATTTACAGAAAGTAGTTCATTATGAAATAAAGGACTATTTACAAATGTCATATGCAACGAAAAATAGTCTAGATTTACTGGAGAATGCTAGAACAAGCAAGAAGCATGGAAGTCTTTACTGGTTGTTAGATGAGACTAAAACAGCGATGGGAACTCGAATGCTGAGAACTTGGATTGACAGGCCTTTGGTAAGTATGAATCGAATCAAGGAACGTCAAGATATTATTCAAGTGTTTCTTGATTATTTTTTTGAGAGAAACGATCTCACAGAAAGTTTAAAGGGTGTATATGATATTGAACGCCTAGCAAGTCGAGTATCTTTCGGAAAAGCCAACCCTAAAGATCTATTGCAACTCGGACAGACCTTATCACAAATTCCTCGGATTAAAATGATTTTACAGTCCTTCAATCAACCTGAGCTTGACATCATTGTCAACAAAATTGACACTATGCCTGAATTAGAAAGTTTAATTAATACGGCGATAGCCCCAGAAGCACAGGCTACTATCACTGAGGGAAACATTATCAAGTCTGGATTTGATAAGCAATTGGATAATTATCGAACAGTGATGCGTGAAGGTACAGGTTGGATTGCTGATATTGAAGCTAAGGAAAGAGCAGCAAGTGGTATCGGTACTCTTAAAATTGATTATAATAAAAAAGACGGTTATTACTTCCATGTTACCAATTCCAATTTATCACTAGTACCGGAGCATTTTTTCCGTAAAGCGACATTAAAAAATTCTGAACGCTATGGAACAGCAGAACTAGCCAAAATTGAAGGTGAAATGCTCGAAGCTCGCGAGCAATCTTCAAATTTAGAATATGATATTTTTATGCGTGTTCGTGCCCAAGTAGAATCTTATATTAAACGTCTTCAAGAGTTAGCAAAGACGATTGCAACCGTTGATGTTCTACAGAGTTTGGCAGTAGTTGCAGAAAATTATCACTATGTTCGTCCCAAATTTAATGATCAACATCAGATTAAGATTAAGAATGGGCGTCATGCAACTGTTGAAAAAGTGATGGGAGTGCAAGAATATATTCCCAATAGCATCTATTTTGATAGTCAGACAGATATCCAGTTGATTACAGGACCAAATATGAGTGGTAAGTCGACCTATATGCGCCAGTTAGCTTTGACAGTTATTATGGCACAAATGGGAGGTTTTGTATCGGCAGACGAAGTTGATTTGCCTGTATTTGATGCAATATTTACTAGGATTGGTGCTGCTGACGACTTAATTTCTGGGCAATCAACCTTTATGGTAGAAATGATGGAAGCGAATCAAGCTGTAAAACGAGCCAGTGATAAATCTTTGATTCTTTTTGATGAATTAGGTCGAGGGACAGCCACTTATGATGGTATGGCATTAGCTCAATCGATTATAGAATATATTCATGACCGTGTTAGGGCAAAAACAATGTTTGCGACTCATTACCATGAGTTGACAGATTTATCTGAACAGTTGACAAGGCTTGTCAATGTACACGTGGCTACTTTAGAGAGAGATGGAGAAGTTACCTTCTTACATAAAATTGAATCTGGACCTGCGGATAAGTCTTATGGGATACACGTCGCAAAAATAGCTGGTTTACCAATTGACTTATTGGATAGGGCAACTGATATTTTATCACAGTTGGAAGCTGATGCAGTACAGTTGATCGTATCGCCCTCCCAAGAAGCTGTTACTGCTGACTTAAATGAGGAACTAGATTCTGAGAAGCAACAAGGACAATTATCGCTTTTTGAAGAACCTTCAAATGCAGGTAGGGTTATTGAGGAGTTAGAAGCGATAGATATAATGAATCTAACTCCAATGCAAGCTATGAATGCTATATTTGACTTAAAGAAATTATTATAAAATAGCCTTTAGGCAACAAAAAAGAGACTAAATAATTCATTTAGGCTCTTTTTTAATTATTTAACAAGATTGATATTTGTTGCTTGTGGTCCACGTTGACCATCTTGAATATCAAATGTTACTTTTTGTCCTTCTTCAAGAGTTTTGAAGCCATCAACTTTAATCTCTGAAAAATGAGCGAAGACGTCTGTTCCAGTTTCGCTAGAAATAAAGCCAAAACCTTTTTCTGAGTTAAACCATTTCACTGTACCTTGTGTCATTTGTTTATTACCTTTCTAAAAATGTTACTGTAAAAAATAAAAAAGGTAAAAATGTTAAACAAAAATACAACTTCAAAACTTATTACGCTCCCTAAGTCTAACAGGTAATAGGAGTGATGTCAACTAAAAATTGTGTTATTGTCAAATTAATATTTTGAATATGGTATAATGGCTAAGATATCACAAAAAAAGTTACAAAAAATCATAAAAAAAGGAGGGATGAACTTGTCTAAAATTATTGAATTACCGGATATATTAGCTAACCAGATTGCTGCTGGTGAGGTTGTTGAAAGGCCTAGTAGCGTCGTTAAAGAATTAGTTGAAAATGCCATAGATGCAGGAAGTAGCCAAATTACCATAGAGGTTGAAGAATCTGGTCTTAAAAAGATTCAAATAACGGATAACGGTGAAGGGATGACTAGTGAGGATGCCGTTCTCAGTTTACGACGTCACGCTACATCCAAAATCAAAAGCCAGAGTGACCTTTTTCGTATTCGGACCTTAGGTTTTCGTGGTGAAGCTCTACCATCAATCGCTTCGATTAGTTTAATGACGATAAAAACAGCTACAGAGCAAGGGAAACAAGGGACGTTACTTGTTGCTAAAGGGGGAAACATTGAAAAACAGGAAGTTGTTTCAAGTCCTCGTGGAACAAAAATTTTAGTTGAAAATTTATTCTTTAACACGCCTGCCAGATTGAAATACATGAAGAGTTTACAGTCTGAACTAGCTCATATTATTGATATTGTTAATAGACTCAGTCTAGCGCATCCGGAAGTTGCTTTTACACTGATAAATGATGGTAAAGAAATGACTAAAACTAGTGGGACTGGCGATTTGAGACAGGCGATTGCAGGTATTTATGGTTTAAATACTGCAAAAAAAATGATTGAGATTTCAAATGCAGATTTAGATTTTGAAATTTCGGGTTATGTAAGTTTGCCTGAATTGACACGAGCTAACCGAAACTATATTACCCTATTAATTAACGGTCGTTACATTAAAAATTTTCTTTTGAACCGCTCAATTCTAGATGGTTATGGTTCAAAGTTGATGGTTGGAAGATTTCCAATTGCTGTCATTGATATTCAGATAGATCCTTATCTAGCAGATGTCAACGTTCATCCGACTAAGCAAGAGGTGAGAATTTCTAAGGAACGAGAATTAATGAGTTTAATAAGCACAGCAATTTCTGAGAGTCTTAAACAATATGACTTGATTCCGGATGCTTTAGAGAATTTAGCTAAAACTAGTACCCGAAGTGTAGATAAGCCTATACAAACAAGCTTCTCACTAAAACAGCCTGGTTTGTATTACGATAGGGCTAAAAATGACTTTTTTATAGGTGCAGATACTGTATCTGAACCTATTGCTAACTTTACAAACCTTGACAAAAGTGACGGTTCAGTTGACAATGATGTAAAAAACTCTGTTAATCAAGGAGCAACGCAGTCTCCTAATATAAAGTATGCTAGTAGAGATCAAGCTGATAGTGAGAACTTCATTCATTCTCAGGATTACCTTAGTAGTAAACAGTCACTTAACAAACTTGTTGAAAAATTAGATTCGGAAGAAAGTTCGACTTTTCCAGAGCTCGAATTTTTTGGTCAAATGCATGGGACCTACTTATTTGCTCAAGGGAATGGTGGGTTGTATATTATTGATCAACATGCAGCTCAAGAGCGTGTAAAATACGAGTATTACCGTGAAAAGATAGGTGAGGTTGATAATAGTCTTCAACAATTGTTAGTACCATTTCTATTTGAATTTTCAAGTTCAGATTTTCTTCAATTACAAGAAAAAATGTCATTATTACAAGATGTTGGTATTTTCTTGGAACCGTATGGTAATAATACTTTCATTTTAAGGGAACATCCAATTTGGATGAAAGAAGAAGAGGTAGAGTCTGGCATTTATGAAATGTGTGATATGTTGTTGCTCACTAATGAAGTATCAGTGAAAAAATATCGCGCAGAGTTGGCTATTATGATGTCTTGCAAGCGATCTATTAAAGCAAACCATACGCTAGACGATTACTCAGCACGTCATTTATTAGATCAGTTAGCGCAATGTAAAAATCCTTATAATTGCCCTCATGGAAGACCTGTTTTAGTTAATTTTACAAAAGCTGATATGGAGAAAATGTTTAAACGAATCCAAGAAAATCATACAAGCCTCAGGGATTTAGGAAAATATTGATAATTACTTGTTAGGGAAGAAGGGAGAAAAAGTGAAAGAGTTTTTTGCTTTGCCAAAACAGCTACAGTTAAGAGAATTATTGCGTTTTATTTCCATTACGGTTGGTTCAGCTATTTTTCCTTTTATGGCAATGTATTATGTTCAATATTTTGGAAATCTAGTTACAGGAATCTTGATCATCATAACTCAACTATCAGGGTTTGTAGCGACCTTATATGGAGGCCATTTGTCAGATGCTATGGGGAGGAAAAAAGTTGTGATTATAGGTTCACTGCTGGCAACCATTGGTTGGGCTATAACTATAGCTGCAAATGTTCCAAATCATATTACGCCACACTTGACCTTTGTAGGTATCCTTATCATTGAAATAGCTCACCAATTTTATTTCCCTGCCTATGAAGCTATGACCATTGATTTGACGAACGAACAGAATCGTCGCTTTGTTTACACTATAGGTTATTGGTTGGTTAACATCGCTGTAATGCTAGGTTCTGGAATTGCTGGGATTTTCTATGATCACCATTTTTTTGAATTATTAATAGTTCTTCTTATTATTTCAGCGATTTGTTGTTTCGTGGTCTACTTCAAGTTTGATGAGACAAAACCACAGGAGGGAACCTTCAAGCATGATAAAGGAGTTTTAGGAACTTTTAAAAATTATAGTCAGGTTTTAGTGGATAAAGCGTTTGTTGTTTATACTTTAGGAGCAATTGGTTCCAGTGTTGTCTGGCTCCAGGTTGATAATTATTTCTCGGTCAATCTTAAGCAAAATTTTGAAGTAGTGTCCATTTTAGGACATACAATCACAGGTGCTAAAATGCTTAGTTTAGCAGTCTTTACAAACACTCTATTAATTGTCTTACTAATGACAACTATAAATAAATTCATAGAGAATTGGCCTTTGAAACGTCAACTAATATTAGGGAGCTTGATTTGTGGTTTTGGAATGCTTTTTAATATTTCTCTAAACACTTTTGGAGCTATTTTGATTGCCATGACGTTTTTCACCTTTGGCGAAATGATTTATGTTCCAGCTAGTCAGGTTCTAAGGGCGGAGATGATGGTGGAGGGAAAAATTGGATCATATTCTGGATTTTTAGCTATCGCACAACCTGTTGCAAGTGTATTAGCAGGTGCCATGGTTTCGCTCAGCTATTTTACAGGAAAAATAGGTGTTCAAATAACATTGACCATTTTTATGTTAGCAGGTCTGGTTTTAATCTTATATGCTACCAAAATGAAAAATATTGAGATAGGAAAATAGAATGTACGATTATATTAAAGGAAAATTGAGTAAAATAACGGCTAAATTTATTGTTGTGGAAACAGCTGGATTGGGATACATGATATATGTGGCAAATCCCTACTCTTTTTCAGGTTACGTTAATCAAGAAGTTACCATCTACTTACATCAAGTCATTCGCGATGATGCACATCTTTTATTTGGCTTTCATACGGAAAATGAAAAAGAAATTTTTCTTAATTTAATTTCAGTATCAGGAATTGGTCCAACGACCGCTTTAGCAATTATTGCAGTCGATGACAATGAAGGTCTCGTAAGTGCCATTGATAATAGTGATATTAAGTATTTGACTAAATTTCCAAAGATAGGAAAAAAAACAGCACAACAGATGATCCTTGATTTGTCAGGGAAGTTTGTAGAAGCTTCTGGTGAGAGTGCGACTAGTCGTAAGGTTAGCTCTGAGCAGAATAGCAATCTTGAAGAAGCTATGGAAGCTTTGTTAGCGTTGGGGTATAAGGCGACTGAATTGAAAAAAGTAAAAGCCTTTTTTGAAGGTACGAACGAGACTGTGGAGCAATACATCAAATCTAGTTTGAAGATGTTGATGAAATAATTTAGAAGTAATGAGGTTTCACATGAAACGATGTTCTTGGGTGAATTTAGATAATCCATTATATGTAGCTTACCATGATAAAGAGTGGGGGAGAGCTGTTCATGACGATCATGTACTCTTTGAGTTACTATGTTTAGAAACTTATCAATCGGGTTTATCTTGGGAAACAGTATTAAATAAACGTCAGGAGTTCAGACAAGTTTTTCATCACTATAATATTGAAAAGGTAGCTGCAATGTCAGATGCGGATTTAGAGATAATCTTACAAAATCCTAGGGTTATTCGTCATCGTCTAAAACTTTTCTCAACACGACAAAATGCTAGGTCAATTATATTAATTCAGAAAGAATTCGGAAGTTTTGATCGCTACATTTGGTCTTTTGTAGATAATAAAGTACAGGTTAACTCAGTTAACAACTACAACGATGTGCCTGCAAGTACTACCTTATCCGAACGCTTATCTAAGGATTTAAAAAAACGCGGTTTTAAATTTGTTGGTCCAACTTGCCTCTATTCTTTTATTCAGGCCGCGGGTATGGTTAATGACCATGAAAATATATGTGATTTCAAGTAATATCAATGTGATATGTTTTAAGTAGCACTTTTGCTACTTTTTTTGCTAAAATGTAGTCATTATTTCGAATAGATAAGAGGGTGAAGTTGTGAGGGCTGAAATTATCGCTGTAGGAACAGAAATTTTAACAGGACAGATCGTTAATACAAACGCACAATTTTTGTCGGAGAAAATGGCAGAATTGGGAATTGATATTTATTTCCAGACAGCTGTAGGAGACAATGAGGAACGTTTATTATCGCTTTTAGATATAGCTAGTCAGCGCAGTCAATTGGTTATCCTATGTGGTGGACTTGGCCCTACAGAGGATGACTTAACGAAGCAAACTTTGGCTAAATTTTTAGGTAAATCATTAACAGTAGATTTATTAGCTAGTCGAAAATTGGATCGTTTTTTTTTGCAAGTCGTCCTCAGTTTGCTAGAACGCCAAATAATGAACGACAAGCTCAATTGGTTGAAGGCTCAATACCTCTACAAAACCTTACTGGTCTAGCTGTTGGTGGTATCGTTACATCTAAGGGAGTCCAATATATGGTTTTACCAGGTCCGCCTAGTGAATTAAAGCCAATGGTTATGGAGCAGGTAGTACCTATTTTGTCAAATAATGGCACAAAATTATATTCACGTGTATTGAGATTCTTTGGTATCGGTGAGAGTCAGTTAGTCACAATCTTAGAAGACATAATTAAGAATCAGACAGACCCAACTATAGCACCATATGCAAAGGTTGGTGAGGTAACTTTAAGGTTATCAACGAAAGCTGAAAATCAGGATGAGGCCGACTTTAAATTAGATAGCTTAGAAAAAGAAATACTTGCTCTTAAGACATTAGATAACCGTAAATTAAAAGATTTATTATATGGTTATGGTGATAATAATAGTATGGCACGTACTGTTTTAGAATTATTGAAAGTACAAAATAAAACGATTACTGCCGCAGAGAGCTTAACAGCAGGGTTATTTCAATCTCAGTTAGCAGAATTTTCTGGTGCTTCGCAAGTTTTTAATGGTGGTTTTACGACCTATAGTATGGAAGCAAAATCACAACTTCTCGGCATCCCTAAGAAAAAATTGCAAGAATATGGAGTTGTCAGTCATTTTACAGCTGAGGCAATGGCTCAGCAAGCTCGCCAACTTTTAAAAGCAGATTTTGGTATCGGTTTAACGGGAGTTGCTGGTCCTGATGAGTTGGAAGGATACCCTGCAGGTACAGTTTTTATTGGGATTGCAACCCCTGAAGGCGTTTCTTCTATTAAAGTATCGATTGGAGGGAAGAGTCGCTCAGATGTCCGTCATATCAGTACTTTACATGCTTTTGACTTGGTGCGTAGGGCTTTATTAAAGATATAATATTTGTTATAATTAGTAGAACGATTTCTAAATTTGAATCAACCTAGATTCATAGAAATATAAGGAGAAGACATTGGCTAAAAAAACGAAAAAAGCAGAAGAAATTACTAAGAAATTCGGTGATGAACGTCGAAAAGCCTTAGATGATGCTTTGAAAAATATTGAAAAAGATTTTGGTAAGGGCGCAGTGATGCGCTTAGGTGAGCGAGCTGAACAAAAGGTTCAAGTAATGAGTTCAGGTTCTCTTGCTTTAGATATCGCTTTAGGAGCAGGTGGATATCCTAAAGGACGTATCGTCGAAATTTATGGACCAGAGTCATCTGGTAAAACAACGGTTGCCCTTCATGCCGTAGCTCAAGCCCAAAAGGAAGGTGGGATTGCTGCCTTTATTGATGCTGAGCACGCTCTTGACCCAGCCTATGCTGCGGCTCTTGGAGTTAATATTGATGAGTTACTTTTGTCTCAACCTGACTCAGGTGAGCAAGGTCTTGAAATTGCAGGTAAATTGATTGATTCAGGCGCAGTTGATTTAGTTGTTGTCGATTCAGTTGCAGCCCTTGTTCCTCGTGCTGAGATTGATGGTGATATTGGTGACAGCCACGTTGGTTTGCAAGCTCGTATGATGAGTCAAGCAATGCGTAAATTGTCAGCATCCATTAACAAGACAAAGACAATCGCAATTTTTATCAACCAGTTAAGGGAAAAAGTAGGCGTTATGTTTGGTAACCCTGAAACAACACCTGGTGGTCGTGCTTTGAAATTTTATTCATCGGTTCGTCTAGATGTTCGTGGTAATACTCAAATCAAGGGAACTGGTGAGCATAAAGATCATAATGTTGGTAAAGAGACAAAAATCAAAGTTGTTAAAAATAAAGTTGCTCCACCATTCCGTGAAGCTTTTGTCGAAATTATGTATGGTGAAGGTATTTCTCGCACGGGTGAGTTAATTAAAATTGCTAGTGATTTGGATATTATCCAAAAAGCAGGTGCATGGTACTCATATAATGGTGAGAAAATTGGACAAGGTTCTGAAAATGCCAAAAAATATTTAGCAGATAATCCAGCAATTTTTGATGAAATTGACCATAAAGTGCGCGTGCACTTTGGAATGACTGAAGATGATTCGCCAGTTCAGTCTGAGCTCGTTGAAGAAAAAAATGAAGCTGATGATCTTGTTTTAGATTTGGACAATGCTATTGAAATTGAGGAATAAAATAGCAACTATACATCTTGAACTTGAATAAATGTAACTAAAATAAGTTCTGACAGTGGTTGGAACTTATTTTTATACTAAAAATAAGCTTAAAAATCCCTAAAATCTATTTATTTTTATTAGTAAATTGATAAAAAATAGGTCTTAAGTCCCATGTTTGATTTTTGTGACTATGTTAAACTATAACTATCATGGGATAGAAAGTGAGAAGGCACATGATTAAGATTTATACTATTTCAAGTTGCACAAGTTGTAAAAAAGCAAAAACTTGGCTAAATGCTCATCAACTTCCATATAAAGAACAAAACCTAGGTAAAGAATCACTAACACGTGATGAAATTTTAGAAATATTAACAAAAACTGAAAGTGGTATTGAAAGTATCGTTTCTTCTAAAAATCGTTATGCTAAGGCGCTCAATTGTAATATTGAGGAGTTGAGTGTAAATGAAGTTATTGATCTTATTCAAGAAAATCCACGTATTTTAAAGAGTCCAATTCTAATTGATGACAAACGTCTTCAAGTAGGTTATAAGGAAGATGATATTCGTGCTTTTCTACCTCGCTCTATTCGTAACGTTGAAAATGCAGAAGCTCGTCTTCGTGCAGCACTTTGAGCTTTAGATAAGCATAAGTGAGAGTCACACGATAACCTGTAAAAATCACCTATAAGGTAGGGAGTAAAGAAATCAAAGAATCACTTCTTGGTTTCTTGTGCTCCCTTTTTGATTTTCTAATATAGTGTTTATCAATTTCTTGTACAAATACTTTATTTAAGTTATAATAAGTGAAAGAATTAAAGGAAAGAAGGTGTAGGTATGGGATTTACAGATGAAACTGTTCGTTTTAGATTAGATGATAGTAACAAAGTAGAAATTAGTGAAACATTAACAGCTGTTTATCGTTCATTAGAAGAAAAAGGTTACAATCCCATCAATCAAATTGTTGGTTACGTATTGAGTGGGGACCCTGCTTATGTACCTCGTTACAATGATGCTCGCAATCAAATTCGTAAATATGAACGTGATGAGATTGTAGAAGAGCTCGTTCGTTATTATTTACAAGGAAATGGAATAGATTTGTAATGAGAATAATGGGACTTGACGTCGGCTCGAAAACTGTCGGCGTTGCAATTAGTGATCCACTCGGTTTCACTGCACAAGGTCTTGAAATCATTAAGATCGATGAAGAATCTGGAAATTTTGGTTTTGACCGCTTAGCAGAGTTAGTAAAAGAGTACAAAGTTGATAAATTTGTAGTTGGTCTACCTAAAAATATGAATAATACAAGTGGTCCTCGTGTAGAGGCTAGTCAGGCATATGGCGATAAAATCACTGAATTATTCAATCTTCCAGTTGAATATCAAGATGAACGTTTAACGACTGTTCAAGCAGAGCGTATGCTAGTTGAGCAAGCTGATATTAGTCGTGGTAAGCGTAAGAAAGTTATCGATAAATTAGCAGCTCAACTAATCTTACAAAATTATTTAGACCGCATGTTTTAAGCATTCGGCATAAAAAGGAGAAACAATGGCACATAATCATAACCACGATCATAACCATGAACATCAACATGAAGTAATCACTCTTGTAGATGAGAATGGGAACGAAACACTTTTTGAAATTCTATTAACTATTGATGGGCGTGAAGAGTTTGGCAAAAACTATGTTCTCCTCGTTCCTGCAGGTGCGGAAGAAGACGAACAAGGTGAAATTGAGATTCAAGCTTACTCATTTACAGAAAATGCCGATGGAACTGAAGGAGACCTTCAGCCTATACCAGAAGATTCAGATGCAGAATGGGACATGATTGAGGAAGTTTTCAACAGCTTTCTAGATGAAGAATAATATCGAAGCGATTGAGCAATTGTTCAGTCGTTTTTTTTTCGAATAATAATAGTGATGATGTAGTAAAAGGAGGTGATGTTAATGTCAGATACTCAGCTAACACTAGAAGAACAAGAATTTCTCAAACAATATATGTCTAGAAAATACCACTACTTTAGGGATATTATTCGTTACGGTCAAGTGTTGGCTAAATTGACTAAATAAGGTTTTCTGATATACTGGTAGTATGTAAATATGAGGAGAAAAATAGTGGTAGAAAACCTAGAAAAACCAATTGGAGTGAGCTATAAAAATAGCCCATCAATGAGTAAACGAACGGCTATCAGAATGAAGAAATCTAGTCGATTTTCAATTTTACTATATAGTGTTTTGTCAACTCTCTTAGCAATTGCAAATCCTTTATTGACTTATTTTGCAAATGGTTTGCAGACTCAGAATCTCTATACAGGTTTGATGATGACCAAAGGACAGATCCCTTATAGTGATGTTTTTGCTACAGGAGGATTTTTATACTATGTAACGATTGCTCTAAGTTACCTTTTAGGGTCTAGTATCTGGTTACTTATTGTACAGTTTATTGCTTACTATGTATCTGGAATTTATTTTTATAAATTAGTTTATTATGTGGCACAAAGTGAAATTGTCTCGATAGGCATGACGTTGATTTTCTATATAATGAATATTGTCTTAGGATTCGGTGGTATGTACCCAATACAGTGGGCATTACCTTTTATGCTCATTTCGCTATGGTTTTTAATTAAATTTTGTGTCGATAATATCGTTGATGAAGCATTTATATTTTATGGCATTTTAGCAGCATTCTCACTATTTATAGATCCCCAAACACTGATTTTTTGGCTTTGCTCTTTTGTTCTCTTAACAGCAACCAATATTAAGCAAAAGCAGTCACTACGAGGATTTTATCAGTTTTTATGCGTTGTTTTTGGTATGATTTTAATTGCTTATACTGTTGGTTACTTTATGTTTAATCTACAGATTATCTCTTCTTATATTGACAAAGCTATTTTTTACCCCTTTACGTATTTCGCTAGGACAAACCACTCATTCCTTCTTAGTTTAGCAATTCAAATTGTTGTCCTTCTAGGGTCAGGTTGTCTCTTTGGACTATGGGATTTTATTCAAAATCGTAAAAAAGCATCTTATCAAATCGGCTTGAACTTTATTGCCTGTATTTTTATTATTTACGCTATAATGGCCATTTTTTCAAGAGATTTTAACCTTTACCACTTTTTACCTGCTTTACCATTTGGTCTTTTGCTAACGAGTAATAAAATTACTATTCTTTACCAAAAAGTGATTGACAGACGTTCACATAGACGTCAGTATTTCTCTGGTAAATCTCTTATCGTAGACCTTTTTGTAAAGAAAACATATTATTTGCCCCTCTTACTAGTTTCCTTATCGATAGGGTTACTAGTTTATAATACTTATCAAAATGTTACTCTTAGTAAAGAAAGGCGTGACATTTCACATTATTTGACTACAAAAATTGATAGAGATGGTAAGATTTATGTTTGGGACAAAGTTGCTAGCATTTATAGCCAGACTCGGTTAAAATCTGCTTCTCAATTTGTTTTGCCACATATTAATACAGCGCAAAAAAATAATGAGAAAATTTTGAAGGACGAGCTGCTTCAGCATGGGGCTAAATACTTTATCTTAAATAAAAATGAGAAGTTACCAAATGAACTGAAATCTGATATTAAGAAGCACTACCAAGAAGTTCCTCTATCAAATATCACTCATTTTGTTCTATATCGTTTCAAATAGATTAAAAAATCAATATATTGTGTCTGAGCAAAAAACTTGACACAATATATTGATTTTTTTTCTTTGCATGCTATAATTGTCACTGGAGGATATTTCACATGATGGTATTGGAAAGAGAACGATTTATGACAGAATCTGATATCAAAGTGATTAAACGTGACGGGCGTTTGGTCAGCTTTGATAAGTATAAAATCTACACGGCTCTATTAAAAGCTAGTAATAAAGTTATCAAAATGTCTCCTTTAGTTGAGGCTAAACTTGAGATGATTGCAGATCATGTCATCGCTGAGATCTACAATCGTTTTAAAGATAACATCAAGATATATGAAATACAAAATATCGTTGAACATAAATTATTGGAAGCTAATGAGTACGCTATTGCACAAGAATATATCAATTATCGTACCCAACGCGATTTTGAGCGTTCACAGGCTACAGATATCAATTTTTCTATTGGAAAATTAATTAATAAGGATCAAACTGTTGTTAATGAGAATGCTAATAAAGACTCTGATGTGTTTAATACCCAACGTGATTTAACAGCAGGTATTGTAGGGAAATCAATTGGTCTGAAAATGTTACCTTCTCATGTAGCAAATGCACATCAAAAGGGTGATATCCATTATCATGATTTAGATTACAGCCCATACACTCCCATGACAAATTGCTGTTTAATCGATTTTAAGGGAATGCTTGCAAATGGTTTTAAGATTGGTAATGCAGAAGTTGAGAGTCCAAAATCTATTCAGACAGCGACTGCTCAGATTTCACAGATTATTGCGAACGTTGCTTCAAGTCAATATGGTGGCTGTACAGCAGATCGCATTGATGAGTTTTTAGCTCCTTATGCACAGTTAAATTATCAAAAACATTTAAAAGATGCAAAAGAATGGGTTATTGAAGATAAACAAGAAGACTATGCGCGCGCTAAAACACAAAAAGATATATATGATGCCATGCAATCTTTGGAGTATGAAATTAATACTTTATTTACTTCAAATGGGCAAACGCCATTTACTTCGCTTGGTTTTGGATTAGGAACTAATTGGTTTGAACGAGAAATTCAAAAAGCGATTTTGAAAATTCGGATTCAAGGTTTAGGAAGCGAGCATCGTACTGCTATTTTTCCAAAATTAATTTTTACGCTTAAAAAAGGTCTTAATTTAGAAGAAGATAGCCCCAATTATGATATTAAACAATTAGCATTAGAGTGTGCGACAAAACGGATGTATCCAGATGTCCTTTCTTATGATAAAATTATTGACTTAACGGGCTCTTTTAAAGCCCCTATGGGCTGTCGTTCTTTCCTACAAGGGTGGCGAGATGCAAATGGTCAGGATGTAACATCTGGTCGTATGAATCTTGGAGTTGTAACAGTTAATCTACCGCGTGTTGCCATGGAGTCTAACGGTGATATGGATAAATTCTGGGAGATATTTAATGAACGTATGAGTATTGCTAGAGATGCCTTGGTTTATCGTGTGGAACGTGTCAAAGAGGCTATCCCAGCAAATGCGCCCATTCTTTACCAGTATGGAGCATTTGGAGAACGTTTAGGAAAATATGACAATGTTGATCGACTCTTTAATCACCGCCGTGCAACGGTGTCTCTTGGTTATATTGGTTTATATGAGGTGGCGAGTGTTTTTTATGGTGGTGACTGGGAAGATAACCATCAAGCTAAAGCATTTACTGTAGACATCGTTCGTAAGATGAAGCAGTTATGTGCAGATTGGTCTGATGAGTATGATTATCATTTTTCAGTTTATTCGACACCATCGGAGAGCTTGACTGACCGGTTTTGTCGTTTAGATACTGAAAAATTTGGTATAGTAACTGATATTACTGATAAGGAATACTACACTAATTCATTCCATTATGATGTGCGTAAGAATCCAACACCTTTTGAAAAACTAGATTTTGAGAAAATCTATCCTGAAACGGGTGCATCAGGAGGATTTATTCACTACTGTGAATACCCTGTTTTGCAACAGAATCCAAAAGCTTTAGAAGCAGTTTGGGACTATGCTTATGATCGGGTAGGTTATCTAGGTACTAATACACCGATTGATAAGTGTTACCAATGTCAATTTGAAGGGGATTTTACACCGACAGATCGAGGTTTTACTTGTCCAAATTGTGGTAACAGCGACCCTAAGACAGTAGATGTTGTCAAACGTACATGTGGTTATTTAGGTAATCCACAGGCTCGTCCGATGGTTAATGGTCGTCATAAGGAAATCTCTGCTCGTGTAAAACATATGAACGGATCAAGTATTAAAAATCAAGGTAATTAATTAAAACCTCTATTAAAACCTCTGGTCTATTATATGTTAAAATAAGAAGATAAAATAGAAGGAGTTATTAAGATATGGGGAAATACCAATTAGATTACAAAGGGCAAGCACAAGTACAGAAGTTCCATGAGAAGCACTCTACTGGAGAGAATGCTAATCAAAAATCACGTCTAAAAGATTTAAGGAAACAATTTTTGGAAAAGGCAAAGAAAAAATAGAAGGAGGATGCTATGTTGCAACTTGGAATTGTCGGTTTAGGAGGTATTTCACAGAAAGCTTATCTACCTTATATGCGTCAAGTGACAGGTGTGCACTGGCATCTTTTTACACGCCAAAAACAGATTTTAGAAGAAGTTAATATGCTTTTTGGTTCTTCTACAGCTTATGACAGTTTAGATAGTCTAGCCGAGCATCCTTTGGATGGAGTCTTCATTCATGTCGCGACTAGTGCTCACTTTGATATAGCAAAGCTTTTTTTAAAAAAGGGTATTCCAGTTTTTATGGATAAGCCTTTGACAGAAGATTATACTTCAACTAAAGCATTGTATGATTTGGCGAAGGATCATAAAACATTTTTAATGGCAGGTTTTAATCGTCGCTTTGCACCACGTATTATGGAAATGAAAAAAGTAGAAGATAAAAACCATATTCGCACCTTTAAAAATGCTGTCAATGCACCAGCGGATTTTCAATATAAGCTTTTTGATATGTTTATCCATCCTTTAGATACGGCGCTATTTTTGACAAATAATGTTGTTAAAAGAGGATACTTTGTGACTAAACGTGATGGGAATAAGATATTACAAGTATCAGTAACGCTAGAAACAGACAGTGAGATAATAGAAGCAAGCATGAACCTGCAGTCGGGGTCTCGTCGAGAAATAATTGAAATAGAGTCGCCAGAAGTAACCTATTCATTAGATGATTTGTCAAATCTTTCTGTTATTGATGGCTTTGACCGTCGTGCTATCGGTTTTGGTTCTTGGGCAAGCACTCTAGAGAAACGTGGTTTTGAACCAATGATTGATGCTTTTATTCAAGCTATCACTACAGGTGTCAATCCTATATCACCAAAGTCTAGTTTATTGAGTCATTTTATTTGTGACCAGATTAATAAAGCGAATGCTCCTTTTGGAATGCTTAACTTGAAGATAATGGAATAGGAAACAATATGAAATTACGGCGCCCAGTGTTAGAAGATAAAGAAGAAATTTTAGCCATGTATAAAGAGTTTCAAAAAGAAAGTAGTTCAGTGGACGGTGGTTTTTATGAACCAACTATGCATTTTGAAGACTGGCTAGATCATAACCTAAATATGGAGTTAGGGGTAGGCGTTCCTGATAATTTTGTTCCATATATTCAGTTTGTGTCTTTTGACAATGACAATAATGCTATAGGTTTCTTAAATTTACGTTTAAGACTAAATGATACTCTTTTAGAAAAAGGTGGACATATTGGTTATTCC
Source organism: Streptococcus sp. FDAARGOS_520 (assembly GCF_003812685.1). NCBI lineage: Bacteria > Bacillati > Bacillota > Bacilli > Lactobacillales > Streptococcaceae > Streptococcus > Streptococcus sp. FDAARGOS_520. The sequence continues at coordinate 870,223 of NZ_CP033810.1, read as the reverse complement.
ATACGACCTCGCCAGCGTGGCAAAGGTTATGCTAAAGAACAGTTGAAGCTAGGAATTGAGCAAGCACATCTAAAAAATATTAATGAAATACTTGTGACATGCCATGTAGACAATGATGCCAGCAAGTCAGTAATATTAGCTAACGGTGGTGTTTTAGAAGATTGTCTTCATCAGACAGAGCGTTATTGGATAACCTAAAATAGTACTTTAAGATAATAATAAAAAGACCAGTTAGTTCTGGTTCTTTTCATATCAATAGAGAGGTTAGAAATGTCAGAAGAAGCAAGTTGGAATACTCCAAAGCCTGGGGAGTGGAAAAGCGAAGAATTAAGTCATGGCCATATCATTGATTATAAAGCTTTTAATTTTGTAGATGGTGAAGGTGTTAGAAACTCACTCTACGTAGCTGGATGTATGTTCCACTGTAAAGGGTGTTATAATACTGCTACATGGTCCTTTCGAGCCGGAATCCCTTATACAAAAGAGCTTGAAGATCAAATTATGACAGATTTAGAACAACCTTACGTCCAAGGTTTAACGTTATTAGGTGGAGAGCCGTTCTTAAATACAGGTATTTTGTTGCCACTTCTTCAGCGTATCCGACGTGAATTGCCAGAAAAAGATATTTGGTCATGGACGGGGTATACTTGGGAAGAAATGATGCTGGAGACTCAAGATAAATTGGAGATGTTATCTTTGATTGATATTTTAGTGGATGGTAGGTTTGATCAAAGTAAGCGAAATTTAATGCTACAATTTAGAGGATCTTCAAATCAAAGAATCATTGATGTACAAAAATCTTTAAAAGAAGGTGAAGTCGTGATTTGGGAAGGATTAAACGATGGTGACAATAGTTATGAACAAGTCAAACGAGATGATTTACTCTAGTGTCAAAAATTAACTTTTAAATAAAAATTAAAAGTTATGTTTATCCACAACTTGTTTATAAGTATTTGACAGTCTGTGACAAGATGTTGACGTTTATTATTGTTAATTTAACAAGTATTTTTGAAATCTAAAGGTATATACAATGACATTAGTGTTAAGTAATCAACTTTATATAAACAGATTATCCTCTGTCTATCCCCATAGTTATCCACAAGTTGTTAATAACAATTATTTTTTGTTAATATTGTTTGAAACCTTGATATAGAGAGGTTTTTAGACCTTACAAGTTTGTCAAAAAGCAAGAGATACGATTATCTCTTGCTTTTTGTGTGAATAAATTGTGGATAAATAGTTACTTAAGTCTGTTTTTTAACAAAAGTTAATTGCTTAGAGTCTGAGAGTTCATTATCATAACAGAAGCCATCAAAGCGTAATTGCTTTAAGTGTTCTAGAGTTTGGCAATTATTTTCCATCATAGCAGTTAAACACTTTCCTCTTGCTTTTTTTGATATGGTAGAGTGGGTTTTTAATTGGCCATCTCGATCTTCAATAAAGTTAAGATGTATTAGTTTTTGACGCTCTTTAGGAGAAAAGACAGTTTCAAATTCATTAGAAAGCAAAGAAACCATAATGTCATCTGACTGCATAAAAGTATCGTAATTTTCACGCCAAAAAACTTTAAGAGAGTTATTGTTGATTTTGATTTTAGTGTTAAAATCTAAACGATGAGGGGATATTAGTGTCATAGCAGGAATGATGCCATAAAGAGCACTAGTAATAAAAACAGAATTTTCCATAAATTGTGCTTCACTTGTGGATAAGTTGTGCCTTTTGATATTGCGGTACATAAGACCGTTGAATAACTTAATAGCAGGATTCAGAGTAAGTTGTTTAGCTTTAAAATCTTGCCATCTTTGAGCCTCACAACGAGCTGCACTTGTATTAATTCTGTAGATATCCTCTAAGTCTGAAACAGTTAAAGTAGAAAAATAATCAATTATAATTTTCGTTTGAGCACTCAGTTTAGGCCATGCAATGTTTTGACACACTTTCATTTCTTTTGCAGTTGGGATCAAAATTTTTATCATATTGACATTATGTAAAATGAAGAGGCAAAAGTCAAGTGATGGTTAATTCTCTGGTTTTAGAACAACTTTAATTCGGATGCCATCAAAATCTTCAATAATATAATAATGATCTTGTTTTTCAAGGAAAGTCAGTTGGTAAAGTTGCGCTTTTTTTAAGCTATCTCTAAAAAGGTTGTCATCATTGTAAGCAATTGTCAATAAGGAAATTCCGGGTCTATCTTCTTGGTTTTTAGAAAGATTTGGACCAGCCCAATTATTAAAGGCTAGATGATGATGGTAGTTGCCGGATGCAATCCAACTAGCTGTCGGGATTGCAAATTTCTCATCAAGGCCAAAAACATTTTGATAGAGTTTTGAGCTAATCTTAGCATCTTTAACACTCAAATGAATATGACCAATACTAGTTTTTTCAGAAAGCTTATAATTATTAGGAACGTTGACAAGGCTGTCAAGTAAATTGTCAATATCTAGTCTTTCAGTAATACCAATAATTTGTCCACTCTCTCTGATATCCCACATAGAGATATCCTTATCATTATAAATTTCAATTCCATTACCTTCAGGATCACTTAGATAGATAGCATTGCTATAGCCATGGTCAGCTCCACCCTCTAGAGGGATATGCTGAGATAATAAATGATTTAGAGCTAGACTGAGATGGTATTCATCTGGTACTAAAATAGCAGTGTGATAAAGGCCATAGGTACTATGCTTTTCAAGTTCAGTTTTTTCAAGGATAATAAGAGGGATTTTTTGATTTACCCCTAGTAAGGCTCTAGTGCTTGATTTGTCAATAACAGTTAACCCAATGATATCGCTATAGAAGTTTACGAGGTTTTCGAGGTCATTTACTTTTAAGGTGATTGATTCAATGGAATGATTGGCTTTGTATGGATACGACATAGTTAATCCTCCTATTATTACTATATAGTAACATATTACACCGTTCATTGAGAGAAATAAACTAATTTGTTTTGAAATATAGCTTATATTAGTAGTCTCATTAGACCAGACGAAGTTTATTTGCGAAACAAAAATTTAAGTGTTAGACTAAAGTAAGCGTGTACAATTATATTTTGGAGGATAATATGGTAAGGCTAATATTTAGTGATATTGATGGTACTTTAATTAACAGTAATTTTAAAGTAACACCTAAGACACGGCAGGGAATTAAACAAATAGTAGCTCAAGGGGCTACTTTCGTTCCCATATCAGCTAGGATGCCTGAGGCAATTACTCCGATTATGGAACAAATTGGAATAGATTCTTATATTATTTCCTATAATGGGGCTTTAATACAAGATATGCAACAAAAAACAATTGCTTCCCACACAATGGATGGTCAAGTTGCCTTACAAGTTTGTTCTTATGTAAGCAAGCATTATTCGAAAATTGCATGGAATGTCTATCGTTATCATGAATGGTATTCCTGTGATAAAGAAAATGAGTGGGTCCAAAAAGAGGAGGAGATTGTTGGTTTACAATCTAAAGAGATGAGTTTGATGGAGTTAGAGAAGCAAGATAGGATTCATAAACTTCTCTTGATGGGAGAACCATCTCTGATGGGAGAATTGGAGAACACTTTGAAAGCTCAATATCCACATTTATCAATCGCACAATCTGCTCCTTACTTTATTGAAATAATGGCTCCAGGTATTGAAAAAGGAAAATCTGCTAAAACTTTAGCAGACTATTTAGATATTTCTCTTGCAGACTCTATTGCGTTTGGTGATAACTATAATGATTTAAATCTGCTTGAAATTGTGGGTAAAGGTTTTGTCATGGGGAATGCTCCTAAAGATTTACAAGAGAGAATTGGAAATGTAACTCAGGATAATGATAACGATGGTATTTATTATGCTTTAGTAGAGTATATGGAAAATTAAGGATAGCAAATCTAAATTTCCTTAAAAGCGTGTTATATCAACGAATGACTATTATTTAAATTATCTATCTAACAAGAATTTTCAAAAAAATCAAATTTAACTATTGACAATTATTTTTAAATGACGTAAACTTATAGGCAACCATAAACAAGGAGAGAATAATATGTTAATCAAATCGTCTATTATTAAACAAACAAATACTTATTATTACTTTAGTTTCTTTAGATAGACGTTTGTAGCCTCAAGGATACAAACGTCACGCAAAGTTTGTATCTATGAAGCTAAAGCATTTTATGATGAAAGCAGAGCCGATTAGATCATTTCAATAATCTAGTTGGTTAAGGCAATATTTTTTCGCCCTCCCGTGCACAGAGGAATTGAGAGAAATAATTAACCAACTAGATGTAGGGTCTAGTTGGTTTTTTGTTTTATGGAAAATTTGATGGTATTACAAGGAGATAGTAATGAAAAAAATAACAAAGATGGTAATTAGCAGCGTTTTAGCAACTGTTCTGATGACAGCTTGTTCACAATCTTCTCAAAATGGTCAATCTGATGTAAAACATATTGGTATTTTACAATATGTAGAACATCCCTCTCTAACTGCCACTAGGAAAGGATTTATAAAAGAATTAGCTAAAGAAGGCTATAAAGATGGCAAAAATATCAAAATTGAGTATAAGAATGCTCAAGGGGATCAGTCAAATATCCAATCAATTTCTGAAAAACTCATTAAAGATAATAAATTAGTATTGGGAATTGCGACTCCGGCGGCTCAATCGTTGACAACGGTGTCAACAGAAACACCTATTTTATTTACAGCAGTGACAGATCCGGTATCAGCCGAATTAGTAAAATCAATGAAAAAACCTGAAGGTTTAGCGACTGGTACAAGTGACATGTCTCCAATTAAAAAGCAAGTATCCCTTTTGAGAAAAGTAATGCCTAAGGTTAAACGTGTTGGTATTATGTATACCACTAGCGAGCGTAACTCAGAAGTTCAGGTAAAACAAGCAAAAAAAATCTTCCAAGAGGCGGGGATTAAAACAAGTGTTAAAGGTATTTCTTCCACTAATGATGTACAAGATACTGCTAAGAGTTTAATGTCTAAAACAGAGGTTATTTTTGTACCAACAGATAATATTATAGCCAGCTCAGTAACGCTGTTAGGGAATCTATCGAAAGAATTAAAAGTGCCTGTTGTGGGAGGTTCAGCAGATATGGTACCAAGTGGTTTGCTCTTTTCTTATGGGGCTGATTATGAGGCTTTAGGTCGTCAAACGGCAAGACAAGCTGTTAAAATCCTCAAAGGTAAAGACGTCGCTAAAGTTCCTTCAGAATATCCTCAAAATCTAAAAGTAGTAGTTAATGAAGATATGGCAAAAGAGCTTGGAATTGATGTTTCAAGTATTAAAAATAATAAATAATCAGAAAGGTATTGTATGTTAGATATTATCTTATCCGGAATTTCGCAAGGATTACTTTGGTCAATTATGGCAATTGGCGTGTTTATCACTTTTCGTATCTTAGACATAGCCGATCTCTCTGCAGAGGGTGCTTTCCCTATGGGGGCTGCAGTTTGCGCTTTATGTATCGTTAATGATATTAATCCAATTGTGGCAACCATAGCGGGCATGTTAGGTGGTATGTTGGCAGGACTAGTATCGGGTTTTCTTCATACTAAAATGAAAATACCAGCCCTCCTCACAGGTATTATTACGTTGACAGGACTTTACTCTATTAATTTACTTGTTTTAGGAAGATCAAACGTCTCTTTTGCTCTCAAAAATACTTTGGTTACAATGGTAACAAGATTAGGTTTAAATAAACTTTCAGCAGTTTTATTAATTGGAATTGTTTGTGTAGGCTTGGTTATCTTAATTTTGTATCTCTTTTTAAATACCCAACTAGGATTAGCTTTAAGAGCGACAGGTGATAATGAGGCTATGGGACAAGCCAATAGTATTAAAGTAGATCGGATGAAAATGCTAGGATATATGATTGGGAATGGCCTGATTGCTTTATCTGGTGCACTTTTAGCGCAAAATAATGGCTATGCAGATTTGAATATGGGAGTGGGTACAATCGTTATTGGATTAGCTTCAATTATCTTGGCAGAAGTAATGATAAAATACTTACCTCTTGGCAAAAGGTTATGGTCAATTGTATTAGGGTCTGTTTTATACCGTATGATTATTGTTTTCATATTAACAACCGATATTGATGCACAGATGATAAAGTTGGTTTCAGCAATTTTGTTGGCTCTCATTTTGTATGTCCCAGAATTACGAGCTAAACTAGGAGTAAAAACCTCTAAATCACTTACAAAGGAAGGATAAGAACATGTCATTACTTGAATTAGTCAATCTGCACAAAACTTTTGAAAAAGGAACTGTCAATGAGAACCATGTTTTACGTGGTTTAGATTTAACGATTGAAGACGGTGATTTTATTTCAGTAATTGGAGGTAACGGTGCGGGAAAATCAACCCTCCTTAACTGTATCGCTGGTCTGATCCCTATTGATCAGGGGGCAATCACATTAGACAACCAATCAATTACTAAAGACTCTGTAGAAAAACGATCTAAGGATATTAGTCGAGTCTTCCAGGATCCTAGAATGGGAACTGCAACAAATTTGACGATTGAAGAAAATATGGCAATTGCACATAAAAGAGGCAATAAGCGTCACATTTTTAGACAGTCAGTGACTGACGATGACCGTCAACTATTTAAAAAGTCTCTATCACAATTAGGTCTAGGCTTAGAAAATCGAATGAAGACTGATGCTGCATTTTTATCTGGCGGTCAGCGTCAAGCCCTCACGTTAGCTATGGCAACTCTTGTTCGTCCCAAATTATTATTACTGGATGAACATACAGCGGCTCTAGATCCCAAAACTAGCGATATGGTTATGGAATTAACACAGAAAGTGATAGAAGAACAACGATTGACAGCCTTAATGATTACGCACAATATGGAGCATGCCATTGCTTATGGTAATCGTCTCGTGATGCTCTACCACGGGAAAATTGTTGTTGATGTTAAAGGAGAAGCAAAGAGAAACTTAACAGTTGCAGAATTAATGGAACTTTTCCATAAAAACTCAGGTCAACAGTTGATAGATGATGCCCTTGTCTTAGGTTAAAATATAAATTTCTCTAGTGAATGGACAGGATAACTAGGGAAATTTTTCTTGTTTGAAACGTGCCTTTTCTCTTGACTAATTCTGACCAAGTGATAGAATAGTTTTTGTAGTTAGCACTCTCTGTATAGGAGTGCTAAAAAATCAAAATATATCTCGTATGGAGGTTCGTTTATTATGTTAAAACCATTAGGTGATCGTGTGATCATTTCGTTTGTTGAAACTGAAGAGAAATCTGTCGGTGGTTTTGTTCTTGCAGGAGCAAGCCATGATGCGACAAAGACAGCCAAAGTTCTTGCTGTGGGTGACGGTATTCGTACCTTAACAGGGGAATTAGTTGCACCGAGCGTTGCAGAGGGTGATACTGTTTTAGTCGAAAATGGTGCTGGTCTGGAAGTTAAAGACGGTAACGAAAAAGTGACAGTTGTTCGCGAAAGTGACATTGTTGCTGTCGTTAAATAGGTTTTATTAAGCAAGAAAGGATATAGGCCTATTAGAGAAAAGTTGCTTTGTAAAGAAAGTAGACTTTGTTAAATTTTAGGCCTGGGTATTAAATTATGGCAAAAGATATTAAATTTTCAGCAGATGCCCGCTCAGCAATGGTGCGTGGTGTTGATATTTTAGCTGATACAGTCAAAGTAACATTAGGTCCTAAAGGCCGTAATGTTGTTCTTGAAAAAGCATTTGGTTCTCCTTTAATTACAAATGATGGTGTGACAATTGCTAAAGAAATTGAGCTAGAAGATCACTTTGAAAATATGGGAGCTAAACTTGTGTCAGAAGTGGCTTCAAAAACTAATGATATTGCAGGGGATGGCACTACAACTGCTACTGTTTTGACCCAAGCTATTGTACGGGAAGGTCTTAAAAATGTAACTGCAGGGGCAAATCCGATTGGCATTCGTCGTGGTATTGAAACAGCTGTTTCAGCAGCAGTTGAAGAGCTAAAAGAGATTGCACAACCAGTTTCAGGCAAAGAAGCTATTGCTCAAGTTGCGGCTGTGTCTTCACGTTCTGAAAAAGTTGGGGAATACATTTCTGAAGCTATGGAGCGCGTGGGTAATGATGGTGTTATCACTATTGAAGAATCGCGAGGTATGGAAACAGAGCTTGAAGTTGTGGAAGGAATGCAGTTTGACCGTGGGTACTTGTCACAGTATATGGTAACTGATAACGAGAAAATGGTCTCTGAACTTGAGAATCCGTATATCCTTATTACAGATAAGAAAATTTCAAATATCCAAGAAATTTTACCATTATTAGAAGAGGTTCTTAAAACAAATCGTCCGTTGCTAATCATCGCTGATGATGTTGATGGAGAAGCTCTCCCAACGCTTGTTCTTAACAAAATTCGTGGAACTTTCAATGTCGTAGCTGTTAAAGCGCCTGGATTTGGTGATCGTCGTAAAGCCATGCTGGAAGATATTGCTATCCTAACAGGAGGAACTGTCGTTACTGAAGACCTTGGTTTAGACTTAAAAGATGCTACTATGCAAGTTTTAGGACAGTCTGCTAAAGTAACAGTAGATAAAGATTCTACTGTTATTGTCGAAGGTGCCGGTGACTCATCAGCAATTGCTAATCGCGTAGCTATCATTAAGTCACAGATGGAGGCTACAACTTCTGATTTTGATCGTGAAAAATTACAAGAACGACTTGCTAAGTTAGCCGGTGGTGTAGCAGTAATTAAAGTTGGTGCAGCGACTGAAACAGAATTAAAAGAGATGAAACTTCGCATCGAAGATGCGTTAAATGCAACGCGTGCTGCAGTTGAAGAAGGTATTGTTTCAGGTGGAGGTACGGCTCTTGTGAACGTTATTGAAAAAGTAGCGGCACTGAAACTTAATGGTGATGAGGAGACTGGACGTAATATTGTTCTTCGTGCTCTCGAAGAGCCTGTTCGTCAAATTGCTTACAATGCTGGATATGAAGGTTCAGTTATTATTGAACGTTTAAAACAGTCTGAAATTGGTACAGGATTTAATGCGGCCAATGGAGAATGGGTAGATATGGTTACCACAGGTATCATTGACCCTGTCAAAGTAACACGTTCTGCACTTCAAAATGCGGCATCTGTAGCAAGTCTTATCTTGACTACAGAAGCAGTAGTAGCAAATAAACCTGAACCAGAAGCTCCTACAGCTCCTGCAATGGATCCATCTATGATGGGTGGCTTCTAATCACTAACTTATCACAACATAAAACTCCCCTTTGACAAAGGGGAGTTTTATGTTGTGATAATAGAGATATGATAGTCACTACCACTTGCGGTAAGAAGATCATAAGGATAGGCCATCTAATATTTGCCAGTAGTGGGAGGAAAAAAGTAGCAAAACAATGATTGCTATTATCTTAGATTGAGATTGATAAGCTAAGAATTGAATTATAGCTAATAGAATTAAGTAACTAATAAGTATAAATAACAGAGAAAAGAGCATTCCGTACCCAGCACCCATTGACGGTTCCTTTGGAGGGGCTAGAAAATAACTTAACTTAAAATAAGCGCCAACTATTAGGCCCATAATTAATTCGGTAAAAGTTATGAAAAAAGCAACTTTTAATAGTCTATTTTGCATAGGCTTGCCTCCTTAATGAGAGGTAATGGACAATTCAAAGTGCTCAATGGGAACGTAATGCTTATTACACATTAGTATTTTCTCTTGCTTAAAAATTGTTTCTTGTATTAATATGAATTGTCCATGATCGGATAGGGTATATTTAGTTGCTGAAAAATTGCCAGATGTCGCATATCCCAAATGGCTTTGTGAGTGGCTTGATATGCCTTCTTGATAGATACCTTCTTCAATGAAGTTTAACAACTGTTTAGTATCATGTAAAGAAATCTCAGCATCTGAAATAAGTTCGATAGGGATAAAAGAAAGTGTGTAAGCTAATGGTCCATCATCGGTGTGGTACCAACGATCAGCAATAACAACTACAGGGGTTTCTTGTTTAAGTGAAGCTGTGATAGCTTCTGCAGGAACCTCTACACGAAATTCTAATTCTACTTCTGTAATTTTGGAAGTTAGACAAGTTTTAATAGGGTGTTGTCTATTTTCGTAACCGTTTTCAGACAAGTTGCTAGAATTTTCTCTAATGAAATTACCTTTTCCTCTGATATTTTTAACCAAATGGTCTTCTTGTAATAGTGCTAATGACTTTCGTAAAGTAGCTCGACTAACATTAAGTTGCCCTGCTAATTCGGGTTCAGAAGGTAATTGCATTCCAGGAGAATAAGTACCGTCTTGAATCATGTTAAAAATCTTATTGTAGACTTGTACATGCTTTAGTTTATTTAGTTTATTATTTAGTTCATTTTTAGGCATTGTAACCTCCGTATACAAGTTAGTTTAATTGAAAAAATTAGAAAAATCAAGTTAAAAAATAAAACGTTTTCTTTCGATAAAAGCGTTTACAAAGGTTGTCTTGTATGTTATTATACAAGTGTAAAAAAATAGACAAGACATTAAGGAGGTCTTTATCATGCAGAATTATTCAGGTGAAGTCGGATTGCAATATCACCTACAGATTCGTCCAGGTGATGTAGGTCGTTATGTTATCATGCCAGGTGATCCAAAACGTTGTGCAAAAATTGCAGAACATTTTGATAATGCAGTTCTTGTAGCAGACAGCCGTGAATATGTTACTTATACAGGTACATTAAACGGTGAAAAAGTCAGTGTTACTTCAACTGGTATTGGTGGTCCATCAGCGTCTATTGCGATGGAAGAATTGAAACTCTGTGGCGCTGATACCTTTATCCGTGTTGGAACATGTGGTGGTATTGACCTTGATGTTAAAGGCGGAGACATCGTTATTGCAACTGGAGCTATCCGTATGGAAGGTACAAGTAAAGAATATGCTCCGATTGAATTTCCTGCTGTAGCTGACTTGGAGGTAACGAATGCTCTAGTTAATGCAGCTAAAAAGCTTGGTTACACAAGTCACGCAGGAGTAGTTCAATGTAAAGATGCATTTTATGGACAACATGAGCCAGAACGTATGCCAGTTAGTTATGAATTATTAAATAAATGGGAAGCATGGAAACGTCTGGGAACAAAAGCGTCTGAAATGGAATCTGCAGCTCTTTTTGTAGCAGCAAGTCATCTAGGAGTTCGTTGTGGATCAGATTTCCTTGTTGTTGGTAATCAAGAACGCAACGCTTTGGGTATGGATAACCCAATGGCTCATGACACAGAAGCAGCTATTCAAGTTGCTGTTGAAGCACTCCGCACACTTATTGAAAATGATAAATCACAATAAGCGAGGTTTTGGAAGTCATCATGCAATTTATTTATAGTATTATTGGTATTTTATTGGTATTAGGAATTGTGTATGCAATTTCTTTCAATCGTAAGAGTGTTTCTCTAAGTTTAATTGGAAAAGCTCTTATCGTTCAATTCATTATTGCGCTAATCTTAGTACGTATCCCACTAGGTCAACAAGTTGTTAGTGTTGTTTCAACTGGAGTTACTAAAGTAATCAACTGTGGTCAAGCTGGATTAAATTTTGTGTTTGGTTCATTAGCAGATAGTGGAGCAAAAACTGGTTTTATTTTCGCCATTCAAACGCTTGGCAATATTGTTTTCTTATCTGCCCTAGTTAGTCTACTTTATTATGTAGGAATCCTTGGATTTGTAGTAAAATGGATAGGTAAGGGCGTTGGTAAAATTATGAAATCCTCAGAGGTTGAGAGTTTTGTTGCCGTAGCTAATATGTTTCTTGGTCAAACAGACAGTCCAATTTTGGTTAGCAAATACCTAGGTCGTATGACTGATAGTGAGATAATGGTTGTGTTGGTATCAGGTATGGGAAGTATGTCAGTTTCTATTCTTGGTGGCTACATTGCATTAGGCATTCCAATGGAATATCTCTTGATTGCTTCAACAATGGTTCCTATTGGCAGTATTCTCATTGCTAAAATCTTATTGCCTCAAACAGAACCTGTTCAAAAAATTGATGACATTAAGATGGATAATAAAGGTAATAACGCCAATGTGATTGATGCAATCGCTGAGGGTGCAAGCACAGGTGCACAAATGGCTTTCTCAATTGGTGCTAGTTTGATTGCCTTTGTTGGTTTAGTTTCTTTGATTAATATGATGTTAAGTGGATTGGGAATCCGCTTAGAACAAATCTTCTCATATGTTTTTGCTCCATTTGGTTTTCTTATGGGATTTGACCACAAAAACATTCTTCTAGAAGGAAACCTTCTTGGAAGTAAGTTGATTTTAAATGAGTTTGTTTCGTTCCAACAATTGGGTGACCTAATCAAATCTTTAGATTATCGTACAGCATTGGTAGCAACTATTTCACTTTGTGGTTTTGCTAATTTATCAAGTTTAGGTATTTGTGTTTCAGGTATTGCTGTTCTTTGTCCAGAGAAACGTGGCACCCTAGCTCGACTTGTTTTCCGTGCAATGATTGGTGGTATTGCTGTAAGTATGCTTAGCGCCTTTATCGTCGGTATTGTAACTCTATTCTAAAAGTTGACAAAAGAAAGAAGGATAGTAACGTGGAAGTAAAAGATATTTTAAAAACGGTAGACCATACTTTGCTAGCAACAACAGCAACATGGCCAGAAATCCAAACAATTTTAGATGATGCAATGGCTTATGAAACAGCTTCAGCATGTATTCCAGCCTCTTACGTCAAAAAAGCAGCAGAGTACGTTTCAGGTAAATTAGCTATTTGTACTGTTATTGGGTTCCCAAATGGCTATAGTACAACTGCAGCGAAGGTTTTTGAATGTCAAGATGCTATTAAAAATGGTGCTGATGAAATTGACATGGTCATTAATTTGACAGATGTTAAAAATGGGGATTTTGATACTGTTGAAGAAGAAATTCGTCAAATCAAGGCTGCATGTCAAGACCATATCTTAAAAGTTATCGTTGAGACATGTCAATTAACTAAAGAAGAACTTATCGAACTTTGTGGGGTTGTCACACGTTCAGGTGCAGACTTTATTAAAACCTCTACTGGTTTTTCGACAGCAGGTGCTACATTTGAAGATGTTGAAGTGATGGCAAAATATGTCGGCGAAGGTGTTAAAATTAAGGCAGCAGGTGGAATCTCATCATTGGAAGATGCTGAAAAATTTATTGCTTTAGGAGCTTCACGCTTGGGTACTAGCCGTATCATCAAGATTGTTAAGAACCAAAAAGTTGAAGAAGGCACTTATTAAATAATATAAAGGAAATAGGAAGGATGCTGGTCTGACTTCCTATTTTCAATTGATAAAGGAGAAGTTATGTCACAATTTGATCGCATTCACTTAGTTGTCTTAGATTCAGTGGGTATTGGAGCGGCACCAGATGCCAATGATTTTGTCAATGCAGGAGTTCCTGATGGTGCTTCAGACACGCTTGGCCACATTTCAAAAACAGTTGGACTTGCGGTGCCAAACATGGCTAAAATTGGACTTGGTAATATTCCTCGTCCCCAAGCGCTTAAGACCGTCCCTGCAGAAGAAAATCCAAGTGGCTACGCGACGAAGTTACAAGAAGTATCACTTGGTAAAGATACAATGACAGGGCATTGGGAGATCATGGGCTTAAATATTACAGAGCCATTTGATACTTTCTGGAATGGTTTTCCAGAAGATATTATCACAAAGATTGAGGATTTTTCAGGACGTAAAGTTATTCGTGAAGCGAATAAACCTTATTCAGGAACAGCTGTTATTGATGACTTCGGACCACGCCAAATGGAAACTGGTGAGCTCATCATCTATACCTCAGCTGATCCAGTCCTACAAATTGCAGCTCATGAGGATATCATTCCTCTAGAAGAACTCTACCGTATTTGTGAATATGCTCGTAGTATCACAATGGAGCGTCCAGCTCTCCTTGGTCGTATTATCGCTCGTCCATATGTAGGTGAACCAGGTAACTTTACGCGTACAGCCAACCGTCACGACTATGCAGTATCACCATTTGAAGATACCGTATTAAATAAACTAGATCAAGCTGGCATCGATACTTATGCTGTTGGTAAAATCAATGATATTTTCAATGGTTCAGGCATTAATCATGATATGGGACATAACAAATCAAATAGTCATGGTATTGATACTTTGATAAAAACAATGGGGTTATCAGAGTTTGAAAAAGGCTTCTCCTTTACTAATTTGGTTGACTTTGATGCTCTCTATGGTCACCGTCGTGATCCTCATGGTTATCGTGATTGTCTTCATGAGTTTGATGAGCGTCTTCCAGAGATCATTTCAGCAATGCGTGACAAAGACTTACTTTTGATCACTGCCGATCATGGTAATGACCCAACTTATGCAGGTACAGACCATACAAGAGAATACATTCCTCTCTTAGCCTATAGCCCATCCTTCACAGGAAACGGACTTATCCCAGTAGGGCATTTCGCAGATATTTCAGCAACAGTTGCGGATAACTTTGGTGTTGATACTGCGATGATTGGAGAAAGCTTCTTGCAGGACTTAGTATAATCATAGACAAAAATTTTAGAGGTTGAAATCGGATTATGGTTTCAATCCTTTTTTCGTTTTGTTATAATAGAAAAATAGCGGTTACAAGTACAAATACAGCTGTTTTATCAGTGTTGTAACTTTTCTTTAAGCAATTTACTTTAATATAAAGTGAATGAGAGGATAAGGTATGTTTGATTTTTTTAAGAAAAAAGTTGTTAAAGTGTGCTTAGTTATTTTTGGTATAGTTTTAGTATCACTTCTGAGTCTAGGATTCTTTTATTTTTCAAAGGGACAAGTACTTAGTCGTTTTGTAGCAGCACGTTCTCGTACGTCAGGTCAAGCGTTTGATAATATTAAAGAATACATGGTTTGGTCAGATACGGGAGAATCTATCACAAATGATGAGGCCAATTACGCTAATTTTGAGCCCTTGTCTAAAAGTGAGGCGCGTAAATTAGGGCAGGAAATAAAAGAAGGAAACAAAAATGATTCAATGTATCTAAAGCGTGTAGGTAGTCGCTTAGGTATATTCCCTGATTATCGTATTGCTAATAAGCCTATGTCTTTGACCTTGAAAACCAATGTTCCTAAATTGGATGTTTTGTTGAATCAAAAAAAGGTCGCGACAAGCAATTCAGATCATTTTTCAGTAACGGTGGAACGTTTACCTAGAACCCATTATACTGCTAGCCTTGAAGGGACTAGTGACGGAAAAGAGATTAAACTCAAAAAAGATTATGATGGTAAAAACCAAACTATTGATTTATCGGTCGCTTTTAAATCTTTTACAGTAACAAGTAATCTTATGGATGGTAATCTTTATTTTGGTGATAATCGTATTGCTAAATTAAAAGATGGTAGCCATTCCGTAGAGAATTATCCAGTGACTGATGGTTCAAAAGCTTATATCAAAAAGGTTTTTAATGATGGTGAGATAACCTCTCATAAACAAAAATTAATCTCTATCGCTGATAATCAGACAATCAAATTAGATGTTGATGGTTTATTAAATGAAAAAGAAGCTGGACAGAAATTGATAACTGCTTTCAATCAATTGATACTTTATGTATCAACTGGGCAAGACCCTCAGACTTTAGGAACAGTTTTTGAAAAAGGTGCCGAAAATGATTTTTACAAAGGATTGAAAGAAAGTATTAAAGCAAAATTTGTAACTGATAATCGTAAAGCGAGCCATTTCACTATTCCTAATATTGTCCTTAATAAAATGACACAGGTTGGGAAAGAAAGTTATCAAGTTAATTTTGCTGCCGATTATGATTTTAATTATGATAAATCAACAGATCCTGATAAGAAAACATATGGCCACATTATTCAGAATTTAACTGGTAATTTTATTATGAAAAAATCGGGAAATAGTTACCTTATTTCTAATGATGGTAAAAAAGATATCACAGTAGCTAAGGAAACTAATAAAGTTAAGGCTGATCCCGTTTCCATTTTTCCAGAGAACCTTGTAGGAAGTTGGAAAGGTGAAGTTGAGGACGGTACAGTAACGATGACTTTTGATAAGGATGGTAAAGTTACTCAGAAAAAAGTTTACAAGGATAGTAAATCTAAGGAAAGTAACCATTCTGCTAAAGTTACGAAGTTGGAGGATAAGGGAAATGGGCTCTACCTTTATCAATATGAATCAGGTACTGATACTACAACTTTTGTAACAGGAGGTATCGGTGGTCTTAAAGTTAAATACGCCTATGGAATAAAAATTGAAGGGAATAAGATCATCCCAGTGATCTGGCAGACATCTAGTGATGGAGAATTTGATTACCATAAACCACTACTCAGTAAGCCATTAACTAAGCAATAATGATTAAAAGGAGTTGGATAATTATTATCCAACTCCTTTTTTATAATTGTTTAAAATCTTCTCGAAAGTAGATGAAGGGGCCTCTACGCTAATAGTTTCGCAAGTTAATGGATGAGATAGAGTCAATCGGTGAGCGTGTAGCATTAACCTTTCATTATTAGAAGAAGGGTTGTAGAGGGGGTCTCCTATTAAGGGATGTCCATGATGAGATAAGTGAACGCGAATTTGATGGGTTCTTCCGGTTTCCAGTCGGCATTTTATGAGACTACTATTTTGGATATACTTCAAAACGTCAATGATTGTCATAGCATGTTGACCGTTTTTAGAATCAATGATTCGTTTACGTCTGTCATGACGGTTCCGTCCAATTTTGTCTCTCAAAACTTGATGCTTAGGTGAAAATTTTCCTTCAACTAAAGCCCAATATTCACGCCAAATTTCTTTTCGTTCTAAGCGTTGATTGATAAGGGGAAGTATAAATGGATTTTTAGCAAATAAAACAGCTCCACTGGTCTCCATATCTAGGCGATGAACAACATAGCATGTTTGTCCAGAATAGGCAGATACATGATTTAACAGTGCTATTTCATTTGGTTGGTTACCGTGAGTTTTCATACCTTCAGGTTTATTAACGATAATAAGATGTTCATCCTCATAAAGACAATCAATAAGCTCTGCTCTGCCCAGAGGAATTTTTTTAGTAGGGTAATCCTCATCATCAAAGATTAAGGTAATAGTATCGTTTTCTTGGACGACAGTTTGCCAATTAATAAATTCATTGTTTATAAGTACATGTTTTTTAACACGCAAAAAATGTCTAATCTTACGTGGAATCAAAAAATAATCTTCAAGGAGTTCTTTAACGGTATGTTCACCGTATGGATTTCTAATTTTTAATGAAAATGACATGGTTTTATTATAGCATTTTATTGAAAATTGATATAATAAGTCTATGAAATTATTTGATAAGTTTATAGACTTATTTCGTGTTGATGAAGACAACGACGAAATGACAAGAAAAAATGAACAAGAAACTAGAGAAGAAACTAGCAATTTGGATGGCGAAGAAGTCTATGATATTGATGATATTACCCGACCTAGTAAATCCCAGTATCAGCGAGGCATTCGTCACCAAAAGGAAAATGCTAAATCTCGACCTGAATGGCTACAAAAAGTTGATCGTTACCTCCCTTCTCCTAAAAATCCTATCCGTCGTTTTTGGCGGCGCTATCGTATTGGGAAGTTGCTTTTTATCGCCTTAATGGCTTTTATTCTTATATTTGGTAGCTATCTTTTTTATCTTTCTAAAACTGCTACAGTTAGTGATTTACAGAGTGCTCTAAAAACAACCACCACCATTTATGATAAGAATAAAGAATATGCTGGAAAACTTTCGGGACAAAAGGGAACTTATGTAGAGTTAAATGCTATTTCTGATCATCTCAAAAATGCTGTTATAGCAACTGAAGATAGAACTTTTTATGAAAATAATGGTGTAAACTTTAAGCGATTTTTTTTGGCAGTAGCTACACTTGGGAAATTTGGCGGAGGCTCAACTATTACCCAGCAATTAGCAAAAAATGCTTACTTGTCACAGGACCAAACGATTAAACGCAAGGCGCGTGAATTCTTTTTAGCGCTAGAATTGACTAAGAAATATAGCAAGGCTGAGATTCTGACCATGTATTTTAATAACTCTTATTTTGGTAATGGTGTTTGGGGTGTGGAAGATGCTAGTAGGAAATATTTTGGAACCAGTGCTGCTAATTTGACAGTAGATGAGGCTGCTACACTTGCTGGAATGCTTAAAGGACCAGAAGTTTATAATCCTTATTATTCTGTTGAAAATGCAACTAACCGAAGAGATACTGTTTTGGCAGCGATGGTTGATGCAGGTAAACTAACCAAGTCTCAAGCTAAAGAAGCTGCTTCAATTGGTATGAAAAATAGATTAGCAGATACCTATGCTGGTAAAATTAATGATTACAGGTACCCATCCTATTTTGATGCTGTTGTCAATGAAGCCATTGATACTTATGGTATTTCAGAAAAAGATATTGTCAATAATGGCTATAAGATTTACACTGCATTAGATCAAAATTATCAATCAGGAATGCAAAAAACATTTGATGATACTAGCCTCTTCCCTGTATCTGACTATGATGGTCAATCTGCCCAAGGTGCTAGCGTAGCTTTAGATCCAAAAACTGGTGGTGTAAGAGGTTTAGTTGGACGTGTTCAAAGTACTAAAGATGCACAGTTTAGAAGTTTTAACTACGCGACTCAATCAAAGAGAAGTCCAGCCTCAACCATAAAACCTTTAGTTGTTTATTCACCAGCTATTGCTTCAGGATGGTCAATAGATAAAGAACTTCCTAATAAAGTTCAAGATTTTCATGGTTATAAACCAAGTAACTATGGTGGGATTGAGACTGAAAGTATCCCGATGTATCAAGCACTAGCTAATTCTTATAATATTCCTGCTGTTTATACTTTAGACAAACTAGGAATCAATAAAGCCTTTACTTATGGCAGGAAGTTTGGTCTAAATATGTCATCAGCAAACAAAGAGCTAGGAGTGGCGCTAGGTGGAAGTGTAACCACTAATCCTTTAGAAATGGCACAATCTTACTCAACTTTTGCAAATGACGGTATAATGCATCGCGCTCATTTGATTACTCGAATTGAGACAGCTAATGGAAAATTAGTAAAGCAATTTACAGATAAGCCTAAGCGAGTTATTAGTCGCTCAGTGGCTAGTAAAATGACTAGTATGATGTTAGGAACATTCTCAAATGGTACAGCTATTAATGCCAATGTTTATGGTTATACAATGGCAGGTAAAACTGGAACAACCGAAACAGATTTTAACCCCAATTTATCTGGAGACCAGTGGGTAGTCGGCTATACGCCTGATGTCGTTATTAGTCAATGGGTTGGCTTTAAGAACACAGATAAACACCATTATTTGACAGATTCTAGTGCAGGTACAGCTTCAAATATATTTAGCACGCAAGCTTCATATATACTACCGTATACTAAGGGGTCTAGTTTTACTCATATTGAGAATGCTTATTTCCAAAACGGTATTGGTTCAGTTTATAATGCACAAGATGCTAGTAATACAACGAACCAAGAATCACGCTCAATTATTAATGATTTAAAAGATTCGGCAAGTAAGGCTGCACAAGATATTTCTAGAGCGGTGGAAGATTCAAATTTCCAAGAGAAGGTAAAAGATGCTTGGAATAGTCTAAAGGACTACTTTAGATAGCTTGCAGGATTATACAAATCATGTTAAAATAGCACTTATGGAGGCGTTATGGCACAAAAGAAAGCAAGCCTAGCGTGTACAGAATGCGGAAGCCGAAATTACTCAATCGGAGTAAGTAGCACCCCCAAGCCAACACGACTAGAAGTAAATAAATTTTGTAAATATTGTAAGAAGTATACAATACACAAAGAAACGCGTTGATATAGCGTAACAAACTGCAAAAAGGAGAACTGATAATGTTTGTCAAAGGGATTTTTCAAGTATTGCGTGACACTACTTGGCCAAATCGAAAACAACGTTGGAAAGATTTTATTTCCATCTTGGAATACACTGTATTTTTCACAATCGTTATCTACATCTTTGACAAACTGTTAGCCGCAGGAGTCATGGACTTGATTAATCGATTTTAATAATAGATTATTTTAGATAGAAACAACCCAAACCCTTAGATTTTACTAAGGGTTTTTTGTGTGGAAAATAACATATATATCCGATTAAATTATAAAAAAATAATCTTTTGATTATTTTTACTAGATTGTTGAGCAAAAAAACATTAAAAAAAAGATGTTTATTTTAATAAAATGTAAATAAATTAAAGAAAAGTGTTGAAATAAAAAACTCCAAGTTATATAATTAGTTAAGGAACTCAAATTAAATTAAAATAAACGTGGTCCTATCCTAATAAATTAGGATTTTCAACTAACTATATAAAGGAGCGAATATGAATAATAACGAAAAAAAAGTAAAATACTTTTTAAGAAAAACAGCTTATGGTTTGGCCTCAATGTCAGCAGCGTTTGCTGTATGTAGTGGTATTGTACACGCGGATACTAGTTCAGGAATATCGGCTTCAATTCCTCATAAGAAACAAGTTAATTTAGGGGCGGTTACTCTGAAGAATTTGATTTCTAAATATCGTGGTAATGACAAAGCTATTGCTATACTTTTAAGTAGAGTAAATGATTTTAATAGAGCATCACAGGATACACTTCCACAATTAATTAATAGTACTGAAGCAGAAATTAGAAATATTTTATATCAAGGACAAATTGGTAAGCAAAATAAACCAAGTGTAACTACACATGCTAAAGTTAGTGATCAAGAACTAGGTAAGCAGTCAAGACGTTCTCAAGATATCATTAAGTCATTAGGTTTCCTTTCATCAGACCAAAAAGATATTTTAGTTAAATCTATTAGCTCTTCAAAAGATTCGCAACTTATTCTTAAATTTGTAACTCAAGCCACGCAACTGAATAATGCTGAATCAACAAAAGCTAAGCAAATGGCTCAAAATGACGTGGCCTTAATAAAAAATATAAGCCCCGAAGTCTTAGAAGAATATAAAGAAAAAATTCAAAGAGCTAGCACTAAGAGTCAAGTTGATGAGTTTGTAGCAGAAGCTAAAAAAGTTGTTAATTCCAATAAAGAAACGTTGGTAAATCAGGCCAATGGTAAAAAGCAAGAAATTGCTAAGTTAGAAAATTTATCTAACGATGAAATGTTGAGATATAATACTGCAATTGATAATGTAGTGAAACAGTATAATGAAGGTAAGCTCAATATTACTGCTGCAATGAATGCTTTAAATAGTATTAAGCAAGCAGCACAGGAAGTTGCCCAGAAAAACTTACAAAAGCAGTATGCTAAAAAAATTGAAAGAATAAGTTCAAAAGGATTAGCGTTATCTAAAAAGGCTAAAGAAATTTATGAAAAGCATAAAAGTATTTTGCCTACACCTGGATATTATGCAGACTCTGTGGGAACTTATTTGAATAGGTTTAGAGATAAACAAACTTTCGGAAATAGGAGTGTTTGGACTGGTCAAAGTGGACTTGATGAAGCAAAAAAAATGCTTGATGAAGTCAAAAAGCTTTTAAAAGAACTTCAAGACCTTACCAGAGGTACTAAAGAAGATAAAAAACCAGACGTTAAGCCAGAAGCCAAACCAGAGGCCAAACCAAATATTCAAGTACCTAAACAAGCACCTACAGAAGCTGCAAAACCAGCTTTGTCACCAGAAGCCTTGACAAGATTGACTACATGGTATAATCAAGCTAAAGATCTGCTTAAAGATGATCAAGTAAAGGACAAATACGTAGATATACTTGCAGTTCAAAAAGCTGTTGACCAAGCTTATGATCATGTGGAAGAGGGAAAATTTATTACCACTGATCAAGCAAATCAATTAGCTAACAAGCTACGTGATGCTTTACAAAGTTTAGAATTAAAAGATAAAAAAGTAGCCAAACCAGAAGCCAAACCAGAGGCCAAACCAGACGTTAAGCCAGAGGCCAAACCAGACGTTAAGCCAGAAGCTAAGCCAGACGTTAAACCAGAAGCTAAGCCAGACGTTAAACCAGAAGCTAAGCCAGACGTTAAACCAGAAGCTAAGCCAGACGTTAAACCAAAGGCCAAACCAGACGTTAAGCCAGAAGCTAAGCCAGACGTTAAACCAGACGTTAAACCAGACGTTAAGCCAGAGGCCAAACCAGAGGATAAGCCAGACGTTAAACCAGACGTTAAGCCAGAAGCTAAACCAGACGTTAAGCCAGAGGCCAAACCAGAAGCTAAGCCAGAAGCTAAGCCAGAAGCTAAGCCAGAGGCCAAACCAGAAGCTAAGCCAGACGTTAAGCCAGAAGCTAAACCAGACGTTAAACCAGAGGCTAAGCCAGAAGCTAAACCAGAGGCTAAGTCAGAAGCTAAACCAGAGGCTAAGCTAGAAGCTAAACCAGAGGCCAAACCAGCAACCAAAAAATCGGTTAATACTAGCGGAAACTTGGCGGCTAAAAAAGCTATTGAAAACAAAAAGTATAGTAAAAAATTACCATCAACGGGTGAAGCCGCAAGTCCACTCTTAGCAATTGTATCACTAATTGTTATGTTAAGTGCAGGTCTTATTACGATAGTTTTAAAGCATAAAAAAAATTAAATTTATTTTTAAACATAAACCGAAAGGTCTATCCTTTCAAAATCTTAAGGCAAACCTCATCAGAACTTTGCCTTTTTTATTTGAATTTTAGAATGATTTAGTCGGTACTTTAATTGACAGCTTATTTTATTTTCTTTATAATATATATTGAAAATAGCAGTCCAATAAGCCGTAAAAGGCTTTTTTATTAAGGAAAGGAAAACTTATGTTAGATTCTTTTGATAAGGGTTGGTTTGTACTCCAAACCTACTCAGGTTATGAAAATAAAGTAAAGGAAAATCTCTTGCAACGTGCGCAAACTTATAATATGTTAGACAACATTTTGCGTGTGGAAATCCCTACTCAAACTGTAAATGTTGAGAAAAATGGGAAAACAAAAGAAATTGAAGAAAATCGCTTCCCGGGTTATGTACTTGTGGAAATGGTAATGACTGATGAAGCCTGGTTTGTTGTTCGTAATACTCCAAACGTTACTGGATTTGTTGGATCACACGGCAATCGCTCTAAACCAACACCGTTGTTAGAAGAAGAGATTCGTTCAATACTCATCTCAATGGGACAAACCGTTGATGTCTTTGATACTAATATCAAGGAAGGTGATGTTGTTCAAATCATTGATGGTGCTTTCATCGGACAAGAAGGACGTGTAGTTGAGATTGAGAATAACAAAGTTAAATTAATGATCAACATGTTCGGCTCAGAAACACAAGCAGAACTTGAGTTGTACCAAGTTGCAGAATTATAAAACTTCTGAAAAATCCATCTTAAAATAAAGATGGATTTTTGTTAATTTATAATTGATTTAGGTTTAATTCGTTAATTAAAACAACCATATTATCAATAGAATTATGATTAACGATATGTTTGGTTATATTCTCTTGATGAGACGTGTTGTTGAAAGAATAAATTGGCTTTTGTTTCAAATGAACTCTTTGTAAAATATTACCTACTTCTGGACCATGATTAATATCAAGGTATGCAGTGGCTAATGTTATTAATTTTTCAATTCTTGCCTCAATTAATTCAGGGTAAACTAGGACATTTGGATATTGTTCTAGTTTGCTAAGTTTATTTGACACTGTTGTGTAGGCACCAATATGGAATTGAACAGTAGGACATCTACAAATTAGCGATTCAATGTGTTCTAAATTATCGGAAGATGTAAGAGTGAAAAGATGAATATCTGAAACAGAAAGCAATTCCATGGACTTTTCGTAAGAAATCACTTTTCTTTGCTTGCCGGTTAATTGGCAAAAATCAAGTTGGAAGTAATACCACCATAGTTCTCTAAACCTTGCAACGCTATTTTCATTCCAAGGTTTGTCACTAGTTAAAAAATGTATAATATTAGGAGTTCTATTTTCTATGTTTAGATATAAATAAGATCGATGATTATAGCGGCTAACGACATCATAAGTTTGAAAGTTCCATGTTTTGTTCAGAGATAACCAACGATTATGGCAAACAATGTTCAAGATACTTTGATCCCCTGTTTTGACAACTCGGTGGAGTTCTTCAGCTGTTTTTAGTAATGTTTTAGTGAGCCCATCTTCCCGCCATAGTTCTAGATTAGCTAAAAGCATGCCAGCATTAAACCCTCCTTCTTCATTTTTATGGGGATCTTTGACGGCTGCTAAGTAATAACCTTTAAAATCTAGTTCAAATAAGTAATCAAGATTAGTGTTAACGATAATATCTGAATCTAAATAAAGTACACGTGAACTAGGTATATAATCTGCTAAAAATAATCTAAACCATGTACTAACAGTTAGAAAAGTCGTTAGATGAGCAATATCATAGTTATATATTTTAACATTAATCAGTTTTGATCCTAGAGGCTCTAGTTTCCTGTTTATATTACGTACCCATTCAACTGGGGTATCTTGATTGAATAAATAAAAAGTTATATTTCTATTATAAACACAAATAGACTTTATTGTTACTAAGGCTTTATCCAAGTAGTTTGAATCAACTGCAAGTGCAACTGCTTTTTCCATTTAAATTCTCCTAGTTAAGTGTTTAGAATAATGTTGGGTATATAGTGAATGGATGCCAATTTTTTTATATAGACTGAAGATAATTAATTAAATCATCGATAGATGCAAAAACTGTTTCTGGAACAAGCTGGCTATTGCATTCTCTTGTAGTAAGAATTGGTTTTTCAGATTGTGACATTTTCTGTAGAATGCCCTCCATTTTTCCAAAAACATTAATATCAAGATAAATATCAGCTTCTGCTAATAATTTATCAATAATAGGTGGAGTGTAAGTTTTATGAAGGCGGATATTTTCAAAAGCTAATAGGCTTATAAGAATGTCAGACATAACTGTTGGTGCTGCAATGTGAAATAGACAATCTGGAAGGGCAGTGACTAATTCTGAGATAGATGGTATACAATCAGAAGTTGTAACAATAAGGAAATTGAGACGATAATTTTGTGTTTTAATTGGGTGGTCTAAACCAAATACTTTTTTACTAGATATGATACTTGACCATTCAAGTAAATTATAGTGCCACCATACCTCACGGAGTCTCATATTTGATAATGTTTGCCAAGGTTTGATTCCCGAAATGTAGTGAATAATTTTTGGGAGTGGGGTAATTGGGATGTCAAAAATAAATTTATGCCCATCGATAGCAGCTCCCATATCAAAACCAATTTGAAAATTGTAGGTATCATCTAAATAAATTACCTGATTTTCAAACATGCGATTAAGAATTGTTTGATCCCCTTCGTTGGCATTCTCAATTTCCTTTTGATTTTTTTCAATTAATTTAATAGTCATATTTTCTTGTCGCCAACGTTGGTTGTTAATTACCATTACTCCAGCATTAAACCCATATCCAAGCCCAAAAAGAGCTGGAACTGCAGCTAAATATGCATTGTCTAGTGAAATTTGAAAGAGGTTATCTAAATTAGTAGTAACAACTAAGTCAGAGTCAAGATATAAAACTGTATCAGCTGAGATGTACTGAGGTATGAAATAACGAGCATAGGTCATATAATTAATATGATTAAGCTTTTTATTTTCCCATTTTGGGGATAAGTGATCATGGAAGAGCTTTACATCCTGAATTTGATTTCCAGTTTGTCCAACCCTATCTTTCATAGCTAAAAACCATTCTTGAGGAATATCTTGATTAAAAATAAAAATTGAGAGATTCTCATGATAGACACAGAGAGATTTTAATGTGGTTTCAATTTGTCTAATGTAGGAATAATCACCAGCCAAAACAACTGTTTTTTGATAAGTCATAAAAAATCCTTTATTTATATTAGTTAGATATAGTAAATATAAATTTAAAAACTATTAGTATTATTCTATCATAGGTGAGTGTGATTCAGAAATTATTATTAAATTAATTATGGAGTTTATATAGTACAACATATTCTTTTTCAGAAAAAACAGCTATATTTTGCTATACTTTAATCAAATATCAATATTAGAAAGTGATTGCCTATGTTGTCTGTTGGTTTAGTTTTAGAGGGTGGCGGAATGAGAGGTCTTTATACTGCTGGAGTTTTAGATGCTTTTCTAGATGCAGGAATAAAAATAGATGGTATCGTATCTGTCTCTGCTGGTGCATTGTTTGGTGTTAATTTTGTATCTAGACAACGAGAGAGGGCTTTGCGATACAATAAAAAGTATTTATCCCACCCTAAATATATGAGTCTAAGGTCATGGTTTCGAACAGGGAATTTTGTTAATAAAGATTTCACCTATTATGAAGTTCCTATGAAATTGGATGTATTTGACGATGAAGCATTTAAAAAATCAAGTATTGATTTTTACGTAGTTGCTACAGAGATGACATCTGGTAAACCTGAATATTTTAAAATTGATAGTGTTTTTGAACAAATGGAAATTTTACGTGCTAGTTCAGCATTACCAGTAGTCTCAAAGATGGTTGATTGGCAGGGGAAAAAGTACTTAGATGGTGGTTTATCTGATAGTATTCCCGTTGATTTTGCCCGTGGTTTAGGATTTGACAAGTTGATTGTTGTGATGACTAGGCCGCTCAATTATCAGAAAAAGCCTTCAAGTGGACGATTGTATAAAACTCTGTATAGGAAATATCCTAATTTTGTAAAGACAGCCTCGAATCGGTACCAACAGTATAATAATAGTCTTGAAAAGGTCATGAGCCTTGAAAAAACAGGCGATCTATTTGCAATTAGACCGAGTAAGAGCTTGGTTATTGGCCGCTTAGAGAAGAATCCGGATAAACTTGATAGTATTTATCAGCTTGGTATGAAAGATGCTAAAAGTGTGATGCCTGAGCTGAATAGTTATCTAATGAAATAAAGAAAACAGTATTTCTCAATTGAGGAATACTGTTTTGTAATATCAGTCAGTTGGTTTGACATCTAATTGTGTTAAATTAGTGTGATATTTTTGACGTTTTAATTGCTTAATGCTTAGCATTGATAAAAAACTAACGATATAGAGACTTGCTAAGAAAAGCATGACCATAGAGACATTTGAAACGTCTAGAATCATTCCGATGATAACAGATGAAAAGCCACCTATTGCACGACCAACATTTAAGATAAGATTGTTAGCTGTTGAACGAATATGATGTGGATAGAGACGTGTAATCATGGCACCATAGCCTGCAAACATACCATTAACAAAGAATCCGACAACTGCCCCGCCTATAATCATAGAAGGCATTGTTGTTGCGAATTGAAAGAGATAGACACAAATTGCAGATGATAGAAGGAAACACCCGTATACTAAACGCGGTCCAAATTTATCTAACAATTGACCAAATACTAGCATGCCAAGGCACATTCCAAGAATGGTTGCAATCATCCATAATGATGAATTCTTGACAGAAACGTTTAAGTTGGTTTGGATAATAGTTGGTAACCAGTTCATCATGCCAAAGTATCCGGCAATCTGAACAGTTGTCATAACCATTAGTGCTAGGCTCTGTGTGGCTAATACAGGAGTATCAAATAAAGCTTTTATACTGATATCTAGAGGTTCATCATCTGCGTCTGTATTATATTGATCTAAGATATCTTTATCATCAACAGCAAATTGCATCCATAGGACGAGAACTATAGGGAGAAGGCCAAAGAGAAAAAGTCCCCGCCAACCGAGTGCTGGAGCTAGCCATCCTGCTAAGAGTGCTGAGCTAATAGATCCAACTTGACCAGCGATACCATTTAGTGAAGAAATCCGGCCCATTTTATTAGTTGGGACAATTCCTGCCATAATGGCAATAGCGATACCATATTCGCCACCAACGCCAATTCCTGCAATGAAGCGCATGATATAGAGATATGATAAATTAGTAGTGAAGAAAACTAAACCAGTTGCGATTGAAAAGATTAGAATCGTCCATTTGAAAACTTTAAATTTATTGTAGCGATCAGCTAATAAACCAAAGATTAGTCCTCCCACGAGCATTCCCAAGTTGGTAATTGTCCCAATCCAACCAGCCTGTGCCGCAGATAAATGAAGATCAGTAATGATAGTTGACATAGAAAATGCAAGGAACATGATATTTAAATCATCGGTTCCGGATGCGACAATGGCAGCGATTAGGGCGCGCCAATTATTCTTATTGATATTTAATGGTGACATAAGTCTCCTCCTTTAATGATGGCTCACAGACCACCGTTATTAAATACTGTCAATAGAAAAAATTCTAAAACAGAGATGTCATAGCTGCTTCAACTCATTATAATGTAAAAGAAAAAACTCAAGCTGCTACCCTTGAGTTCTATAAACGCTCGCAAAAATAGTAGGATTTCTGTATAGAATCCTATTTTGGTCGCTTATATGTCTCACAGGACACGGTTAAAGCATTATGTCATTTGGAAATAGTATAGAGTAAGTTTAGTTTATTGTCAAGGATAAGTGGGGAGAGAACCTGCTGTTGAGGGTATTTTCACCTTTTTTATTGCTATTTTTCGTGTTATAATAAGAAGACTATACTTTTTTGACATGGAGAAGTGCGATGACATTCTATAATCACAAAGAAATCGAACCCAAATGGCAAGCTTTTTGGGCAGATAATCATACCTTTAAAACAGGAACAGACGCATCAAAACCTAAGTTTTATGCCCTAGATATGTTCCCATACCCATCTGGAGCTGGTCTCCACGTTGGTCACCCAGAAGGCTATACAGCAACGGATATTCTCAGCCGTTTCAAACGTGCCCAAGGTCACAATGTCCTCCACCCAATGGGTTGGGATGCTTTTGGACTTCCTGCTGAGCAGTACGCTATGGATACTGGTAATGACCCAGCTGAGTTTACAGCTGAAAACATCGCTAACTTCAAACGCCAGATTAATGCTCTTGGTTTCTCATACGACTGGGATCGTGAAGTTAACACAACTGACCCTAACTACTACAAGTGGACACAGTGGATCTTTACCAAGCTTTATGAAAAAGGTCTAGCTTACGAAGCTGAAGTTCCAGTTAACTGGGTTGAAGAATTGGGAACAGCTATCGCCAACGAAGAGGTTCTTCCAGATGGTACATCAGAACGTGGTGGCTACCCAGTTGTCAGAAAACCAATGCGCCAATGGATGCTCAAAATCACTGCCTATGCAGAGCGCTTGCTGGAAGACTTGGAAGAAGTTGACTGGCCAGAGTCAATCAAGGACATGCAACGCAACTGGATTGGTAAATCAACTGGTGCTAATGTAACCTTCAAGGTTAAGGATACAGATAAGGACTTCACTGTCTTTACAACACGTCCTGACACCCTTTTTGGTGCGACTTACGCAGTTCTTGCTCCTGAGCATGCCTTGGTTGATGCTATTACAACAGCTGACCAAGCAGAAGCCGTTGCCGAATACAAACGTCAAGCGAGTCTCAAATCAGACCTTGCTCGTACAGACCTTGCCAAAGAAAAAACTGGTGTCTGGACAGGTGCCTATGCCATTAACCCAGTTAATGGTAAAGAAATTCCAGTTTGGATTGCGGACTATGTCCTTGCTAGCTACGGTACAGGTGCTATCATGGCAGTTCCAGCTCACGATGAACGTGACTGGGAATTCGCAAAACAATTCAACCTAGACATCATTCCAGTTCTTGAAGGTGGGAATGTTGAAGAGGCTGCCTTTACAGAAGACGGTCTTCACATCAACTCAGACTTCCTAGATGGTCTCGACAAAGCGGCAGCTATTGCCAAAATGGTCGAGTGGCTTGAAGCAGAAGGTGTTGGTAATGAGAAAGTTACTTACCGTCTTCGTGACTGGCTCTTCAGCCGTCAGCGTTACTGGGGTGAGCCAATCCCAATCATCCACTGGGAAGATGGAACATCAACTGCGGTTCCTGAGAGCGAATTGCCACTAGTTCTTCCAGTTACTAAGGATATCCGTCCTTCAGGTACTGGTGAGAGCCCACTTGCTAACTTGACAGACTGGTTGGAAGTCACTCGTGAAGATGGCGTTAAAGGTCGTCGTGAGACCAACACCATGCCACAATGGGCAGGTTCAAGCTGGTACTATCTCCGCTACATCGATCCACACAACACTGAAAAACTAGCTGACGAGGAACTCCTCAAACAATGGTTGCCAGTTGATATCTATGTCGGTGGTGCAGAGCATGCCGTGCTTCACCTTCTCTATGCTCGCTTCTGGCACAAGGTTCTTTATGATCTCGGTGTCGTACCTACCAAAGAGCCATTCCAAAAACTCTTTAACCAAGGGATGATTTTGGGAACAAGCTACCGCGACAGCCGTGGTGCTCTTGTGGCAACTGACAAGGTTGAAAAACGTGATGGCAGCTTCTTCCATGTGGAAACTGGTGAAGAGCTTGAACAAGCACCTGCTAAGATGTCTAAATCACTTAAGAACGTTGTCAATCCAGATGATGTTGTTGAGCAGTACGGTGCTGACACCCTTCGTGTTTACGAGATGTTCATGGGACCACTCGATGCTTCAATCGCTTGGTCTGAAGAAGGTCTTGAAGGCTCACGTAAGTTCTTGGACCGTGTTTACCGTTTGATCACGACTAAAGAGATCACTGAGGAAAATAGCGGAGCTCTTGACAAGGTTTACAACGAAACTGTTAAGGCAGTTACTGAGCAAGTTGACCAAATGAAATTCAACACAGCTATCGCTCAACTCATGGTCTTTGTCAATGCAGCCAACAAGGAAGACAAACTCTTTAGCGACTATGCCAAAGGCTTTGTTCAATTGATTGCACCATTCGCACCGCACTTAGGTGAAGAACTCTGGCAAGTCTTGACAGCCTCAGGACAGTCAATCTCTTACGTGCCATGGCCAAGCTATGACGAAAGCAAATTGGTTGAAAACGAAATCGAAATCGTTGTCCAAATCAAAGGTAAGGTCAAAGCTAAACTCGTCGTTGCTAAAGACCTTTCACGCGAAGAATTGCAAGATCTTGCTCTTGCTAACGAAAAAGTCCAAGCCGAAATCGCAGGCAAAGACATCATCAAAGTCATCGCAGTACCAAACAAACTCGTTAATATTGTGGTGAAATAAGATAAAGATTTTACTAGAAATAGTGATATTTACGCGTATAAAATCCCAAAAGTTTAACTTTTGGGATTTTTCTATTTTTAGCTAAATCAGTCAGCTCGTACTGTTTTTTTAGCATAGTAAGTTTTTAATACCTCTTTTGTAATACCATGTTTTTGATAGATTTTTTCTATTTTTGACGTTAATATTTTTAGTTCTTTATTTTGGTTTTCAATAGAGTTATCAAATTTTTGATAGCGGTCGTTCAACCTTGTCTCAAGGTAAGCACGTTGTTCAAAATATAATTTTAATCTATCTTTTTCGTTAGTGGATAGGTTTGTCTTATCAATCAATTTTTTGACTTCACTTGTGCTATCCCATGTTTGATTATCAATAGAAGTATAGAATTTAGTTAGTAGACGTTTATTTTGCTTCTCTAGTTGGTTGATATCTTTGTTAATATACAATTCAATAACTTTTAAATCTTTTGCTTTTTTGACTTCAATATGTCGTTGGATATGGTCGATTTTAGCGTAGAGAGGAGCAGCTTCTTTATCTGCAACTTTTAACTTATGTTCAATAGTTTTTTGACTCATATGAACAGTTGATGTTTTTTGTGATTGTTCAGCCGTTACATGATTTGGTTGTAAACTCGTATATGTTGCTAAAGAGAGAACGGCAATAAGCGATAAGGAATGTATTTTTTTAGAATGTAACATATAAAAACTCACTTTCTTTTAGAATAACTTTTTGATCTATAGGTATTATAGGTTAAAAAAGCAATAACTTCTTTGAATTTTTGTAGGAAAAGTTAGGCAATTTTGTGGCAATTGAAATAAATCGTAAAAGTTGTTGAGGTCGAATCACTCTCAGCGATGATATTACCATGATGTTGCTTGATAATTTCTTTAGTCATTGCAAGTCCAATACCTGTTTGGCCGCCATGTCCTTTATAGAAGCGATCGAAAATATAAGGCAAGTCTTCTTTTGAAATGGCTGGTCCGTCGTTTGAGATAGTTAGTTTTTGATTTGTGTAAGAGATTTCAATATGAGAAACAGCATAGCGTAGTGCGTTACTAAGGATATTATTGATAGCTCGTTGAATCAACTCTTCGTTACCTTTTAGTAACTTTTCATGCTTGTCTGGTCTATAAGTAATACTAATCTTTTGTTTATTAGCTAGGGGTTTGAAATAAGCAATAATACTATTAAGTAATTCATTTAAAGAAAATTCATCTTTTTGATCACTTAAGTTACTATCTAATTTAGAGAGTAAGATAATATCGTCTACGAGCTGTTTCATTTTTTTGCTCTCTTGCAGAATAACAGAGTGTGCGAGCTCGGCATCAATAATACCCTCTTGAACTCCCTCAGTATATCCTTGGATGGACATTAAAGGTGTCCGTAACTCGTGGGAGGCATTTTGAAAGAAGTTTCTTTGGCTCTCTTCTGCTTGGTAGATTCGATTTGCCATTTCTTGGCTCTCAAGTAGAAGAGGATCGAAATCAGAAAAGACAATTTCTTTTTGACTAGATTGATGATTGCCTTGATTTTTCCAAAGGCTGGAAATATAAGTTTGTACTGATTGAATAGATTCTCTAATTCCAGTGAAAGTCTTCCTCATAATAAATAGCATGGGAATATAGGTTAGTACTAAGATAACTATAAGAAAATGATTAATTTTAGTAATTAGATGCTGGGTGTAAGTAATGTCTGAAAAGTTAATCACATGAAAAAGTTGCGACTGTGCTTTAGGAACTTTTTTTATGCTACCATCAACAAGGATACCAGAGTAGTCTTTGGTCATTACATAATAGGTTTTTTTCTTGATGGTTACAAACATACCATCTTTTTCCTTAGAAATTTGCCACAATCTTTTTTGGGTAAGATAGCGAATAATATCATGGCTCTCTTTTTTATGATTATCAGTGCCATATTTCATACGATAATGCTGGTCAAAAATAGCATAGTAAGACCAAACAAAGATGCTATCTTGGTTAACCATATTTTCATCTGGTATTTTCTTGTTGTTATAGATACTATCTAAAATGGTGAAATTCGCCTGCATGGAATTCCTTGTCATTTGATGGACATAGTCTTTAATGACATAGTTGACAGAAAAATAGATGAGGTAAAAACCAAGAAATAGAGTGATGCTATTAATAAGGATAAGATTGCTAATTAAACTTTTCTTTTTCATTTGTCCTCTTTGATTAATTTGAAGCCGTAACCCCAGACAGTTTTGATACTAACCTGACTGTGGTATTGCTTAAATTTTTTACGTAATCGTTTAATAGTGTCATCAACTGCTCTGCTTTCAATATCATCAAATCCCCAAATACGATTAAGCAGTGTTTCCCTAGAAAAAGCAGTTTCAGGTTTTTCAATTAATACTAAAAGAAAATCAAATTCTGTCTTGGTTAAGGGCATTTCTTCATTTGATAATAGGGCTATTCGCTTTTCGGTATCCAGAGTTAAATCTAGGAACTGATACTGAGTGTCATTTTTGATTGCTTTTTCATCAAGGCGTTTGAACAATGCTTTAACATGTAGACTAAGTTTTATAGGTGAAAAAGGCTTGGTGAAGTAATCGTCAGTTCCTAAATTAAAAGCCGTAATGAAATCAACATCAGAATCTCTAGCTGTTAACATGATAATAGGAATATTATCATATTGGCGGATGCTTTTCATAACATCTAAACCATTAGTTCCAGGCATCATTATGTCTAATATAACTAAATCGGGTTTTTGGTTTTTATAGGCTTCTAAGAGAAGGTCTCCAGTTTCAAATGCTCGAACAGTGAAACCATCATGTTCTAAAAAAGGAACCACCAAGTCACGAATATTCTTTTCATCATCAGCGAAATAAATTATTTTTGTCATGTATACCTCAATACCCATAGTTATAATTTGACTTTTAGCTAGCTGTTTATGTCATATCAAATATAACAAAAAAAGAGTTTTTTTCCCATTCTTTGAAGTGTTATGGTGTTATAAACCAAGATACTGCAGAGAAAAGGTCTTTAGGAACATCATTTTAAGCTCCTCAAAAAGGCACCAGTCACTAACTATTAATAGCTAGTAATTGATGCCTTGCTCTATTTTTTAAAGTATTTTATTCTCTTTTGATAGACTTTAGTTTGATTGTTGCCAGACCTAGCATAGAGAGACTAAATAGCAATATTGTATAGGTTATTTTAGGAGTGCTTTCGCCTGTTTTAGGAAGCTTGTTTGTCTTTACCTTTTGATTATCGGTTTGGCTAGTCACCCCTAAGACACGCTTCTGAGCAACCTCACTTTCTTTAGTCATGCCTTTTTTGAATATCAACGCCTGGGGCTGATTTGGCGGATTGATAGGTGTGGTATTGAGAGAGTCATTATCATTGAGTGATTGACTATAATTCTCTGCGGAAGAAACTCTATCACGGCCATCAAGCTCTTGTTCGGTTGCTTTTATTTGGTTTAATAACTCTTCAACTTGAGCTTGTGTAGCTTGTCTATTGGAAAGCAGCAATTCTGCTTTCTTGATAAGGTTATTATAATTTTCTTTAGCAAATTGACTGGCGTTCTGATATTTAGATGATGTTTGTTTCAGAACGTTTGCTTTAATTATCATATGGTGTAAACCAGAGTAATCAGTTTCATGACCATTTAATTGATTTTTAGCAATATCAAGATTTTCTAAGGCTTTGTCTACTTCTGATTGAGTGACGTTAGGTTTTTGTAGAAGGTTTTTCGCCAATTGGACTTGATTGATATAAGTTGATTGGCTTAATGGACTAGCATTAACAAATTGATAGTTTCCCTTGATTTCTGTTTCAGCTAAAATAGCTTTTGCCAGTAAAGAAGTATCTGTTTCTTTACCGTTAAGAGCTTGGCGACTTTCTCTCAAAGCAGCAATAGCATTATCAATACTTGTTTGTTCCACTCTATTTTTAATTAAAGTTTGTGCCTTTTCAAGATTAGCTAGGTAATTATTTTTTAAGTGAGTTCCAGCATTATAAAACACAGGCTGGGTAATAATATCAGTTTGTTCTGCTAGGGCATTAATCAGAGGAGCTTTATTAATCAGCGTCAATTTTGTTAGGTTTACCTGATCTTCTTTTACGGATACAAGTAAATCATCTAAGTTCTCTAAAGTGCTATACCCACTAGGCAGCGTTACGTTTAAACGATAGTCTCCTACAGGTATGTTTTTACCATAGTCAGTAGGAGAATAAGTTGCTTTTGGTAGATCAACAACAGTATTTGTCTTAGTAACCAACTGGACTGTTGCTCCTTTTGGTAAAAGCTTGTCAAATTCAACGAGTAAGGCTGCTTTCTTGAGTAAGTTAACTTTAAATAAGACGTCTTTAAGGCTATCTTTTTCAGAAATAGTTACAGTGACACTTTTGGGACTGATTAGATTTGCTCGTTCCTCATCGTATAAGAATAGATCAAACGTATAGGTACCAAAAGGCAATTTCAATAAATTGAGGTCTTTCCCGTGATGTTGCTTTTTGATGATATTACCTTTGTCATCTTTGACAGAGTAAGAGAAATCAATATCGACATTACTGTTAAGCTCAGGGCTAAACACTTTGACGTTTACTAAACCATTTTTATTGCCAATATTGATCAAATCTTCGAGTTTTGCTGATACTAGATTGCCTGCATAATCTTCAACAGTATAGTAGACATGAGAGAAATCGTTAACCTCTTTAGGTAGAATAAAGCTACCATCCTTTTCTTGTTTGATAAATACTTTGTTATCTTCAACAAGGATACCGTCTTCTCCTTGTTGACGTAAGACGCTATTATAATGACCATCTTTATCTTTTTTTAAGTAAAAAACTTGTTCTCTAAAGATACCAGATTCCCCGTGTTCTACTGCAGGACGAGCTTTGAAGATACGTCTATCTTTGTCATAAGTTGCTGTTGTTAGTGTAGGAGCTTGTCTATCCAAAGTGATATCAAACACCATTTGTTGTGGCTTAGAGCCAGGGACATCAGAGTAATAAGTTAAAACGTATTTGTATTTTCCATCTTCTAAAGGAATACCATCAGTAGTGGTTCCTTTCCATTCTGTGTCATATAAAAATGTAGATTTTGGATTTTCAGTATTTCCGCTGTAGTAATTTTTATCTCCTGCTTGGGGAGCACTTACCCATAGTGGTTTTTGTAAATTAACATCATCTGCACGATAGACTTTGGCTCTTAAATTATTGAAATTACGTAAGAAAACACCTTTCACTGCAACGGCATCTTGATTTTGGTCATCATTAGGTGAAATGGCTAGATGAGGCTGGCCTTTTTGATCTAGTTGTAAGATCCATTTTCCATCTATAGACTTATAGCTTCCCAAGGCTTTCAATTGGATAGGACTAGTACCGTCTGTTGAGTAGATAGGCTCTGAACTTGTAGTCATTAAGGCAGTATAATCTTCTGAACCAGGAACTTCGTTTGTTTGTTTTGGTTGGAAATAAAATCCCTTTTCTTTGTTAGCAACAAGCTTATAAATGGATTTTTCTAAAACTTCTAAGTTTTGGAATTCTCCCTTAAATCCAACATAAGGAATACTAAGAACTTCCCCACCATCAACAGGGTCTGTAAAACGTACGTAGCCTTCTAGGAAATAGCCGTTTGGCATTACTTTTTTTAACATGTCATGGTATTTCGAAACATCTATATCAATTGTAATCGTTTGGGTTTGCCCTGGTTCAATCCGTATCGTTTTCCCTGTAAATGTACCAAGTTGTTGAGGAGCCAATGTGACAAAGCCATCTTTAACTTGATCAGTATTTAAATAGGTTGTATAGTGTAAATCTTTTGCAACTTTATTGATATTATGAACAGTAACATCAAAGGAAATTTTATCTTTAATATTTCCTAATGTAACGCTGCCATAGTTGTTTTCCCCACCAGTTAGGTATAATCCTGTCTGAACTGCTGCTGCGACATCGATAATACCTGCTCCTTGTTGGCGTGGTGAGGTGTAAGCGCCTGTATCTTTGTTTAGGTGTGCTTTAGCAGTACTCATAAGAAGGTATTTGACAGTTCTTTCAATGTCACCTTTTTTAAGTTCTGGATGTTCTTTCAATAAGTATTGTTTAACTAGAGCAGTAGCACCAGCGACATGGGGAGAAGCCATACTTGTCCCACTCATCATATCATATTCATTATCATTGATAGCGGCGTAAATAGAGCCTCCAGGAGCAGATAAGTCAGGTTTTAATTGTCCGTCTGCTGTTAACCCCCAGCTTGAAAAGTCAGATAGGACACCTGCATTAGGGTTGGCTTGTTTATTTTTGATATTGTTAAATACAATTTTATAGTTGTTTTTAGCTAAAACATCTCCAAACTCTTTTTGGGTAAAAATAGCAGGAATAGCACTTGCTTCAGGATCTAAACTCATTGTTAGATTAGCTTCCCCAGCTTTGTTATTAAAGATAATAGCTCCCACAGCACCGTGATTAATAGCATTGACGACTTTTTTTGTAAAAGTAATATCTCCACGTTCAATTAAGGCGATTTTACCATTTAAAGTTTTGTCCTTATAATCATTGTCGTTTCCTTTTCCTACGAAAACATAATCATATTGTTTCCCTACTTCAAAGGTCTTATCACTAACTTTAGGATCTGCATAAGCAGCTAATCCGTTGTTGAGATTTCTGTTGTTTTCTAATCCGATAATGTTGAAGACTTTATTAACCAGTGTTGTATTATTATATGATGCTACAGAAATGGCCTCACGAGCTGTTGATGGACTACCAACTAAACCATAATCAGGATAAAGAGCAGAAGGCTTTGATGCTCCACTCCCAAATGTACCGTCGTTACCTGCTGCTATAACAACAGAAACGCCAGCGAGTCTAGCCATCTCTAAAGCTTTTATAAGTCGGTCATCGGCATTAACTAAAGACCCATTAGCTCCACCTAAACTTAAATTAATGCTGTCAGCACCGAGTTTAACGGCATCTTCAATAGCTTTAACATAAAGGGCTGGTCCAGTTCCTCTTTTTTCATCAGAGAAGACTCTCATAAACATTACTTGTGCTTCAGGAGCAACACCATAGATTAATTCATTTGTATCTTTCTTGCTAGGATTAGCTGTTGCGATACTGGTTACGTGCATACCATGAGAAGTGCTTTTCACCTCTTTTAGCTCTGTATTGACATCAACATAGTTGTGACCAAAGATTACTTTGTTGTTA
Source organism: Streptococcus sp. FDAARGOS_520 (assembly GCF_003812685.1). Classification (NCBI taxonomy): domain Bacteria; kingdom Bacillati; phylum Bacillota; class Bacilli; order Lactobacillales; family Streptococcaceae; genus Streptococcus; species Streptococcus sp. FDAARGOS_520. Next base: position 832,094 of record NZ_CP033810.1, on the reverse strand, counting down.
TACCATTTTCCATAGTTTATACCAGCTTTTGCTTTAGCAGCATTCATTTGCTGTTCGTTTTGGTATTTTGCTTTTGTCGAATCATTTAATTGGAGAGCATCGTGATTGATATCTAGTCCTGAGTCAATAATTGCTACAACAGTTCCCTCTCCTTTGTAGCCTGTGTTCCATACTTTGGGGACAGTGATAATTTTATTACTATCAATGTTTTGAGGGGTTTCTTTAGAAATAGCTGGTGTAGATTTGACTGCTAAATTTTGTTTGGTTAAAGGAGTTTTAGAAACTTCTTGAGTGCTTTCAACCGGTTGATTTGCGACTGGGGAAAATGTCTCGGTGGCTTGAGAGTGAGACTCAGCTACTGGTTGTGTTTCTGTTGGACTATTATTAGCCTTTGTAACAAGATTGTCTTGAGCTGTCGACGCAAGGGCTGATGACGTGTTGTTAGTAGGTGTCTCATTTGCTATGCTCGTTGGACTGTCTTTTACTTGCTGTTCAACTGCAATATCAGATGGCTTATTTATGACAGAATCAGCAGCTACATTTGTGATACCACCTAAAAAAAATAGGGTTCCCAAAAGTACAGATACGGCACCTAACTTATATTTCCGGATTGAAAAACGCTGTTTTGTGTTCATAAAAATCTCCTTTTCTTGTAACATAATAATTACAAAAACTATTAAAACATAAAAAATCAAAATTTTCTACAATTTTCTGAATTTTCATTACAAATTATTTTGTGGTAAATTTAAGACCGTACCTAAAGCATTTTTTAAAAATCATTCTATGAAAATAATAATATTGTCCAACTATATGGCTACAATATCAAAGGTTTATAGAATAATTACAGGATATTTATTAGTCTAATTGCTGGCAAAGATAAATAATCATTCCTCTTCTTTCTTAGTAATCACCGTTGTGCTATAATAACTGAATATACTGAAAATTTAGGGGGATATGATGGAAAAAGGATTTAAAGAGGGAGTGAAAGATGCCTTGCCCACAGCTTTAGGGTATATCTCAATAGGCTTGGCGTTTGGGATAGTTGCTTCAGCATCAGATTTATCTGCAATAGAAGTTGGTCTTATGAGTGCCTTGGTATATGGGGGATCTGCTCAGTTTGCTATGTGTGCGCTATTATTAGCAAAAGCAGACTTGATGACTATTACGATGACAGTATTTTTAGTTAATTTGAGAAATATGTTAATGAGTTTACACGCGACTACTATCTTCAAGTCTGCTCACCTAATGAATCAATTAGCCATAGGAACTCTAATAACAGATGAGAGCTACGGCGTTTTACTTGGAGAAGCATTACATCACAAAGTTGTATCGCCTAGTTGGATGCATGGTAATAATGTGATGAGTTATTTGACATGGGTAATCTCAACGATAATAGGAACTTTACTGGGGAGTACTATTCCTAATCCAGAAATGTTTGGTTTAGACTTTGCATTAGTCGCCATGTTTATAGGTCTCTTTGTATTTCAGTTGTTTGGGATGTTATCTGATGGAAAGCGACTTGTTGTATATGTTCTTGCTTCTGTAGGTTTAAGTTACTTCTTATTAGCTACTTTTTTGTCAGGAGCCTTATCAGTATTGCTTGCGACTGTTGTTGGATGTAGTGTGGGAGTTGTTTTAGATGATAAATAGTACCGTTTTTCTTGCTATTCTTTTAGGTTTTGTTGTTTCTTGGGTGCCAAGAGTCGCTCCATTCATATTTGTAAAATACAAAGGGCTACCAAATAGTCTTGTGAAATTTTTAAAATTTCTTCCTCTTTCTATTTTATTTGCCCTAACATTCTCTAGCTTTTTTTCAGTTAAATTAGGACAATTGCCAACACTAAAATGGTTAGATTTATTGGCTGGCATACCAACTCTAGTTGTCACTATTCGATATCGAAATTTATTTTACACTGTTCTTACTGGTATCGTTACTATGGCTTTATTGAGATTACTATTTTAACGTGTAGGAATGGAAGATTAATAAAAACACAAAAAACGCATCTATTTCTAGATACGTTTTTTGTGTTTTTGTCTAGACAGGAACTTTTGATAGCCGATGTGTAATAGTTTGACTAATTGTTAATAATATCAACAGATTTTTCTGTATCTTGATAATATGAGTTGATTGTAAGATTGCTTTTTAAAGATATCTACATGCTGCTGTTTTAAAATTTATAAAAAGGTCCATAGTGGTTTATATAGTTTAAAACTATATAAATCGCTAAAAATATAAAATATTAAAAGCTATTGATATTATAGTTTTCATGGACTAAAATAATTCATAAAACTAAAAGGGTTAGTTATTAGCTATAACTTGATGGAGGAAATTATGGTAAAAGTTTCAAATTTAGGGTATCCACGTCTTGGTGAACAGCGCGAATGGAAGCAAGCGATCGAAGCTTTCTGGGCAGGGAATCTTGAACAAAAAGATTTAGAAAAACAACTAAAACAATTACGTATCAATCATTTAAAGAAACAAAAAGAGGCAGGTATTGACCTTATTCCAGTGGGGGATTTTTCTTGTTATGATCATGTTTTGGATTTGTCATTTCAATTCAATGTAATCCCAAAGCGTTTCGATGAGTATGAGAGGAATTTAGACCTTTATTTTGCTATTGCAAGAGGTGATAAAGATAATGTCGCATCATCTATGAAAAAGTGGTTTAATACCAACTACCACTACATAGTCCCAGAATGGGAGGTTGAGACTAAACCTCACTTGCAGAATAATTACTTACTTGATCTTTATCTAGAAGCTAGGGAAGTAGTTGGTGATAAAGCAAAGCCGGTTATCACTGGTCCAATAACCTATGTTTCCTTATCATCAGGAATTGTCGACTTTGAAGCGACTGTTCAGCGGTTATTACCACTTTATAAGCAGGTCTTTCAAGATCTGATAGATGCAGGCGCCACCTATATTCAGATTGATGAGCCGATATTTGTAACTGATGAAGGTGAACTTTTAGTAGATATAGCTAAGTCTGTTTATGATTTTTTTGCAAGAGAAGTACCACAAGCCCACTTCATCTTTCAAACCTACTTTGAATCAGCAGTCTGTTTAGATAAACTCTCTAAGCTGCCAGTAACGGGATTTGGCCTTGATTTTATACATGGTAGGGCGGAAAATTTAGCTGCTGTTAAGCAAGGTCTATTCCGCGAAAAAGAATTATTTGCAGGAATTGTTAATGGTCGAAATATCTGGGCAGTAAATTTAGAAGAAACGTTGGCTTTATTGGAAGAGATAGGTCCCTTTGTTAAACGATTGACTCTTCAACCTTCTTCAAGTCTTTTACATGTACCGGTGACGACTAAATACGAAACACATTTAGACCCTGTGTTAAAGAATGGCTTATCATTTGCTGATGAAAAACTAAAGGAATTAGAACTATTAGCTAGTGCTTTTGATGGTAATAAAACAAAGGGATATCACGAAGCTTTATCTCGTTTTTCAGCTCTTCAAGCTGCTGATTTTCGTCATGTAGCATTGGAATCATTAGCAGAAGTAAAGCTTGAACGAAGTCCGTATAAATTACGCCAAGCTTTGCAAGCTGAAAAATTACAGTTACCGATTTTACCAACAACAACTATTGGATCCTTTCCTCAATCACCTGAAATTAGGAAGAAACGCCTTGCTTGGAAAAGAGGAAATCTATCTGACTCAGATTATAAAGATTTCATAAAAACTGAAATTAGAAGATGGATTGCTATTCAAGAAGATCTTGATCTTGATGTGTTAGTACATGGCGAATTTGAGCGTGTTGATATGGTTGAATTTTTTGGTCAAAAGTTAGCTGGTTTTACGACAACCAAATTAGGCTGGGTACAGTCTTATGGTTCAAGGGCGGTCAAACCACCTATCATTTATGGTGATGTCAAACATATTCAACCCTTAAGCCTTGAAGAAACGGTTTATGCCCAAAGTTTGACTAAGAAACCTGTTAAAGGCATGTTGACAGGTCCTATTACTATAACGAACTGGTCATTTGAGCGAGATGATATTAGCCGATCTGATCTTTTTAATCAAATTGCTTTGGCTATAAAAGATGAGATTCAACTTTTGGAACAATCAGGTATTGCTATTATACAAGTGGATGAAGCAGCCCTTCGAGAAGGTTTACCCTTACGCCAGCAAAAGCAACAGGCTTACTTAGATGATGCTGTTGCGGCCTTTAAAATTGCAACTTCATCTGTGAAAGATGAGACACAAATTCATACACATATGTGTTATTCAAAATTTGACGAAATTATTGATTCTATCCGTGCACTAGATGCAGATGTTATTTCTATTGAAACGAGTAGAAGTCATGGGGACATCATTGAAAGTTTTGAAACAGCAGTTTATCCTCTAGGAATTGGCCTGGGTGTTTATGATATTCATTCCCCTCGCATACCTACTAAGGAAGAAATTATTGTCAATATTCAACGATCACTAAAATGTCTATCAAAAGAGCAATTTTGGGTAAACCCTGATTGTGGCTTAAAAACACGCCGTGAAGCAGAAACAATTGCTGCCTTGGAGGTTCTTGTTTCAGCTACCAAAGAGGTTCGTCAGCAATTAGATAATTAATAGGTTAATCAGTAAAGGATTGCCATGAGGGAGGAGTAAAGAAGATGTCCAAGTTTTTAGAGAAATTAAAAACAGATATTCTAGTAGCTGACGGTGCAATGGGAACTCTCCTTTATACTTATGGGCTAGATACTTGTCATGAATCCTACAATGTAACACATCCAGAAAAGGTTCTAGCCATTCATCAAGCTTATATTGAAGCGGGTGCAGATGTTATTCAGACGAATACCTATGGGGCTCAACGTCATCGATTAAAGAACTACGGTTTGGAAGATCAGGTTGTCTCTATCAATCAAGCAGCAGTTAATATAGCTCATCAAGCGACTTTGGGTAAAGAAACATTTATTTTAGGTACTGTTGGAGGTTTTCGTTCTCAAAGACAATGCGATTTAACATTGGATAATATTGTAGAAGAAACTTTGGAACAAGTTGAGGCTTTATTGGCGACAGGACAGCTAGACGGATTATTGTTTGAAACTTATTATGATATTGAGGAGATAACGACAGTTTTAAAAATTGTGAGGGAGATGACTGATCTACCAATTATTACTAATATTTCTCTTCATGAAGCAGGGGTAACATCAAATGGAAAGCCTATTGTAGAGGCGCTCAGCCAATTAGTTATGCTAGGTGCAGATGTGATTGGCTTAAATTGTCACCTTGGACCCTATCATATGATCCAATCATTGAAGCAAGTTCCTTTATTTGCCCAGTCTTATTTGTCAGTTTATCCTAATGCAAGTCAGTTATCTTTAGATGGTGAGAATAGTCAATACCAGTTTAGTCAGAATTCAGAGTATTTTGGAAAATCTGCAGAACTTCTCGTAGCAGAAGGAGTTAGGCTTATTGGTGGTTGTTGTGGGACAACTCCAGATCATATTAGAGCTGTGAAACGATCTATTAGAGGATTGAAACCTATTGAACGAAAGGTTGTTACTCCTATAATACCTGTAAAAGATTTTGTTAGGCGTATCAGACGAACAGATACTCTAGTGGATAAGGTAAAAAAAGAAGTAACAATTATCGCAGAATTAGATCCTCCAAAGCATTTAGATATCGTTCAGTTTCAAAAGGCTATACGAGCGATTGACCAAAAAGGTATTGCAGCAATTACTTTAGCAGATAATTCACTATCTAATACACGTATTTGTAATTTAAGTATAGCTAGCTTGCTTAAAGATGAAATTAGCACACCCTTTTTACTACATATAGCTTGTCGTGACCATAATTTAATTGGTTTACAGTCTAGACTGTTGGGCATGGAATTATTAGGTTTTAACCATATTTTAGCCATAACAGGAGATCCGACTAAACTTGGTGATTTCCCAGGAGCGACTAGTGTTTATGATGTGACTTCCTTTAAACTCCTTTCTCTGATTAAACAACTTAATCAAGGTTTATCTTATAGTGGTGCTAGCTTGAGACGTCCAACAGATTTTACAGTTGCTGCTGCCTTTAATCCTAATGTGAAAAACCTTACTCGAACCGTAAAATTGATTGAGAAAAAAGTAGCTTCTGGTGCTGATTATTTTATGACACAACCAATATTTGATCACTCTGTGTTAAAGGAATTAGCTGATCTTACTAAAACAGTTGAACAACCCTTTTTTATCGGAATTATGCCAATAACAAGTTATAATAACGCTGTTTTTCTACACAATGAAGTTCCTGGTATTAAACTTTCTGAGTCATTTTTATCTGCTCTTGAAAAGGTAAAGGACGACAAAGAAGCTTGTTTAACTTTGGCCTTAAACGAGAGTAAGTCCTTGATTGATGAAGCCTTGAACTATTTTAATGGTATCTATTTGATTACTCCCTTTTTACGCTATGATCTGACTCTTGAGTTAATTGACTATATACAAAAAAAGCAAGTAAGAAAGTCCTCTTAACTTTCTTACTTTTTAGTTGGTCGTTTATTATTATAATAAAAGTTACGTACCAAAACAGAGGTTAAACTAGATTTTTAAGCCACCTTCTATACTAAGATAAATTAGTTAATTTAAGTTTTCTTTAAGTTTATAGACTTAGAATAAAGCGTTATTTTGATGGGTAGCATAAAATTAAGGCATAATATGGATGTCAGCGATTTTTTTAGACTAACGAAATAACGCTGTAAAGCTTAATAGGGGTGTATCAAATACTCACTTATATAGTACCAAAAGCCTATAGCCTGTTGGCTAGCTTGACCGTATTCAAATATTGAATAAATCTTGGTTGAGAAAGGGAGGTATAAAAATGGTATGTGTCGATTTTATTGATCAAAAAGTTTATAGTGAAGCAGAAGGCCTATTTGTTTCCGATTTAGACTTAGGCATTAAAGGTTTAATAAGAGCACGTTATCCTTTTGCTCTGGATAGTGACTTTATTTCGTATGGAAATTTAAGTCATTATTGTATGAATTATCTTGACGAAATTGTTCAGCGAGCGAATCAGAAAAATGAGAAGATAAAATATAATGTGACTACCTTGATGAAAGAAGAAGAGAAGCCCTTCAACGTTGAAGAGCGTTTGAACAAGCAAGCAACTATCGGTCAACGAATTGCTGATGATGTTGCACGTTTTGGCGGATCTTGGACTTTTATTATCGTTTTTGTATCCATTATGGCTATTTGGATGTTGGTTAATATCATGAAGCCTTTTGGTATTCAATTTGATCCTTACCCATTTATCCTGTTAAACTTAGCTTTATCAACGATTGCTGCAATCCAAGCACCACTTATTATGATGAGTCAAAATCGTGCTGCTGATTATGATCGTTTGCAAGCTCGAAATGACTTTAATGTCAATAAAACCTCTGAGTTAGAAATTAGATTATTGCACGAAAAGATTGATCATATGGTACAACAAGATCAGTTTGAATTGTTAGAGATTCAAAAGTTACAGACAGAAATGCTAGTATCATTGGGAAATCAGTTAGCACAATTGAAACAACTACAAAAATAATCTTTTAGCAGTTATTTAAAAATACTGATACAATACTAAGAATTTAAATTAATACTGCAACTTCCTATAATGGAGAGCAGTATTTTTACTTTATTAATAACAAAAACCCCTTAGATGATGTGTCTAAGGGATTTTTGTATCGGAATAATCGAGTTGGTGAATTATTAGGCTAGTGTCTGTCCGAAAGCGTCTGCTGCTAAAATAGCTTGAGCAAACATTTTGGGATCGAAAGGGGTATTTTTGTATTCATTAGTAGTCATTGCAATTTCAACAATTTTTGGAATATCTTTTTCTGATAAAGAGACGTCAGCTAGAGTTGTTGGCAAACCTAGTGACTTATTAAAACGAGCTACTTTTTCAAGTTCTTCTAGTTCGTTGAAATAAGCATGTAAAACTAACACACCAAACGCAACTACAACGCCATGTAAGAATTCACCTTGTCTTTGAATAGCGGTTGTACCATAGTAAAATGCATGCGCGTGACAAGAATTGTAGTAGAAATCAGGTTGATTAACTAAATTAGAAGCATAGCCAGTTGAGATTAAGATATCAAGCGCAATTTCTTCAACTGCACGCGAAGCTAAATTAGCTTCAACATCTTTTAGACCTTGTTCACCAAATTGATAAAAAGCTTCCTTTGAAGACAGAGCGACTGCTTGTCCTAACACTGCAGTATGTGGTAGTTTATTGGTCTTAGCCTCTAAGGTAGCACGTTCTACTTCAGGGGCTTTTGAAATACCGTCCCCAATACCAGCCCAAAAATATTTGCTTGGTGCCTGTGCAATAATCCGTGTATTGATAAAAATATGAAGTGGAGACTCGGGATAGCCGTATCTTAAGAAAGAATGGTCATCATTATATACAACTGCAATGGCAGTACCTGCGGAGCAATTAGAACAAATAGTTGGGATAGTAAAGCTATTTTTACCTAACTCTTTTGCTACCATTTTAGCTGTGTCTAAAGCTTTTCCACCGCCAAAACCTAAGATAGCATCAGCGGCTTGAACTTGTGGGTTGGCTACTAACTTGTCAATGTTAGATTGTGTTGAATCCGTTCCATAGACAAAGCTTCCTGTGACTTTAATATTTGCTTCCTCTAAAATAGAGCGAACCTCGGCTTCTGAGCTGTCTAGGGCACGTTTGCCACCGACGAAAGCAATGCTTTGAATACGGTAAGTTGCCAAAACGCTAGGAATTTCTTTGAAGCAATCTTCTCCGTAGCTATAATTTGCCATTACATTTGTTGTCATTCAGTGTCCTCCTCTATTCCAAAGGTCGATTAGAGACAGCTATTTTCTAAAAGTGAATAGTTTTTTGTCTCTTGACCAAGTGATTATCATATTATAGCAGAATATTCAGAAAATTGGAACATGAAAAACAATTTAATTTTCAAGAATAAGAATAGAAAAGGTAAAGCGAGATATACGAGTAAATACTGTCAGTATAATAATTACAAGCTCTTGAGAGGGTCTGTATTGGATGCAACAGGGAGTTCTTTTAGGTATTGATCAAGATCGCGTTGGTGTTTTAGAATCTTTATTTTTTGAGGGTAGTCCTCAACAACTTGTTTATAGTTTGATTTTTGTTTGTCAGAGCGACCGTCTTTAAGAATCCAACTGATAAATTCAAAATCTAATTTTTCCGGGCATCCATTGGCCATATCAGGTCTAGTCTTACCACGAAACTTACAGTAACGTTTGAATGCTCTCCACAAGCAGTTGAAGCGATTAAAGTCAAAAAAAAATAATCTCATCTGCATCTGCTAGACGTTCTTGATATAGCAGTTTTTTGTAGTTACCTTCTATAATCCATGTTCTTTTTTCTAACATGTTGCTGACATCGTCAATCATGTCATCATATTTTCTCTCTTCCCAATTTGGGGCGAAGTGAATACTATCAAGATGTAATACATTGCAATTATAGTAATTTCCCAATTTTCTTGCTAAAGTGGACTTACCCGACCCACTATATCCGATTATTGCTATTTTCATATACTACCTCCGTTAAATTGTTTACTTGAAGTTAATGCTGTACTTAGGATTTACTTATTTTATAAGGGTTATTCACTTTTTTAGATTAATATATTTTTGATATAAGTTATCCATACACATGGTAACATAGTTACCAGTAAATGTAATCTAGATATCAATACTATGGCTGACGATATTGTTAACTTTTGGTTCAAAAAATTGGGGTAAAAATCATCGGAGGGAACTGCCAAACAAACTCACAGTTTAAAATACTAAGTAATAAAAAGTCTTGAACTTATTATGTTTAAGGCTTTTTAAGTGTCTAAAATACTTGGTCTAGTATGAATTTCTAAACAGAAAGTAAAAATAATGAGTTTTAGTATGGTTTTTGGGCATAATGGAACGATTTTATCTAAAATAGTACGCTTCTTATTAAATTTATTTTTTAAGAAAAACATTAGGCTAATCTATTTGATAAAAATAGTGATAAGTAGAAATTTTCTAAAATATTTAGATTTATATAAGGTGGTAAATTATCGTTATGGTTTTTTACATGAAAATATAAATTAAATTATCAGAAATTAACAAAAGGATAGGCGCAAGTATATTATAGCAAAATGATAATATTAGTTTTATGAAAAAAATGCAGTTTATTTGTAATAATGTAAAATATAGGGGAAAAGAAAGCGCTTGACGACCTTTTGGACAAGTAGTAAGATACAAACATGGGCCCTGTAAATTAAAAATACTGCAGTAAAAGTGATTTTAGTTTAAAGGAGGAAATTCATTATGAACGTTAAACATATGATGTATCTATCTGGAACTCTAGTGGCTGGTGCATTGTTATTTTCACCAGCTGTATTAGAAGTACATGCTGATCAAGTGACAACTCCACAAGTGGTAAATCATGTAAACAGTAATAATCAAGCCCAGCAAATGGCTCAAAAGCTTGATCAAGATAGCATTCAGTTGAGAAATATCAAAGATAATGTTCAGGGAACAGATTATGAAAAAACGGTTAATGAGGCTATTACTAGTGTTGAAAAATTAAAGACTTCATTGCGTGCCAACCCTGAGACAGTTTATGATTTGAATTCTATTGGTAGTCGTGTAGAAGCCTTAACAGATGTGATTGAAGCAATCACTTTTTCAACTCAACATTTAGCAAATAAGGTTAGTCAAGCAAATATTGATATGGGATTTGGGATAACTAAGCTGGTTATTCGCATTTTAGATCCATTTGCTTCAGTTGATTCAATTAAAGCTCAAGTTAACGATGTAAAGGCATTAGAACAAAAGGTTTTAACTTATCCTGATTTAAAACCAACTGATAGAGCTACCATCTATACAAAATCAAAACTTGATAAGGAAATCTGGAATACACGCTTTACTAGAGATAAAAAAGTACTTAACGTCAAAGAATTTAAAGTTTACAATACTTTAAATAAAGCAATCACACATGCTGTTGGAGTTCAGTTGAATCCAAATGTTACGGTACAACAAGTTGATCAAGAGATTGTAACATTACAAGCAGCACTTCAAACAGCATTAAAATAATATTTGTATTTTTCGTGTGATGCTGTCGACTTCGTGATTTTGTACTACCATGGTTTTTATGATTAAAAGGTTTACGATAATAGTCATAATAGTAGAACGATGTCACCATTTTAAATAATAAAGTGATTAGTCATTTGACTAAATTTGCCAAGTATCAAAGGAAATAAAGATTATGACTAAAAAGATAACTGTTGTAGCATTAGAAACATTGATTGCCCAGCATAATAATATCCATTTGATAGACGTTCGTGAAGAGCATGAGTATCGTGGGGGGCATATTTCAGGTGCGATAAATCTTCCTTTGAGTCAACTCAGTCATAAGTTTGAACAGTTAGATAAAAATAAGGAATATTATCTTGTTTGTCAACGAGGGGGAAGATCTATTAGAGCATGCCAATTTCTTGAGTTGAAAGGCTACAAAGTAATCAATGTAGATGGCGGCACAGAAGCGTGGAGAGGAAATCTAGAAGTGTAAATATGTCCTGTGTAGTCTACCATATTTGATAATAAAAAAATTGACATTATCTCACTATTAATGACCTTTTAGTAAACATAAAGAAAAGTATGTGTTTTGAAAAGGAGGATGATTATCCTTTTCAAAACCATACTTTTTGTGTCTTGTGGCTTGGTCTTAATTAATAGTTGTTAGGACAATGTCGTAAATGACAAGGAGAATAAAAGGCCAACTAGTAAGTAATAATTTTGTATGTTGTTTAGAGTTTATTGAGTCAGCCTCTCGAACGTTAGAGTGCAGACTTATACGACGGCGAGCAGTATTCCTATGAGTAAAAAGGTAATATAATATAAATAAGATTGCTAAAATTAGCAATATATTTTCAAAATAAGTCCCGTATAACTCGTTTACTGTTGATAGCTGGGTGAAAATTTCTACGATAAAGTTATTGCAGATATGAAGGAGTAGGGCTACCTTAAAGGAATAATGGTAAGCGATAAAACCCATTATGATACCCGCAATAGATGTAGTCAATAGCTGAGAAATGTCTTGGTGCATTAAACCAAATAGGATGCCAGAAGTGATAATGGCAAACCATTTACCATACTTGGATAATAAATTCAATACTATTCCTCGGTATAAAACTTCTTCAAAAAAAGGACCTACAACAACAGAATAACTAATCATAAGTATATTGAATGTGGCATCATAATTTTGACTTTCCGATTCCATAATATTGAGATGATTTAGCACAACATCCCATATTGTGGAGACTATATTATTAGTAGTATATATAATGCTTAACAAGAATAAAATAGTGGTGAAAGTGATTGTATGATGGGTTGCCGTTAGATGTTTTTTTAAATTTTTAAAACCCATAAAAAAACAAGGAATGAGTAAGGCGATTAAAGTACTTGCTATACCTATCCAGACATCATTTTGTAAGATTTCAGCAAATAGTGTAGTCGCCAAACTTAAAACAATAGCCTGAGCTAAAAGTATCAGCCCGATTAGGTTAAGTCTCTTTTTTTCTTGATTCAATTGATTACCTCCTTATTAATAACGGTAACGACAAAGAAATATTATAATGTATAATGTATAGGTTTCTAAGTCATTAGTCAATAGGGACGAGCACTTGGATACTTCTAATAAGATAAAATACATAGACAAGACTATAGTTTTGGCTTCTCTAAAGATTACCTAAAAATTTATAAGTTCTCGAGCAGAAAGGATGAGTTTGGATATTGAGAGGATGGGCTTGACCAGCTGAAAGAAAAATGAACCAAGGGTAATCGCTTCGAAAAAAGAAGGAAATTTCAATTAGAAACTTCCTTTTTTTATCAATCTAGTATTGGCGCGTGCTAGGGACTTTATAATTCGTTATAAAATCTTCGATTTCAGTAATATCATCTGAGAATAGGACATTTTCTCTATCTTCCAGACTAAGAAAACCCTCACCAACCATATGATCAAACATATTTTTTAAATCATTAAAGTAGCCATTAACATTATATAAAATGCAAGGATTATCATTTTGACCGATGCGAGACCAAGAGATAACTTCGGAAATTTCTTCAAGGGTACCAGGTCCACCAGGTAGAGCGATAAAGGCATCTCCAAGTAGCATCATTTTTGCCTTACGTTCAGGCATATTATTTACTATGATAAGCTCTGATAAATTTTCATGTGCAATTTCACGATCTCTTAAAAATGTCGGAATAACACCAGTAGTGTAGCCACCATTTGCAATCACAGTATCAGCCATGACTCCCATTAAGCCAACTTTTCCTCCACCATACACCAGAGAATGTTTGTTTTGTGCCATCCATTGTGCTAAGGCAACTGTTTTTTCACTATAAACAGGATTTTCCCCAGTACTTGCTCCACAAAAAATAGTTATTCTCATGTTTCAAACCTCTTTTCTAATTAGTGCGATGTGCGCTGATAATCTCTTCTAGTGAGATATTATACTGATCAGCAAGTATGAAGATATTATCTAAGACATCTCCTAGTTCTTCTTTTATATCATTTAAGTTTTCCAAATCAGTTTGTTCGGTTTCGTCAGGTCTGTCACGTCCAATTTCATATTTGCGAATGGCTTGAGCCAATTCGCCGACTTCTTCTGAAAGAAAGTTACTTCTAATAAAAGAATTGTATTGATACCAGTTTCTTTTTTTATAGAATTCACTCACCCATTTTTGATAATCTGTAATATCCATTATTCCCTCCGTTTCAAGTATATTGTAGCAATATTGCTTTATTAATGAAAATTTGAACGCTAATTAATAGGAAAAGTTCGTATTTGGTATTTCTTCTAGTTTGTGAATAGTCATATTTAAACCTAAAAGGTTAGCGCGTACTTTAAGCATTTTTTAAATATTTTAAACCATAATGTATGAAGATTTATCTCTTTATTAAAGTGAGGTTATGTAGTGAACAAGAAATCCTTTTTCCAGTGTGTTATACTACTTGTTTCTTTTTTAGTGTTAACATTAGCAGTTAAATCTCAAAGTGATATGATAAGTTATTTGGATAATATCACTTCAGCTTTTTTTCAAAGCATACGAAATCCCGATTTAACTAACTTAATGACGATAATATCAACAGTTGTCAGCCCTTTGACAACGTCATTAATAGCACTTGTTATCCTTGGGTATCAATATTTTTTAAACCAAAGAATAGCTGTGTGGCTATTTATGTTATTTTTTGGTACCAATGCTTTGGCATTGCTTTTAAAAGATATCATCGCACGTCATAGACCTATGAATCAACTTGTTTTTGATTCGGGTTATAGTTTTCCCAGTGGACATACGATATCAACGTTTTTATTAATGATTCTTGTTTTAGTGGTTGCGAGACAGAGATTGAGAAGAGTATTGTCACAAGTAGTTTTCGTAATATTTGCATTAGTGATCCTTGCATCAGTTATTTTTTCAAGACTCTATTTAGAAAATCATTTTTTAACGGATATTTTAGGGTCGTTGTTACTAGGAGCATCGTCATATTATGGTTTGTCTGCTATTGTATCTTTGAAAGAGTTACAATAAAAATAGTAGTTACCAATGAATTATAAAAGAGCCTTTCTTAAGGGCTCTTTTATAATTCATTATTTTTCAATGACAAATATTAGTGAAGTTAATTTTTATTTAACCATTGTTATTATTAATGCTGTTTTGCCACTTATTAATCAACGAAAAAGTTTCTTCTAGGGAAACTTTTTTATATTAGACTTCCTGCGAAACAAAATATGGTACAATAGTTCTATGAATTATGAAGCAAGCAAACAATTAACTGATGTACGATTTAAGCGCCTTGTTGGTGTTCAGCGCACTACTTTTGAAGAGATGTTAGCTGTGTTAAAAACAGCTTATCAACGTAAACACGCAAAAGGTGGCCGAACCCCTAAGTTAAGCTTAGAAGATCTCCTCATGGCTACTCTTCAATACATGCGAGAATACCGCACTTATGAACAAATTGCGGCTGATTTTGGCATTCACGAAAGCAACTTAATCCGTCGAAGTCAATGGGTTGAATCAACTCTTATTCAAAGTGGTTTTACGATTTCAAAAACTCATCTTAGTGCTGAGGATACGGTGATTGTGGATGCAACAGAGGTAAAATCAATCGTCCTAAAAAATCAACTAGCGAATTATTCTGGTAAAAAGAAATGTCATGCTATGAAGGCTCAGGCGATTGTCACAAGCCAAGGGAGAATTGTTTCTTTGGATATTGCAGTGAACTATTGCCACGATATGAAGTTGTTCAAAATGAGTCGCAGAAACATCGGACAAGCTGCTAAAATCTTGGCAGACAGTGGTTATCAAGGGATCATGAAGATGTATTCACAAGCGCAAACTCCGAGGAAATCAAGCAAACTTAAGCCACTAACTCTTGAAGATAAAACCTATAACCATACGCTATCCAAAGAGAGAATCAAGGTTGAGAATATTTTTGCCAAAGTAAAAACGTTTAAAATATTTTCAACAACCTATCGAAATCGACGCAAACGGTTTGGATTACGAATGAATTTGATTGCTGGAATGATCAACCGTGAACTAGGATTTTAGTTTCGCAGGAAGTCTATTATATTTCCTGATAGGAACTTTTATTTTTGATTTAGAAACTCTATAATGGACGTGAAAGTAGATTGACCGATGCTTGGAGAGAATATCTATTTACAACGTACTCAGATTGGTATGACGCAAGAGAATTTGAGTGATTATCTGCATTTAACAAAAACTACAATTTCAAAGTGGGAAAATAATCAAGCTAAACCGGATATTGACTATCTTATTTTGATGGCTAATCTTTTTGATATTAGCTTGGATGACTTAGTCGGTTATCAAAAAACATTGTCAGATGATCAAAGAAATCAGCTCATTAAGGATCTAAAAATAAAAGCAAATGTATTGTCTGAGAGAGATTTCTTTCAGGAAGTTAAGGAATTATCAAAACAGTTCCCTAACGATTTTAAGACTCTGTTGATAATGATTAATATGGTCTTGAGCAACCTAACCAACCTTAATGATTCAGAAATGAAAGAGTGGTCACTAAGTACACTAAATAAAATTATTAGTAAAACAGTAGTTGAGTCTGACCTCCAGACGGCGATAATGTTCAAAACGGTCGTTCTTTTTCACAACCTTGAATATGATGAAGTGATAAACCTTTACCAGAATAGTCCCTATAAATTAGGTGAAGAATTACTTTTAGCTAATAGCTTTTTTGCAAAAGTCGATGTTTACCGAGCTAAGCAAGTATTACAGGTTGAAATTTATCAGCAGATTCTACTTGTATGCGAGTATCTATTGAGTTTATCAACTTTTGAAGTTGAAGAAAACAAAGGCGATATTTTTGAAAGGCTTGAACATATGATAGAAGCGTTTCAATTAAACTCTTTGCATCCCAACACAGTCATCAAGTGTTATTATAGTTTAGCTTGTCATTATAGTAAAAGTGATGATGATAAGGCATTAGGATACTTAAAACAATGTTTTAAATCTTTAAAACAATTGCTCCAAAGATTTGAATTACACGGTGATACTTTCTTTTATACCATCGATGATTGGTTAGAGACAATACCTACTGGTATTGCACCACCGACGAGTCAATTACAGGTAATAGAACGAGTTGAGGACTTATTTCAAAATTCACAATTTAAAGAACTATCAGGGCATAAAGAATTTCAACAAATGATTCAAAAACTTAACGATTTAAAAAAGGATTACTAATATGAATACAGAAATACCAAATCAATTATTACCATTCCTAGTTCCGTTGATTATGTTGCAAGGAGCTTTAATTATCATTTCTCTAGTCAAACTAAGTAAACTTAAGATGACTAAACACCTTTCAAAGCCAGTTTGGTTTTTGGTCATTATATTTCTTAATATAATTGGGCCAATTGCATTTCTTATTTTGGAAGGGAATAATGAATGAAAGCTATCTCATTTCAAAACGTTACAAAATCTTTTGGTCCTAAAAAAATATTAAATAATGTTTCTTTTGATTTAGAAGAAAATATGATTTATGGATTCGTAGGACCAAATGGAGCAGGTAAAACAACGACAATAAAAATGATTTTAGGATTGTTAAAATTTGATACGGGTTTCATAACAATTTTTGGTAAAAAAGTTAATTTTGGAAGAACAGATACCAATCAACTGATTGGCTATCTCCCAGATGTTCCCGAGTACTACGATTATATGACAGCTCTAGAATATCTTGATTTATGTTCTGGTTTAGCGAGATCAAAGCATAAGCTTTCTAACAAAGAACTACTTAGGTCAGTTGGACTTGACGATAATCACCAAAAGATTGCTACTTATTCTCGAGGAATGAAACAGCGTCTTGGATTAGCCCAAGCACTGGTTCATGATCCTAAAATTATTATTTGCGATGAACCAACCTCTGCATTAGACCCGAAAGGTCGCCAAGATATTTTAGATATTATTTCAAATCTTAGAGGAGAAAAAACTGTGATTTTTTCTACCCATATTCTCTCTGATGTCGAAAAAATATGTGATCATGTTCTGGTGTTAACTAAGTGTGGGATTTATTCTCTTGAAGAGTTAAAAGGAAAAAAATCAGAGGAAAATTATTCGGTTCGTATTTTAATAAAAGTGACAAAGTCTGAAGCTAAGGTACTATCTCATAACTATCAGATAGAAAAGAAAGATAATGAGTATGCACTGACTCTCAAAGGCTCTAAAATGGATAACAAAGCAGATTTACTAGCTGGTTTTTACCAAGATTTAGTTTCTTTAAAGATTAGCCCATCAGCTATTGAAGTCATTGACAATAGTTTAGAGGAGCTTTATTTGGAGGTTACCAAATGAAATCTTTAGCAGTAATGTTAAAAAAAGAATGGATGGAGAATGTTAGGACATACAAAGTTATATCTATTCTGATTACTTGTTCAATATTTGGTATATTAGGTCCCTTAACTGCACTTATGATGCCTGATATTATGGCAGGAATTTTACCTAAAAAACTACAGGGAGCGATACCAGAGCCTACCTATATTGATTCTTATATTCAGTATTTTAAAAATATGAATCAGCTTGGTTTAGTTATTTTAGTATTTTTATTTAGTAGTACACTGACGCAAGAATTTTCAAAAGGAACCTTAATTAATCTAGTTACGAAGGGATTAGCCAAAAAAGTTATAATCCTTGCTAAATTTATAGTAATTACCCTTCTATGGACAGTGTCATACTTATTAAGTGTTGTCATCCATTTTAGTTATACGTTATATTACTTTAGTAACGAAGGAAGTCATAAATTAATGGTTTACGGTGCAACATGGTTTATCGGTATTCTTTTCATAAGCTTAATACTCTTTTTTTCAGTTCTTTTTCGTAAAACTTTAGGGGGTTTGTTAGGTTGTCTTTTTATGGTGGTGTTATGTGTAGTATCTGGATTTTTTAAAATCAGTAAAAGCTATAATCCTATGCTTCTTATCCAAAAACAAGGAGAAATATTAAGTGGAAAGTTTAAAGTTCAAGACTTAATGGAACCGAGCATATTAGTGTTTTTGCTTATTATAATGACGTTATTACTTAGCATGTACATTTTTGAAAAAAGTGAAGTTTAATTTTGATAAGATATCAATAAGGCGATAGCTACTTTTTGAAAAAATAAAACCGAATTAAGAGCTTTGCTGCTATTTGACTTATCTAGATCAATATTTCCAACTAATATGATATCCTATGCATACCTCATTGCAGAAATATACTTTAAAGTCAAAATAAGGAAATATATTATGGAAATTAAAGAATACGAGAATAATCCGTACCATTTAGCACAGCTAGTAGATTTAATTAATTATTGTCAGAATATAGAAGCTAAACTTGATATAAAGATGGCTGAACAAGACGATATTTTTCAAATAGAAAATTATTATCAAAACAGAAAAGGTCAATTTTGGATTGCCTTAGAAAATGAAAAAGTAGTTGGTTCGATTGCGTTACTGCGTATTGATGATAAAACAGCTGTTCTAAAAAAATTTTTTACATATCCAAAATATAGAGGAAATCCTGTTCGACTTGGTCGAAAATTATTTGAAAGATTTATGCTTTTTGCTCGAGCTAGTAAATTCACAAGAATTGTCTTGGATACTCCAGAAAAAGAGAAAAGATCTCACTTCTTTTATGAAAATCAAGGATTTAAGCAAATAACAAGAGATGAACTAGATGTAGACTACATTTTTCCAGATAGAGATTCAAGGATATATGTAAAACTTCTTGATTAATTGTGAAAAAAACTAGTCAAACAGATGAATAAACCCAAATAACGATTATTTTAGATAATACATTGGAAAAGTGGTTGTAGAATATAGAAAAAGAAATTTTTAGGATTACTGTTATCATTGGTTATGGTAGCTTATTCAAGTAATATCATAAGAAATAAATCAATGGATATAAATTGAATAAAAAATAATAGAGGCCAGAGTGATGAACTCTAGTCTCTATTATTAATTTTAAAAACTATTGTGTTTATGAGGAGGTATTTTAACTGTATAGATTGGATAAGAAGTCATAATTAAAGGTATTAAGATCAGGATGAGATGAATAAACAACAGTACTATAGTCAATAGATTATAAAAAACTATAGTACTTTTGAGAAGTTACGACTAAAATAAAAAACTCCAAACGAATAATTGGATAGGCTATCTGTTCTTTTCTTTTTAATAAGTTTAAATATACAGTTGACTTATATAGTTGTATTGTATAGAATAACTATATAAAGTTTAACTGTATAGAAAGAAAATTGATGAAAAGGAATAAACATTTACCGTTAACAGAAACTACCTATTATATCTTATTAGCTTTGTTTGAGGAAGCACATGGCTATGCTATTATGCAAAAAGTTGAAGAAATGAGTGGCGGTGATGTTAGAATAGCCGCAGGGACAATGTACGGTGCCATTGAAAATTTACTTAAACAAAAATGGATAAAGTCTATCCCAAGTGACGATAGAAGAAGAAAAGTTTATATTATTACTGAGACAGGAAAAGAAATAGTAGAACTTGAAACGAATCGATTAAGAAAGTTACTTAATACTGCTAATCAGTTGGGTTTTGGGGGAGATAGTTATGATAAAGTTTAAATTATTTTTTAAATCCACAGAAAAAGAGGAAGAATGGATCGATAAGGTTCAAAAAAGTGGCTATGCTTTTACAGGCATTAACTCATTTCTTCCAGCCTTCTATTATTTTAAGAGAGATAAAGAAAAAGACAAGATGTCAATAAAAATGGATTTTAAAAAATACATGTCGAAAGATGACTATGCTAACTATATCACTTTATTTGAGGACAGTGGATGGAAGCATATTAGCGGTAGTCGTTGGGGAGGGCTGCATTATTTTCAAAAAATAAAGCCTGAAACCAGTTCAGAGATTTTTTCTGATCAAGAATCAAAATCAGCGATGGCTATGAGTTATTATAAATATACTTGTGAGCATGCGTTTTTCTCTTTATTTTATTTCTTTCTCTTGATAAGAACAACTTCTATCACCATATTTGATCCAAAAAGTTGGTATCTGACGCAAGGTCTATGGGAAATGCAAGGGAAAATATTTTGGTTAGCATTCTTATTTGAAACACCATTTGCCTTATTAAGAATATTACCTATGTTTTACTTTTTAATTTCTGGAATATACTATATTACACGAGCTGTAAAACCCAAGGAAATTATAAATTAAAGCAGAAGTATTTTAGATTTTTATACTTTCTATATTCTCTGGTAATTTTAGTTCTATCGTATATTTATAGTATGCCTCAATTTTTTCCTAATAGAGGTTACAAGGTAGGCCTTCGCTTTATTCCTAGAGTCAAAGAATAAGTACTAAAAATTTCTGATATAAAAGTGAGTATCCAAGTAAAAAATTAAAGTTACTATAATCATTTTAAAGTGAAAACGAAAACTCAAATGTTACACTTTGGAAAATATAAAATATAAAGTCATGCAAGGAGAAACATGGAAGCAAGTGATGTAATCAAAAAGATAGAAAATAATTATCCAATTGATGAGGATGTTTTATCTTTTTGATTACATCATATAGGAGATTGGAACCCAAGAGTTCGAGATGAAATAGTATATGGGTCTTGGGTTAAATTAGTAATAGAACATAAACTGATGCAAAGCCAGAAATTAAATGTCCTTCAGAGAGTTTTAAGGGATAAATTTCTTTTACAAGGATTAGGAGTACCCAACAGTAATACTGTGTTAAACAGATCTTTTACTGCTCTATTACTAGCTTTATTATTGGAGGACTCAAATAATAAAAGTTGGATATCTGAAGAAGATCAGATAAAAATTATGAATCAGGCATTCTCCTGGCTTATAGATGAACCTGATTTTAGAGGCTTTGACGAGGAGCTTGGATGGATACATGCCTTTGCTCATGGAGCTGATTTATTAACAGAAATAGTCAAGATGAAATGTTTTTCAAAAGATGATAGTTTAAAAATCTTAACTATCATAAAAAGAGTGATGATAACTGATGACATACTAACATTAAACGGTTGAAAATATTTGGAATCATAATCAGTTGTTAAGAAAAATTTAAAATTGAATCCTTGGAGGTCGTAAAGGTATGTCCATGCTAATTTAAGTCTATGATTACATGCTTAGAGAAAAATACAAGGGTAATATAAAGGTATTAGAAAAAACATGGTAATATAAAGTGAAGTAGGAGGTAGCCATTATGAGAGATGAGCAAGAAATATATAATTTGGTGTTAAACATAGCAAACCAAGATAAGAGAATCGAAGCTGTACTATTGAATGGATCTCGGGCTAACCCAAATGTACCGAAAGATGATTTTCAAGATTATGATATTGTTTTTGTTACTAATTTTATAGAAGATATTATTTCTGACACTAATTATCATAAAAAATTCGGTGATATTCTTATAATGCAGAAACCAAATGAGTTTAGAAATAAGACGGAATACAATTGCTTTGCTTACTTAATGCAGTTTCAAGATCTGACGAGGATTGATTTAAGACTTATTAAACCAGAATTCTTGGAGGATTATTTAGATGATGCTTTTCCAAAAGTACTTTTAGATAAAAAGAATAAATATCTTGATTATAATTTTGAAAGAAGTTCTCTGTACGAAACAAAGCAATTGTCAGAAGATGAAATCAACAAAATTCTTAATGAAATATATTGGGTTAGTACTTATGTAGTCAAGGGGATAGCAAGAAATGATATTATTTATTCAGAGTTTATGATATCTAATCCTATTAAAAATGCTTTTATTAAACTTCTAAAACAAAAAATATTAATAGAAAAAGAGCTTGATTCATTATCTTTTGGAAAGCTCGACAAGGATATCTTGCAATATATTACAGATAAAGATCAACTATTGAAAATTTTTTCAAATAAATCTTTAAAAGACATTGAGGCTAATTTGCGATTTTTATTGGATGAAACAAATCAAATGGCGAAATATATTTCTATTAATAGGAAACTTAATCTGAACCAAGGAGAATACCAATCAGCAATGAAATTTATGAATATCTTTTTGTCAAATTCATATCAAAATTTCAACTAATATTATTGTGTAAAGGATAATAGGCTGTGATTGTCTAAACTCAATTACCATTCATAAAGATTTTCAAGAAAAATAATAAATAATTTTGGGGACAAATGATGGGACAAATCCTCTTCTGTCAAGCAAAAAAGCCTTTAAATAAAGGCTTTTTCTTATGTAGTTTAATGCCCCTACAAAGTAACTATATGTATTTAAAGTTAATGTATAAAAAAAGAAAACAAGTAATATCAAGGAATTTATCACTTTTTGTTTATAAAAATTAATAAAGAAAGATAAATTTTCTAGAACAAATCTAGAACAAAAATAAGTTATTGAAGAAATACAAGATATACCTTTTTTAGAGTACTCAAATGTATTTGAATATTACATAAAAGATGAATATATTAATCTTAGTTGATTTTCAAAATTAAAAAAATCTCCAAAAATTTATTTTTAAATATATTTTTAGTTGTTATATAAAGTAATTTGACTATTGAAATAAAAATATTCAGAGAGAAGTAAAACCAATTCTAAATGATATGAGCTTTGCAAAAGTTCTAACTAAGAAAAATAAATTAGACAATGTAAACGATTTATGGTATTTTGTAAGAAATTCAAAAAATAGATGGGTTGCTGGTTCAGCCCATTAATTAGAGTTTAATCTTTATGGATAGGTTGCTGTCTGAAATAAGTAAATTGGAGTAGCTATGTTTATTAATAATTACACCTTAAAAATAGGAAATAGAATACTTTTAGAGAATACTAACTTAGACTTTGAAGAAGGGGAAATAAATCATCTTTTAGGTAGGAATGGATCAGGTAAATCTCAACTAGCTAAAGATTTTATCATAAATAGAGGGAATTATTTTTCAAATGATATTTATGAAGACACGCTGATTATTTCGAGTTATTCTAATCTTCCTAGTGATGTTACCATTAACGATTTAGAAAGGACAATTCCGTGGAAGCTTTCTAAAGAAATTTATCAGTTATTGAATATTAATCAAATAAGTAAAACGGTTAAGTTAAAGCAATTAAGTGATGGGCAGAAACAAAAGGTGAAATTATTAGTTTTGTTGTCTTTAGACAAGCATATTATTATACTTGATGAAATTACTAATGCTTTAGATAAAAAGTCTGTTGATGAGATAAACGTATTTTTGCAAAACTATATTCAGTATTATCCCGAAAAAATTATTATTAATATTTCACATGATATCAATAATATCAGGTCTTTAAAGGGAAACTATTTTCTAATTGATAATCAAAAAATTTGTAAAGTAGACACATTAGATGATGCTATTAGTTGGTATTTAGGAGAATAAAAAATGTTAGGATTGGAGTTTAGAAAGTCTATAAGAGGTAGAACATTATTTTATATTATATCTACTGTAGCTTTGACCTATGTATTAGGATATATTTTACCAGTAGGGATAGATAAAATAAGACATTTAACTTTGGGAGAATTTTACTTTAGTACCTACACAGTATTTACCCAATTTGGATTTTTAATATTCGGCTTTGTCATTGTATATTTCTTTAATAAAGATTACTCTGACAAATGTATTTTATATCACTATTTTTCAGGGTATCATCTAACTAAATACTTTTATACTAAACTGTTAGTATTATTTTCAGAATTTTTTATTGCTATAATAGTTTGCAATATATTAGCTTCATTGCTTTGGGGATATTCACTATTTTATTTTTTAACAACTACAATCTTATTTTCACTCGTTGTTCTACAGTATCTACTAGTCGTCTCAACTATTAGTATCCTGTTTTCTAATATGCTAGTTTCTATTGGAGTTACTATTTTTTATTGGATTACATCCATTATTTTAGTGGCAATTGGAGGAATTTTTAAAGTATCTGCTATTTTTGATGCTTCAAATTCTCTCTATAAAATAATAGGGAAACTTTTCTCACATCCGATGACTATTGATTTAACCGACTTTTTTATAATTGTTCCTTATATGATATGCCTTAGTGTAATTAGTTTTTTGATAGTGTGCTTATCAAATAGAAGATGGTTATTAAATGGAATGTAACCTCCTATGATAAGCTAGCCTTTATAAATAACTTTGCATTAAAAAGAGGAATTTGAGGTTATCAAAAATTTCATTTAAAATCGCAACGAATCCACTTCAAGGAACACTAAAAGCCCCATCCCTAGGGCTTTTTTTGTTGAGTTAGATGTCCCTATTAGTAATTAAAGTAATTTAAATTTAATTTCTAAATAAAAATATCTAGTAAAATCAAGGGATTTGTCATTTTGGGTTTTAAAAAAGATTAAAGTAATTTTTATATTCTAGAATAAAAATTTTTTAGTATAAGTTATCTAGAATATGGGAATATGTACATACATTTTTATCTCTAAGAATAAATTCTGAGTCCAGTTAGCACCAGCCACTAAGGCTGTATCTAATGATCTCTAAATATTTTAGGTTACAACAAGATTTTTTATACATATCAATAATATTATCAAAATAGATAGCAACTCCTTATGTTGAGTTCTTTTCAATGTTATAATTGACTTCTTAAAAAATAATATCAATAAAAGTAGTAGAATTATTCTACTACTTTTATCTTTACTTGAGGCTACCTAGTTTACTAAATTAAGTTGCACTTTGTTGCATCGTACTGTATTTTTTATTTCCTTTATACAATTCAACAATAGTCCATATTAAAGTTAGTATTACACTAATAATGATGATATGAGCTATTTGATGCGCAAGAATAATTTGTTGATGAGTTGGGTTATCTCCCCAAAAACCTTCAATTTGATTTGGCAATCCCTTCATATTGAGATAAATTAATCCTATAACTGAAAGCCAACCAAGAATCTTAATTATCCAAGTATTTTTAAAATCATCATCCATTTCAACTTTACTATTAGTAAATATTAGTAGAGGTAACATTGAGAATGGTAATGCAAATGCTAAGAAGACTTGAGAGTTATTCATTAAGTTATTAATAGCTATATGTTCTTCAACAGTACTTCTACCACTAGTTACTAAGACACAAATCATTACAGGAATAACAGAAATTAGGCGAGTAATGATACGACGGAACCAAATTGGAACTTTCATATGAATAAATCCTTCCATAATAATTTGACCTGTTAATGTTCCAGTAATAGTTGAATTCTGTCCAGATGCTAATAAAGCTATTGCAAATAAAAGTGATAAAATACCTGAACTTGCTATATGAGCTAAAATAGAATTACTCATAATAGTAGAATTAGATAGTGCTTTAAATAGACCAAAGAATGATGGATCAGTAACACTTCCTGTTTTGAAAACAGCAACGCCCATAATGAGTAATAGTGAATTAACAAAAAAGGCTACTGTTAATTGAATATTTGAATCAAAAGTTGAAAACCTAATTGCTCTAGCGATATCTTTTTTGTTATTATGATCTAGTTTTCGACTTTGAACAACTGAAGAATGTAGATAAAGATTATGTGGCATAACAGTTGCCCCAATAATGCCTAAGGCACCTGAAAGTGGTGTTTGTCCATTTACTGTATGAGAGGTTGAGAAAGCTTCAGATGTAGGTACTAAACCTTTAAAAATATCCGTCCATATAGGATGAGAAAGAGCCACTTGATATGCAAAAACTAAGAAAATAACCAATATTAAAGCAACTACTAGAGCTTCAATTTTTCGAAATCCTATTTTTGTCAACAATAATAAGAGTAATACATCAAATACTGTAATGAAAACAGCAATCGCAAGTGGAATATGAAACAGTAAATAAAGTGCAATAGCCCCACCAATAACTTCAGCAATATCTGTTGCCATTATAGCAAGCTCAGTGAGAATCCATAAGACAATTCCCAACTGTTTACTGGTCCTTGCTCGGATAGCTTGAGCAAGATCCATCTGAGTAACAATACCTAGCTTAGCTGACATGTATTGAAGTAGCATAGCAATTAAACTAGACATTAAGATAATTGAAATTAGTAAATATTGAAAATTTTGACCGCCAGTTATGGAAGTGGACCAATTTCCAGGATCCATATAACCAACAGCAACAAGTGCACCCGGTCCAGAATAAGCTAGTAAAGTTTTAAAAAAGCTCAAATCTTTAGGAACTTCAATTGTCCCATTTATTTCTTCTAGGGAAGGACCGTTTGCATAATGGATAAAACTATTTGTTTTATCATTTTTTTGTAGATTCATTGAACTATAAACCTTTCCATTGAAATAGTATGGTTAAATAATATATTAACCACACCTAATTTTAGTACAATGATAAAAATTTTTCAATGTTTAATTTTAAAAATAAAGAATTCTCTTATCAGGAATAAAAGTTTAAGGGAATCAGAATCTTACTCTTTTTTCAGATCGCTATAAAGTGTTTATGTTGATACCGAAATAAAATCTTATTTAAAAAGTTAATTTTATGGTGTGACTGAAACCGAACAAATTTAAATAGAATAGTAAAGGTATAATGAAATCAAAAGATAACAACTACTTATATTTTTAGAAGAATCGACATTTATACTGTTGGGCTTTTAACACTTTAAATATGGAAAATATAACATAGTCTGCTTTTTATATATTTTAATAAAATTTATTTTGTTGAGGTAAGATTAAATAAGAAACACGTATGAAATTTAATTGATTAGCATGAAAGTTCAGAAATATTTAGATTAACTTAAATTTAAAGGGTCTTCGGAATATATAGTGGAATTACTTTCTTAATAGTTTAAAAACAACTGGTGTTTAAATCGGATTTTCTGGTGGGATGTTAGGATAATCAATAGTATTATATAAAAGTATCAATCACATACGAGTGATACTTTGGGAAAAAAATAAAATAGTCCAA
Organism: Streptococcus sp. FDAARGOS_520; assembly: GCF_003812685.1. NCBI lineage: Bacteria > Bacillati > Bacillota > Bacilli > Lactobacillales > Streptococcaceae > Streptococcus > Streptococcus sp. FDAARGOS_520. Next base: position 804,720 of record NZ_CP033810.1, on the reverse strand, counting down.
TTTACTTGACCGTGTACTATGGTACATGGTTTATAATATTCAGGGGGTGAAATAAGATGATTTATCGCATTAGTGAGTTTGCAGATAAATGTGGAGTTAATAAAGAAACGATCAGATATTACGAGCGAAAAAATTTATTACAAGAACCTCACCGAACGGAAGCTGGTTATCGGATATATTCATATGATGACGTTAAGCGTGTTGGGTTTATTAAACGAATATAGGAACTTGGTTTCTCTTTAAGCGAGATTTATAAATTACTTGGTGTTGTAGATAAAGATGAAGTTCGTTGTCAAGATATGTTCGAATTTGTTTCTAAAAAACAAAAGGAAGTGCAAAAACAAATAGAGGATTTAAAACGAATTGAAACTATGTTAGACGACTTAAAACAACGATGTCCAGATGAAAAGAAATTACATTCGTGTCCAATAATAGAAACATTAACATGAGAGATTAATTAACGAAAGGAGCTTTTTTATGAATAAATTTAAGGTAAACATTTCAGGAATGACTTGTACGGGTTGTGAAAAACACGTAGAATCAGAACTTGAAAAGATAGGTGCTAAAAATATTGAGTCTAGTTATCGTCGTGGTGAAGCAGTATTTGAACTGCCCGATGATATTGAGGTTGAAAGTGCAATAAAGGCGATTGATGAAGCAAATTACCAAGCCGGAGAAATTGAAGAAGTATCATCACTAGAAAACGTGGCGTTAATTAATGAAGACAATTATGACCTTCTTATTATTGGTTCTGGTGCTGCTGCCTTTTCTTCGGCAATTAAAGCTATAGAATACGGTGCAAAAGTTGGAATGATTGAGCGTGGAACGGTTGGGGGAACCTGTGTGAATATTGGCTGTGTTCCGTCAAAAACTCTTCTTAGGGCAGGGGAAATCAATCATTTATCAAAAGACAATCCGTTTATAGGTTTACAAACATCCGCTGGAGAAGTGGATTTAGCTAGTTTAATCACGCAAAAGGATAAATTGGTGAGCGAACTTCGGAATCAAAAATATATGGATTTAATTGATGAATATAATTTTGATTTAATTAAAGGTGAAGCAAAATTCGTTGATGCTAGTACGGTTGAGGTCAATGGGACAAAGTTATCTGCAAAACGCTTTTTAATTGCAACAGGTGCATCGCCTTCGTTGCCCCAAATTTCAGGACTTGAAAAAATGGACTATTTAACTAGTACAACACTTCTTGAGTTAAAGAAAATACCAAAACGATTAACTGTAATTGGTTCAGGATACATTGGAATGGAGCTTGGACAACTATTTCATCATTTAGGTTCAGAAATAACGCTTATGCAAAGAAGTGAGCGACTTTTAAAGGAGTATGATCCTGAGATTTCAGAGTCAGTTGAAAAAGCGTTAATTGAACAGGGTATAAACCTTGTCAAAGGGGCAACTTTTGAGCGTGTTGAACAAAGTGGAGAGATAAAAAGGGTTTACGTAACAGTAAATGGCAGTAGAGAAGTCATTGAATCAGATCAGTTACTTGTTGCCACTGGAAGAAAACCAAATACGGATTCTTTAAATTTAAGTGCAGCAGGTGTTGAAACTGGAAAAAATAATGAAATCCTGATCAATGATTTTGGTCAAACAAGTAATGAAAAGATTTATGCAGCAGGAGATGTGACTTTAGGACCACAATTTGTATATGTAGCAGCCTATGAAGGTGGAATTATTACTGATAATGCTATTGGTGGATTAAACAAAAAAATAGATTTATCGGTAGTTCCTGCTGTTACGTTTACGAATCCGACGGTTGCAACGGTTGGTTTAACAGAAGAACAAGCAAAAGAGAAAGGGTATGATGTGAAGACATCTGTATTACCTTTAGGTGCTGTTCCAAGAGCAATTGTAAACCGTGAAACAACCGGTGTATTTAAACTAGTAGCAGATGCAGAAACACTAAAAGTATTAGGGGTTCATATTGTATCTGAAAATGCAGGAGATGTCATCTATGCAGCATCATTAGCTGTTAAATTTGGCTTAACGATAGAAGATTTAACAGAAACCCTAGCACCATATTTAACAATGGCTGAAGGGCTAAAATTAGTTGCACTTACGTTCGATAAAGATATTTCGAAATTATCTTGTTGTGCAGGCTAAGGGAACTTTTTTACAACTCCCTATTCAAGTGAACCAGCTAATGCTTTAAGGGATTTTCTAAGTGCATTTGTGGTCACAAAAATAATTTAACACTGATGATTTCGACATCAAATCTATAATTGATACCTTAACACCGCAGAGTAATAAAGGATGAATAATATGTCAGACTTATTATCCCTACCAGACATTAAAACAATAGAACCGCCACAAGAAAATGAAACCGATATGATGTTTAAAGTTGAAGCAGTCGGACCACCTGAACGTTGTCCTGAATGTGGTTTTGACAAGTTGTACAAACACAGTTCAAGAAATCAACTAATTATGGATTTGCCCATTCGTTTAAAGCGAGTGGGCTTACATTTGAACCGTAGACGATACAAGTGTCGTGAATGCGGATCTACCATATCTGTAGATGAAAAGCGTAGTATGACCAAAAGGCTTTTAAAGTCCATTCAAGAGCAATCCATGTCTAAGACCTTTGTAGAAGTCGCAGAAAGCGTTGGTGTTGACGAGAAAACCATTAGGAACGTTTTTAAGGACTATGTGGCACTCAAAGAACGTGAATACCAGTTTGAAACTCCTAAGTGGCTTGGGATAGACGAGATACATATTATCCGTAGACCTCGGCTTGTATTGACTAATATTGAACGCAGGACTATTTATGACATCAAGCCTAACCGTAACAAGGAAACAGTCATCCAACGTCTTTCAGAAATCAGTGACAGGACTTACATTGAGTACGTCACAATGGATATGTGGAAGCCCTACAAAGACGCAGTGAACACTATCCTTCCACAAGCTAAAGTTGTCGTAGATAAGTTTCATGTAGTTAGAATGGCTAATCAAGCCTTAGATAACGTCAGAAAGTCTTTGAAAGCCCATATGAGCCAAAAAGAAAGACGTACCCTTATGCGTGAAAGGTTTATCCTTCTAAAGCGTAAACACGATCTAAATGAACGTGAATCATTCCTCTTAGATACTTGGTTAGGTAATCTTCCTGCTTTAAAAGAAGCCTATGAACTCAAAGAAGAGTTTTACTGGATATGGGATACTCCTGATCCAGATGAAGGTCATCTTCGTTATAGTCAATGGAGACACCGTTGTATGTCCAGCAACTCTAAAGACGCATATAAAGACCTCGTGAGAGCCGTAGACAACTGGCATGTTGAAATATTCAACTACTTTGATAAAAGGCTCACTAATGCTTATACGGAGTCAATTAACAGCATTATTAGGCAGGTAGAGCGAATGGGTAGAGGTTACTCGTTTGATGCCTTACGAGCCAAAATCCTTTTCAATGAGAAGCTCCATAAAAAGCGTAAGCCACGATTTAATTCAAGTGCTTTCAATAAAGCTATGTTATACGATACTTTCAATTGGTATGAAGTGAATGATCACGACATTACAGACTAGTCAAGTGTCTGCTGATCAAGTTACAACTCAAGCAACAACTCAAACAGTAACGCAAAATCAAGCAGAAACAGTAACATCAACTCAACTTGATAAAGCAGTAGCTACAGCTAAAAAAGCAGCTGTAGCTGTTACAACCACAGCTGCAGTTAATCATGCGACAACTACTGATGCACAAGCTGATTTAGCTAATCAAACACAAACAGTTAAAGATGTTACTGCAAAAGCACAAGCTAATACACAAGCTATTAAAGATGCTACTGCTGAAAATGCAAAAATTGACGCAGAAAACAAAGCAGAGTCTCAACGTGTAAGTCAGTTAAATGCACAAACTAAAGCAAAAATTGATGCTGAAAACAAAGATGCACAAGCTAAAGCAGATGCGACTAATGCACAATTACAAAAAGATTATCAAGCTAAATTAGCGAAAATCAAATCAGTTGAAGCTTATAATGCAGGTGTACGTCAACGTAATAAAGATGCACAAGCTAAAGCAGATGCGACTAACGCACAGTTACAAAAAGACTATCAAGCTAAATTAGCACTTTATAATCAAGCTCTAAAAGCTAAAGCAGAAGCAGATAAACAGTCTATTAATAATGTTGCTTTTGATATCAAAGCTCAAGCTAAAGGTGTTGATAACGCTGAATATGGAAACTCAATCATGACTGCAAAAACTAAACCTGACGGAAGTTTCGAGTTTAACCATGATATGATCGATGGTGTGAAGACAATCGGCTATGGGAAATTGACAGGTAAAGTTAATCATCATTATGTTGCTAACAAAGATGGCTCTGTGACAGCATTTGTTGACTCTATCACTCTTTACAAGTACGAGTATCGTAATGTTGCTCAAAATGCTGCTGTTAATCAAAATATTGCTTTCAGAGTCTTAACTAAAGACGGACAAATCATTTTTGAGAAGAAACATAATGGTAACAAAACTTTTGCAGAAACTTTAAACAAAACTTTACAACTCAATCTTAAATATGAGCTTAAACCACATGGTTCTAGTGGAAGCGTTGAAGTCTTTAAGATTCATGATGACTGGGTACATGACACACATGGGTCTGCTTTAGTGTCTTATGTTAATAATAATGATGTTGTTCCTAACGTTGTTATACCAAAACAGCCAACACCACCGTCAACAGAAAAAGTGACTCCTGAAGCAGAAAAACCAGTACCTGAAAAACCAGTTGAGCCTAAATTTGTAACACCTACATTAAAAACTTACACTCCAGCTCAACCAAAAGTGAAACCACATGTGTCTATTCCTGAAAAGATTAACTACTCAGTTAGTGTTCATCCTGTTTTAGTTCCAGCTGCTAATCCTTCAAAAGCTGTCATTGATGAAGCAGGTCAATCTGTTAATGGTAAAACCGTATTACCAAATGCTGAATTAAATTACGTTGCTAAACAAGACTTTAGCCAATATAAAGGAATGACTGCATCACAAGGTAAAATAGCTAAAAACTTTGTCTTTATTGATGATTATAAAGATGACGCACTAGATGGTAAGTCTATGAAAGTGAACTCAATCAAAGCATCTGATGGCACAGATGTGTCACAACTCTTAGAAATGCGACATGTGCTTTCTACGGATACTTTAGATGAGAAACTTCAAACGCTTATTAAAGAAGCAGGAATCAGTCCTGTTGGTGAGTTTTACATGTGGACTGCAAAAGATCCACAAGCTTTTTATAAAGCTTATGTTCAAAAAGGTCTAGATGTTACTTATAACTTATCATTTAAAGTTAAAAAAGAGTTTACTAAAGGTCAAATTCAAAATGGTGTTGCACAAATCGACTTTGGCAATGGATATACAGGTAATATTGTAGTCAATGATTTGACAACTCCAGAAATACATAAAGATGTGTTAGACAAAGAAGATGGCAAGTCTATCAACAATGGTACTGTCAAATTAGGTGATGAAGTTACTTACAAATTAGAGGGTTGGGTAGTTCCAACAGGTCGTTCTTATGATCTATTTGAATACAAATTTGTGGATCAATTACAACGCACACATGATCTTTACTTACGTGATAAAGTGGTCGCTAAAGTTGATGTGACATTAAAAGATGGTACAGTCATTAAAAAAGGGACTAATTTAGGAGAGTACACAGAAACAGTTTACAACAAAAAGACAGGTCTCTATGAATTAGTCTTCAAGAAAGACTTCCTTGAAAAAGTTGCAAGTTCTAGTGAATTTGGGGCAGATGATTTTGTGGTGGTTAAACGTATCAAAGCAGGTGATGTTTACAATACCGCAGACTTTTTTATCAATGGGAATAAGGTTAAAACTGAAACTGTGGTAACACATACTCCTGAGAAACCAAAACCAGTTGAACCACAAAAAGCAACTCCAAAAGCTCCTGCTAAAGGATTACCTCAAACTGGTGAAGCAAGCGTTGCCCCTCTTACAGCACTTGGAGCAATCATCTTGTCAGCTATCGGTTTAGCAGGATTTAAAAAACGCAAAGAAAATTAAAAAGTCAATATTCAGAAGCACTTGAAAAAGTGCTTCTTATTTTTAGAAAAGAGGAAATTATGAAACAAGAAACATTAGTGTTACTTCCAAATTTTATTGGAGATGCAATTTATGAAGGATTTGAAGCTGGACCTGCTCAATTAAATGGTAAAAAAGGGTCTTATACAAGACACATTTTGTTTAATGAAAAACATGGTAAGTTTTATGTTTATACACCAGCATCTTCACGTGTGATTGGAAATGGAAAAATGGTAACTGTTGAAAAACCGTTATTGTTTATTGACAATACAATTAATGGTAGAAATATTGAACCTGCAAAAAATGTATGGGCTGAAAAGCTTATTGAAGTGAAATAAGGAAAGTAGAGGATTAGAAATATGGCAAAAATTGGTTTAAACTTTGGAGAAAAATTACAAATTGCAGATAAGGAATATCGTACCTTTAATGATGGATTGGATGTAAATGTTTTGTTAGGAGATTTAACTTGGAGACGATATGAAGAACCAGTTCAATTTACGGAAGATGATACGACACAACCACCAGATCGATTTGGTCGTTATCCACAAAAACCAACAGGTGAAGTGAAGTGGAATGATATTGCAGTATTTAGTACTGCTCAAAATGAAACAATTTTTGTTTCAATTACTGATATGCCTTCTTATGCAATCGAGGATTTAGGTCTTAAATTGGGTGACCCTATTGAATTAAGTGATGTTGTTGTGACATGGTCTAACGTTTCAGGTGGTATGTTTAAAATTTTTGCATCATCACTTAAGAAAAAGGATGTTGCAAATAATGGAAACGCATCAAAAAATGAAGCATCTAAAGTTAATAAATAAACGGTAAAGGAGGGGTAATTTGGCTCGTTTAATACCACAATATAGAGGGATTAAGGTAAAACCATATATGAGGTATATGAGTTATTACCTTTTTTCTTTTCTATTTATTTTGTTTTTGACACCTGTAGGCGTGTATAGTTATTACTATTTAGATTTGTTAAAAATGATGGATAAAATGTCTATGATCAGTGTAGGTACAGGTTTGTTTTTAGCATTTTTTGTTTCTTGGTATTTGACTTGGTTTTTGCAAGAAGCTAATCCATTATTTAATAAACTAGATCGATTAAAAAGAATGTCTAAGTTTTTATATGAGAATGGCTATGTTTATGAAAAACGTAAAAAATCAAATAAGAAAACGAAGACAAAATATCGTTTTCCAAAAGTTTATGTGAAACAAGGTAAGTATGATTTAAGTGTTTCATTTGAAATGGCTGGAGGAAAATTTCAAAAGAAATTTAAGGATATTGGTGGAGAATTAGAAGATACTTTTTTCATGGATTTTATGGAAAAAACTGATGATCCACGCTTTAAAATTTACAAATTAGCTTATTCGGCTTTCTTATCACGTATTACGGTTAAAGATGTGATATGGGATAAAGATAAGGGAATTAAGTTAATGGATGGCTATTATTGGGATTTCATCAATGATCCTCATTTATTAGTTGCTGGTGGTACTGGTGGAGGTAAAACAGTATTACTAAGGTCAATCCTTCGTTGTCTTGCGGAAATTGGAGTTTGTGATATATGTGACCCTAAAAGAGCCGATTTTGTTACTATGTCAGATTTATCAGCTTTTGAAGGTAGAATTGCCTTTGAAAAGGCTGATATTATTGAGAAGTTTGAAAATGCTGTTACGATAATGTTTGCACGTTATGATTTTGTTCGAAATGAAATGAAGCGTTTAGGTCATAAAGACATGAAAAAGTTTTATGATTATGGATTGGAACCTTATTTTTTTGTATGTGATGAATATAATGCTTTAATGAGTTCTTTGTCTTATCAGGAACGTGAGATTGTAGATAATGCATTTACTCAATATATATTGTTAGGACGTCAGGTTGGATGTAATGCGATTATAGCAATGCAAAAGCCGTCTGCAGATGATCTTCCCACTAAAATTAGATCTAATATGATGCACCATATCTCGGTTGGTCGTCTCGATGATGTTTGGTGATGAAAATAGAAATAAGGAATTTAGGTTTATTAAATATCTTGCAGGTCGTCGTGTTTATGGTCGAGGTTATTCAGCTGTTTTTGGTGAAGTAGCAAGAGAATTTTATTCTCCTTTATTACCTAAAAATTTCTCTTTTTATGATGCTTTTGAAAAAATAAATAGGCATGAGAATCCTTTTGATCCTACAGAAAATCAGGAAGTTTCTAAGGCGATTCTTAAAGACGAATCTTTGAGAGAGTTTGTGGAAAAAACGTCTGAAAATGAGTTACTTAAGGGTTCAGTAGGGTTTGATTTTGATGATGAAATGGAGGAAATGGAAAATATGAGTATTGGTGATTTAGCTAAGAAAACAGGTTTTTCATTTGGTAAGATTAAGAATTTAATAGATATGATTGAAAAAGATAATTATATGACTTTTAGTCGTGAAGATGAAAAGGTTGTATTAAATGATTCTGATGCAGTCGTCTTAGAAAGTTTACTGACACAAAAAGATGAATTTGAGGGTAGCTGGAAAGAGTTACTATTGAATTATTTTAAGGGTGAATAGTAGATGAAGGGTATTTTTTAAATATCCTTCTGTAAAGCCCTAGTGTAGCTGTAGGCGTAGTGTAGCGTAGCGAAAACGGACACGCCGGACACAGCGCACACACTAGGGCTTTACAGAGGGATTTATCAATTTTAAAACCCCCGTTTTCTAATAGGGGGGTAAGAAATGAAAAATTTCGAATTTTAACCCCCAAAAACCTATATGTATCAAGGGTTTTCAGATTTTTAAAGGTGGGTCATTTTAGTGAAAAAAGTGGGTCACTAATCCTAAGAAGGAGTTTGTTTATTGTGGATGCTATCTATTTAAAAAAATTTCGAAAGAAAACAGGTCTAAAACAAAAGGAATTTGCTTTAAGTTCTGGTTTGACATTGAAATCACTTAGAAACTATGAGCAAGGAAAGCGGAAGTTGACACTTGAAAAGTATCAAGAGATAAAATCACATTTTGGATATCTAGTAGAAAATGATAGTTCACGATTACAAGTGATGATTGACTATGTCAGAATTACGTTAAAGGATGTTAGGGATCTTGAATTTTTCTGTCGTAACTTTTTGCACTGTGCATTTAAAGAATTTCAGCCTTTTGAATCGAAGTTGATGAATTACAATCATCTTTGGAAACGTGGAGATATTTGGATATTTGATTTTGCGGATAAACATGAGACAGGTAATTTTCAAATAACTGTTCAATTGTCTGGTCGTGGATGCCGACAATTGGAATTGTTGATGGAAACTGAAAAATTTACATGGCATGATTGGTTAAGTTATCTAAGAAATTCATATCGTGATGATATGAATGTGACACGTTTTGATATTGCTATTGATGAATTGTATCTGGGTAAGGATAGAGAAAATGAACAGTTTCATTTGTCAGATATGATTTCAAAATATTATCGTCATGAGTTAGATTTTGAAAGTTTGAGAACTTGGAATTATATAGGTGGCGGTTCTTTAAATTTTTCGGATATGGAAGAGATTGAGCAGAATAGACAAGGAATATCGCTTTATTTTGGTAGTCGTCAATCAGAAATGTATTTTAACTTTTATGAAAAACGTTATGAAATTGCAAAGCAGGAAGGAATTACTGTTGAAGAAGCTTTAGAAATTTTTGAATTGTGGAATCGTTATGAGATACGGTTATCTCAAAGTAAAGCTAATGCGGCAGTTGATGAATTTATTTCTGGAGTGCCGATTGGTGAAATATCCAGAGGGTTAATTGTTAGTAAGATTGACGTGTATGATGGGAAAAATGAATATGGGTCGTTTCAAGCAGATAGAAAGTGGCAATTAATGTTTGGAGGTGTTGAGCCTTTAAAATTTGTTACAAAGCCAGAGGCTTATAGTATTGAACGAACCTTACGTTGGTTAAGTGATTCTGTTTCTCCGTCTTTAGCTATGATAAGAGAGTATGACATGATTGTGGATGGTGACTATTTACAAACCATTCTTAATTCTGGGGAAGTCAATGAACGTGGGGAGAAGATACTTGACAGTATCAAAGCTAGCTTAGGTATTTTGTAGGAGGTAAGTTTTGTTTTGTATAGTAACCGAGAATTTGCTTATTTTGTTAATAGACGAAATAATTTAGATAAAATGATTGATTTACTAGTTTTTATGATTCCTGATCGTGAGTTTTATTATCCTGAGATTCAAACAGGTGAGCTTAGAGATTATCAGATAGACATTTATGATTTGATTAAGATTGGTTATGTTGGTGTTTATGAAATTCAAAAAGACTACGAAGATAAGTTAAGGGAACTTGCTGATTTTAAACGGAAACTTTTAAAGTTTGGTTTGCTTATGCAACCTTTAGAAAAGCAAAAAGAGATAGTTATTCGTTTAGCTGGTAAATATCGTTTGGAAAAAAGAATTCTGATGAGAAGGGAAATGTTTAGAGATGAAGAAGTTGACTAATTTTCCACAAAAACTAAAAGAATTGCGTAAAGAAAAAAAACTAACTCAAACTGAGCTAGCGTCTAAATTAAATATAAGTCAAAAGTCATATAGTAATTGGGAAAGTGGTAAAGCTGAACCTACTTTAGATAATATAATAAAGTTAGCAAATATCCTAGATGTTACTGTAGATTATTTACTTGGTAGAAGTGATAATTTTAGTAATACTATTGTGCTTTCAAAAAACAATATGAAAAGTTTTTCTAAAAGACTGAAAGAGTTAAGGTTAGAAAAAGAATATTGATGAAAAGGGAATTATTTCGAGAATATGAAACTGACTAATTTGAGGAAGGTTTGGATGACTTCAGAATAATCAAAAGAGGTTATATATATTAATTTATAAAAGGATAATTTATCTTGTGTTTTTTAGTAAAGTGGTGTACAATTTGTATTGTACATATGTTAAAAACAAAAAATCGTAATAGAAACGAGGGATGCATATGTTTAGTAAAATAGAATTTAAAAACTTTATGTCCTTTTCAAATTTGACTTTTGATTTGCTGAATAGAGGAAAATGTAAGGATATTATTGCAATCTATGGAGAAAACGGTTCAGGAAAAACAAATATTGTTGAAGCTTTTAAGTTACTAGTTTTGTCATTACAATCAATGGAATCCTTAAATGAAAATACACGATTACAATCATTATTAAAAGAACAAACAAATAAAGAAGAAAATCAAAAAACTAACTTTGGTGATATATCAGAAATCTTAGATAAAATCAGTTTCTTCACCACTTTTAAGGGCATAGCGAAAAATACTCATAGAATTGCATCTGAAGGTAATACGATTCTAAAATATTATTTTAATATCGAAAAAGATAATGGTTATTACCTTCTAGAATATAATGAAAATAATGAACTAGTAAAAGAGGAGCTAGTATTTAAGATAAAATCCAATAAGGGAGTTCATTTCAGTATTACTAACATAGATGGTTTATCTCAATCATTAAATAAGACAATTTTTAAGAATACTATTTTTAAAGATTTGACTGAACAAATAGAAAAATATTGGGGTAAACATACATTCCTATCAATATTTAATAATTATTGTCTAGAAGTAAATGAAGAGTTTATTAATGAACAAGTTTCTATAAATTTTCAAAAAGTAGTTGATGAATTTGATAAAATTTTTATTTGGAGTGGTAATTTTAGAGGTCCTTTTCATTCGACAGAATTATTATTGAAAGATATTTCAAAAGGTAAAATTGATAAGTCGGAAAAAGAAAAACTTTCCTATACTGAGGAAATTATTTATAAATATTTTAGTGCATTATATATTGATATAAAAGATGTTAAATATAAGCAGGATGCTCAAGGTCAAGAAATAAAATATGAACTCATGATCCGAAAAAATATTGGAGGTGATCTTGTAGATGTACCAATAAGTTTAGAATCTCAGGGAACAAAAAATCTTCTGGATCTTCTAAAAGTTTTTAACAATGTGTTGGATGGGAAAATATGTATCGTTGATGAAATTGACTCAGGTATTCATGATCTTTTAATGAATAGTATTCTGAATGACTTGAAAGGAAGTGTGAATGGTCAGTTAATATTTACAACGCATGATACAACGTTATTGAAGGAATTATCACCGAGCTCAGCTTATTTTTTAAATGTAGATATTAAAGGTAATAAAGTTATCATTTCTGGCAATGAGGCAGATAAAAAAATAGGAGTAAATAACAATTTAGAAAAATTATATTTGTCTGGTTTCTTTGGTGCTGTACCAGATCCATTAGATATTGATTTTTCAGATTTATTTCTTGATCATAATTTAAGCGAGGACTAAAAATGAGTTTTCGTAAATACACAAAAGCCATAGTAATTGTTCACGGTAAAAGTGAACTGGATTTTGTTAAACATATTAAATCAAAACTGAGGCTTCCTCTTGAAATATACTCGAGGTCAAATGGGAAAACATCTATACAAATATCTTCGATTAATGATATTTTAAAAAATAGAGATTTTAAAACTAAAAAATGTTTTAAAGAAAAATTTTTCAAGGTTGAGTGCGATAAAAAAGGAAATCCCAAAAACGTTAAAATCTTTATTATCATGGATATTGATGATACATCGCAGGAAAAGATAGATTCCTATAAGAGTTCTACATTATTTGTAAAAGATTGGAAAAAAGATTTTATTGTTCCTATATGGAATGATAGCAATTTCGAGGAGGTCCTTAATGATATTGGTTATTGGTATGCTAAGAATGATAAAGAAAAGAGACACTACAAAAAGCTGTTTCCTGTAGAACGAGGGGAGCAGGATGTGGAGACGATAAAAGAGCTAAGAGATAAGTTAATTTCTTCAAATAAGAGTAATTTAGATGAATTTTTAACTTTCTGTATTGAATCCTCGTAATGTAATTTATATATGAGTAATTAGAACTTCTTTATAGGAGTTCTTTTTTTGTGGGTGAAAATTATGAAAATTAGATGTCCAACTGTAATAGGTTGATTTATTGTTAGAGTCTAAAGAAAAAAGAGGAAAATAAAATGTCAGGAACACGTTCAGAAGCAGATAAAAAGTTGTTAGTGGTTACTCAGGAGCTTTCAGAGCTGTTGGTCAGCCATCAGTATGAACAGTCATGGGAAAAAGCTGGAGAGTTAAATAGCTTACTTAAAAAGCGTGAAGAATTGACTTTACCAGGTTATATGGTCGACATGATTCAACAACATTTGAAATCATACTACTACCAAAATAATATGATTAATAAGGCTCATAAGTCTATGTCAGCGATTGGTCATAAACTACAAGAATTTCATTAAGGGTGAGAGCAAGTCAATGGCTTGCTCCTTTTTTAATTAAGGAGTGTCAAAAATGGATGTTAGTGCAATTGTTAGAGATATAAAAACTGGTAGAGCTACGTTAGTTTGTTTTCCTGTGGAAATGAGTGAGCTTAAGTTAGCTTTGGGGCTTCGTGAAGAAGATGATTTAGAGTATATTATTGCAGATTCGGATTGTCAGTTACTAAAAGAACATGATTCTATTGAGATGATTAATCAATTTGTTGAACTGGTAGAGAATGTTGATAGTGAACTTGTTAAAGCAGTGCATCAGGTAATAGGTTATACTGCCTCAGACTTTGTGGATTATGATTTTAATTTTGGTGATTGTTGTTTACTGTCTGATGTCACAACTAGACGAGAACTAGGTGAATATTATTTCGATGAATTAGGCGTACAAGGAGTTGGTAAAGAGGCTCTGGAGATGTATTTTGATCATGAAGCTTATGGTCGAGATATTGACTTAGAAAGCCAAGGTGGTTTTTCAGACTACGGATATGTCGAAATATCAGGGTAAGTAGATAATGATTGCAATTATAAGGACTCGTGAAAAAGGTAGAAGTCAATTTTTATGTGAGTTAGACATCATGCAGTTTACGGAAAATCAAGTAAGAAACCGTATGATAGAAAAAGGCATTAAGGATGATGCCTTTTTTATTTGTGGTTTTTCTGATTGGAATGTTGATAGGATTATGTCACTTACAGAAGTCTATCTTTTAAAAAGATGTATTGAAGGACTTTATGATGGTGATGACTATATTGTTCAATATCTTTTGAAAAAAGGTTTATCAGTTCATTCAATAGTGACAAAATATTATATATTTTTGTCAAATAATGAAAATAAAGTAATGAAATATATCTTAAGGAAAGTTGAATTTGATTCTTTAATTGATTTTTGGCAACGGTCAGTAACTTGGGTAAATGCTTTAAATGCTTATATTGAAGAAGGAATAGTATTAAACACCTCAAAAGGTTTTTACGTGTTAAAAACAGAATGAGGAGGTAATTGGAAGCTTAACGATAATTTATGTATTGTTATCATTTGTAAGTTATTTATTTAGTGATTATCAAAACCAAAACTTGTACAACATGTTGTCAAATGATATAATAACAACATATCTAGTAAAGTTGAGGTGATTAATATGGAGGCTATTGTTTATTCACATTTTAGAAATAATTTAAAAGATTATATGAAGAAGGTCAATGATGAATTTGAGCCTTTGATTGTAGTTAATAAAAATCCTGATGAAAATATAGTGGTTTTATCTCAAGATAGCTGGGAAAGTTTACAAGAAACGATTCGTTTGATGGAAAATGATTATCTATCACATAAGGTTATTAATGGTATATCACAAGTTAAAGAGAAGCAAGTCACTAAACATGGTTTAATTGAGGTAGAAGATGTTTAATTTTACTGAAGAAGCATGGAAAGATTATGTTTCTTGGCAACAGGAAGATAAAAAAATCTTGAAACGAATTAATCGTTTGATAGAAGATATTAAAAGAGACCCATTTGAAGGCATTGGAAAACCAGAACCTTTAAAATACCATTATTCAGGGGCTTGGTCTCGAAGAATTACAGAAGAACATAGGTTGATTTATATGATAGAAGATGGAGAAATCTATTTTTTATCTTTTAGAGATCATTATAAGTAGAAGTAGTCGCTAAAAAAAGTGACTGCTTTTTTATTTTATAGAAAGGGGTTAAATGATTGATATACAAAAAATAAAAAAGTTTCTATTGAGATATACAAAGAAAGAAGAGGGAGGTAAACAGCCTAAGACAAAAGAAGTAAAGCAAAGGACAGCCAATTTTATTGTCTATGGTATCTTAGGTTTGTTATTTATTGTAGGATTTTTTGGATCATTGAGGGCAATTGGCTTATCTAATCAGGTACAACATTTAAAAGAAACAGTTATTGCTGTAGAAAAAAAGTCAAAACATAAGAAAACTGATGATTCATTAGATATATCTAGAATTCAGTATTACATGAATAATTTTGTCTACTACTATATCAACTATTCACAAGATACTGCAGATCAAAGAAAAACAGAATTAGAAAATTATTATTCTTTCTCAACTGCCAGTATGACAGATGATGTTAGAAAGTCTAGGACTTTGCAGACACAACGTTTAATAAGTGTTGAAAAAGAAAAAGATTACTATATAGCTTTGATGCGTATTGGTTATGAAGTTGATAAAAAATCATATCAGATGAACTTGGCTGTTCCTTTTCAGATGCAAAGAGGATTGCTTGCAATCGTTAGTCAACCTTATACTGTGGCAGAAGATTTGTATTTAGGTAAATCTAAAGCATTTGAGAAGAAAACATTAGATCAAGTCAAGGAACTATCGAAAGAACAAGTAAGTTCTATTCAAAAGTTTTTACCAGTTTTCTTTAATAAATATGCCTTAAGTAACAAGACAGACTTGAAACTGTTAATGAAAACTCCAGAACTGATGGGGAAAGGATTTAAAGTTAGTGAGCTAGATCTTAATAATGCGATTTATTATCAAGAAAAAAAGCATCAAGTCGTGCAATTATCAGTAACTTTTGAAGATCTTGTAACAGGTGGCACACGATCAGAAAACTTTACATTATATTTATTTAAAGCAGACAATGGTTGGTATGTTGAAGAGATGTATCATTATTTTAAATAGAGGTGTAAGAGAGGGAAAAAATGAATTTAGTAAAAGTGAATAGTGTTATTTTAGCAGGTGGTCCCAACGTTTCAGGACTAAAGCAATTTTTTCAAGGTGATGGGATTTACCTCATTAGTGTAATTGCTGTCTTTATAATTATTAAGAATTGGAAAGAAGCTAATTGGTTAAAAGTTTTCTCAACCTTAGCTATTTATGCGATTATTGTATCAATGCTTAAAGGTCAACAGATTCTATCTTTTTTGGGTGGAATGCTTCGCTGGTTTGGTGTTGAGACGGGGTTATAAGTTATAAGTTATGGAAGAAGAAAAATATTTTGATTACAGCAGGGGCTTGAATGCTCCTTACTGGATTCAGGAAGTTAAAACGGCAAAAGGCAAAGTGATTTGGTATTTTTCTACACCTATGCAGTTATCATTTTTTATTGTTTTCTTTATCATCTTAATGTTGATGCTGACGGTATGTTCTCCATTAATGCAGGTGTTAAATGCTTTAACGCATTCCGTTTCAATGCTCTTGTATTGGTTTGTTCCAAGCAAGTTAGCGAAATTTTATGTAGAATATGAACCGCAAGGAAAAAAGATGCATATCTTTTTGTGGGATTATCTGGTTTATCTCAAAGATTTTGGGTTAAATAAAAAAGGTATCTATCAAGGAGAACGTGTTGATATTGAAGAAGAAATAGTTTTTGAGAAAACGAAAATATAAAGACTAAGAAAGGAGATCAGATGGTAAAAAAATTGGAATATCCGATTGATAGAATACATCAGAATTTAGCTTTACGAAAAGATAAAGTTGTTGTCGCATACTATCGTATTCCAAATACCCCAATCACTATTACAGATAGTGATAAGAAAGATAGTCACAAAACGAAAGTAGCACAGGTTATCAAAAAATTAGCTAAATATAAAAATTTTGATATTTCATTAATAGACTTCCTGCGAAACAAAATATGGTACAATAGTTCTATGAATTATGAAGCAAGCAAACAATTAACTGATGTACGATTTAAGCGCCTTGTTGGTGTTCAGCGCACTACTTTTGAAGAGATGTTAGCTGTGTTAAAAACAGCTTACCAACGTAAACACGCAAAAGGTGGCCGAACCCCTAAGTTAAGCTTAGAAGATCTCCTCATGGCTACTCTTCAATACATGCGAGAATACCGCACTTATGAACAAATTGCGGCTGATTTTGGCATTCACGAAAGCAACTTAATCCGTCGAAGTCAATGGGTTGAATCAACTCTTATTCAAAGTGGTTTTACGATTTCAAAAACTCATCTTAGTGCTGAGGATACGGTGATTGTGGATGCAACAGAGGTAAAAATCAATCGTCCTAAAAAATCAACTAGCGAATTATTCTGGTAAAAGAAATGTCATGCTATGAAGGCTCAGGCGATTGTCACAAGCCAAGGGAGAATTGTTTCTTTGGATATTGCAGTGAACTATTGCCACGATATGAAGTTGTTCAAAATGAGTCGCAGAAACATCGGACAAGCTGCTAAAATCTTGGCAGACAGTGGTTATCAAGGGATCATGAAGATGTATTCACAAGCGCAAACTCCGAGGAAATCAAGCAAACTTAAGCCACTAACTCTTGAAGATAAAACCTATAACCATACGCTATCCAAAGAGAGAATCAAGGTTGAGAATATTTTGCCAAAGTAAAAACGTTTAAAATATTTTCAACAACCTATCGAAATCGACGCAAACGGTTTGGATTACGAATGAATTTGATTGCTGGAATGATCAACCGTGAACTAGGATTTTAGTTTCGCAGGAAGTCTAATACCAAAAGATTATCTTCTTGGTGAAAAAATGTCGGATTTTGAAGCGGATCTAGCAGATGATGTTAAAGAATTAGGGTTAGAAACACTCGATTTTACAGTTGATACGTTAACACATGAAATGGAGATACCGTATCAGTTTGATTGGTTAATTGGAGTTGATCTTGGTAAAGGGCAATACAATGCTAATATAAAAGAATTTATTTATAATCAGTTTGAATCTATCGCATCAAACTTCGCTTCTTTAGCTGGTTATGAGGTAGAAGTAGATGAAGATTGGTATAAAGAACATTCAGAAGAAGAATTACTTGTCTATAGTTTATTGTCTACCCTGAAAGCCAAAAGATTAACGGATGTTGATTTATTTTATTATCAACGGATGCAATTTTTAAGATATGTTCCCCATACTAAAAGTGAGGTTATAGCTAATCGGAATATGTTAAATGTGACAGATACGTTGATTAAATCACTAGAAGGTGGTTTTTTAAAATTGGAGAGTGCTTATGGGAGTTCATTTGTATCCGTTCTTCCAGTAGGTCGGTTCTCTACCATATTTAATGGCTTTCATCTTGGTGAACTAGTTCAAAGAATGAGTTTTCCGGTTGAATTAAGATTTAAAGCGGAATTTATAGATAAGACAAAATTGGGTGGCACTATGGGTCGCTCAAATACACGCTATGATCAAATCATGAAAGAAGCTTATAACACAAATACGGTTCAACAAGATGATATCTTGATGGGAGCATATTCGCTTAAGGATCTTATGAAAAAAGTTGGAAATAAGGAAGAAATCATAGAGTATGGTTGTTATTTGGTAGTTGCTGGTTCTAGTTTAAATCAACTAAAACAACGTAGATATGCCATTTTAAGTTACTTTGATGATATGAAAGTCAATGTTTATGAAGCCAGTCATGATACACCATATTTATTTCAAGCGTTACTTTATGGTCAAGATTTACAAAAAACAACTCGTAAGTGGAATCATTTAGTAACTGCTCGAGGTTTTTCGGAGTTGATGCTTTTTTACAAATACCCAATCAGGTAACAGGATTGGTTGGTATATTGGACGAGTAGATAATCGTTTAACTGCTTGGGATTCTATTGACGAAGCTATTATGGGATCTAAAAATCTTGTCTTATTTAATGCGACAGTCGCGAATAAAGAAGATGTTGCTGGTAAGGTTACTAAAAATCCTCACGTGATTATAACTGGGGCGACAGGTCAAGGGAAATCATACTTAGCACAGATGATCTTTTTACATACTGCTCAACAAAATGTTCGTGTCCTTTATGTTGACCCTAAACGAGAACTACGGCAACACTATTTAAAAGTTGTTTCTGATCCAGAGTATGCACGTAAGTTTCCTCTACGTAAGAAGCAAATTGAGGAAACGAATTTTGTCACTCTTGATAGTTCTGTCAAAGAAAATCATGGTGTATTAGATCCTATTGTTATTCTTGATAAGGAAGGTGCTTCCTCAACGGCTAAAAATATGTTGCTTTATTTGTTAAAAAACGCTACAGAGATTAAATTAGATCAAACAACAGCTTTAACAGAAGCAATTAGTCAAGTCATTGCAAAACGTGAAGCTGGTGAAGTCGTTGGTTTTAATCAGGTTATTGAAGTTCTTATTGATTCTGAAAGTGATGAAGTTCAGTCAGTTGGTCGTTATTTTAAAGCTATTATTCAGAATTCTATTTTAGAGTTGGCATTTTCAGATGGTGATGTTGCTGGTCTTTCTTACGAAGAACGTGTGACAGTTTTAGAAGTTGCGGATTTATCATTGCCTAAGGACGGTTCAGATCATATATCTGATCATGAAAGTAATTCGATTGCTTTAATGTTTGCTTTAGGTGCGTTTTGTAAGCATTTTGGTGAGCGTAGTGATGATGAAACAGTTGAAATTTTTGATGAAGCATGGGTACTTATGCAATCCTCAGAAGGTAAGGCTGTTATCAAGTCTATGCGTCGTGTTGGTCGCTCTAAGTATAATGTGTTGATGCTAGTATCTCAATCGGTTCATGATGCAGAAAACGATGATGATACGACCGGCTTTGGGACAATTTTTTCATTTTATGAAAAATCGGAACGTGAAGATATTTTAAGTCATGTTGGTTTAGAAGTAACACCTAAGAATCTAGAATGGATTGATAATATGATTTCAGGTCAATGTCTTTATTATGATGTTTACGGTAACTTGAATATGATTTCGATACATAACATTCATCCAGATATTGATCCATTGTTAAAACCTATGAAGAAAACAGTATCAAGTCACCTTGAAAATAAATATGCTTCGTAGAAGGGAGGTAATCAGATGGACAAAATAGATGATGGTTTGATTGCTTCGACCTTTGCGAAGGTAAAAGATGTGGATATATTTGCGTTAAAGGCTTATATGGAGATAACTCACGGAGCTGAGACTGGAGCTCAAAGCATTTTGTTAGATGTTTTTGTTAATTTTCCCTTTTTCCTACTTAACTTGATTGTTGGTTTATTTTCTGTTATTCTACGCTTTTTTGAAAATTTCAGTTTGTATGATACCTATAAACAAACAGTTTATCATTCGTCTCAAAAATTATGGGAAAATCTATCAGGTAATGGGTCTTATACAAGCTCCTTGCTTTATTTATTGGTTGCGATTTCAGCTTTTTCAATATTTATTTCATATCTTTTTTCAAAAGGAGATTTTTCTAAACGTTTGATCCACTTGTTCGTGGTTATCATTTTAGGTATGGGTTACTTTGGTACGATTCAATCAACATCAGGTGGTATTTATATTTTAGATACCGTTCATCAACTAGCTGGTTCGTTTTCAGATGCGGTAACTAATTTATCACTGGATAATCCATCAGGTGGTAAAACAAAGATCACACAAAAATCATCAGTAGCTGATAATTATGTGATGAAAACTTCTTATACGGCTTATTTGTTTGTCAATACTGGTCAGTTAAATGGTAAGTTTCACAATAATCAAACAGGTAAAGAAGAAAAGTTTGATAACGAACAAGTTTTAGGTAAGTACGATAAATCAGGTAAATTTATCACTCCAAAACAAAAGGATATATTGAATTATACTGATAATTTGGGAGATAAGGCAACCGAAGGGGAGGAAAAAAATAGATGGCTTTCTGCAGTAAATGATTATCTTTGGATAAAATCAGGCTATGTTATCTTAAAGATTTTTGAAGCGGTTATACTCGCAGTTCCATTAATACTCATTCAGTTAATTGCTTTTATGGCAGATGTTTTAGTGATTATATTAATGTTTATTTTTCCATTAGCTTTATTAGTTTCATTTTTGCCTAGAATGCAAGATATCATTTTCAATGTTTTGAAAGTCATGTTTGGGGCTGTTTCCTTTCCTGCCTTAGCTGGTTTTTTAACCTTGATAGTCTTCTATACTCAAACTTTAATAGCCACCTTTGTTAAGAAAAAATTTACAGATGGTTCCCTGCTTAGTGGTAGTAATTTTAAAGGTCAGGCAATACTGTTTATGTTGCTAATAACAGTTTTCGTCCAAGGTTGTGTGTTTTGGGGAATTTGGAAATATAAAGAAACTTTCTTAAGACTGATTATAGGGTCTAGAGCTTCTCAAGTCATTAATCAGTCTGTAGATAAAATTAATGAAAAAGCAGAAAATCTAGGAATTACGCCAAAATCCATTTATGAGAGGGCACACGATATGTCAAGCCTTGCCATGATGGGAGCTGGCTATGGTGTTGGTACAATGATGAATGCACAAGATAATTGGAATGCTTTCAAAGAAAGACAACAAGCTAATTTAGATGATGGTCAGTCTAAAACTAATGATGCTGATAAGTATGATGAAGCTAATGCGGATGATACTGTTATTTCTAAAGAGGCTGAGCTGACTAATGAAGGTGAATATCAATCAGAGTTACCTAAAGAAGCAAGTAAAAGGATTGAACAATTGGGAAAGGAATCTTCTTATGAGCTATCGTTTATATCAGAAGGTAATTCAACAGAGGAAATTTTAAAAAATGTTAAGTCGGATAATCACACGTTTCAAGAAGGAGATGGAGATACTTCATTAACAAATCAGGATATGATAACAAATGATATAGAAAATCATTCAAATAACTATACTTCACCATTAAAACAGCGAAAGCTTAATAAGCTAGAGGGTGAATTAAGTCAATTTAATAGTGATGTATCCATGACAAAAAATCATGGTAAAAATGCTTTTGAAAAGGGATTTAATGCCAGTAAAACTAAGGAAGTTAGAAAGCAACATAATCTTGAACGACAGTCAAAAGTTTTGGAAGAACTAGAAAAGCTGAGAGAAGGTAAGTAGTACAAGGAGTTTTATGACATTGAGAGGTTTAGTAAACTATATATTAATTGACACTATTTTTTAGATTATGTATAATATAATTGTAAATAAAAAGCAGTTGCTTCTAACAACTGCTTAGCAGAACCGTTTAAGACGGTGGCAGAAAATAACCGTTAAAAAATAACCGTTAACTCGCCAAAGTTGAGACGGTTATTTTTTTGTCGATTTTACCAGTTCAAGGACTAACTTCACGAGAGCGATAACGAAGTTACCTGCTATAAACATGAGTGTTAAGACCTCAAAGGTAGACAAATCTAGCTCCTCCTTTCTGTTGGATTTTGATGAATTGCCCATGGGACCACCTACCTTTCAGAAATAAGAGCCACCGTCTTAACTTTTCTGCTTCATTATTATATCATATTTCATAGTGGTTTAAAGTATCAATTTTTGTTGGTGCTTTTTTATTTTGTTTGAAAGGAGGGAACTAAAGTAAAACATAAGAAAAAATTAGGCTGTTTGGGAATACTGATTGTATTTCCTTTTTTATTGGTTTTATTGTTGACTGCTTCGTCAAGTTCTCAACAAGATTGTCAAATTACACCAGATGTATCTTCACAAGTTGAAACCTCAAGTGAGAATGCTTCCAATAGTGATTGGACAAAAAAGGGAACAGTTGCAAATCAAACAGCAGAGAAGGTATTCAATGCTTGGGTAAGTAAAGGCTTATCTGGTGCGAGTGCATCAGGGATTGTTGGTTGGGTTAATTCAGAAGGTGGATTTGCTATGATAGGTCGAGCAGAAGGGCATTATGGTAATGATTTAAAAACAAATTCAATTGCCTTTAATGTGAGACCTACTGGGTTATCTTACTATACGACTGAAGCTGGAGGTGGTATTTATCAAATCACACCTTTCACAAAGTATGCCCCATTAGGCGATCCCAAATGGGAAGATGCAGATGCCATGAATGCCTTTGTTATGAAATCCATTAAATCAGGAGACTGGAATAAAGCAATGGATTTATCAGGTGGAAATCATTCTTTTGAAGAGATGGCACAGATGACTGATCCCAAGCAGGCCACTTTAGTTTGGAATGCTTACGAACGAGGAAATACTGCATATATTAATAAAGCTCAAAAGACTGCGGATGGGCAAAAAGCCTATGAAATATTTAATGGTTCAAAATATAAATTTGATGCAGAAAAATTTTCTAAAAGTTTTGGTGGTGGTTCAAAAACGTCCTCGTCTGGTAAGAGCGATATAATTTCTGATTCTACAGTTTTATCTCTTTGTGATTCAGCTAGTAATGCGGTACAGGGCTTATTTGGTAAAGATAAGTCAGGGAAAGTTAAATACACTTCTTATAATGCATGGAAACCAGATCAATTACCAAGTGATTTGAAAAAGTATGCAATAGATCCTAAGTCAGTTGGTTTATTTTATCGAACGTCTAGTGGATGGAATGCGATAGCTTCTACTGGTGGTCAATGTACAGATCTTTCAGCAAGTTTGATGTATGGTTTATGGCTTAAAGGCGGAATGCATCCAACGCAAAGAATGGGAAATGGTAATATGGTTGTTTCTAATTGGGTATCTGCATTCGGTGGACGCTCTGAAAATACTCCATCTTCTGGAGCTGTTTTTTCAAGTTCAGGTACTTCTAGTGCTGGGCATACTGGAGTGGTTAGTCATGTATTTGAAAATGGCGATATGTTAATAGTAGAGCAAAATTATTCAACTTATTCTGGAGATAATAGAGGATTTGGACCATATTCATGGAATTATCGTTATGTTTCTACTTTAGAATTAAAAAAAGAGCATTATAGTTTTTATAATCCCTCTAAAGCTGGTTATAAATTGTCTGATAAAGTGAAAACGGTAGGTAGTTAATGAAACGTAGAAAAATAGTTTTATTTTTAATGGTGTTAGTGATGGCTTTTATAGTTTATAAAGTTATTCAAAAAGATAATCCAGTGATTAAAACAAGTGGTAATCATACAAAAGTTGAACGAGTTGAACCGAAACATAAGGTTAAGTCTTATGATTCAACTAAAGAAGCAAAATCTACTTTGGAAGCTAGTGATCGTCAAGTATCTGATAAGGAAAAGGAGAAGGTTAAAAGATCTATAACTGTACCTATTGATTACCTTGTAAAAATCCCAACACAATCAGATATTAAGGGTGATTATCAAAATAAATTATCCATTACAAATCCTACAGTTGCCCAAACTGTAAAAACCATGTTGATGGCTGGTTATCATTTTGATTTGGAAAGTTTACAAGTATATGAGTCAGATGCGAGTAATGTTTATCAGTTTACTATTAATTTAGTAACAGATAAAAGAGACAAATTAAGTTTAGCTGGTAATTATGTATTAGGTACAGACCAATTTGAGATTGCGAGTGTACATGGTACACCTGTAAATGTAGTATTTTAAGAAAGAAGGAAAATTTATGTCAAAAGTAAAAGTTTTAAGTTTAATTACTGTTTCAGGACTATTTTTAATGGCTGGTAATTTATCAGCAAGTGCAGATGTTGTAACTAGTGGAGGTGATACTATAATGCTATCAGGGGTAGATGCAGGTGTATCTGATTCTATAATGCCACCACCATCAAGTATAAATCCAGTAACAGATACCACAGAACCAAGTGCGCCAACACCAAGTACAGATCCAATAACAGATACCACAGAACCAAGTGCGCCAACACCAAGTACAGATCCAATAACAGATACCACAGAACCAAGTGCACCAACACCAAGTACAGATCAAACAACAGGTACGACAGATTCAAGTACTCCATCATCAAGTACAACAAATCCAGTAGATGGAATTACTGATAATGGTACTAAACCAAATGCCGGTATTGACAAACCTTCTACGAATAAACCTAGTGATCATTCAGAATCATCTATAAAACCAGTAACAAAGCCAACTATTAATCAACCTATTACAACTGTAACAGGAGATCAAGTCATTGGTACTCAAGATGGTAAAGTTTTAGTACAGACACCATCAGGTACGCAATTAAAAGATGCTGCTGAAGTTGGTGGAAATGTTCAAAAAGACGGTACTGTAGCAATTAAAAAATCAGATGGAAAAATAGAAGTATTGCCAAAAACTGGTGAGGGTAAGACTATCTTTACAATAGTAGGTCTCTTGTTAATTGCTGGAGCAGTTTGGATTGGTTTTAAAGATAATATAAAAAAGTATTTAACCTTTTTCAAAAAGAAAAGTGAAAAATAAGATAATGCCATGATTAATTTCATGGCTTTTTTAATTAAATAATACAGATTGGAATAAAATGTGATAGAATAGGAGAAAAAATGATAGGGGATTATTCAGTAATGGATTGGGCTACTTTAGGTGGTGTTGTAGGAATTATTTTTACAAATGTGGGAGTTTTGATTTCAAACTCTAGGGATAATAAAGCTATTCAACGAGAACTTGAGCTTTTAGAAGAAGGTCAAGAGAAATTGGTAGACGAATTTTCCAAAATTTCGACAAATCAATATGATAAATATGTTCTGATACAAAGCAATTTATCAAACAATATTGAAAAGAATAAACAAGAATTAGTTCAAAAAAACTCATATGTTAAAGAAGATACTAAATATATCCGTGATGAAATGCTTATTGAGAAAAAGTCAAAGGAAGAAGTTTATAATCATGTGAAAAATGGAGATAAACTTATTGAAAAAATGGCTTTTGCTAATGAATTAATTTTGAAGTTTGGTGAAGTAAGCAGAGAAAATCAAATGTTAGGCTTAAAAGTTAATTCTTTAGAGGAAAAAATAGTCGATTTATCAAATCAACCTAAAAATGATGAAATATCAAAATTACGTAAATCAATTTCAAGTTTTGAAAGGGAATTATCTAGGTTTGAGGATGTCGGTTATAGCGAAGCAGAAGAAATAAAAAGTACTTTAAGAAGAATATTAAATGATCTTGAAGGATAAGAAGTTGATAGAAATAAAGTTGTGATTAATTTCATGGCTTTTTTTGTTTGTTTTTTTATTAAAGAATAATGTTCGGGGGATATGGATTTTAAATTAAAACTGCAACTGAAAAATAGTTCGGTTTTAAAGTGGAAAACCTAATTACCTGGAACAAATAACGTTCGGATTAAGCAAGTTATAAGGAGGATGAGTATGCAACAGGTTTTTAATGTGAGTGTTCCTGTACCAGATGATGTTGTTATTATTTCAAAAGAAGAATATTTAAATTTATTAAGTGATAATGAACAAGGCAAGTGGTGGGATATTGATAACTTGCAAGAGTTATTGGGAATTGGAAGGTCAAAATTGATTAATGATATTTTGTTAAATCCAGATATAAAAAAAGAAGTAGATTTATCAATTAATCCAAATGGTTTTATTGTTTATCCGAAAGGTAAAGGTAGTCGATATAAAATATTAGCAACAAAAGCTAGAAAATATTTTGAAGATAATTTTGGTTCTATTTTATTAAATAGTTAAATGATATAATATTGAGGATAAATTCCTTGATGTCTAAGAAAGGAGTAAAATGGCAACATATAGACAAAGAGGTAAAAAGAAATTATGGGATTATAGAATATTCAATGAAAAAAGTGAGTTAGTTGCTTCTGGTTCAGGTTTTAAGACAAAGCGTGAAGCTATGAATGAAGCTATGAGGATAGAGCAACAAAAGTTATTAGTAAATTCTATATCTTCTGATATAACATTGTATGATTTGTGGTTTGAATGGTACAGTTTAATTATAAAGCCTAGCAATCTAGCAGAGACTACAAAGAACAAATATTTTACAAGAGGTTCTGTTATTCGTAAACTTTTTGGAAATCAGAAAGTAAATAAAATAAAGCATAGTGCGTATCAGAGGAAATTAAATACGTACGCTGAAAAATACACTAAAAACCATGTTAGAAGGTTAAATTCAGATATAAAAAAAGCTATCCAATTTGCTAAAAGAGATGGTGTCTTATTATCTGATTTTACTGATGGAGTTGTCATAGCTGGTAGGAAATTTGTTAAGGATGCAGATGATAAATATCTACATAGTATTTTTGATTACAAGAAAGTGATATCTTATTTAGAAAACAATTTGGATTATTCAAATAGTATCGTTTATTATTTATTACTGGTGCTATTTAAAACAGGTTTACGAGTGGGTGAAGCTTTAGCATTAACTTGGGATGATGTTAATTTTGAAGATCTAGAAATTAAGACGTATCGAAGATTTAGTGGCGATAAGGGAACTTTTAGTCCACCTAAAACAAAAACTTCTATCCGCACTATTCCTATTAGTCAATCTTTAGCATTAATCTTAAGAGATTTGAAGGATGATCAGCAAGTTATGTTGAAAAACTTAAAAATTGTAAACATGAATAATCAAATATTTTATGACTATAGATATGGTGTTTCGACAAATAGTGCGATAAATAAAAGTCTTAAAAATGTTTTAAAAATATTAAATATTAATTCAAAAATGACTGCAACAGGTGCAAGGCATACTTATGGAAGTTACTTATTAGCAAAAGGTGTAGATATTTGGGTAGTTGCAAGATTAATGGGTCATAAGGATATTACACAGTTACTTGAAACTTATGGTCACGTCTTGACAGAAGTAATAAATAAGGAATATGAAACGGTCAGAAGTTTAGTATCTTAAAGCTAATTTTTAAAGAATATCTTCTAGAACAAATTTAGAACAAATCTGCTGAAACAAAGAAAAAAACCTTTAAAATCAAGGTTTTTGACAATATTATTAATGCCCCCTACAGGGCTCGAACCTGTGACCCATAGATTAAGAGTCTACTGCTCTACCAACTGAGCTAAGGAGGCTAGGAAGCTGTATTGGCACCGATGATCCACTTTTTGTATTGATCCCGCACAAAATAAGCAGGTGGGTAACTCGCACCTCTTTAAGTGGCTTCCGCGTGTTAACGGCTTGCGCACTAGAGATGACTTCGTTTCCCGAAATACAAAGAAATAGTCGGTCAACACTTAGATGTGGATTCGTATGCCACAGCAATGTTTCTATGTCTTTATGATACCACTTTTTATAAAATTTTCAAGCAAAATTATCGATTTTTGAAATCGATTGCGATTTTTAAAACTAGCAATCAGTCTGAGAGCTTATCAATGCGCTCTTTATTTGAACCAAGTGCGCGTTCGTATTTACCAGTTTCATTGGCTTCAAAGTAATTATGTCCTACTAGTTTATCTGGTAAGTATTGTTGTTTAACCCATTTTTCAGGATAGGCGTGAGGGTACTTGTAATCCCTTGCATTGCCCAAGGTTTTACTACCGCTGTAATGTCCATCTCTTAGGTGACGTGGAATAGGTAAATTTCCTGAACGACGTAAATCAGCTAAAGCTGCATCCATAGCCAAATAGGCTGAATTTGATTTAGGTGATAGAGCTAAATCCACAACAATGTTAGCAATAAGAATACGAGCTTCTGGAAAACCAATGCGTTGGGCAGCTTCCAATGCAGTCACAGTATGTATTTGTGCTTCGGGGTTAGCTAAGCCGATATCTTCATAAGCAATAATGGTCAAACGTCTTGCTAAACTAGGTAAATCTCCGGCTTCTACTAAACGAGCGGCATAGTGCAGGCTGGCATTGACATCAGAACCTCTAATTGATTTTTGTAAGGCTGATAGGATATCATAATGCCCATCTCCGTTTTTATCCATTGTAATATAACTACACTGCAGACTATTTTCCATTGTCTCTAGACTAATATGACGGCTACCATCTTCATTAGGAGAAGTAGACATGACTGCTAGATCCAAGGAATTATAAGCAGATCGTAGGTCTCCATTTGTGGCGGTAACAATAAAATCTAGCGCCTCATCATCAATTGTCACTAAAAAAGGAAATCCCCGTTCTTTATCGGAAATTGCTAGCTGAATGGCTTTTTTAATATCCTCGTTAGAAAGAGGTTCTAACTCAAAAATTTGTACCCTACTTCTAATGGCAGGAGTTACTGAAAAGAAAGGATTTTCAGTTGTTGCTCCAATCATAATAATATTGCCATTCTCAAGTAGAGGTAAAAGAAAATCTTGTTTTGTCTTGTCAAGTCTATGAATCTCGTCAAGTAATAAAACTAAGCCACCAGAAAATTTAGCTTCTTCTGCAATTTCTTGAAGACGTTTTTTACTATCAACAGTGGCATTAAAAGTACGAAAGGCATATTTAGTAGTACCAGCAATAGCAGAAGCAATAGAAGTCTTCCCAATACCTGGTGGGCCATATAGGATCATGGAAGATAACATATTAGCTGCAACCATTCGATCAATAATTTTGCCATTACCAACGAGATGTTGCTGCCCGATAACTTCATTAATATTGCGAGGACGCATACGTAGAGCAAGATTGTCAGCCATGATTATTCTCCAAATCTTTTGCGAAAATTAAAGCATCAACATAATGATTTTCAATGAAAAAGGCTTTAGTGATTCGAGCCTCTTCGGTAAACCCGTATTTTTGATAGAGGGAAATGGCTCTGCTGTTATTGCCCATGACATGCATGGCAATCTTGATGTAACCTTGAGCTTTAGCCTCAGTTAGCAGAGCTTTCAAGAGAGCTTTACCCAGTCCCTGACCTTGGTAGGGTTCAGCGATGAGAATGCCGAAAGTGGCAACATGCTTGCCAGCTGGGAAAGGATAGTAGGGACCAAAGTCCAAGACGCCAGCGATCTTATCATCGACCTCAGCGACAAAGAAGGACATGCCATTTGCCAGATTCTTCTCCAAATCACTCTCAGTCCACTTGCGGTCATAGACAGGAGAGGTAAGAGCAGTCCAGCCAGTATTTTGTAAGGTCAGAACTGCCTCACGGTCGCAGTCCTGCATAGGTCTGATAATCATAATTGATGATACAAAGGGACGGTTCGGTTTACCGAAAATTTTCGTAAAGAAATAGGGAACGACGAAGTGTCGTCAGACATTAGGAAGTTCATCTTTTCTTCTAGAAAATTAGTCCCGTATTCAAATCCTTTCTATTTTCTATATAGAGTTTTTCTCTTGGCTGACGCTTTTAACATAGTATGAAGTCAGTCAAAAACGGCTAGTCTTTGAGACTATTGTAACATAAAAATAAGTAGGAACTACCTTTTGATTAACCTGAGTCTGTAACGTTTTTCTTCTATTTCATGTTATAATAAGAAAGAATAAATAGAAAATAAGGACATAAGATGGCTAAATTTGGATTTTTATCGGTACTAGAAGAAGAATTGGATAAGCATTTACAGTATGACTTTGCCATGGATTGGGATAAGAAAAATCATACTGTAGAAGTCACTTTTATATTAGAAGCACAAAACAGCTCTGCTATTGAAACCGTGGACGACCAGGGGGAGACGAGTAGCGAGGACATCGTTTTTGAGGACTATGTACTCTTTTACAACCCTGTCAAGTCTCGCTTTGATGCTGAGGACTATCTGGTGACTATCCCCTATGAGCCTAAGAAGGGCTTGTCGCGTGAGTTTCTGGCTTATTTTGCGGAGACTCTCAACGAGGTTGCCACTGAAGGGTTGAGCGACCTCATGGACTTCCTCACCGATGACAGTATCGAAGAGTTCGGTCTTTCTTGGGATACGGATGCTTTTGAAAATGGCAGAGCAGAACTGAAAGAGACAGAGTTTTACCCTTATCCGAGATATTAGACTTGATGGATTTGCTAAAATGTGGATATACATTGGATGATATAGAAACAGCCAGACCAGAGGATATGGAACGTTATTATGCCCCTGAACAAATCAGAAAATATGGAGCTTTAGGAATAGAATTGAGGTTATTGCATGGATATTTTTGATGAGTTATTTGATTTCTCAGGTGCAAAGATCGCTCTTTTCTGCGAGGGAAAGATTTTGACCAGCCTAAGAGATGATTTTCCAGATTTGCCCTATGCAGGCTTTTGGGACTTACCAGGCGGTGGTCGTGAGGACAATGAAACACCTTTGGAATGTCTTTTTCGTGAAGTTGATGAAGAATTAAGTCTGACCTTAACTCGAAACCATATTGATTGGGTCAAGACTTATAGGGGTATGTTGAAGCCTGATAAATTATCAGTTTTTATGGTTGGACATATCAGTCAGAAAGAGTACGATAGCATTGTTCTAGGCGATGAAGGACAAGACTACAAACTCATGTCCATTGACGAATTTTTAAGCCATAAAAAGGTCATTCCTCAGTTGCAGGAGAGGTTGAGAGATTATTTGGAGGTGGAAGATGATTACTTTACAAAAGGCGGAAGCTAGTGATTTAGAGAAGATTATTGCCATTCAGAGAGCTAGCTTTAAGGCAGTCTATGAGAAATACCACGATCAATACGATCCCTATGTGGAAGAAGTTGAGCAGATTCGATGGAAACTAGTGGAGCGACCAGATTGTTTCTATCATTTTGTCCTTGTTGATGAGACAATTGTTGGTTTTCTTAGATTGGTTATCAAAGACGAGGAGAAGCGTGCTTGGCTTGGTACGGCGGCTATTCTTCCCCAATATCAAGGGCAGGGCTACGGCTCAGCAGCGATGGCTTTATTAGAGAAAACCTATCCTAAGCTTACAAAGTGGGATTTATGTACGATTGCGCAAGAAAAACTAATGGTCAGTTTTTATGAAAAATGTGGTTATCATTCAACCCATACCGAACCTGAGCAAGAAGGAATGGATATGGTCTATATGACAAAGAAGATAGAATAAAAAAAGAAAACTAGATGATTGTCTAGTTTTCTGATAGTTTATTGGCAATAGTAAGCAATAGCTTGGCTGACAAATTCACTTGTTCCTGCTCCACCAGCTTTGTCAATTGATTGACTAAACCGGTCATCTGATTGATACATTTGTCCTAGTCCAGCAAGGATTTCATTGGTACAGGTGTAAAAATGCTGAGAGATATAGTCTTGTAGCCGTTTCACACACATTTGAACAGATTCATCAGATACATTTTGTGTCTTTAATTGCCCAAATTGTACCATTATTTTTGCCATTTCTTGGCTAATTTGTGCAAAGTCATCTGAAGCATGTTTTTGAGCAAATTCTTTGTAGGCTGCTGTTTGTCCCCACTTTTCTTTTGCTTCAGCTTGTAATTGTTCTAATTCTGTTTTATTATAAACATCGAAATTCATATAATCATCTCCTTTTTCTTGTAATCGTTTCGCATGGGTGATAACCTGCTCAAGGTGCGATCTTTTCCATTCAAGCAATTTGATTTGTTGGGCTAATAAGTCTTGCCTTTCCTCTTTTGCTTGCTCAAGCAGGTATTTGATATCTTTGAGAGGGAATTCCAACTCACGAAATAGCAAAATTTCTTGCAGGCGAATCAATGCTTCATCGTCATAAAGTCGATAGCCTGCTTCGGATAGGGCGGTAGGTGGGAATAAACCGATTTTATCATAGTGATGCAAGGTGCGCACACTTACACCGCTTAAGATACTGACTTCTTTAACTGTTTTCATGGTAATAACCTCCTCTCACTTACATAGTATAAAGGATAACCTAAGGTCAGGGTCAAGCAAAAAATAAATTATTTTGAAAAGTATGGTTAATCATATTGATTTGAAGATAAAGGAGGGATAGTTATAGAAATAGTTGAGCTACTTAGGGAATGGTATTCTTCCTTTGAAGTTAAAGAAGAAAAGTGGAATGAAAAATATGAAGGTATCCTCATAAGAATTGAAGGCGATGGAAACTATAAAAGGTGTCGTTTAGCTCATAAGACAGCTAGCAAGATGGGGTATTTTACAGTATTTTGGCAGAAAGATGGAAATGGTAAAAATATTCCTTTTTATGAACAAGATGAAGTGGAAGATTTGATTATTGTCATTAAAGATGGTAGGTGGAAAGGTTTGTTCATCATTCCCAAAGAGGTTGCAGTGAGTAAGGGTATTCTTTCATCTGCTAACTCTCAAGGAAAGATGGCTATGCGATTTTACCCTCCTTGGTGTAGCGATTTAAATAGAACAGCTTTGGTGACACAGCGATGGCAGTTGAACTATTTTATTGATTTAAGTAGAAATAATGAAGGAGTTACTACATGAACACATGGAATGAACTAACGGTTCACGTGAATCGTGAGGCAGAGGAAGCTGTCTCGAATTTATTGATTGAAACTGGCAGTCAGGGGGTTGCCATTAGCGATTCGGCTGACTACCTTGGACAGGAGGATCGTTTCGGTGAGCTTTATCCTGAGGTGGAGCAGTCTGATATGATTGCTATTACTGCTTATTATCCTGATACGCTTGATATTGAGGCGGTTAAGGCTGATTTGGCTGATCGTTTAGCTAATTTTGAAGGCTTTGGTCTTGCGACGGGTAGCGTCAACCTTGACAGTCAGGAATTGGTCGAAGAGGACTGGGCTGATAACTGGAAGAAGTACTATGAGCCAGCTCGCATTACCCATGATTTGACCATCGTGCCGTCATGGACGGACTACGAGGCTAAGGCTGGTGAGAAGATTATCAAGATGGATCCTGGTATGGCTTTTGGGACTGGGACTCACCCAACGACTAAGATGAGTCTTTTTGCCTTGGAGCAAGTGCTTCGTGGTGGTGAGACGGTTATCGATGTGGGGACTGGTTCTGGCGTTTTGTCTATTGCTAGCTCTCTCTTGGGTGCCAAGGACATCTATGCCTATGATTTGGATGATGTTGCAGTGCGCGTGGCTCAGGAAAATATCGATATGAACCCTGGCACTGAAAATATTCATGTGGCTGCTGGTGATCTGCTCAAAGGTGTCCAGCAAGAGGTAGATGTTATTGTTGCCAATATTTTGGCGGATATTTTGATCCATCTGACAGACGACGCCTACCGTTTGGTCAAGGATGAGGGCTATCTCATCATGTCTGGTATCATTTCTGAGAAGTGGGACATGGTGCGTGAGAGTGCTGAAAAAGCTGGTTTCTTCCTTGAGACTCACATGGTTCAAGGTGAGTGGAATGCCTGCGTTTTCAAAAAGACAGATGATATTTCAGGAGTGATTGGCGGCTAATGCAACAGTATTTTGTAAATGGCGAAGCAGGTGCCTATGTGACCATCGAGGACAAGGATACCATCAAGCACATGTTCAATGTCATGCGATTGACAGAAGATGACCAAGTGGTCTTGGTTTTTGATGATGCCATCAAGCGTCTGGCAAAGGTGGTGGACAGCTCTGCTCATCGCTTCCAAATTCTAGAAGAGCTAGACAACAATGTTGAAATGCCAGTTCAAGTGACCATTGCCTCAGGTTTTCCCAAGGGAGACAAGTTGGATTTTGTGACGCAAAAGGCAACAGAATTGGGTGCTGCGGCTATCTGGGGATTCCCAGCTGACTGGTCAGTCGTCAAGTGGGACGGCAAGAAACTAGCTAAAAAAGAAGATAAGCTGGCAAAAATTGCTCTGGGCGCAGCGGAGCAGAGCAAGCGTAATCGTCTTCCTCAGGTTCGTTTATTTGAGAAGAAGGCTGATTTTCAAGCGGAGCTTGCAGGCTTTGATAAGATTTTTATCGCCTATGAAGAGTCTGCCAAGGAGGGTGAATTGTCAGCGCTAGCCCAGAACTTGCAGACTGTAAAAGCAGGTGACAAGCTCCTCTTCATCTTTGGACCAGAAGGGGGCATTTCTCCAAAAGAAATCGCAGCTTTTGAAGAGGTTGGAGCTATCAAGGTGGGCTTGGGGCCACGCATCATGCGCACAGAAACAGCGCCGCTCTATGCTCTAAGTGTTATTAGTTACTCAGCGGAGTTATTATGATTATTGCTATTCAAGGTGGTATGGCTGTAGGGAAAACCACAGCTTTGAAAATCATTGAGAATGTTTACCCCAAAATCGCTATTAGTTTTGAGGATATTTCTCCAGTAGTTGATAAGATTAATAAACATCAGCTTGATAACAATAAATTAGACGATTATTGTGAAATTCAACAACTATTTATTCAGCATGAGCGAGATAGATACGAACTTGTTAGAGATAATGAAATAGTGTTAATGGATTATGGAGCTGAGGAAATTGCTTTTTATACACAATACTTTCCAAAGGTGGCGGGTTATAGTTGGACTTTACCTTCTAATTTGTTACTAGAGGTAAATAGGCTAAAGGAATGTTTTGCTGATTATATTATTTTTCTAGATGCAGATGAGACGGTCCTATACCAACGTCAAAAAAATGATTTTAATAGACAGCGTCATTTTTTCAAATGGTATACTCATCACCTGCTGCCTGCTAAAAAACATTATTTAGACACATTTTCCAATGTTATTCATATTAATACAAATCATTTAAATGCTGAGGAAGTGGCTGAAAAAATCATTGACATCATTCGTAAGTTAACTCTATAATGGGATAGTTATACTCCAATTATGTGATGTAACAACTGTTTCAATCCGACTTACTGGCTGAATTACCATAATAGAAAAAAGGAGTTTGGATAATTTTCCAACTCTTTTTAATTTTACATTGATTTTACAAAAATCCTCAAAGAGATTTGATATTTCTTAACTATAATAAAATCAAATCAAAAAATATTTAGGAGTTCATCATGAAAAAACACAAAATGCTATCTCTTTTGGCGGTATCTGGTCTTATGGGAATTGGCATCCTAGCAGGATGCTCAAATGATTCATCATCTTCATCTAAAGGGACAATTAACATTGTTTCTAGAGAGGAAGGGTCTGGAACTCGTGGAGCTTTCATAGAGTTATTTGGGATCGAGTCAAAAAATAAAAAGGGCGAAAAAGTAGACCATACTTCTGATGCAGCAACTGTTACCAATTCAACTTCAGTTATGCTAACCACTGTCTCTAAAGACCCGTCAGCTATTGGTTATTCTTCACTAGGTTCATTAAATAGTAGCGTTAAAGTGCTTAAAATTGATGGCAAAAATGCGACTGTAAAAGATATTAAATCAGGAAGCTATAAGATTTCTCGTCCTTTCAATATTGTAACAAAAGAAGGTAAGGAAAAAGAAGCAACAAAAGATTTTATTGATTATATCTTAAGCAAAGATGGGCAAGCAGTCGTTGAGAAAAATGGCTATATTCCACTTGACAATGCTAAAGCATATCAAGCAAAAGTGTCATCTGGTAAAGTTGTTATAGCAGGTTCAAGTTCAGTAACGCCGGTTATGGAAAAGATTAAAGAAGCCTATCATAAAGTAAATGCAAAAGTAGATGTTGAAATTCAACAAAGTGATTCTTCAACTGGGATTACAAGCGCAATTGATGGATCAGCAGATATAGGTATGGCATCACGTGAATTGGATAAGACAGAGTCATCCAAAGGGGTCAAAGCTACTGTTATTGCAACAGATGGTATTGCAGTAGTTGTTAATAAGAAAAATAAAGTTAATGATCTATCAACAAAACAAGTAAAAGACATTTTTACTGGAAAGACAACGTCTTGGTCTGACTTATCAAAGTAAGGTAAGAGTAAACAATGAAACAAACAAAAGAAGGTCTTATGCAAGCTGTGTTTTTCATCACGGCTTGCGTCAGTGTTATATCAGCTATTTTAATTTGCCTCTTTC
Source organism: Streptococcus sp. FDAARGOS_520 (assembly GCF_003812685.1). Lineage (NCBI taxonomy): Bacteria > Bacillati > Bacillota > Bacilli > Lactobacillales > Streptococcaceae > Streptococcus > Streptococcus sp. FDAARGOS_520. The sequence continues at coordinate 768,172 of NZ_CP033810.1, read as the reverse complement.
TCTTCTCTAGTGGTCTTCCAGCTATTACGAAAATCGGCTGGGGAAATTTTATATTTGGTAAAGTCTGGCATCCTAGTAATAATATTTTTGGCATCTTTCCAATGATTGTAGGTTCCTTATATGTTACAGCGGGAGCTTTACTTTTAGGAGGACCGATAGGTATCCTTACTGCTGTTTTTATGGCTTATTTCTGCCCAGAAAATATTTATAAGCCTTTAAAGTCAGCTATCAATTTAATGGCGGGAATCCCTTCAGTTGTTTATGGTTTCTTTGGACTCGTTGTTATTGTCCCTATGATAAGGCAATATATTGGTGGCTTTGGTATGGGAGTCTTAGCAGCTTCAATTTTGCTAGGAATTATGATTTTACCAACAATTGTTAGCATTTCAGAATCTTCTTTAAGAGCTGTTCCAGAGAGCTATTATGAAGGCGGTATTGCCCTTGGTGCCTCTCATGAACGAAGTGTCTTCTTTGCTGTTTTACCAGCTGCTAAACGTGGCATTTTAGCATCGGTTGTTTTGGGAATTGGACGTGCTATTGGTGAAACAATGGCTGTCATCATGGTAGCGGGTAATCAAGCTGTCTTGCCTCAATCGCTGACATCAGGCGTTAGAACTCTAACCACTAACATTGTTATGGAAATGGGCTATTCTTCTGGTTTGCATCGTCAAGCCTTAATTGGTACAGCTGTGGTACTCTTTATCTTTATATTAATGATTAATATCAGTTTTTCAGCATTACAGAAAGAGGAATAAGATGGAAAATATTAACCAAAGAACGTCAAAACAATATTTAGCATCTTTAAAAAAAGATCCCCTTTCCTTCTTTCTTTTTGCTATTGTCTATTTGGGAGCAATTCTAAGTTTTGCTACAATTGCATTTGTTGTTATTTATATTTTAGTTAAGGGGCTTCCTCATGTGAATACTGGCTTGTTTGCATGGACTTATAATACTCAGAACGTTTCACTATTACCAGCTTTCATTAACACTATCTTTATCATCGCCTTAACTTTATTATTTGCAGTTCCACTTGGTATTGGTGGATCAATTTATCTAACGGAATATGCTAGACGTGATAATCCTTATCTCAAAATTATCCGTGTTGCAACCGAGACATTGGCAGGGATACCTTCAATTATTTATGGTTTGTTTGGTGCATTATTTTTTGTAAAATACACACACTTAGGCTTATCTTTGATATCGGGTTCTCTGACTTTGAGCATCATGATTTTACCTTTGATTATGAGGACAACTGAAGAAGCTTTACTATCTGTTCCGGATTCTTATCGAGAAGGAGCCTTTGCGCTTGGTGCTGGTAAATTGAGAACCATATTTAAAATCGTATTACCTAGTGCTATGTCTGGTATTTTTGCTGGTATTATTTTAGCGGTAGGACGTATCATTGGTGAGTCAGCAGCACTTATTTTCACAGCTGGAACAGTTGCAAAAGTAGCACATTCGGTATTTAGTTCATCTCGTACTTTAGCAGTACATATGTATGCTATTTCGGGTGAGGGCTTATATGTTGACCAAACTTATGCGACTGCGGTCATCTTATTGCTTTTAGTTATTATTGTCAATTTTGTATCTGGACTAGTAGCCAAACGATTAGGAAGTGAGTCGAACAGTGAGTAAATTAGTAATTAATAATTTAGATTTGTATTATGGAGAATTTCACGCTCTGAAGGATGTTAATTTAGACATTGAAGAAAAAGAAATCACAGCCTTTATTGGACCTTCTGGGTGCGGAAAGTCTACTCTCTTGAAAAGTATTAACCGTATGAATGATTTGGTCAAAAATTGCAAAATCACAGGGGATATTACTTTAGAAGGCGAGGATGTCTATAGACAATTGGATATTAACCAATTGCGTAAAAAGGTTGGAATGGTGTTTCAAAAACCTAATCCGTTTCCAATGAGCATTTATGATAATGTTGCTTTTGGTCCAAGAACGCACGGTATTCATTCCAAAGCAGAGTTAGATGATATCGTTGAACGTTCCCTTAAACAGGCGGCTCTATGGGATGAGGTTAAAGATCGTCTTCACAAATCTGCTCTGGGTATGTCTGGCGGACAGCAGCAACGTTTGTGTATTGCGCGTGCTCTTGCTATTGAGCCTGATGTTTTACTTATGGATGAACCCACAAGTGCCTTGGATCCTATTTCAACAGCAAAAATTGAAGAATTGGTTATCCAACTGAAGAAGAACTACACTATTGTTATAGTGACACATAATATGCAACAAGCTGTTCGTATTTCTGATAAAACAGCATTCTTTCTGATGGGAGAAGTGGTTGAATATAACAAAACGAGCCAACTCTTTTCATTGCCACAAGATGAGCGTACAGAAAACTACATTACAGGGAGATTCGGATGATTCGTTCACGATTTGCAAGTCAACTTAATGACCTTAATAAAGAAATTATTTTTATGGGGGCATTGTGTGAGGACATCATTGGGAAGTCCTTAGGTGCTCTAACAAATAGTAATGACGTTTACCTTGACGATATTTCTGAAACTTATCACAAGATTGAACAAATGGAACGGGATATTGAGGAGAGATGTTTAAAACTTTTACTCCGTCAGCAACCAGTTGCCAAGGATTTACGCCGTATTTCTTCTGCATTAAAAATGGTTTATGATATGAAACGTATTGGTGCTCAAGCTTATGAAATTGCGGAAATTGTTAGTTTAGGTCATATTATCCAAGGTGCAGGTTCTGAAAGGGATCAACTTAACAGCATGTCTAATAATGTCATTAGTATGCTGACTAAGAGTATAGATGCTTTTATTTATGACAATGAAGAACAAGCGCATCAAGTAATTGAACAAGATAGGACAGTTAACCAGGAATTTGATACAATAAAGAAACAGTTAGTGTTATATTTTTCGGTACAGGATGTTGATGGTGAATATCCCATAGATGTTTTAATGATCGCCAAGTACCTAGAGCGTATTGGTGATCATACAGTAAATATTGCTAAGTGGGTGCTTTTCTCAATAACAGGTAACCTAGATGGAGAAGCGTAATGATATATTGTGTTGAAGATGATGCTGATATTCGCGAAATGATGCTCTATACTTTGCAAATGGCAGGTTTTAAAGCTCAAGGATTTTCGAGTTCAGAGCTTTTTTGGGAAGCTATTCAGGAGAAAGTTCCAGACTTGATTTTGCTTGATATTATGTTGCCGGGAGATGATGGTTTGACTATTTTAGAGCGTTTAAGGAGAAAACATCAAACGGAAATGATACCAGTAATCATGACAACTGCTAAAGGTAGTGAGTATGATAAAGTTAAAGGGTTAGATCTTGGAGCAGATGATTATCTCGTCAAACCTTTTGGGATGATGGAAATGATTTCACGAATAAAAGCAGTCTTGAGACGTAGCCGCCAAGTAGATTCAAAAGCTCATATTATCATTGGAAATTTAGAGATTGATCCGACTAATTATTGGGTCAAAAGGGGAACGGAAAAAATCCACTTAACCCTAAAGGAATTTGAGTTATTAGTATTATTCTTCCGTAATCCCAATAGAGTCTTTACAAGGCAAGAACTTCTGGATAAGGTTTGGGGAGAACAATTTTTAGGAGAAACTAGAACTGTGGATGTTCACATTGGGACACTGCGAACAAAACTTGGTGAGGATGGCTATTTGATTGCTACAGTAAGGGGAGTTGGATACCGTTTGGAGGAAAGACATGACTAAAAAAATTTTCCGTACAACTTTATCTGCTAGTTTGGGAATTGTTTTAGTTACAATTTTGATGATTATGGGATTTCTCTATAATTACTTCAATCACATTCAGCGAGAACAGTTGAGAACACAAACGGCACTGGCGTCACAAGGAATTTCCTTTGAAGGTAAAGATTATTTTGAAAATCTTAAAACTTCAAATGTGCGTATTACTTGGGTAGATAATAAGGGACAAGTGCTTTATGATACCCAATCAGATGCAAAACATATGAAAAATCACGCCAATCGTCAAGAAATTAAAGAAGCTATCAAGAGTGGTTATGGTGAGAGCACGAGGTGGTCAGCGACACTTACTGAGAAGTCTATCTATGCTGCGCAACGTTTAAATAATGGAACGATAGTTCGTTTATCAGTTGCGCAACAAACTATTTTTTATCTTCTCCTTGGTATGATAAGTCCCTTAGCAATTATCATCTTACTTGCTATTATTTTATCTGTATTAATTGCACGATATATAGCAAAAAAAGTATCAGAGCCTTTAAACAATATTGACTTAGATCATCCTTTATCAAATGATAGTTACGAGGAGATAACACCATTATTAAGGCGTCTTGATAGCCATCAGGCTAAGATTCAACATCAAAAACTGTTATTACAAAAGCGTCAAAAAGAATTTGATACCATTATTTCTAAAATTAAGGAAGGAATGATTCTTTTAGATGATCAAGCAAGAATCGTTAGTATCAACGCAGAAGCTTTAAAGTTATTCCAAATTAATGATGATTGGCATGGGCGCTTTATGATGGAAGTTAGCCGAGATTTAACTCTCAAAGACTTAATCGATCAAGGACTAAAAGGGAAAAAGAAAGAGGCTAATATTGGCATTGAAAATAATCATTACCGCGTCTTGGTAAGACCAACTACAGATAACAACCGAGTAACAGGATTGGTTGTTCTACTGTTTGATGTGACTGATCAACTCCAAATGGAACAACTTCAACGTGAATTTACTGCCAATGTCTCTCATGAATTGAAAACCCCGCTTCATGTTATTTCTGGTTACTCAGAACTGTTAGCTAATCAAATGGTTCCAAACGAAGAAGTCCCACAATTTGCAGCTAAAATTCATAAAGAATCTGAACGATTAGTTAAATTGGTTGAGGATATTATCAACCTTTCTCACCTTGATGAACAAGAAAAATTACCGCAAGAGACAGTAAATCTGTATGACTTAACACAAAAAGTTTTAGAAGGTTTACAAGCTAAAGCAGATAAGAAGCACATACAAATCAATTTTAATGGAGAAGAAGCTATTTTGCGAGGGAATCCAGTTTTATTGAATTCCTTGGTGTACAACTTGTGTGACAATGCTATCACCTATAACCATGAGAAAGGTCAAGTAAATGTGACTTTGAAAAATTCACCTGATACAATTACCTTAGAAGTTAGTGATACGGGACTAGGCATTGCAGAGAAGGACAAAAAACGTATTTTCGAACGTTTCTATCGCGTCGATAAAAGTCGCTCAAAAATAGTTGGGGGGACTGGTTTAGGTTTGTCTATTGTAAAGAGTGCTTTAGATTTTCACAATGGTAGTATAAAAGTGGACAGCCATTTGGGGCAGGGAACAACAATGACCGTTTTACTTCACAAACAATAAAAACTCACAAATAAAAGTCTAGATGATATTATCTAGACTTTTTTAGTAATTCAGAAAAAATATATAAGTAAGGGTTTACAAAAAACAAATAAGTGTTATAATAAAACCATAATAACGCAAACGCTTGCACTATTAAGTGCATAAAAGGAGATTGAAGATGAAAAATAATGTCAAACAGCTCTTTAGTTTTGAATTTTGGCAGAAGTTTGGGAAGGCTTTGATGGTTGTTATTGCTGTTATGCCAGCAGCAGGATTGATGGTTAGTATTGGTAACTCCATTAGTCTATTGGATCCATCAAATGTTTTATTAGGGCGCATAGCTAATGTTATTGCTCAAATTGGTTGGGGAGTTATTGGTAACTTACACATCTTATTTGCATTGGCTATTGGTGGTAGCTGGGCTAAAGAACGTGCCGGTGGTGCTTTTGCGGCTGGCTTATCCTTTATTCTTATTAACCTTATTACAGGGAACTTTTTTGGTGTTAAAACAGATATGTTAGCAGACAGTAAAGCAACTGTTCAAACGGTATTTGGTGCAACCATCAGAGTTTCAGATTACTTTGTTAACGTTCTTGGGCAACCTGCTCTTAATATGGGTGTATTTGTCGGTATTATTTCAGGTTTCGTTGGTGCAACTGCCTTTAATAAATATTATAACTATCGTAAATTACCAGATGCTTTAACTTTTTTCAATGGAAAACGTTTTGTTCCATTTGTTGTTATTTATCGTTCAGTCATTGTTGCATTAATTTTATCAGTATTTTGGCCGGTTGTTCAATCAGGTATCAATGGCTTTGGTAAATGGATTGCAAGTTCACAAGACAGTGCTCCAATATTAGCACCATTTGTCTACGGTACGTTAGAGCGTTTATTGCTCCCATTTGGTTTACACCATATGTTAACTATTCCAATGAACTACACGCAACTAGGTGGCACATACACTGTCCTTACAGGTGCAACTAAAGGAGCACAGGTGTTGGGACAAGATCCACTGTGGTTAGCATGGGTTGGTGATTTAATTAACTTAAAAGGCTCAAATTCAAGTCAATACCATCACTTATTGACAAGTGTCACTCCAGCACGTTTTAAAGTGGGGCAAATGATTGGTGCTTCAGGTATTTTGATGGGATTATCTTATGCTATGTATCGTAACGTTGATAAAGATAAAAAATTGAAATACAAGTCAATGTTTATTTCAGCAGCAGCGGCTACTTTCTTGACAGGTGTTACTGAGCCAATTGAGTACATGTTCATGTTTGCAGCAATGCCACTCTACCTTGTATATGCTGTCGTTCAAGGATGTGCGTTTGCTATGGCAGATATTGTTAACCTCCGCGTTCATTCATTTGGTAATATAGAATTTTTAACACGTGTTCCTATGGGCATAAAAGCGGGCCTTGGTGGTGATATTTTCAACTTTGTTTGGGTGACACTTCTTTTTGCAGTATTGATGTACTTTATTGCAAACTTTATGATTAAAAAATTCAATTTAGCAACAGCAGGACGTAATGGTAATTATGATAACGAAGAGGTTGATAATGCTCCTTCAACAGCTTCTGGTTCTGCTGATGCAAATTCTCAAGTTGTACAAGTTATTAATTTACTTGGTGGTCGTGATAACATTGAAGATGTAGATGCATGTATGACTCGTCTTCGTGTCACAGTTAAAGATGGAAATAGCGTGGGTTCTGAAGCAGCTTGGAAAAAAGCTGGTGCAATGGGATTGGTGTTAAAAGGTAATGGCGTTCAAGCTATTTACGGACCTAAAGCAGATGTCCTTAAATCAGACATTCAAGATTTGCTAGATTCAGGTACAGTTATTCCAATAGTTGATTTAGAAACAGGTCAACCTGTAGCAGCAGCCCCAGTTACAACTTATAAAGGAATAACAGAAGAAATTGTTTCGGTGGCTAATGGTCAAGTAGAAGCATTGGATGTTGTTAAAGACCCTGTCTTTTCTCAAAAAATGATGGGTGATGGCTTTGCTGTGGAACCAACTGATGGCAATATTTATGTTCCAGTTTCAGGTACAGTTACTAGTGTCTTTCCAACAAAACATGCTTTTGGTTTATTAACAGAAAGTGGCCTAGAAGTTTTAGTACATATCGGTCTAGATACAGTAGCTCTTGATGGTCAACCATTTGAGGTTAAAATTTCTAGTGGTCAAAAAGTGGTAGCAGGCGATCTTGCTGTAGTAGCAGATTTGGAAGCTATCAAAGCAGCTGGTAAAGAGACAAGTGTGATTATCGTCTTTACAAATGTTTCAGATATAAAAACTGTTAAACTTGAAAAATCAGGTCCACAAATAGCTAAAACAGTTGTGGCAAAAGTCGAACTGTAACAAACGATAGGAGCTGGGCAAGTCTCAGCTTCTTTCTGATGAAAGGATACTCTATGGCAAAATGCTTAACGTTAAATACTCATTCATGGATGGAAGTAAATGCTCTAAAGAAATTATTTGATTTAGCAGAGCATATCTTCCGTGAAAAATATGATATCATCTGCCTACAAGAGGTGAACCAGAGCATATCTTCCCCTCTTGCTAAGAGTAGTCCAAATTATCATCCGATTGAAGGTACACCAGCTCTTCATCAAGATAACTTTGCCTTGCAATTAGTGCATTACCTAAATCTTCAAGGTCTACACTATCATTGGACATGGGCTTATAATCATATTGGTTATAGTAAGTACCATGAAGGGGTAGCGATACTTTCTCTGAAACCATTAAAGCCAGAGGATATTTTAGTTTCAGCTGTAGACGATGAGACTGATTATCATACTCGTCGTGCTCTGGTAGCTGAGACCACTCTGAATGACAAAGTCGTTACAGTAGTTAGCCTCCATTTCTCATGGTTTGAGAAAGGATTTGCGGAGGAGTGGAAACGACTAGAAACTACCCTACTTGAGGTAGAAACTCCACTTTTACTCATGGGTGACTTTAATAATCCTACTGGAAATCAGGGTTATGAACTTGTTCTTAATAGTCCATTAGCATTAAAGGATAGCCACCAAATAGCCAATCATGTATTTGGGGACCATACTATTATGGCTGATATTGATGGTTGGGAAGGGAATAAAAAGGCTCTTAAAGTTGACCATATTTTTACTAGCGAAGACCTTTCAATCAGTTCAAGTCAAGTAGTTTTTGAAGGTGGTGAAGCACCTGTCGTTAGTGATCATTACGGCTTGGAAATTACCATGGATTTCTAATATCTTATAATAAAAGATACCCTTAGGTTCAGATAAAGTCTGTATCTAAGGGTATTTTAATAGAAATAATTTATTTTTAATACTTAACTACTTAATTAGGTGTTCAAATAGTTATATATATGTTAAAATTAGCATATATTTATTATGCTTTTAAAATTAGCCTCATGGACGTCACATATTAAGACGGGATAACTCATAAACGATACCTATGAGAAGAATATCGTAGTGGCTCTATTGTGACTATTAATATTCAAGTAATAAGATAGAGGATATAAGGTGAATATTTTTATACTTGAGGATGATTTTGTTCAACAAGCCCATTTTGAAAAAATCATTAAAGAGATTAGAGTACAGTACAATCTGCATTTCAAAACAGTAGAAACGTTTGCTAAACCAGTTCAATTATTGGAATCAATTTATGAAATAGGTTTACATAATTTATTTTTCTTAGATATTGAAATAAAAAATGATGAGCAGATGGGCTTAGAGGTAGCAAAACAAATTAGACAAGTTGATCCATATGCTCAGATTGTTTTTGTTACAACTCATTCAGAATTAATGCCTTTAACCTTTCGTTATCAGGTATCAGCTTTAGACTATATCGATAAAGGACTTTCACAGGAAGAGTTTAGCCAAAGGATTGAGGAAGTATTGTTGTACGTAGATGGCATTTGCAATAAGCCCTTAGTGGAAAATTCATTCTACTTTAAGTCGCGTTACAGCCAGGTACAATTACCTTTTAACGATCTTCTTTATATAGAAACATCCTCAAGATCACATAGAGTTGTCCTTTATACTGAAAAAGATAGAATGGAATTCACAGCCACTTTGGGGGATATTTTAAAACAAGAACCTAGGCTCTTTCAATGTCATCGCTCTTTTTTAGTAAATCCCTTAAATATTTTTAAAGTGGATAGGATAGATAGATTAGTTTACTTCCAAAATGGAACGACTTGTCTGGTTTCACGCAATAAAGTGAGAGATATAGTATCTATAGTGGATAAATATCAAAAGGATAGAAAAAGATGAGTTCTATTTTAGACCGTTACTTCAAAACTTCTTTACAGGAGAGGTTGGTTGTTCAAAGAAAACTCTAATTGGCTAATATGATAGATTATAGCCACCATATTGAAGTTTCTTTAGAGACAGATGAACCTAAGATAGCCATGTCTTATTTTACATTAAACCATAAGCAAATTTTTATCATAGAAAATTCGATAGTCGAGGAAAGAATAGATGCTTCACGTTTGTTTGGTTATGGAGCAAGTAGCAAGGGAGAAGATAGAGGGTTAGGCCTTTATAATGTCATGAAAGTTATTGACCGTTATCCCAATGCATCTATTAGTACAAATAGTGAACAACATACTTTCCGTCAGGGCTTAGAAATAATCTTTTAGCTATATTACTTTACAATCATTTAGAGAGTAAGTGAGAAAGCTCATTTTTAACCTTTAGCTCAGTCGCTATATTTTAGTAATTGATTTTTCAACTGTCTTAATTATTGAAAGGAGACAATACTATGTTATTACAGCTAGATAATATCACTAAAAGCTACGGAAAAAAAATAGTACTTAACCAGATTTCCTACCAGTTTACTCCTGGTTTGTATGGACTCTTAGGAGCAAATGGTACTGGCAAAACAACCTTATTAAATTTGATGAGCCACTTTACATTAGCAGATAGTGGGAATATTTATTGGAATGGACAGGAGCAGTCGGAAGAATTTTATCGTCACATTGGTTTTTTACCGCAACATTTTCGCTATTATGATCAATTTACTGGCATTGCTTTCTTAAATTATATCGCTACCTTAAAAGGTGTTGATAAAAAGAAAGCTAAACAAGAAATTCCTAGATTACTAGAGCTTGTTGGTTTAGGCGATGTAGGTAAAAAGAAGATTTCATCATACTCCGGTGGTATGAAGCAACGTTTAGGCATTGCTCAAGCACTTATCAATGATCCTGAAATACTCATTCTGGATGAACCAACTGTTGGACTTGATCCCAAGGAACGGGTTAAATTTCGCCATATTTTGAGTCAGTTATCCACCAATAAAATTATCATTTTATCAACGCATATTGTGTCGGATGTGGAAGCTGTTGCCAAAGAAATTATAGTATTAAAAAATGGTAAATTTATCGAACATGGCAACACCGCACAGCTGTTGAAAACTATTGAGGGAAAAGTGTGGGAAATAACGACTGAACCAGGTTTATCTCAGATACCCAATATTGCTATTGTTAATGAAAAAGTCTTTTCAGATAGTCGGGTATTTCGTGTAGTGAGTGATATTTGTCCGAGTGATTCGGCACAGTTGGTTGTTCCGACTCTAGAAGATTTCTACATCTATCATTTTAGAGGGGAGTAAGTAAGATGATATCAATTTTTCCTTTTGAATTAAAAAAACTTCTACAACGTAAGGCAGCATTTGGGGCTTTTATTATCTTCCTTCTTGCTATTTTTGGTCTATTTTACCAGCATTTTTTTGTTGGGCAAATTAGTGGCTATTCTGCAGATAAAATACATGGTCGAGAAGCGGTTGCCATTAATCGTAGAATAGCTGAAAAATATTCAGGGGATTTATCTGAAGAACGAGTAACAAATATTATTAAAAACTATGTTAATCCGCCAGCAGGACGCCCCCCTATATTTGATGTTTTTAGTTATTATGTGGCAGACACTTTTGATCGTGATTTTTTAATTTACTATAACCAATTGAAAGATGATAAAACAATTGATTTTAATAAAATAAATATTAAAGATCAAAAACAGTTGGGTTCTGCGCTACCACTAAAACAACTAAAGCTAGGTAACTTTGCTCCTTGGAATCAACTTTTCGAAGTAAGTAATAGTACTTATATTTTAATTGTCTTATTTACTCTATTCTTATCAGCTCCTCTTTTTTCAGGAGATAGGGCTAAGAAGATTAATCCTATACTACTGACGACTCGGTATGGACGTGGTCAGTTGACCTGGGCTAAGTTAGCTAGTACAATGACCATCGGTATTTCCACATTTATCCTAGCATATGCCCTCATTCTGACGGTATTTGCAGATTATTTTGGTTTTAGTGGTTGGGAGACAAGCGTTCAACTGAATTTATACTGGACATCACCTTTGGCTAATATTATGGGATTTCCTGTACCTATGACAATATCAACTGCTTTTGTTCATATTATTGTCTTACAATTTGTTGGACTCCTTTTTATAGCCAGTCTTAATTTCTTTATATCAAGTATCACAAATTCGCCATTAACATCTTTTGCTGTTTCAACGCTTGCCTTTTTTGCTCCTAGCTTTTTAATGGCTATGTTTAATAAAGGTGTGATAAACAAGTTATTAACTATTTTCTCAGTATCAACGACAGACACTTCAGCTTTACTTTTAAAATTATCACGTAATGGTAGTCATGGCTTTTTCTTTGATAGTTTTTCTGCTAATGAAATCTGTCTGATTAGTCTACGTATGTTAATTGCAGTGTTATTGATAGCCTATACCTATCGTTTAATGCGACGAAGAAGTTTATAGTTCCCACTGGTTATCTGAACAAGAAATTATTCTAAGCTGATTTTCTTTTGCGAAATCAGCTTTTTTATTTCCTAATATGGTTGATAAGGTATTAACAATAATTATCAGATACCATTTAAGGCGTTTCAATGACTTTTTGGGATAATTGAGATATTCTTCTGAAGAGATTGGTATCATAGTAATGATAACTTATAGAAAGTAATGTTAAGGATGAAGAGAAGTCAGTGCGTGGATAATAAGCAGCATAATACATCAATGATTAGTTTGCTACAATACCTTTTTTCCATACTGGTCATTTTAGTTCATAGTGGGAGGTTATTTAGTCAGGATGTCATTCATTTTACCTTTAAAAGTTTCCTAGGTCGGATGGCTGTTCCTTATTTTTTGATTTGTACTGCTTTCTTTTTGAGAGGTCGTATACAGCAAGGTTTGTGTAATCACTCCTACTTTCGTAAACTGATTAAAAAGTATAGCATGTGGACTATCATTTATTTGCCTTATGGTTATTTCTTTTTTGAATCTCTAAATATAGCGAAGATCTATTTGTTGCCGGGGTTTATTGTGGCATTTTTGTATTTAGGTATGTCACATACCCTTTGGTACATCCCTGCTGTTATTCTAGGTTGGGTCATTATTCAAGGATTATTGAAGTATGTAGGAACTAGGGGGACATTTATCACAGTTGTTGTACTCTATTGTATTGGAGCAGTAGAGACCTATTCTGTCTTTATACAGTCAACAAAATTTTATCCCCTGATGTCCACTTATATGTCAATTTTTCAGACAACACGAAACGGATTATTTTACACTCCAGTTTATCTTCTAGCAGGATATTTACTCTATGATTATTTTAATACTGACCTATTTACCAAATCGCGTGGTCTTAAGTATATTCTCTTCCTTTTACTTCTAGCTTTAGAGAATGTTCTTATTTATTTTAATCAAGGGTTGGATAAAAATTTCTTCTTATTAGCTCCTTTATGTGCAGTATTCTTATTTAACTGGAGTATACGTACATCACTGTTTAAGGAATATCGTTTAAGTCCTTTAAAACAGTTGAGTGTCTATTATTTCTTCCTTCCCCCTCTTTTTATTGGCATAGTGTCTTACTGTTTAAAATCAACTTCCTTAGTTGCACACCATCAAGGAAAAGTGATTTTTGTGGTGACCTTGGCATTAACACATGCTTGTGCTCTACTCATAATAAAGGTTGTTAATAAGATACCCTATCAAAAAATTATTCCATTATCTCTTTCGAAATAGTGATGCATATAAGAGAAAGTTTAAAGTTATAGTGATGTAAAGGTTGTGTAAACTATTAGGATACATGACCTTTTTATTGTTCTGTTTTTAAATATTAATTATGTAGAATAGTCCACATATAGAGTAGAATAGTCCATTTTTAAACCGCTTTCATTTGTTAGAATGATAGTAAAGGTTATCTTATTCAAAGTATTGATAAAACTTTCAGAACTAATTTAGGGTAATGTAATAAATAGGAGGAGAAAGATGAAGCGGAAATTCCTAATCGGCAGTCACGGAAAACTTGCGAGTGGGTTGCAGAGTTCTATTGATATTCTGACAGGCAAGGGACAAGAGATTCAGACAATAGATGCTTACATTGATGATAGTGACTATACTAAGTCTATTGTAGAATTTATTGATGAGATTGCACCAGATGAACAGGGGCTTATTTTTACAGATTTGTTAGGTGGCAGCGTTAATCAGAAAATGGCGACTGCTGTAATGAATAGTGGGAAAAATAATATTTTTTTAATAACGAACAGCAATTTAGCGACCTTGTTGTCATTACTATTTTTGAAACCTGAAGAGGAATTAACTAAAGAAGAAATTGTAACCGTTATCAATGAATCTCAAGTGCAGCTGGTAGATCTTAGCTTTAAAGCGGGTTCAGAAGATGACTTTTTCGATTAATAATTAGGAGGAAAAAAATGATTACTCAAATTCGTGTTGACGACCGTTTGATTCACGGGCAAGTGGCAGTTGTATGGACTAAAGAATTAAATGCACCACTTTTAGTGGTGGCTAATGATGAAGCTGCAAAAAATGAAATCACACAGATGACTCTTAAAATGGCTGTGCCTAATGGCATGAAATTATTAATCCGTTCAGTTGAAGAATCAATAGCTCTATTTAAAGATCCACGTGCAACTGACAAGCGCATTTTTGTGATTGTCAATTCTGTTAAAGATGCCTGTACAATTGCTAAAAATATAACCGATTTAGAAGCAGTAAACGTCGCTAATGTAGGACGCTTTGATAAGTCTGATCCAGCTACAAAAGTCAAACTAACATCAAGTCTCTTATTAAATACAGAAGAGTTGGAAGCCGCAAAAGAATTAGCCAGCTTACCAGATTTAGACGTCTTTAACCAAGTATTGCCTTCAAATACTAAGGTTAACTTGAGTCAGTTAGTCAAATAAAGTGAGGTATGACATATGATAATGCCAGCGACGATGGCAGCTTTAGCTGTATTGATTTGTTTTGGGGGAAATTACTTAACAGGTCAAAGTATGATGGAGAGACCACTTGTAGTTGGTCTTGTAACAGGAATGCTACTAGGTGATATTAAGGTTGGTATCCTAATGGGAGCCTCCCTAGAAGCGCTATTTTTGGGAAACGTTAATATTGGGGGTGTTATTGCCGCAGAGCCAGTAACAGCAACAGCGATGGCAACAACTTTTACCATTATTTCAAACATTGATCAAAAAGCAGCAATGACTCTAGCTGTTCCGATTGGAATGTTGGCAGCATTTGTTGTTATGTTTTTGAAAAACGTCTTCATGAATATCTTTGCACCGATGGTGGATAAAGCTGCAGCCGCAAACCATCAAGGTAAACTTGTGATGCTTCACTATGGTACATGGATTATTTACTATCTCATTATCGCTTCTATTTCTTTCATTGGTATTTTAGTAGGTAGTGGGCCTGTTAATAGTTTTGTCCATCATATTCCTCAAAACCTGATGAATGGTTTGAGTGCGGCGGGAGGCCTCCTTCCAGCTGTTGGTTTTGCCATGCTGATGAAATTATTATGGACAAATAAATTAGCTGTTTTTTACTTGCTTGGTTTTGTTTTAACAGCTTATTTAAAATTACCAGCGGTTGCAGTTGCTGCCCTAGGAGCAGTTATTTGCGTCATTAGTTCACAACGTGATATAGAATTAGACGCAATTACTAGAGGTGCGATCAGTAAACAGACAACCTTTGACTCTAAAGAATCAGAAGAGGAGGACTTCTTCGCATGAAATCACAGGATAATTTGACTAAAGAAGACCGTAAAATGCTTCGCTCAGTCTTCTGGCGCTCATGGACGATGAATGCCAGTCGTACTGGGGCAACACAATACCACGCAGTAGGAGTTATTTATACTTTACTACCAGTCATCAATCGTTTTTATAAGACTGATAAGGATAAAGCAGAGGCACTGGTCCGTCATACAACATGGTTTAATGCCACCATGCACATTAATAATTTTATTATGGGTCTTGTTGCATCTATGGAAAAGAAAAACAGTGAAGATCCTGATTTTGACGCTAGTGCTATCACCGCAGTTAAGGCTTCTTTGATGGGACCTATATCTGGTGTTGGTGATTCATTCTTTTGGGGAATTCTAAGGGTTATTGCGGCAGGTATCGGTATCTCCTTAGCAAGTACAGGCTCAGCCATGGGAGCTGTTGTCTTTCTACTCTTGTATAACATTCCAGCTTTTCTGATTCATTATTATAGTCTCTATGGAGGTTACTCTGTAGGTGCAGGGTTTATCAAAAAATTGTATGAATCAGGTGGTATTAAAATTGTTACTAAGACTTCAAGTATGCTTGGTTTAATGATGGTAGGCTCAATGACTGCTTCAAATGTTAAATTCAAGACAATCTTAACGGTAGCAGCTAAAGGAGCTAAGGAAGCAGCTTCCATACAAAGTTACCTTGACCAATTATTTGTTGGCGTAGTGCCACTGTTGGTAACGATATTAGCCTTCTGGCTTCTACGTAAAAAAGTCAATATCAACTGGATCATGTTTGGTATTATGGTGTTAGGTATTGTACTTGGTCTCTTAGGTATTTGCTAATAATCTCCTAGCATTAAAGGTAAGTGGAACAAGACGATACTTGTTTAGCTTATCTTTTTTTCTTTTGAAAGTTATTGTATGAAAGGAGTTGACTATCTTTATTGGATAGCTATTTGCTATAATAAAAGGAGATGGAAATGAGAGGATATAGAATGGAAGAACGCTTTAAGAAACGACTACAAGATGATATCTCTAAACATTTTTCCCGCCAGTCTTTAATTTTATCCTTGTTATTGATTGCACTTTTCGTCCTTTTTTCTTTAGCGCCTCAACAGATAGGTCTTTATAAAGATGTTAATTCAGTTTCCTATAGTTATAAGCAATTGATTCAAAAACATGATACCTTATTAGATGACTTAGGTAAAAATAGTTTGAAACCATTTGTCTCAGGACACTTAGGAAGTGCTGATTTGAGTAAGCAATATTATCATTTAAGGAATCATTTACAAAGTCAAACAGAACTTTTAGTATTCTCACCTAATCAAGAACTTTTGTTTGCTAGTAATTCACATTTAGGTAATTTTTTTAGTAAGTCTATTTACATTAGTGAAGTTTTAGATAAGGCTAAAATAAATCAAAGGCTACTAAAAATTATTGTGGATAGTGAGGGAGGGCATTACCTTGCACTCATTAAGCCAATTATAGTTAATAAAAAAGTTTCAGGTTATGCCTTTTTATTGATGAATGGGAAAGACTTTTTACTTCCAACGAAGGCTATTAACTCAGACTTGATTATTGCCGATCAGCTAAATAATAGCTTTACTTTTACTAATCGTGATTTTATCTCCTCTAGTTTAGATAAGGTAGATAGTCAATTCTTAACTAGATATTTTAGTTTTCACGATCATCGAGCTTTTGTTGTTAGGAAAGTAGCTCTGCAAGACAATATCCTACTTTACATGTATCGTCCCCTGATACCAGTAACTCTGGTCGTCCTTTTTTCTCTAGTATCATCAGTTATTATTTTTGTGATTTTACGACAAAAATCTAGAGTTCTAGCCGATCGCATCGCAGTAAAAAATTCTAGCGCCATAAATCAAATGGTGCTAGATATGGATGCCATTTCCCGCCAAGAAAAATCTAGTATTGAGCTTGATAGTCAAGATGAATTTCAATATCTATCTGTGCAAATCAATCAGATGGTTTCACGGTTAAAAGATTTACATGAGAAAACTCTTGATTTGGAAACACAAAAGTTGTTGTTTGAAAAGAGGATGTTAGAAGCTCAGTTTAATCCTCACTTCCTTTATAATACCCTTGAGACAATTTTAATAACCAGTCACTATGATTCACAATTAACAGAAAGAATCGTTATACAACTAACAAAATTATTGCGCTATAGCCTTAGTGGTAGCACAGAAGCAGCTGTGCTTAAGGATGATTTAGCAATCATTGAATCCTACCTTTTGATTAATCAAGTGAGATTTGAAGAATTAACTTACACTATTTCAGTATCTCCTGAACTTGAACACATGCGTGTACCAAAACTTTTCTTGTTACCGCTAATTGAGAATGCTATTAAATATGGCTTAAAAGAACGTCATGATGTAGCAATAAACATAGATATTTGGCAAGATAGTGATGGAATTTGGTTTACTGTTTCAAATAATGGATCAGGTATTAGTTTGGCTAGGCAACAAGCCATACGTACAATGTTAAGATCAACTCACTCGCATCATGGGCTTATTAATTCTTATAGACGATTACAATATCAATTTTCAACAGTATTGTTAGAGTTTACGAAGACAGATGATGCTTTTCGAGTTAGCTATATAGTAAAGGAGTGAGTTATGTATAGATTACTTATCGTTGAGGATGAGCACCTTATTCGTAAGTGGTTACGCTATGCTATTGATTATCAATCATTGAATATTTTAGTGGTTGGTGAAGCAAAAGATGGTAAAGAAGGAGCTCAATTAATTCAGGAAGAGCAGCCAGACATTGTTTTAAGTGATATTAATATGCCAATTATGACAGCATTCGATATGTTTGAGGCAACCAAAGGACAATCTTATGCCAAAATTATTTTATCTGGCTATGCTGATTTTCCAAATGCGCAATCAGCTATTCACTATGGCGTTCTTGAATTTTTAACAAAACCACTAGAAAAGCAAGCTTTGATTGATTGTTTAAAAACAATTATGGCTAGAATTGAGGAACATAAGGAGAAGCACCTACAAGAGCATACAGAATTGTATTTACCTCTACCACAAGCTAATGACCAAGTTCCTGAAGTTATTAAAGATATGCTAGCATGGATTCATAGCCATTTTCATGGGAAAATTGTGATTAGCCAGTTAGCTCACGATTTAGGTTACAGTGAAAGTTATCTTTACACAGTCACTAAAAAGCACCTTCATATAACTTTGAGTGATTATATAAATCAATATCGTATTAATCAAGCCATTCAGTTGATGTTTAGAGAACCAGACCTAATGGTTTACCAAATTGCAGAAGCTGTTGGTATTTATGATTATCGTTATTTTGATAGGGTTTTTAAAAAGTACTTGGGTCAGACAGTAAAAGCGTTTAAGGAAGAACATATTTTTAAACAAATGGATTAGGTAGGTGAAAGATGAAAGAAAAACAGTCGAAAAGGCTTATTTATATACTACTGGTTGTTTCCATTATTTTTATAAGTGTTTTTACATACAGTATTAGCCAGCCTTCTAAACTACTTCCACCAAAAGAATTAGTTATTCTAAGTCCAAATAGTCAAGCCATTTTAACAGGAACGATTCCAGCTTTTGAGGAAAAATACGGTATAAAAGTTAAGCTTATTCAAGGTGGGACAGGGCAACTAATAGATAGATTAAGTAAGGAGGGTAAGCAGTTGAAGGCGGATATTTTCTTTGGAGGAAATTATACGCAATTTGAAAGTCATAAGGCATTGTTTGAGTCTTACGTATCAAAGAATGTTCATACTGTTATTCCAGACTATATCCATCCAAGTGATACGGCGACACCTTATACTATAAATGGGAGTGTCTTGATTGTAAATAACGAATTAGCTAAGGGACTTACCATCAAGAGTTATGAAGATTTATTACAGCCTTCCTTAAAAGGTAAAATTGCCTTTGCAGATCCGAATACTTCCTCTAGTGCTTTCTCACAACTCACTAATATACTCTTGGCCAAGGGTGGTTACACCAATCCAAAAGCGTGGAACTATGTTAAAAAGCTACAACATAATATTAATGCTATCAAATCTTCTAGCTCTTCAGAAGTTTATCAATCAGTTGCAGAAGGAAAAATGATTGTGGGGCTGACTTACGAAGACCCTAGTGTCAATTTGCAAAAAAGTGGTGCCAATGTTTCTATTGTATATCCGACAGAAGGGACAGTTTTTGTCCCATCTTCGGTTGCAATTATAAAGAATGCTCCTTCTATGAAAGAAGCAAAGTTATTTATTAATTTTATGCTTTCTTTAGATGTTCAAAATGCCTTTGGGCAGTCAACGAGTAACCGACCTATTCGTAAAGATGCCCAAACGAGTAATGGCATGAAAGCTTTAAAGGATATTGCTACTCTTAAAGAAGATTATCGCTATGTCACTAAGCATAAGGGCCAAATCCTTAAAACCTATAATCGTATTCGTAGAAATGCTGATTAAATGAGAATATAGAAAAACTCCTTGGAATCATTGATTCCGAGGAGTTTAATCGTCGTCTTCGTCGCTTTCGAAATCTTTTTTCCAATAACGATAAAGACTAATACATGCCAGAAATCCGGCTATAATGGGAACGATAATAAATAAGAGGTCAATCACTGTATCCATGGGCAATATACTCCAATGATAAGAAGTCATTATTGTTTATAGTGCGTACAATAATGTTAAGGTAAAACGTCGGTCATTATAAGTTTTTTGACATCCTCTAAACTCATAGCTTTTGTTAATATTTTTTCAGGTATCTCTTTTAAGAAATCTTTCTCAAGCCACCATCTTGCAAGAGAATCTTCTCCAAATTCTAAAGATTTAAGTCGAGTTGAATGTCTTTTAACAGTTTCTTGAAAGCTTAAATCATAGTAATAAGCATAAGTATTGTTGGGGTTATGTTTTAAAATATGTTTCCAAACAGGCGTATACCAATCAGAACGAAGTATGCCTTCAAGGATGATGTAGGAACAGTTATGGTAACCATAATTTAGTAAATTGATCAAAAGGGGAATGGTAGTAGTATTTTCACCATCCTTAGTTCCTAACATCTCTCTACGAAGGTAATCCTGAGATAAGAGAAGGGTATTTTCCCCTAATTCGGCTTGAAGTTGCTTAGCTATTGTAGACTTTCCGCTAGCTGAATTTCCCCTGATAATAATGAGCGTGGCTACCATTAGTCCACCATATTGCTTTTGAGATAGGCATCCACTAAGAGTTCAGTTGCTTGAATAGAATCGATATGGGTACGTTCATAAGAATGACTAGATTCAATACCTGCACCAAGTAGCGCGTGTTTAACTTCCGCACCAGCACGCATGGCAGCGGAGGCGTCACTACCATAATAAGGATAAATATCAAGTTTATAAGGAATATTATTGTTTTCAGCTAGAGAAACAAGATGTTGACGTAATTCATAATGATAAGGACCAGAAGCATCTTTAACACAGATAGAGACAGTATATTCGTCAGTTTCTTGATCGTCTCCCATAGCTCCCATATCAACTGCTAGATATTCTACAGTTTCATTTGGGATGCTTGAATTTGCTCCATGTCCTAGCTCTTCAAAGGCACTAAAGTAGAAATGAGTAGTATAAGGAAGTTGAATGTCTTCTTTCTTGTAAACAGAAAGAAGTTCCATTAGGATACCAGCGGATACCTTGTCATCTAGGTAACGTGATTTAATAAAGCCGCTGTCTGTTATGATTGTACGCGGATCAAATGAAATGAAATCACCGACCTGGATGCCTAAAGCACGTGTTTCGTCAGCAGTTGTTACTTTCTCATCTAAACGAATTTCCATATTTGTTTGATTACGTTCAGCAGTTCCAGCGTCTTTGTAAACATGGACACTAGTTTGATGAATAAGAGCAGTTCCAGAAATTTCTTTACCATTTTTTGAGAGGTGTATAGTACAGTTTTCTCCTTCAATGGCATTGTATGTATATCCACCAATAAGGTCAATTTTTAACCGACCATCTGGTTTGATGGCCCTAACCATAGCACCAAGTGTATCAAGGTGAGCAGTTATCATGCGATGTTTAGTATCATTTTTTCCTTTTAGAGAAACCATGACGCCTCCCTTGTTTGTGCGAATTGGTGAGTAGCCAAACGCTTCCAATTCTTTGATGATATAGGTCATGATTGTTTGGGTAAACCCTGTTGGTGAAGGGATTGATGTCAGGGTTTTAATGTAGTTTAATGTTGTTTCCATACTATTTCCTTTAGGCTTTAAAGTTCGATAATGTTTCAACGATAATATTTGCGATACGTTCAACGTCGCTAGAAGTTCCTCGCAATTCAAAGTCTCCTAACATAGGAAATCCAAACCGTTCAGAGTATTGTTTTGCAGTTAAACAGTACTGATTGTTAAAATTTCTATTTCCAGAGCCAACAATTCCGATACAATTTTTGACATTATTGTGTGCAGCTATAAAATCACCAAGTGGAATGGTAAGAATTTCTTGATCGCCATTGTCAATGCCATTTCCTCCCTCAAGGTAAGTGGGTAATAGTGCTACGAAAGGTTGGTCAACAGGAAAGGTTTGATGATTTTGTTCCTTGATATTAATAGTCGAAACCTGACAGTTATGCCAAGTTGACAGTTGTTCACTAAGACGTTTGACAAAGCTTTGAGTATTGCCGCTAAGACTGATATAGACTAGGGTTAATTTAGGCATTTAGTACTCCTTAAATCTAAATTTCTTGTTATCAGTTTAGCAAAATCATGTCAGATAAACAAGCTAGAGTGATATCTCAATATCTGACTATTTAGAGAGAAAATCTATTGTTGAGACTAAAAACTGAGGTTGATTGGCCTCAGTTTTTAGTGATGACTATATTTGTTTCTTTTTAAGTAAACTTCCCACGAGTCCAAGTATTGCGACACCAAAGAAAGCCAGATAAGATTGTTTTTCTTGTCCAGTTTTAGGTAATGTTTTTTCTTTCTGTTGTGTATAGACAGTGCCTGTAATATTTGGAGAAGCTTTTGCTTTTGTATAAGCAGTTGCAACCATGTGGTGAATTTTTTGTTTTTCTATTTGGCTTAACTTTTCTTGATGTGATGGCTCAGTAAGGTCTACTTTTTCTTGTTCAGTATAGACAAATCGATAATCACCAAATCCTTCATCTTTGGTAGAACTAGCGATATACTGAATATCCTTGCTATTAGTAACAAGATTTTTAGCTTTATCGGCTGTTTGGAATCGTAAATCAAGGTCTTTAATAGACTCTGTGAAGCCCCAGTTATTATCAGCTGTAGGATTGATGGTTTTCTCTGAAATAATATAGTTGATAATAGTTTGGCGATTTTCTAAGTTCAGCAAACGGTTCATTGTGGCATTTTTAGCCCCAGGGAAGGTACCACTAGCACGGTAGTTATTGGTCACAATCATAAACTCTTGTTTGTCTGCAACAGGCTTACCATTGTACATTAAATCGCGTACTCGACTAGCTTGACTATTAACAACTTTTCCATCTTTATTGTATTTATTAGGTTGTGTAATATCAAATTTATAAGTCAAGCCGTCAATAACGTCAAAATTATAGGTACGATATTCGGTATTGATAATATTTTGTGGTGCTTTATTGTTAGGGTCAATTTGGTTAAATTGACCAGCGGACATTTCTAACCATTCACGTAAGTCTGCTCCGGTCACTTTTAAAGTGCAGTAACATTATCATAAAGGTAAAGATCAGCTACGTTTTTAATTGCAACAGGTCCAGCTGGAATATCAGTATATGCGGTAGCATCGCCGCGTGTTCCAGCTTTAAATGGTGCTGCAGCAGATAGAAGTGGTAAATTTGCCTCAGGTGTTCCTTTCAATTCATTTGCAACGTACCAACGTTGAGCGTTGTTAACAATTTGAACTGAAGGGTCATCTTTAACTAGTGCAAAGTAACTTGTAATTGGCGCAGTTGTTGTACCTACTTGTTGGCGAACATAGTTGATAGTGCCATCGTGTGCTTCCTTAGCCAATGCAATGATACGCTCGTCAGCAGTTGTTGAGTTCATATCAATTTTACGGATTTTAGCACTACTTTCGGAGACTTGCCATTTTCCATTAGTATAACTAAGTCCTAAATCAATAATACCAAGATGATCCCCGTACTTGCCTGCCATTGTAACAGGTGTTCCATTTATTTTTCCATTGATACCATCAACTCCAGTGTATTTTTCATAGAAGCCAGTACCGTTACCTGATGGAAATTCAGCGTGTGAGTGTCCCGTAACAACGGCATCCACTCCCTTGATGCTGGCAATTTGATAGCCAACGTTTTCTTCACCTTCTTCATATCGATCATCTCCAATGCCAGAGTGTGATAAAACGAGAATGACATCTGCTCCTTTAGCACGCATAGTAGGAACGATTTCTTCGATTGCTTTAACTGAATCTTTGACAATAACCTTTCCCTCTAGGTTAGCCTTGTCCCAGTTTAAGATTTGAGGAGGTACAATTCCTGTAATCCCAATATTTAGTGCAACAGCTCTTCCTGTTGAATCTTTGAAGGTTTTAGTAATGATGTCATAAGTTTTAAAAACTGGTTGATGTGTTTTGAAATCCAAAACATTTGCGTTGAGGATTGGAAGGTTGGCTGTAGCAATGATTTTTTTGAGGTAATCTAAACCGTAATTAAACTCATGATTACCTAGTGTTGATGCATCATAACCAAGAGCATTCATGGCTTGGTACATAGGATGTTCTTCATTTTCTGCGACAGGTTTAACGATTGCTTTATAAGTTCCTAAAGGTGTCCCTTGAATGACATCTCCGTTATCAACTAAGACGGTATTAGGATTTTCTTTTTTTGCTTCTTCAATAAGGACAGCAGTTTTTGCTAACCCTATTTTTTGAGATTCTTTATCTTGATAATAATCATAGTTAACTAAATTGGTGTGTAGGTCTGTGGTTGACATGATGCGAAGGTCAACTTTTTCACCTTCAATAGGTTTGAGATCACTAGTTGTGGCTTCTGTGGCAACAGGCTGTGGATTTTGGTTATTGGTAGTGGTATTTGTGCTTGTGGCTGTTGAAGCATCAGTTATTGCAGTTGGAGTAGAAGTAACGTTTGACTTTTCCTCTGCAATTGTGCTAGTGGGGGTAGTTGATTCAACCTTTGTAGAGGTTGAACTTGGTGTTGTAACAATGTCTTCTTCTTGAACAGCTAAACCACTTGTTGCTGTAGCTGTTAAGACAGTTAAAGCGAATACGCTTTTTGAAAAATAATGTTTTGACATAAATCTCCTCCATTAAAACATTACATGTATATTATCCTAATCTAAAAACTATTATAGCTTATTGAAAACGTTTAATCAATCTCATTTACGAATTATTTTTAGTGATTACACCAAAAACAATCGTTTATTTATAAAGGATAACTTAGTTAGACACATTTACTTGGTATTTAATTCTTTTTGAGCCTCTAACTTCTTTTATTTTTAGGTTAAAAAGTGATAAAATAGGTACAATCTATCACTATGATTAAAGAGGATAACTATGGTCAAAGAAATTAATTTAACAGGAGAAGAGGTTGTTGCAATCACATCCCAGTACATGAGTGAGACGGATGTTGCTTTTGTAAAATTTGCCTTAAATTACGCAACCGCAGCTCATTATTATCAAGCAAGAAAGTCGGGCGAGCCCTACATTATTCATCCAATTCAAGTAGCAGGTATTCTTGCAGATTTACACCTTGATGCCGTTACGGTAGCTTGTGGTTTTTTACATGATGTTGTAGAAGATACGGAAATTACCCTTGATGAGATTGAAACTGATTTTGGCAAGGATGTTCGCGATATTATTGACGGCGTAACAAAATTGGGTAAAGTGGAGTACAAATCTCATGAAGAACAGTTAGCAGAAAATCACCGTAAAATGTTAATGGCTATGTCTAAGGATATCCGTGTTATTTTGGTTAAGCTCGCTGACCGCTTACATAATATGAGAACCCTTAAACACCTCAGAAAAGATAAACAAGAGCGTATTTCACGTGAGACTATGGAAATATACGCTCCTTTAGCGCATCGTTTGGGGATTAGTCGTATCAAGTGGGAATTAGAAGATTTATCTTTTCGTTACTTGAATGAGACGGAATTTTATAAGATTTCTCATATGATGAGTGAAAAACGTCGTGAACGCGAAGAGTTGGTTGATATAATTGTCGATAAAATCAGATCCTATACTGAGGAACAGGGTTTATATGGTGATATTTATGGTAGACCAAAACACATTTATTCTATTTACAGAAAAATGCGTGATAAAAAGAAACGCTTTGATCAGATTTATGATTTAATTGCGATACGCTGTATCATGGAAACTGCTAGTGATGTTTATGCCATGGTGGGGTATATCCATGAGTTATGGCGTCCTATGCCAGGAAGGTTTAAAGATTATATTGCGGCACCAAAGGCCAATGGTTATCAATCTATTCACACGACGGTTTATGGACCTAAAGGGCCAATTGAAATTCAGATTCGAACTAAAGAAATGCATCAAGTTGCCGAGTTTGGTGTTGCAGCCCATTGGGCCTATAAAAAAGGAATCACCAGTAAGGTTAATCAAGCAGAGCAATCGGTTGGTATGGGATGGATTCAAGAATTAGTTGAGCTTCAAGATGAATCAAAAGACGCCAAGGATTTTGTTGACTCTGTTAAGGAAGATATCTTTACAGAACGCATCTATGTTTTTACCCCAAATGGTGCTGTTCAGGAATTGCCAAGGGAATCTGGACCAATTGATTTTGCTTATGCTATTCACACGCAAGTTGGAGAAAAAGCTACTGGCGCTAAAGTAAATGGACGTATGGTTCCATTGACTGCTAAGTTAAAAACAGGAGATGTTGTTGAGATTATCACAAACCCTAATTCATTTGGACCAAGTCGTGACTGGATTAAGATTGTTAAGACCAATAAAGCTCGCAATAAAATTCGTCAGTTCTTCAAAAACCAAGATAAAGAAACTTCTATTAATAAAGGTAGAGAATTACTGGTTGATTATTTCCAAGAACAAGGTTATGTGCCTAACAAATATTTAGATAAGAAACATATTGAAGAAATCCTTCCACGTGTCAGTGTTAAAAGTGAGGAAGCTTTGTATGCAGCCGTAGGTTTTGGTGATTTGAGTCCGATTAGTATTTTTAATAAACTGACGGAAAAAGAACGCCGTGAGGAGGAACGTGCTAAGGCTAAAGCGGAAGCAGACGAACTTATTAACGGTGGTGAAATCAAAACCGATAAGCGTGATGTTCTCAAAGTTAAGAGTGAAAATGGTGTTATCATTCAAGGAGCTTCAGGTTTATTAATGCGTATTGCAAAATGTTGTAATCCCGTTCCTGGAGATCTCATTGAAGGCTATATAACTAAAGGTAGAGGCGTGGCTATCCATCGTTCAGATTGTCAAAATTTAAAGAGTCAGGAGAACTACGAACAACGTTTGATTGATGTTGAGTGGGATGATGATGGATCTAAAAAAGAGTACATGGCTGAAATCGATATTTATGGTTTGAATCGTAGTGGCCTCCTTAATGATGTTCTTCAAACCTTATCAAATGCAACAAAGCTAGTATCGACAGTAAATGCACAACCAACAAAAGATATGAAATTTGCTAATATTCATGTTAGCTTTGGAATTTCAAATTTAGCACAATTGACAACTGTGGTTGATAAAATCAAAATTATCCCAGATGTTTATTCTGTTAAACGTACGAATGGTTAGGAGAGCAAAATGAAAATCATTATTCAACGTGTTAATCAAGCAAGTGTTTCTATTGAAGATGATGTAGTCGGATCTATTGAGAAGGGTTTAGTACTTCTAGTTGGGATTGCTCCAGAAGATACAACAGAAGATATTGCTTATGCAGTTCGTAAAATTACTAGCATGCGTATTTTTTCTGATGATGAGGGGAAAATGAACCTTTCAATTCAAGACATTAAAGGAAGCGTCTTATCTATCTCACAATTTACACTCTTTGCAGATACCAAAAAAGGAAATCGTCCAGCTTTTACTGGGGCAGCTGATCCTGTTAAAGCGAATCAGTTTTATGATATCTTTAATCAAGAATTAGCAAATCATGTTTCGGTAGAAACAGGTCAATTTGGAGCTGATATGCAAGTCAGTCTGATTAATGATGGACCAGTAACTATCGTTTTAGATACTAAAAATAAATAAAAAACCAAAGAGTTGGGCAGAATGCTTGGCTCTTTTTATTGTGGTTCTAATTATACTCCTTAACCCATTCATGTTTATGAAAAGATTTACTGTAGCTTGGAAAGGCATGAATAAAGGTTGTTGATATGAAATTAAGTGCACTTAACAATATTAAAAATAGAAAAATATTAGATTTATGGTTTTTCGTTGACACTAAAATAAGAATACTCTAAAATGTTAACTGGTTAAGTATTTTTTATTTTAAAGGAGGTTTAATGAAAAGGATACGGAAAAGCCTTATTTTTGTTCTCGGAGTAGTTACCCTAATTTGCTTATGTGCTTGTACTAAACAAAGCCAGCAAAAAAATGGCTTGTCAGTAGTGACTAGCTTTTATCCAGTATATTCCATTACAAAAGCAGTTTCTGGTGATTTGAATGATATTAAAATGATTCGATCACAGTCAGGTATTCATGGTTTTGAACCCTCATCAAGTGATGTTGCTGCCATTTATGATGCTGATCTATTTCTTTATCATTCGCACACACTAGAAGCTTGGGCGAGACGTTTGGAACCTAGTTTGCATCACTCTAAAGTATCTGTAATTGAAGCTTCAAAAGGTATGACTTTGGATAAAGTTCATGGCTTAGAAGATGTAGAGGCAGAAAAAGGAGTAGATGAGTCAACCTTGTATGACCCTCACACTTGGAATGACCCTGTAAAAGTATCTGAGGAAGCACAACTCATCGCTACACAATTAGCTAAAAAGGATCCTAAAAACGCTAAGGTTTATCAAAAAAATGCTGATCAATTTAGTGACAAGGCAATGGCTATTGCAGAGAAGTATAAGCCAAAATTTAAAGCTGCAAAGTCTAAATACTTTGTGACTTCACATACAGCATTCTCATACTTAGCTAAGCGATACGGATTGACTCAGTTAGGTATTGCAGGTGTCTCAACCGAGCAAGAACCTAGTGCTAAAAAATTAGCCGAAATTCAGGAGTTTGTGAAAACATATAAGGTTAAGACTATTTTTGTTGAAGAAGGAGTCTCACCTAAATTAGCTCAAGCAGTAGCTTCAGCTACTCGAGTTAAAATTGCAAGTTTAAGTCCTTTAGAAGCAGTTCCCAAAAACAATAAAGATTACTTAGAAAATTTGGAAACTAATCTTAAGGTACTTGTCAAATCGTTAAATCAATAGGTAGTTATATAAAGAAAGGACGCAGGATGAATCGTAAAAAAACAGTTATTATTAGTGCTTTATCAGTAGCTCTATTTGGTACTGGTGTAGGTGCTTACCAATTAGGTAGCTATAATGCCCAAAAATCAGACAATAGTGTTTCTTATGTGAAAACAGATAAATCTGATAGCAAAGCACAAGCAACAGCTGTAAATAAAACGCCCGACCAAATCAGTAAAGAAGAAGGCATATCTGCAGAACAAATCGTTGTTAAAATTACTGACGACGGTTATGTGACTTCTCATGGAGACCATTACCATTATTACAATGGGAAAGTGCCATATGATGCCATCATTAGTGAAGAATTGATTATGAAAGACCCTAGCTATGTCTTTAATAAAGCTGATGTCATTAATGAAGTCAAAGATGGTTATATTATCAAAGTTAACGGTAAGTATTACCTCTATCTTAAAGAAGGTAGCAAACGAACAAATGTTCGTACAAAGGAACAAATCCAAAAGCAACGCGAAGAATGGTCTAAGGGTGGTTCTAAGGGAGAATCAGGAAAGCATAGTAGTGCAAAAACTCAAGCTTTATCAGCCAGCGTACGTGAAGCGAAAGCTAGCGGTCGCTATACTACAGATGATGGTTATGTTTTTAGTCCAACAGATGTCATTGATGACATGGGAGATGCCTTTTTAGTACCACATGGCGATCATTTCCATTATATCCCGAAAGCTGATTTATCTCCATCAGAGTTATCAGCCGCACAGGCATATTGGAACCGCAAGACTGGCCGATCAGGTAATAGCTCAAAACCATCAAATTCAAGTTCATACATTCATGCAAGTGCACCAAGCGGTAATGTATCAA
This sequence comes from Streptococcus sp. FDAARGOS_520, assembly GCF_003812685.1. Taxonomy (NCBI): domain Bacteria; kingdom Bacillati; phylum Bacillota; class Bacilli; order Lactobacillales; family Streptococcaceae; genus Streptococcus; species Streptococcus sp. FDAARGOS_520. The sequence continues at coordinate 738,634 of NZ_CP033810.1, read as the reverse complement.
CAGGAAGACATGCTAATGCCCCTATTTCTATTCCAAGAGTCACTCACGCAAATCACTGGTCAAAACCAGCTGGTAATCATGCTACGGCACCAAAACACCATGCACCTACAACCAAACCAATCAACAAAGATTCTGCTTTAGACAAAATGTTGAAACGTTTATATGCTCAACCGTTATATGCTCGTCACGTAGAAAGTGATGGTTTGGTTTATGACCCAGCACAAGTTAATGCTTTCACAGCAATCGGTGTTTCTATTCCGCACGGTAATCATTTCCACTTTATTCACTATAAGGATATGTCTCCATTAGAGTTAGAAGCAACAAGGATGGTGGCAGAGCATAGAGGACATCATATTGATGCATTAGGGAAAAAAGATTCTACAGAGAAACCAAAGCATATTTCTCATGAACCTAATAAGGAACCTCACACAGAGGAAGAACACCATGCAGTAACACCGAAAGACCAACGTAAAGGCAAACCAAATAGCCAGATTGTCTACAGTGCTCAAGAAATTGAAGAGGCAAAAAAGCTGGTAAATACACAACATCTGATGGTTACATTTTTGATGCCAAAGATATTAAAAAAGATACAGGTACAGGTTATGTCATTCCACATATGACACATGAGCATTGGGTACCAAAGAAAGATTTATCAGAGTCGGAATTAAAAGCAGCTCAAGAATTTCTTTCAGGAAAATCTGAAGCAAATCAAGACAAACCAAAAACAGGTAAAACAGCTCAAGAAATCTATGAGGCAATTGAACCAAAAGCAATTGTTAAACCTGAAGATTTATTATTTGGAATTGCACAAGCGACAGACTATAAGAATGGTACATTTGTAATTCCTCATAAAGATCATTACCATTATGTGGAATTAAAATGGTTTGATGAAGAAAAAGATCTTTTAGCTGATTCAGATAAGACATATTCTTTAGAAGACTATTTAGCTACGGCTAAATATTACATGATGCACCCAGAAAAACGTCCTAAAGTTGAAGGATGGGGTAAAGATGCTGAAATTTATAAGGAAAAGGACTCTAATAAAGCAGATAAACCAAGTCCTGCACCAACTGATAATAAATCAACATCAAATTCTAGTGACAAAAACTTAAGTGCTGCAGAAGTATTCAAACAAGCAAAACCAGAAAAAATTGTACCGCTTGATAAAATTGCTGCTCACATGGCATATGCAGTTGGATTTGAAGATGATCAATTGATTGTTCCTCATCATGATCATTATCATAATGTTCCTATGGCATGGTTTGACAAGGGTGGTTTATGGAAAGCACCAGAAGGCTATACATTACAACAACTCTTCTCAACAATTAAATACTACATGGAACATCCTAATGAATTACCAAAAGAAAAAGGTTGGGGACACGACAGTGATCATAACAAAGGCTCAAATAAAGACAATAAAGCCAAAAATTATGCTCCAGATGAAGAACCTGAAGATTCAGGGAAAGTAACTCACAACTATGGTTTTTATGATGTTAATAAAGGTTCAGACGAAGAAGAACCAGAAAAACAAGAAGATGAATCAGAGCTAGATGAATATGAACTAGGAATGGCACAAAACGCTAAGAAATATGGTATGGATAGACAATCTTTTGAAAAGCAACTCATCCAATTATCAAATAAATATAGTGTAAGTTTTGAAAGCTTTAATTATATTAATGGTAGTCAAGTTCAAGTTACTAAAAAAGATGGCTCTAAAGTGCTTGTTGATATTAAAACACTAACAGAAGTGAAATAATAAAAGAGTTGAGTAAACTTAGCTGACAACTAAAAACAAACAAGTCACCGTACTTGTTTGTTTTTTAGTTATGATTTCTAGCGTGCGAAGCTTTTAATGATATATCTAATTCTTCTTTTGAACAACCATTGTTTTACGCTTAAAAAGAGAGTTAATATATTTTTGTTTGAGGAAGTTTTCTTGTTTTGACTTTTATAAAACGACTAAAGTTATAATCACTAAATAAAGAGCCACTACTAAAAGCTGTATAACAGGTTTCTAGTAGTGGCTCACTTGTTTTATTACATGTAATTGTTATTAGTTAAAATTTTGGTGAAGCTACTGTATTGCTCCTTAACAACATTATCAATATTATGATCTGTTAATACAAAATCAATATCGTCTAATTGATAAAAAGTATAAAAATCATATTTACCAAATTTTTGGCTATCAACTAAAAGGAATTTTTCAAAGGAATTATTAAGAGCAATGCGCTGAATTTCACCTTCTCCCTCGTCGTAAGTAGCGATAGACTTTTCAAAAACACCATTACTACTAACGAAAGCTTTTGAAAAATTAAGTGATTTAATAGAGTTAATAGTAACAGAACCGACAAAAGCACCAGTAATTTCTCTGTACTCTCCCCCTACAAGGATAAGGTCAAGTGTTGAACTTTGATTCAGAATATTGAAAACAGGAAGGCTATTGGTTACTACCCTAATTTTAAAATCAAGTAATTGCGTGGCTAATTTCTCTAAGGTTGTTCCAGGCCCAATAAAGATTGTTTCACCATCATTGATGAATTGTTTTGCAAATTGGGCAATTTCTAATTTTTCATTTGTTTGAATATCGTATTTTTCAGTGTTTGATTTTTCATAATTTTGTGGAGTTGGTGATGCATTTACTTTTTGTGCACCACCATGGATGCGTATTAACAGTCCTGCTTTATCTAATTCATCCAAGTCACGCCTAACAGTCATGTCTGATACATCAAGTTCTTCCATGATTTCATTAACAGTGACAATGCCATTTATATTGACTTTTTCTATTATTTTTTGTAATCTTTCTCGCTTTAACATAATGACCTCTCCTACCTCTTCGTTATATATATCATACCATAAATAGAGCTAAAATAATAATAATTTTGAAAAAATAAACAATAATAAACAAAATAAAATAAAAAATGTCTTGTAATGTTTTATTTTGTTTTGTATAATATTGATGTAGATAAGTTGATAAGGCTTGTTTGCCTTACAACAAAAATGTAACCGCTTAACTAAGAAGAAAGGTGTTTGCTGTGACTCAAGATATTTTATTTATTGATGCCCATTCTCAGGAAGAATTATTTGACTTAGTATCAAAAGCATTGATAAAACAACACTATGTTAGTCCTAACTACCGACAGGCAGTAAAAGAAAGGGAGAGAGAGTTTCCAACGGGGTTAAAAATTGATTTAAAAGATGGGACTCCTATTCAATATGTTGCTATTCCACACACTGAAACGCAGTATTGTCTAGTAGATAGAATCTTTTATGTCAAAAATAGTCAGCCAATTACTTTCAAACATATGATTAATCCAGAAGAGGAGTGTAGGGTTCAGGATTTTTTCTTCATCATTAATAGTAGGAATAGTAACCAAAGTGATATTTTATCTAATTTGATTACCTTCTTTATTACAAAAGGAAACCTAGATCGGCTACATGAGCTTGGCGACAATAAAGAAAAAATTAATCATTATTTAATAGAAAAAGGAGTGTTTTAACATGATCAAAATATTAGCAGCTTGTGGTGCAGGCGTAAACTCAAGTCATCAAATTAAAGATGCTATCGAGACACAATTAGGAGATAGAGGTTACAATGTACATTGTGATGCTGTTATGGTTAAGGATATCACTGAGGAAATGGTCAACAAATATGATATCTTTACTCCTATTGCTAAAACTGATTTAGGTTTTAATGTACCAATTCCAGTTGTAGAAGCAGGACCTATTCTTTATCGCATACCAGTTATGAGCGAACCGGTCTTTACTGCTTTAGAACAAGTTATCAAAGAACACAATCTATCATAACATATTTAAAATTGGAATTAGTCTTAAAGGAGAAGGAACATGCAGGTATTTTTAAATATTGTCAATAAATTCTTTGATCCAATTATCCATATGGGTTCGGGAGTTGTGATGCTAATTGTCATGACAGGTTTAGCCATGATATTTGGAGTGAAGTTTTCTAAAGCACTTGAAGGTGGTATTAAGTTAGCTATTGCTCTTACGGGTATTGGTGCTATTATTGGTATTTTAACTGGTGCTTTTTCTGAATCACTTCAAGCTTTTGTTAAAAATACAGGAATCAATCTAAGCATTATTGACGTTGGTTGGGCTCCATTAGCAACTATTACATGGGGATCACCATATACGCTTTACTTCTTATTAATCATGCTTATTGTCAATATTGTTATGATTGTTATGAAAAAAACGGATACCTTAGATGTTGATATTTTTGATATTTGGCATTTATCTATCACAGGTCTTTTAATTATGTGGTATGCTAAAAAAAATAATCTACCAACACTTTTATCTGTCATTATTGCAACTGTAGCTATTATCTTCGTTGGTGTTCTAAAAATTATCAATTCTGATTTGATGAAACCTACCTTTGATGATTTATTGGGGACAGGTCCAACTTCTCCCATGACTTCAACGCATATGAATTATATGATGAACCCCATTATTATGGTTTTGGATAAGCTTTTTGATAAAGTTTTTCCAGGGCTAGATAAATATGACTTTGACGCGGCTAAATTAAATAAAGCCATTGGATTCTGGGGCTCTAAGTTCTTTATTGGTATGATTTTAGGACTTGTCATAGGGATTATGGGCAACCCCGTGTTCTCATTTGCAGCATTAGGTGGCTGGTTTTCTCTCGGTTTTACAGCAGGTGCTTGTTTAGAGTTGTTCTCTTTGATTGGTTCTTGGTTCATTGCTGCAGTAGAACCACTTTCTCAAGGAATTACTAATTTTGCTAATGGTAAAATGCATGGTCGTCGTTTCAATATTGGTTTGGACTGGCCATTTATTGCCGGACGTGCAGAGATTTGGGCATGTGCTAACATTCTTGCACCGATTATGCTAGTAGAAGCTATTTTACTCTCTAAAGTTGGTAATGGTATTCTACCGCTTGCTGGTATTATCGCAATGGGCGTAACCCCTGCTTTACTGGTTGTTACACGTGGCCGTTTAATTCGTATGATTACCTTTGGAACATTGCTATTACCGCTATTTCTTTTATCAGGAACAATGATTGCCCCATTTGCAACTGAATTAGCTAAAAAGGTAGGCGCATTCCCAGCTGGGGCGCGAGCAGGTTCACTTATCACTCACTCTACACTAGAAGGCCCTATGGAGAAAATCTTTGGTTACGTTATTGGTAAAGCGACAACAGGTCAATTATCAGCGATTATAACATTAATTATTTTTGCGACAGCTTATCTTGGTTTGTTTATGTGGTATGCTAAACAAATGAAACGCCGTAATGCAGAATATGCAGCTAATCAAAAATAAATAGAATAAAAAAACCTAGGAGAATGTTATATTTTCTAGGTTTTTGATATATTAAAGATTTTAAAAATAACATATATAATTAATTTTCGCTCATTTTAATAATAAAAAACTAGTAAAATTATAAAAATATATTGAAAATAGTGATAAGTTGGTATACAATCCTTTTTGGAAACATTACTGAACTCCCATTTTTCTAGAGTTGATGTATGCAACCAATATTTTAAGACTTGGAGTTTCTATGACATTAACCTTTGGGAAACCTTCTATAACGATACGCCGTCTAGGAGTGATAACTAGTACATATATGATGCTAGGTTTTATCTTATTATGTGGATTTTTGCATCCTAGTACAATTTATAGTGAGGAAATAAAATCTGATATAAACTCTTTTATATCAATAGATGATGAAAAAACTACTGTTCCCATATTTGACTCTACTTTAGATAAGCTTACTAATTCAATAGAGGAGAGGCAGTTAGAATTAGATTCTGATACATCGGACAGTTTAATAGTAGATGATCAAAAAGATAAAGATATGGTAATAGTCTTAGGTGATTCTGACAGTCAAGAAAAATTGTCACCTCCTCTAAAATCGGAAATAGCGACAGAAGAAAATCGTAAACAGGCAAATTTAGCAGAACTAAATGCAACTCAACCTAATAATAGAACTACCTATATTATACCCGAAAGCAGTCATTCCATTGCAGAACAACAGAGATTCCTGATAGAATCAAAGGGTTATTCGGTTGCATTACTTAATAGCGATGAATTTAGAAAGACAGCGAGAGAGGATAGAGGTTTTGAAAGGGATAAGTTGAGGTCTTTGGATATCATTCCTAAGGGAGATTTATCGACAAGTAATGTCATAGGTAATACGGACATTGCTAGTCAGATATCGTTGGGCTTTAAAAAGAATGCGATACAGGAACACCATCTTACTAAAACATTCTCTCAAAAGGATGGAAAGTTATCGTCTGTTATAGAGGGGATGCTTGCTATTGGCAAAGAGAAAGTAGAGAAGGAAATAAAATATAGTGGTAATTTATGGCAAAAATTAAAAGCTAAGGCACACTGCCTTGTTTGCTGTGTTGATAATTTGAATTTTGAAGATATAAAATCTTATTTTCAATATTATTGTCATCTAAACCATCAGCTCAAATTACCTAAAGGTGCTATACTTTCTGCTAAAACAGAAGTATATAGGGGAGGAGATTTTGGGAGAAAAAATAAAGATAATGTGTTTGGTTACCGTATCCCCTCATTATTAAAAACGGAAAAAGGAACTTTACTTGTGGGAGCTGATGAAAGAATTGAGCAAGCTTGTGATTGGGGAAACATAGGAATGGTTATTCGCCGTAGTGAGGATGATGGTGTCACTTGGGGAAAAAGAGAAACTATTGTCAATCTCCGTAATAACCCTAGAGTTCCGCTAGTTACTAGTGGTGACTATAGTGGCTCACCTATTAATATGGATATGGCATTAGTTCAAGATACTAGCTCTAAGACGAAACGTATTTTTTCAATATATGATATGTTTCCAGAAGGAAGAGGCGTTATTAGTATTGCTAACACACCTGAAAAAGAATATACCCAAATCGGAGGACAGTCTTATCTTAATTTATATAATAATGGAAAGAAATCGAAGGTTTTTACTATCCGTGACAAAGGTATTGTATATAATTTTAAAGGGAAAAAGACTGATTATCATGTTATAACAGAAACTACTAAAAGTGACCATTCAAATCTAGGGGATATTTATAAGGGAAAACAGCTACTTGGAAATATATATTTTACAAAACATAAAACGTCACCATTTCGTTTAGCAAAATCAAGCTATGTGTGGATGTCATATAGCGATGATGATGGTAGGACATGGTCATCACCTAGAGATATAACAGCAAGTCTTCGTCAGAAAGGCATGAAATTTTTAGGAATAGGACCTGGAAAAGGTATAGTTTTAAAATGGGGGCCACACGCTGGTCGTATTATTATTCCTGCCTATTCTACGAATTGGAAATCTCATCTAAGAGGTTCACAATCTTCACGCCTAATTTATTCAGACGACCATGGAAAAACGTGGCATACTGGAAAAGCAGTCAATGATAACCGTATACTTTCTAATGGTGAAAAAATTCACTCCTTAACAATGGATAATAAAAAAGAACAAAATACAGAATCCGTACCCGTTCAATTGAAAAATGGGGACATTAAGTTATTTATGAGGAATCTAACTGGTAACCTAGAAGTAGCCACAAGTAAAGACGGCGGGGAGACTTGGCAAAACCATGTTAAACGATATAAGGAAGTTCATGATGCTTACGTCCAATTATCAGCTATTCGCTTTGAGCATGACAAAAAAGAGTATATTTTATTAGTGAATGCTAATGGGCCAGGTAAGAAGCGTCAAGATGGATATGCACGTCTAGCGCAAGTTAATCGAAATGGTAGTTTTAAGTGGTTATATCACCATCACATTCAAGATGGTTCGTTTGCTTACAACTCTGTTCAACAACTTAATAATGATAAATTTGGTGTCCTTTATGAACATAGAGAAAAACATCAAAATAGTTTTACTTTAAATTACAAAGTTTTTAATTGGAGTTTTCTTAGTCAAAATACAGAGAAGCAAGGCACTTTATGGGAGAAAATGGCAGCAAATTGGCATGTTTTGTTTAAATTTTATTTATGATTATGGCTTGCGGAATAAGCGTTCCTACAAATAAAAATAATAAGAAGTATCAAACTTCGTGATAGCTAGCTAGTAGTGAATTTTAGTTGACATAGTTATCACGGAGTTTTTTTTGTTCATTTCAAACAAAAACAAAACAAAACATTGACAAAAACAAAAATAAGATATATGATGATATTACAAACAAAAACAAACAATATCTTCCAACTACATACAATTGTATTAAAAGTGAAATAAGGAGAAAGAAATGACAATTATTATTGGGGCGGATGCGCATGGTGTTGAACTTAAGGAAGTGATTAGACAACACCTTACAAGTTTAGGTAAGGAAATTATTGATTTAACGGATACTAGCAAAGATTTCGTTGATAATACCTTAGCAATCGTTGCTAAAGTGAATCAAAAAGAAGATAACTTAGGAATAATGGTTGATGCTTACGGTGTTGGTCCTTTTATGGTAGCCACTAAGGTTAAGGGGATGATTGCAGCAGAAGTTTCAGATGAACGCTCAGCTTATATGACTAGAGCTCATAATAACGCTAGGATGATTACTTTAGGTTCAGAGATTGTTGGTCCAGGAGTTGCTAAACATATAGTAGAGGGTTTTGTTGATGGGACTTACGATGCAGGTCGTCATCAAATTCGGGTCGATATGTTGAATAAAATGTGCTAAGCGTAAGAGAGGTAAAGCAGATGAAAATTGCGGTCGGTTGTGATCATATTGTAACTTATGACAAAATTGCAGTTGTGGATTATTTAAAAACAAAAGGGTATGAGGTTATTGATTGTGGAACTTATGATAATATCCGTACTCACTATCCTATTTATGGTAAGAAAGTAGGAGAAGCTGTCGCTAGTGGAAAAGCCGACTTAGGTGTATGTATTTGTGGAACTGGAGTTGGTATTAATAATGCTGTTAATAAAGTTCCAGGAATTCGCTCAGCTCTGGTACGTGATTTGACATCAGCTATCTATGCCAAAGAAGAATTAAATGCTAACGTTATCGGATTTGGTGGGAAAATTACTGGTGGGCTGTTAATGACAGATATCATCGAGGCGTTTATAAGAGCTAAATATAAACCAACAAAAGAAAACAAAGTATTAATTGAAAAGATAGCCGAGGTTGAGACTCATAATGCCCATCAAGAAGAGAATGACTTTTTCACAGAGTTCTTAGATAAATGGAATCGTGGTGAATATCACGACTAAGGAGATATCTATGATTTTAACAGTAACTTTGAACCCTTCTATTGATATTTCGTACTGCTTAGAAAACTTTAACATGGATACTGTAAATCGAGTTACCGACGTCTCCAAAACACCTGGGGGTAAGGGGTTAAATGTGACTCGTGTTCTTTCTCAACTTGGCGATAATGTAGTGGCAACTGGTCTATTAGGGGGGGATTTTGGAGATTTCATCCGAAGTGGCTTAGATGCATTGGAAATCAGACACCAATTTTTAAGTATTGGTGGAGAAACACGTCATTGTATTGCAGTTTTACATGAGGGTCAGCAGACTGAAATTCTAGAAAAAGGTCCACATATTACTAAAGATGAAGCAGACGCCTTTTTGAATCATCTAAAACTTATCTTTGATGCTGCAACTATCATAACAGTATCAGGAAGTTTACCAAAGGGACTCCCCTCAGATTATTATGCTAGGTTAATCTCCCTAGCGAATCACTTTAATAAGAAAGTTGTTTTAGACTGTTCAGGAGAAGCATTACGTTCGGTTTTAAAATCTAGTGCTAAGCCGACCGTCATTAAACCTAACCTTGAAGAATTAACACAATTAATTGGAAAACCAATTAGCTATAGTTTAGACGAATTAAAATCTACCTTACAGCAAGATCTTTTTAGAGGAATTGATTGGGTTATTGTTTCTTTAGGTGCTAGGGGAGCTTTTGCTAAACATGGGAATCACTACTATCAAGTGACGATTCCAAAAATAGAAGTTATTAATCCAGTTGGTTCAGGGGATGCAACGGTTGCAGGAATCGCGTCTGCTTTGGAACATCAACTAGATGATACAAATTTGCTTAAGAGAGCTAATGTCTTGGGTATGCTTAATGCACAAGAAACATTAACAGGGCATATCAATCTGACCTACTATCAAGAATTAATCAGTCAAATCCAAGTGAAAGAGGTATAGGATGGGATTAACAGAACAAAAACAAAAACATATGGAACAATTGAGTGATAAAAATGGTATTATTTCGGCCTTGGCTTTTGACCAACGTGGAGCATTGAAGCGATTAATGGCAAAATATCAATCTGAGGAGCCCACTGTTTCTCAAATAGAAGCACTTAAAGTTTTGGTAGCTGAAGAATTAACCCCTTACGCTTCATCAATGTTGTTAGATCCAGAATATGGGTTGCCAGCTACGAAAGTTTTAGATGACAATGCCGGTCTTTTACTTGCGTACGAAAAAACGGGTTATGATACCAGTAGTACCAAGCGACTCCCAGACTGTTTAGACATTTGGTCTGCGAAACGCATTAAAGAAGAGGGAGCAGACGCAGTTAAGTTCTTACTTTATTATGATGTTGATAGTTCGGATGAAGTAAACGAAGAAAAAGAAGCTTATATTGAACGGATTGGTTCTGAATGTGTTGCAGAAGACATTCCTTTTTTCCTTGAAATTTTGTCATATGATGAAAAGATTACGGATAGCTCAGGTATTGAGTATGCCAAAATTAAGCCACGTAAGGTTATTGAAGCTATGAAAGTTTTTTCAAATCCTCGATTTAATATTGATGTCTTGAAGGTGGAAGTGCCTGTCAATATGGACTATGTAGAAGGTTTTGCGCAAGGAGAGACTGCTTATAATAAAGCGACAGCTGCGGCATATTTTAGAGAACAAGATCAGGCGACACTACTCCCCTACATTTTTTTGAGTGCAGGAGTTCCTGCTCAGCTTTTTCAAGAGACTCTTGTGTTTGCTAAAGAAGCTGGTGCTAAATTTAACGGTGTCCTTTGTGGTAGAGCAACTTGGGCTGGAAGTGTTAAAGAGTATGTTGAAAAAGGAGAAGCTGGTGCACGTCAATGGTTACGTACAATAGGTTTCCAAAATATTGATGAACTAAATAAAATTTTGCAAAAAACAGCAACTTCTTGGAAGGAAAGATAATTGCTAGAGAAAAGCTGGTAAAGCAATTATTGTTCTTTATGAAAGGAAAAATAATGGCTATTACGATACAAAATCATGAGTTGCAAGTGACATTAAAAGCGTTAGGTGCAACAATGACTTCTATTACAGATAGTCAAGGCGTTGAGTACCTTTGGCAAGGGGACGCCACTTATTGGGGTGGGCAAGCTCCTATTTTATTTCCTATATGCGGAAGTGTTCGAAATGATTGCGTCATTTACAGACCAGCTCAAGCTCCACATTTTACGGGTATCATACCAAGGCATGGCTTTGTACGTCACAAAACATTCGACTATGATTACATATCGGATTCTTCTGTTCGTTTTACAATTAAAAGTAGTAAAGAAATGTTGATAAATTATCCTTATCGTTTTAGTTTAGAAATAACTTACACCTTAAGAAATAAAAGCATTGCCATTACATATATTGTCAAAAACTTAGAATCAGAAAAAAATATGCCATATGCTATCGGAGCTCACCCAGGCTTTAATTGCCCTTTGTTTGAAAAGGAAGTATTTAGTGATTACTATCTAGAGTTTGAACAGTTTGAAACTTGCACAATTCCTGAGTCGTTTCCGGATACAGGCTTGTTAGATTTACAAGCTAGACATCCTTTTTTAGAAAATCAAAAACAATTATCTCTTAATCATGCTTTATTTGAAAAAGATGCTATTACTTTAGACCAACTACGATCTAAGACGGTTTACTTAAAATCTAGAAATCATGCAAAAGGAATCCAACTTGACTTTGATGATTTTGAGAATCTTATTCTTTGGACAAGTAACAATGGTGGTCCTTTTTTGGCTTTGGAACCCTGGAGTTCTTTGTCAACTTCTATTGAAGAGTCTGATATTTTAGAAGATAAACAAAATATCGTACGGCTTAATCCAAAGCAGTCGAAACAGCATTCTATTCGGATCACTATTTTATAACAGAAATTTTCTGAGGAGACATTCTCCTCTTTTTCTGTGCTCAAAAAGAGGTTATAAATATGATATAATGAACAAAACTGTAGTGGAGGATGCCATGGATTTTAAGGAACTGTTTCCAGAAGTTATTACTAAACAGGAAGTTAAACAGAGTGAGGATTATATCATCGTTGAGCAAGATGGTCATGTCCTCCACTTTCCAAAATCTTCGCTAACTAAGCGTGAACTATACTTATTACAAATGACACCAAGCCTGGAAGATGCGAGTTCAGTGGATTCTCAGAATCCTTGGTACCGCTATCTAGTTGAAGGTCGTGGAAGGTTGCCCCAATCTCATTCGGCAGTCCAATTTATTTTTATTGAGCATCAATTTACCTTATCAGAAGAACTTAAGGATTTCTTGTCGCCTTTAGTAATAAACGTAGAAACAATTATGACAATTAATCAAACCCAAAGTGTCATGATTTTAAATCAGGATAATTTCTTTAATGCTACGGAATTACTAACAGATATTTTACCAACGATTGAAAATGACTTTAACACGCGTTTAAGGTGCTATTTTGGAAATAGTTGGACGCATCTACAAGCAGTGGACTGGAAAGAATTATATGAAGAAGAATATAAACTTTTTACGCTTTTTCTTAGTCACAAGGCCGAACAACATTACTGTCGATTTCCAAAGATGGCTTTATGGGCTTTGGCAAATCAATCGCCCATGCCTTCTATTAAAGCAAAATGTTTACAACATATCCTTGATACGAGTGATACTTCGGCTATAATAAAAGCCCTGTGGCAAGAGCAAGGAAATCTTGCTAAAACGGCTAAGGCACTTTTCATTCATCGGAATTCATTGCAATATAAATTAGATAAATTTACCCAATCTTCGGGACTTAATTTAAAAATATTAGATGATTTAGCCTATGCCTATTTGATTTCGATGGATACCTAAAATTTAGTTAGTTTGCACAAGAAATTTAGGCAAGGTTACCATTATATGAAAACCCTTTCTTTGCTATAATAAAATCACAATAATAAAAGAGGTCAATCTAATGGTAGAATTAAATTTAAATCATATTTACAAAAAATATCCAAGTGCATCGCATTATTCTGTTGAAGACTTTGACTTGGATATTAAAGACAAAGAATTTATTGTTTTTGTTGGACCATCAGGTTGTGGGAAATCAACAACACTTCGTATGATCGCAGGTCTTGAAGATATTAGTGAAGGTGAGCTCAAGATTGATGGCGAAGTTGTCAATGACAAATCACCTAAAGATCGTGATATTGCTATGGTTTTCCAAAACTATGCTCTTTATCCACATATGACTGTTTACGATAATATGGCTTTTGGGCTCAAATTGCGTAAATTCTCAAAACAAGAAATTGATAAGCGCGTTCGTGAAGCAGCAGCTAATATTGGCCTTACTGAATTCTTAGAGCGCAAACCTGCGGATTTGTCAGGTGGACAACGCCAACGTGTTGCTATGGGACGTGCTATTGTGCGTGATGCCAAAGTGTTCTTAATGGATGAGCCTTTATCTAACTTAGATGCTAAATTACGTGTTTCAATGCGTGCTGAAATTGCAAAAATTCATCAACGTATTGGTTCAACAACTATTTATGTTACCCACGACCAAACAGAAGCGATGACTTTGGCAGACCGTATTGTCATTATGTCAGCTACTAAGAACCCTGATGGTGATGGTACAATTGGTAAAATTGAGCAAGTTGGTTCACCACAAGAACTCTATAATCTTCCTGCCAATAAATTTGTTGCGGGATTCATTGGTAGCCCATCTATGAACTTCTTCAAAGTTAAAGTTGAAAATGGTATGATTATTAGTGAAGATGGTCTTCGAATCGCTATCCCTGAAGGTCAAGAAAAACTTTTAGAATCACGAGGCTATAAAGGAAAAGAATTGATTTTTGGTATTCGTCCAGAAGACATTTCAAGCAATCTTCTTGTCCAAGATACTTATCCAAATGCCAATGTTGAAGCAGAAGTTTTAGTTTCTGAATTACTCGGTAGCGAAACTATGCTTTATGTTAAGTTAGGTCAAACAGAATTTGCTTCTCGTGTTGAAGCGCGTGACTTCCATAATCCAGGAGAAAAAGTTAACCTAACGTTTAATGTTGCTAAGGGGCATTTCTTTGATGCAGATACTGAACAAGCTATTCGTTAAGGTATAAGCGATATTCATAAAAAGGTTGGGTTCCAGCCTTTTTATAATGTTTTACGCAAACGCTTGCACTAAAAGAGGAAAAACGTTAAAATAAAAGATGAATGAATTATTGATAGGAGAAGAATAATGAAGAAACACTGGTGGCATAAAGCTACGATTTATCAAATTTACCCACGTTCATTTATGGATTCAGATGGTGATGGTGTGGGGGACATTAAAGGGATTACTAGCAAACTAGACTACCTTGAAAAATTAGGGATTACTGCTATCTGGTTATCACCTGTTTATCAAAGTCCAATGGATGACAATGGTTATGATATTTCAGATTATCAAGCCATTGCAGATATTTTTGGTGATATGAATGATATGGACCAACTGTTACAAGAGGCAAATCAACGCGGGATTAAAATCATCATGGATTTGGTAGTGAATCATACCTCTGATGAACATGCTTGGTTCGTAGAAGCGCGAGAAAACCCTAATAGTCCTGAACGTGATTTTTATATTTGGCGAGATGAACCTAACGATTTGACTTCTATTTTTAGTGGCTCAGCTTGGGAATATGATAAAGTATCAGGTCAATATTATTTGCACCTTTTTAGCAAACGTCAGCCAGATCTCAACTGGGAGAATGAAGCTTTACGTCATAAAATTTATGATATGATGAATTTCTGGATTGATAAGGGTATTGGTGGTTTCCGTATGGATGTCATTGATTTAATTGGGAAAATTCCAGATAAGGGCATTACTGGTAATGGACCAAAACTTCATGATTATCTTAAAGAAATGAACAGAGCTAGTTTTGGAAAGCATGACTTATTGACGGTGGGTGAAACTTGGGGAGCAACGCCAGACATTGCAAAACAATACTCAAATCCCGATAATGAAGAATTATCTATGGTCTTTCAATTTGAACATGTAGGTCTTCAACATAAACCTGACGCTCCTAAGTGGGATTACAGTGACGGATTAGATGTTCCAGCATTGAAAGATATTTTTACAAAATGGCAAACACAATTGGAGCTTGGCCAAGGTTGGAATTCTTTATTCTGGAATAATCATGACCTTCCTCGAGTGCTCTCGATCTGGGGAAATGATAGTGATAACAGAAAACAATCTGCCAAGGCTCTAGCAATCCTACTACATTTGATGCGTGGAACGCCTTATATCTATCAAGGTGAAGAAATTGGTATGACTAATTATCCATTTGAGTGTTTAGCAGATGTAGATGATATTGAATCCCTTAACTATGCTAAAGAAGCCATGGATAATGGGGTATCTGAAGCAACAATTTTAGATAGTATTCGTAAAGTCGGTCGTGATAATGCTCGTACTCCAATGCAGTGGAGTCAAGAACATCAAGCTGGTTTTACTAAAGGTACCCCATGGCTAGCAGTCAATCCCAATTATCAGGAAATTAATGTGGAGGCAGCGTTAAATGATACGGAAAGTATTTTTTATACTTATCAAAAATTAGTTGCTTTACGTAAAGAACACGACTGGTTAGTTGATGCTGATTTTAAACTTTTGGAAACAGCAGATAAGGTATTTGCTTATGTTCGTCAAACAGATAAAGAACGTTATTTAATAGTTGCGAACTTATCCGATCAAAACCAATCTTTTGAATTTCCAGAAGCTGTTAAAGAAACTATTATTTCAAATACAGAGGTTCAAGAAGTACTATCAAGTAACACTCTCAAGCCGTGGGATGCCTTCTGCATAGAGCTATTCTAATTTCGGTAGATATTTGCAAAAAAAGCTTATTCTCAGTATAATGAGGTAACAAATGATGTTAAAAGAGTATTGAAATAGGAGAAAAATATGGCAGTTCTGATTTTAGGTGGCGCCGGCTACATTGGCTCGCATATGGTTGATCAGTTAATCACACAAGGAAAAGAGAAAGTTATTGTTGTTGATAACTTGGTAACAGGTCATCGTCAAGCGGTGCATTCAGATGCGATTTTTTATGAAGGAGATTTATCCGATAAAACGTTTATGCGTCAAGTTTTTAGGGAAAATCCTGATGTAGATGCTGTTATCCATTTTGCGGCATTTTCACTAGTTGCTGAGTCAATGGAAAATCCTTTAAAATATTTTGATAATAACACTGCTGGAATGATAAAACTTTTAGAAGTAATGAATGAATGTGATATCAAAAATATTGTCTTTTCATCAACAGCTGCAACATATGGTATTCCAGAACAAGTTCCTATTTTAGAAACAGCTCCTCAAAATCCTATTAATCCTTATGGCGAAAGTAAGCTTATGATGGAAACAATTATGAAATGGGCTGATCAAGCCTACGGTATTAAGTTTGTCGCTCTACGTTACTTCAACGTTGCTGGAGATAAACCGGATGGCTCAATTGGGGAAGATCATAAACCAGAAACACATTTGTTACCAATCATTCTTCAAGTTGCTCAAGGAGTACGTGACAAAATAATGATTTTTGGAGATGATTACAATACTCCAGATGGAACTAATG
The DNA here is from genome assembly GCF_003812685.1 of Streptococcus sp. FDAARGOS_520. Taxonomy (NCBI): domain Bacteria; kingdom Bacillati; phylum Bacillota; class Bacilli; order Lactobacillales; family Streptococcaceae; genus Streptococcus; species Streptococcus sp. FDAARGOS_520. Next base: position 721,907 of record NZ_CP033810.1, on the reverse strand, counting down.
TTCGAGATTATGTGCATCCATTTGATTTGGCAGATGCTCATATATTAGCAGTTGATTACCTTCGCCAAGGGAATGAATCAAACGTGTTTAATCTCGGATCTTCGACAGGTTTTTCTAACCTTCAGATGTTAGAGGCAGCTCGTCGTATTACTGGGAAAGAAATTCCTGCTCAAAAGGCAGCTCGTCGTCCAGGAGATCCAGATACGCTTATTGCTTCCTCAGAGAAAGCTCGTCAAATCCTTGGGTGGGAGCCTAAATTTGATAATATTGATAAAATTATTTCATCGGCATGGGCATGGCATTCTAGTCATCCAAATGGCTACGAAGATTAAAAAAACTTAGGTCTACAGGCCTAAGTTTTTTTTTATAAGCTTATAAACTTTGTAAGGACGACCGACCTTAGTATAAATTTGCTGACTTGTCAGAAGGCCTTTTTCTTCCATATAGGCAATATATTTCCTAACAGAGACATGAGAAAATTGACTGCATTTTGCTAACTCTTGGATAGTGAAAGGCTGCTCTAACTCTTGAATGGCATCAAGAATATGCTGATAGGTAATTTCAGAGAGCCCTTTCTCATCAAGTTTAACCTCTCCCTCTAGCCATCCAGAATCTATTTTTTGAAAGTGATCGATGTTGTCTTGATAGATTTTATCAGCTTCAAATGTATGATAATGATTTAGGAATTTTTCAATACTAGACTCAAAGCGTTCAAATGTAAATGGTTTTATCAGGTAATCTACAATACCTAAATGAAATGCTTCTTTGACAGTGTGCGCCTCGTTGGCTGCTGAAATAACAATGACTTCGGTATTTTGGTGTTGATTGCGTAATAACTTTAATAATTCTAGACCATTGCCTTCTTTAATATGAATATCTAAAAGAACAAGTTGGATTTTAATGTCATTAAGATAAGCAATAGCTTGTGTTTGACTAGCAGTTGAATAGATGTTTTGAAAATAATTGAGTTTTTCAAGGTAATTGCGGTGGATAAATTCCACCATAGGATCATCTTCGATAATTAATACGTCCATACTAAGGCCCTTCTGAGTAGATAATATTTGTTCTTATAATAACCTTATTTTGTTTTAAAGAGATCTTATAAGTAGCTCTTGAATCTACAAGTAACTGTTGAAAATAAGCGTCGTTGAAATACTGATGGTAGTCATTGAGTAACCACTTCTCATTCTCCCATTGATAATCTGTTTCAATGAGGTTATTTTGATAATTTAAACGTAAAGAAACTAAAGTCGTTGAATTTAATAGCGTGAGTATCTTCGTATTAATATATCTGTGGAGCAAGAGATAGTTATTAACATCCTCAACAGTTGACTTGGTAGGGATTTCTACTAAAATTTCTGTGGATAGATTGATGTGTTTTTCTGCGAATTTTTCTCTTTCGCCAATAATGAAACTAGCCAGTCGAGGCTCTCTAACTAACATTGATAAGCGTGCTAAAAATTCATTTTGTGGCTCCAATAATTCTTTTAAATAAATTTTCAACTCGTCGTAGTATTCAATGTCTGCAAGTCCATAAATAACATGAAGTTGATTCATAAATTGATGTGTTTGGGCCTGTAGCGCAGAAGCATAAGCTGTAGTGTGTGCTAATTGATCCAAAGTGAAAAGTGTTTCAGTAACATTCCTTAAGAAGACAACATAGCCTCTATTTTGTGTTTTAACCGTAATTGGCGAGATAGATAGTAAATAGTCTTGTCCTTGAAAATGTAATACTTGTTCAGTTTTTTTTGAAAAATGATCCTGCTTGAGTTGAGGAATTAAAGATTCTAATAATTTACCTGAAAATAGGTCTCGTTGCCCCTCTTTTTTGAATAATAAACTAGCTGCAGGATTATTTCTTTTGATGATATGCCTCTGGTCAATAACAAATACAGCGGCTTGAATTTGGTCCAGTGTTGCATTGCGCTCTTCTAAATGTTGAAAAATATCACTTGGATGGAGGTTGTGAAGTTGTTTTTTTAAGCCATAAGAAATTATACTTGTGACGACTAAGCTAATCAAAATACTAATCAAGAGAGGCTTACTAAACTCTTTTATGCTACTTTGAGATAAGTCTCCAAGTGTCGTTAATTTTAAGCCAACTGCAATTGCCCCAACCTGTTTTTGGTGATCATATACTGGAATTAAGTATCGTAAAGATTTTCCTAAAGAACCTTCTGCAGTAGACATAATAGCTTTTCCCTTAAAAACAGCTTGTTCATCACCCCCTTGAAATGGTTTACCAATCTTAGTGGAGTCAGGGTGGGTAAAACGGATCCCTTTTAAATTTATAAGGACAATATAGTCTAAATTTGATTTTTTGCTAAGGAATAACATTTGTTTTTGGAGACTTTGATCATAGTGATTATCTTTGAGTGTTTGTATAACTTGTGGATTTCTCGATAAAGCATAACCAGTATTTTTTAAGATTTTTTCTTCCTGTACCCTTACCATACGATAGGACTGATGTATAGTGACATAATAAAAAATAGAAAATATACAAATGGTCATAGTGACTAAAATCAATGATAGAAATGCCCAAAGAGATAGTTTTTTTTTCATCAGCACCCTCCGAGTTTAGTATAACATAGCCTAAAAACTAGAATCCAGCTTAAATTAATTAAATAAGTTGAAATAATTCAATTACTTAAATAAACTTCCTTATCACTAAGTCCCAAAGTAAACTGTACATAAGAAGTAAAAGGAGGTGCTTTCATGGCAGACGTGAAGGTAGTGAATAATGAGGATTCTAGAGGTCAAAAGCAAGACTTAAAGGCTAAACTATTTCATATTAAGATAGGGTCAGTTCCCCTACCAGTATATGTTTGTTTAGCATTATTGATTCTTCTAGCAGGCTTTTTACAAAAATTGCCAGTCAATATGCTAGGAGGATTTGCAGTTATCTTAACAATGGGGTGGTTCTTAGGGACTATCGGAGCTAGCATTCCTGGTTTTAAAAACTTCGGTGGCCCAGCTATTTTATCTTTATTAGTACCATCTATTTTGGTGTTTTTCAACCTCATTAATAAAAATGTTTTAGAATCAACAAATATGTTGATGAAGCAAGCTAACTTTCTTTATTTTTATATTGCTTGTTTAGTGTCCGGTAGTATTTTAGGGATGAATCGGAAAATGTTGATTCAGGGATTGCTAAGAATGATTTTCCCCATGTTATTAGGAATGGTTTGTGCGATGATGGTAGGGACATTTGTCGGTGTTATTTTAGGCTTAGAGTGGCGACACACTTTGTTTTATATCGTAACACCCGTTTTAGCTGGTGGTATTGGTGAAGGTATTTTACCATTATCGTTAGGCTATAGTTCAATTACCGGTGTAGCTAGTGAACAACTAGTTGCTCAACTCATCCCAGCCACTATTATTGGTAATTTCTTTGCCATTTTATGTACTGCACTATTGAATCGTTTGGGAGAAAAGAAACCACACTTGTCTGGTCAAGGGCAATTAGTAAGGTTAAATAAAGGAGAGGACATGTCAGATATTATTGCTGATCATTCTGGCCCAATTGACGTTAAGAAAATGGGTGGAGGTGTTTTAACAGCATGTAGTCTCTTTATTTTTGGACATTTGTTGCAGCAATTAACTGGATTTCCTGGTCCCGTATTAATGATTGTTGCAGCAGCTATTTTGAAATATATTAATGTTATTCCTAGAGAAACACAAAATGGAGCTAAGCAACTTTATAAATTTATTTCTGGTAATTTTACATTTCCTCTAATGGCAGGTCTAGGATTGCTTTATATCCCGTTAAAAGATGTTGTGGCAACGCTTAGCATACAATATTTCATAGTTGTTATTAGTGTTGTATTTACAGTTATTTCTGTTGGATTCTTTGTATCGCGATTCCTTAATATGAATCCTGTTGAAGCAGGTATTATTTCAGCTTGTCAAAGTGGTATGGGAGGAACAGGAGATGTTGCCATTTTAAGTACAGCAGACCGAATGAACTTGATGCCATTTGCTCAAGTTGCTACGCGTTTAGGAGGAGCTATTACTGTTATCACAATGACAGCCATTTTACGCATGTTATTCTAATATTTATCAAAAGGAGTTATCAAAATGAGTGAAAATTTAGGTCAATTAGCTATCAACCAAGCTAGAGAAAATGGTGGAAAATTAGAAGTAATTTCAAAAGTTAAGGTGGAAGATAAGAGGGATCTTAGTATTGCCTATACCCCAGGGGTGGCGTCAGTATCATCAGCTATTGCAGAGGATGTGGAGCTTGCATATGAGTTGACGACTAAAAAAAATACAGTAGCCGTAGTGAGTGATGGTTCAGCTGTTCTTGGATTAGGAGATATTGGTCCTGAGGCAGCAATGCCAGTCATGGAAGGTAAAGCAGCACTCTTTAAACGTTTTGCAAATGTAGATGCTGTGCCAATTGTGTTGAAAACAAATGATACAGAGGAAATTATTTCTATAGTAAAAGCTATTTCGCCGACTTTTGGAGGGATTAATTTAGAGGATATTTCAGCACCACGTTGTTTCGAAATTGAACAACGCCTAATTGAAGAATGTGATATACCAGTTTTCCATGATGACCAACATGGTACAGCAATCGTAGTATTAGCGGCTTTGTTTAACAGTTTGAAGCTAGTTAAAAAAGACATTGAAGACATCAGAGTAGTTGTTAATGGTGGAGGTTCAGCGGGCTTATCTATAACAAGGAAGCTTCTATCAGCAGGAGCAAAACATGTAACGGTAGTTGATCGATTTGGCATTATTAACGATAAAGATCGGGAGTCATTAGCCCCTCATCACAAAGCGATTGCAAAATTGACTAATAGAGAATTCCAATCTGGATCCTTAGAAGATGCTTTGGAGAATGCCGATGTTTTTATAGGTGTTTCTGCTCCGGAAGCATTACATGCAGAATGGATTTCCAAGATGGCTGATAAACCTATTGTATTTGCAATGGCGAATCCTATTCCAGAAATTTATCCAGATCAAGCCTTAAAAGCCGGAGCTTACATAGTTGGAACTGGTCGTAGTGATTTTCCAAATCAAATTAATAATGTTTTAGCATTTCCGGGTATTTTCAGAGGAGCATTAGATGCTAGAGCAAAAACGATAACTGTTGAAATGCAAATTGCGGCAGCGAGAGGCATAGCTAGTTTAATACCGGAGGAAGAATTAAGCACAACTCACATCATTCCAAATGCTTTTCAAAATGATGTGGCCGATGTAGTTGCTAAAAGCGTCAGTAATGCTGTACAAAAATAAGGTGTAAAATAAAAACTGAGCTATGCTCAGTTTTTTTGATGAGTCATTTAAATATGAGTGAGCATTTTTGAGGATAGTTTGAAGCGAGAAGTGAGTTAATGATTTTGATAGGATCGTTGTTACTCTTGCCTTGCAAGTTTTGCCATCATAGGTTATTCTTTAAATATAAGATTTAGAAAGTTGGTTAACTATGTATTCTTTTGAAGAACTTTTGGCAACCATGACTTTGATAACGGCTGCCGAAATTGAAGATAAAATTGATTCAAATCAAGATTTTGTACTGTTCATTGGTCGTATTTCTTGTCCATTTTGTCACCTCTTTGTTCCTAAAATTGTAGAAGTAGCTGATGAAGATGAATTTGAATTATTCCATTTAGATAGTGAAGATTTTGATCATTGGACTGCAAATAAAGAATTTCGAAATAAATATGACATTCCTACAGTGCCAGGTTTGATGGTTGTTAAAAACGGAACTATCAAGGTGAAGTGCGATTCAAAAATGACAAAAGAAGAAATCCGTGAATTTATTGGCTAAGAGACAGTATCTCCTTGCAGATATAGCATAAATCTGCTATAGTAATGATTACGTAGAACACGGAAAGGAGAATCAAATGAGCTTACCTATTATTATGCTTGTTGTTATGGTTGGTATGATGTTCTTCATGCAACGTCAGCAAAAGAAACAAGCACAAGAACGTCAAAAACAATTGAATGCTGTTCAAAAAGGTGATGAAATTGTCACAATTGGTGGTCTTTTTGGAGTAGTTGATGAAGTTAATACTGAAGCACAACGAATGGTTTTAGATGTTGATGGTGTCTATTTGACGTTTGAGTTGGCAGCTATCAAATCTGTTGTCTCTAAGGCAGCAACACCAACAGAACCAGTTGAAGATGTTAAGATTATTGAAGTCAATGAAGACGAAAATAAAGAAACAGCCATCGAAACTGAATAAGATATGTAGGACCAGATGATTGTTCTGGTCTTTTTAGTTTGCTGTCACAAATGGCATTTTAATACTCAAAAATAAGTTGAAATGTGGTAAAATGTTATAGTATGGGATATTTCCAGCTCTTTTAAAAGGGCTGATAAGAAAAACGATTGCTAAATTAAGGAACATTATGTTTATATTTAAAAGAAAAAAACAAGTAGAAATGCCTTTGGAGAAAATACCAGCACATATTGGTATTATCATGGATGGTAACGGACGTTGGGCAAAAAAACGTTTAAAACCACGCGTTATGGGACATAAGGCGGGGATGGATGCTCTTCAAGAAGTTACAATAGCAGCTTCAGGATTAGGTGTTAAAGTACTAACTGTCTATGCCTTTTCTACAGAAAATTGGTCACGTCCAGATGATGAAGTTAAGTTTATTATGAACCTTCCGGTTGAATTTTTTGATAAATATGTACCAGAGTTAGATAAAAATAATGTACGTGTACAGGTCATCGGAGATACTCATAAATTACCTAAGGCAACATACGATGCAATGCAACGCGCTTGTTTGAGGACAAAACATAATTCGGGGCTCGTCTTGAATTTTGCGCTAAATTATGGCGGACGTTCAGAAATCACTAATGCCATTAAGGAAATTGCTCAGGATGTTTTGGAAGCTAAGTTGAATCCTGACGATATTACAGAGGATTTAGTAGCAAATCATTTAATGACAAATAGCTTACCCTATCTTTATAGAGACCCTGATTTGATTATCCGAACTAGTGGAGAGTTACGCTTGAGTAACTTTTTACCTTGGCAATCAGCTTATAGTGAATTTTACTTTACTCCCGTTTTATGGCCAGATTTTAAAAAAGACGAACTACATAAGGCCATTGTGGATTATAATCAACGCCATCGTCGATTTGGTAGTGTATAGAAAGAAGAGAGAAAATGAAAGAACGTGTTATTTGGGGAGCTGTCGCGCTTGCCATATTTATCCCTTTTTTAGTAATGGGTGGTTTGCCTTTCCAATTTTTAGTTGGACTTTTAGCTATGATTGGTGTTTCTGAATTACTTCGTATGCGTCGTTTAGAAATATTTTCCTTTGAAGGTGCATTAGCTATGATAGGAGCCTTTGTTTTAACAGTTCCTTTAGATAGTTATTTGTCCTTTTTACCAGTTGACGCTAGTTTATCAGCATACGGTATTGTTATTTTTATGATTTTGGCAGGTACTGTTTTGAACAGTAATTCTTACAGTTTTGAAGATGCTGCCTTTCCAATTGCGTCTAGTTTTTATGTGGGTATTGGCTTTCAAAATCTAGTCAGTGCTCGTATGGCTGGAATAGATAAGGTGTTGTTAGCTTTATTTATTGTCTGGGCGACTGATATCGGTGCTTATATGATTGGTCGTCAATTTGGACAACGCAAACTACTACCCTCAGTGTCTCCAAATAAAACAATTGAAGGGAGTCTAGGAGGGATTGCTTCAGCCATTGTGGTAGCTTTCTTTTTTATGCTTTTTGATAAGACCGTCTATGCGCCTCATAGCTTCCTAGTCATGTTAGTTTTAGTGGCTATCTTTAGCATTTTTGGTCAATTTGGAGATTTAGTTGAAAGTAGTATTAAACGTCATTTTGGTGTTAAAGATTCGGGTAAATTGATTCCGGGTCATGGGGGGATTTTGGATCGCTTTGATAGTATGATTTTTGTTTTCCCAATCATGCACTTCTTTGGCTTATTCTAAAATAATATATTGTATTTAGAGAGGAATTGAATGCTAGGAATTTTAACCTTTATTATTATTTTTGGTGTCATTGTAGTTGTTCACGAATTTGGGCATTTCTATTTTGCAAAGAAATCAGGAATTCTTGTTCGTGAATTTGCTATTGGTATGGGTCCAAAAATCTTTTCTCACATTGATAAAGAAGGAACAACCTATACTATTCGTATATTACCGCTAGGTGGTTATGTCCGTATGGCTGGTTGGGGTGATGATAAGACTGAAATTAAGACAGGGACGCCGGCTAGCCTTACTTTAAATAAAGAAGGCATTGTAACTCGTATTAATTTATCAGGAAAACAATTAGACAATACTTCTTTACCAATCAATGTAACAGCTTATGATTTAGAAGATAAACTAACTATCACAGGATTGGTCTTAAGTGAGACAAAAACCTATAGTGTTGATCACGATGCTACTATCATTGAGGAGGATGGTACTGAAATTCGTATTGCTCCCTTAGATATGCAGTATCAGAATGCTTCTGTATGGGGGCGCTTAATTACCAATTTTGCAGGTCCGATGAATAATTTTATTTTAGGTCTTGTAGTCTTTATTGCACTTGCTTTTATTCAAGGAGGTGTTCAAGACTTATCAACCAATCAGGTCCGTGTATCAGAAAATGGTCCTGCCGCTAGTGCAGGTTTAAAAAATAATGATCGTATTTTACAAATAGGGTCGCACAAAGTTTCTAACTGGGAACAGTTGACAGCAGCAGTAGAAAAGTCAACTAGGCATTTAGAAAAAAACCAAAAACTTGCCCTTAAGATTAAGAGCAAAGAGGTGGTGAAAACGATCAACGTTAAGCCACAGAAAGTTGATAAATCCTACATCATCGGCATTATGCCAGCTTTAAAGACAAGCTTTAAAGACAAACTTTTAGGTGGATTAAAACTAGCATGGGAAAGTTTCTTTAGAATTTTAAATGAATTAAAGAAACTTATTGCTCATTTTAGTATTAATAAATTGGGAGGTCCAGTAGCTCTCTATCAGGCTAGTAGCCAAGCTGCTAAAAATGGTTTCGTCACAGTTCTCAACTTAATGGGATTAATCTCTATCAACTTAGGTATTATGAATCTCATCCCTATACCAGCCCTTGACGGGGGTAAGATAGTGATGAATATTTTAGAAGCCATTCGTCGCAAACCACTTAAACAAGAAACAGAAACTTATATTACGCTCGCTGGGGTAGCAGTTATGTTAGTATTAATGATTGCTGTGACCTGGAACGATATCATGCGAGCTTTCTTCTAAAAGATAATAAAACGTGAAAGGAAATACGAATTTTTCAATTGCAATTCTCAATTGAAAAAGAATCAACTTTGATTAGTCGTATCTTATTGTAATGAAACAAAGTAAAATGCTTATTCCAACACTTCGCGAAATGCCAAGTGATGCTCAGGTTATCAGCCATGCTCTTATGGTTCGTGCAGGATATGTCCGCCAAGTTTCGGCTGGAATCTATGCTTATTTGCCTCTAGCTAACCGTACTATTGAAAAATTTAAAACAATTATGCGTCAAGAATTTGAGAAGATTGGTGCAGTTGAAATGTTAGCTCCAGCTCTTCTTACAGCAGATTTATGGCGTGAATCTGGGCGCTACGAAACATATGGTGAAGACCTTTATAAATTAAAGAATCGTGATCAATCGGATTTTATCTTAGGACCAACTCATGAAGAGACTTTCACAACTCTTGTTCGTGATGCAGTAAAATCTTATAAGCAATTACCACTAAACCTTTATCAAATTCAGTCTAAATATCGTGATGAGAAGCGTCCTCGTAATGGACTTCTTCGAACACGTGAATTTATCATGAAAGATGGATACAGCTTCCACAAAGATTATGAAGACCTTGATGTCACTTACGAAGATTACCGTAAAGCATATGAAGCCATCTTCACACGTGCTGGACTTGACTTTAAAGGCATTATAGGTGACGGAGGTGCTATGGGAGGTAAAGATAGCCAAGAATTTATGGCAGTAACTCCCAATCGTACAGATTTAAATCGTTGGTTAGTCCTTGATAAAACTATTCCTTCTATTGATGATATTCCAGAGGATGTTTTAGAAGAAATTAAGGTAGAACTCTCGGCTTGGCTAGTTTCTGGTGAGGACACTATTGCATACTCTACTGAATCAAGCTATGCTGCTAACCTTGAGATGGCAACGAATGAGTACAAACCATCTACTAAGGCTGCTACCTTTGAAGAAGTAACAAAAGTAGAAACTCCTAACTGCAAATCAATTGATGAGGTAGCTGGATTTTTATCAATTGATGAAAATCAAACTATCAAGACACTATTGTTTATTGCTGATGAACAGCCCGTGGTTGCTTTACTAGTTGGTAACGATCAAGTCAATGATGTGAAGTTAAAAAATTATTTAGCGGCTGATTTCTTAGAGCCTGCAAGTGAAGAGCAAGCAAAAGAGATTTTTGGTGCAGGTTTTGGTTCTCTTGGGCCAGTTAACCTACCTGACTCTGTTAAAATTATTGCTGATCGTAAAGTTCAAGACCTTGCTAATGCTGTGTCTGGTGCTAACCAAGATGGTTATCATTTTACTGGAGTTAATCCAGAACGTGATTTCACAGCTGAATACGTTGATATTCGTGAAGTAAAAGAAGGGGAGATTTCTCCAGACGGTAAAGGTACTCTGAAATTTGCTCGTGGTATTGAAATTGGACATATCTTTAAACTAGGTACCCGTTATTCAGATAGTATGGGAGCGAACATCCTTGATGAAAATGGCCGCTCAAATCCTATTGTTATGGGGTGTTATGGTATTGGTGTTAGTCGTATTCTCTCAGCTGTCATTGAACAACATGCCCGACTTTTTGTGAATAAGACACCAAAAGGAGCTTATCGCTTTGCTTGGGGGATTAATTTCCCAGAAGAATTAGCCCCATTTGATGTACATTTGATTACTGTCAATGTCAAAGATCAAGAGTCACAAGACCTTACTGAGAAAATTGAAGCTGATTTGATGCTTAAAGGTTATGAAGTCCTGACAGACGATCGTAATGAACGTGTTGGTTCTAAATTCTCAGACAGTGACTTAATTGGACTTCCAATTCGAGTAACTGTTGGGAAGAAAGCTTCTGAAGGTATCGTTGAAGTGAAAATTAAAGCAAGTGGTGATACGATTGAGGTTCACGCTGATAACTTAATTGAAACTTTAGAGATTCTAACAAAAAAATAAGCCGATAAAAAAGTTAGTCTGATGTGCTAACTTTTTTATATGGAGTGAAATTTAGTATGGTTCTTATTGGTAAAAAGCAACTGCCTTTTGTTATAATGAAATGATATTTTAGAAAGGAGCCATCATGAAAAGTCGAAAAAAAGATAAATTGGTATTGAGGTTAACAACAACACTATTGGTTTTTGGTTTGGGTGGGGTTTGGTTTTATAATTATAAAAATGATAATGTCGAACCGACAGTCACTAGTGCATCGGATCAAACGACGACTTTTATTCAAACGATTTCTCCAACAGCTATTGAAATTTCTAAGACCTATGATTTGTATGCGTCAGTCTTATTAGCACAAGCTATTTTGGAATCATCCAGTGGACAATCAGATTTGTCTAAGGCTCCTAATTATAACCTCTTTGGCATCAAAGGAGAATATAAAGGTAAATCTGTCCAAATGCCTACTTTAGAAGATGATGGGAAAGGCAATATGACTCAAATCCAAGCTCCTTTTCGCGCCTATCCAAATTATTCTGCTTCACTATATGATTATGCTGAGTTAGTATCTAGTCAAAAGTATGCATCTGTTTGGAAATCAAATACCTCTTCTTATAAGGATGCTACTGCAGCTCTAACAGGTCTTTATGCGACAGATACTGCTTATGCTAGTAAATTAAACCAAATTATTGAAACCTACAGTCTAGATGCTTATGATAAATAGTTTCAGTTAAGAGAGTGTTGTTAAGAAGGCTAATAAATTCCTTTTTTAACAGCCTCCTTTTGTTATCTCGAAATATTTACAGATATGTGATAAAATGGAAGTAAGATATTCAGGAGAAAACTATGTCAGAATTGTTCAAGAAACTTATGGATCAGATTGAAATGCCGCTTGAAATTAAGAATTCAAGTGTTTTTTCGTCTGCTGATATTATCGAGGTAAAGGTTCATTCTCTATCACGCTTATGGGAATTTCATTTTTCATTTCCAGAATTATTGCCAATTGAGGTGTATCGTGAATTACAAACTCGTTTAGTGAATAGTTTTGAAAAAGCAGATATAAAGGCTACTTTTGATATAAGAGCAGAAACTATTGATTTTTCTGATGATCTGCTACAGGATTATTATCAACAAGCTTTTTGTGAACCCTTGTGTAATAGTGCAAGTTTTAAGAGTTCTTTTTCACAATTAAAAGTTCATTACAATGGCAGTCAGATGATTATTTCAGCACCTCAATTTGTCAATAATAATCATTTTCGTCAGAATCATTTGCCGCGTTTGGAACAACAGTTTTCATTGTTTGGATTTGGTAAACTTGCTATTGATATGGTTTCTGATGAACAAATGACGCAAGACTTAAAATCATCATTTGAAACTAATCGCGAGCAATTGCTTGAAAAAGCTAACCAAGAAGCTATGCAAGCCTTGGAAGCACAAAAATCACTAGAAGATTCAGCGCCTCCATCAGAAGAAGTGACCCCAACTCAAAATTATGATTTCAAAGAGCGTATCAAACAACGTCAAGCTGGCTTTGAAAAAGCAGAGATTACACCCATGATTGAGGTGACAACAGAAGAAAATCGTATCGTTTTTGAAGGAATGGTTTTTAGTGTTGAACGAAAAACAACCCGCACTGGACGTCATATCATTAATTTTAAGATGACTGATTATACCTCAAGTTTTGCTATGCAAAAGTGGGCTAAAGATGATGAAGAATTGAAGAAGTACGATATGATTTCTAAAGGTTCGTGGTTGCGAGTCAGAGGGAATATTGAGAACAATAACTTTACTAAATCTTTGACAATGAATGTTCAAGATATCAAAGAGATTGTGCATCATGAACGTAAAGACTTAATGCCAGCAGATCAAAAACGTGTGGAATTTCATGCTCATACCAATATGTCAACGATGGATGCTTTACCAACTGTCGAGAGCCTCATTGATACTGCAGCTAAGTGGGGACACCCAGCTATTGCAATTACTGACCATGCCAATGTTCAAAGTTTTCCGCATGGCTACCACAGAGCAAAAAAAGCAGGTATAAAAGCAATTTTTGGATTAGAGGCAAATATTGTTGAAGATAAAGTGCCTATTTCCTACAACGAAGTTGATATGAATTTGCACGAAGCAACTTATGTTGTATTTGATGTGGAAACTACAGGTCTTTCTGCAGCTAATAATGACCTAATTCAGATTGCAGCATCAAAAATGTTCAAGGGTAATATTATTGAGCAATTTGATGAGTTTATTGACCCAGGTCATCCTCTTTCTGCCTTTACAACTGAATTGACAGGTATTACGGATAATCATGTCAGAGGTTCAAAACCTATTTTACAAGTCCTTCAGGAATTTCAGAATTTTTGTCAAGGTACGGTTTTAGTTGCGCATAATGCAACCTTTGACGTTGGTTTTATGAATGCGAATTATGAACGTCATAATCTGCCTTTGATCACACAGCCGGTCATTGATACCTTAGAATTTGCAAGAAATCTTTATCCTGAATATAAGCGTCATGGTTTGGGGCCTCTAACCAAACGTTTCCAAGTTGCTTTGGAACATCATCATATGGCCAACTACGATGCTGAAGCAACGGGTCGCTTACTCTTTATTTTCTTAAAAGAGGCGCGGGAAAATCGTGATGTGACTAATTTGATGGAGCTCAATACTAAATTGGTAGCTGAAGACTCTTACAAAAAGGCACGCATAAAGCATGCAACCATTTATGTCCAAAATCAGGTTGGACTTAAAAATATATTTAAGTTAGTTAGCCTTTCAAATGTTAAATATTTTGAAGGGGTGGCAAGAATTCCTAGGTCAGTTTTAGATGCTCACAGAGAAGGTCTCTTGCTAGGTACTGCCTGTTCTGATGGAGAAGTTTTTGATGCCTTGTTATCAAATGGAATTGATGCAGCAGTGACCCTAGCTAAATATTATGATTTTATTGAAGTCATGCCACCTGCTATTTATCGCCCCTTGGTAGTACGTGATTTAATTAAAGATGAGGTGGGGATTCAACAAATTATTAGAGACCTAATAGAGGTCGGTCGGCGTTTAGATAAGCCTGTTTTAGCTACGGGAAATGTTCATTATATTGAGCCTGAAGATGAGATTTACCGTGAGATTATTGTTCGTAGTCTTGGACAAGGTGCCATGATTAATAGGACTATAGGTCGTGGGGAGGATGCTCAGCCAGCGCCTTTGCCAAAAGCACATTTCCGCACAACAAATGAGATGTTAGATGAATTTGCCTTTCTTGGTAAAGATTTAGCCTATGAGATCGTTGTAACCAATACGAATACTTTTGCAGATCGATTTGAAGACGTTGAAGTTGTAAAAGGGGATCTCTATACTCCGTTTGTTGATCGTGCTGAAGAACGAGTTGCTGAATTAACTTATGCTAAAGCATTCGAAATATATGGTAATCCTCTTCCTGATATTATTGATTTACGTATCGAAAAAGAGTTAGCATCTATACTTGGTAATGGATTTGCCGTTATCTATCTTGCTTCGCAAATGTTGGTGCAACGTTCTAATGAACGTGGTTATCTAGTAGGATCACGTGGGTCTGTTGGGTCGAGTTTTGTAGCGACCATGATAGGAATTACTGAAGTTAATCCAATGCCACCTCATTATGTTTGCCCAAATTGTCAGCATTCTGAATTTATCACAGATGGTTCTTGTGGTTCAGGCTATGATTTACCAAATAAAAATTGTCCTAAATGTGGTACTTTGTACAAGAAAGATGGACAGGATATTCCGTTTGAAACTTTCTTAGGATTTGATGGAGATAAGGTTCCTGATATTGATCTGAATTTCTCTGGAGATGATCAACCTTCTGCTCACTTAGACGTTCGTGATATCTTTGGAGAAGAATATGCTTTTCGTGCAGGAACGGTAGGTACCGTAGCTGAAAAAACTGCCTTTGGTTTTGTCAAAGGTTACGAACGAGATTACAATAAATTTTATAACGATGCAGAGGTCGAACGGTTAGCGACTGGTGCTGCGGGAGTTAAACGTTCTACAGGTCAACACCCCGGTGGTATTGTTGTTATTCCTAACTATATGGATGTTTATGATTTTACTCCGGTTCAATATCCAGCAGATGATATGACAGCTGCTTGGCAGACAACTCACTTCAATTTCCATGATATTGATGAGAATGTCTTGAAGTTAGATATTCTAGGACATGATGATCCTACTATGATTCGTAAACTTCAGGATTTATCAGGAATTGATCCATCAAATATCCTTCCAGATGATCCAGACGTTATGAAGTTATTTTCTGGTACGGAAGTTTTAGGAGTGACAGAAGAGCAAATTGGAACTCCTACAGGAATGCTTGGTATTCCAGAGTTTGGTACGAACTTTGTTCGTGGTATGGTGAACGAAACCCATCCAACCACATTTGCAGAATTGTTGCAACTGTCAGGGCTATCACATGGTACGGATGTTTGGTTAGGTAATGCTCAAGACTTAATCAAGGAAGGTATTGCTACCTTATCAACTGTTATTGGTTGTCGTGATGACATCATGGTTTATTTAATGCACGCTGGCCTACAACCAAAGATGGCCTTTACAATCATGGAGCGCGTGCGTAAGGGGTTATGGTTGAAAATTTCAGAAGATGAGCGTAATGGTTATATCCAAGCAATGCGTGATAATAATGTCCCGGATTGGTATATTGAATCGTGTGGAAAAATCAAGTATATGTTCCCTAAAGCCCATGCAGCAGCCTATGTTTTAATGGCATTACGTGTGGCGTACTTTAAAGTACATTATCCAATATTTTATTATTGTGCTTATTTTTCTATTCGCGCCAAAGCTTTTGAATTACGCACAATGAGTGCTGGACTTGATGCCGTTAAGGCGCGCATGAAGGATATCACTGAGAAGCGTCAGCGTAATGAGGCGACGAATGTCGAAAATGATCTTTTTACGACATTAGAGTTGGTTAATGAAATGCTTGAGCGTGGCTTTAAATTTGGGAAATTAGATCTTTATCGTAGCCATGCGACTGACTTTATTATTGAAGAGGATACGCTAATCCCTCCATTTGTTGCTATGGAAGGCTTGGGAGAAAACGTTGCAAAACAGATAGTTCGGGCACGTGAAGATGGTGAATTTTTATCAAAAACAGAGCTTCGTAAACGAGGAGGAGTCTCAAGTACCTTAGTTGAAAAATTTGATGAGATGGGTATTTTGGGAAATTTACCAGAAGACAATCAGTTGAGTCTTTTTGATGATTTCTTCTAAGTAATAAGGTTGAGTAACTACTCAACCTTATTATTTGCCAGCTGCTTTTGATAGGGCAAAGATGATATTCTTGCTTGAAATAACTAATTAGTGATAAAATAAGAAAAAATACGTTTGGGAGATGAAATGGGAAACTTTAAAAATTCAGCGGTTAAATCTATGGTTGTCATGCGAAAAGCATTTAGAACAATAGACGGAAAAGTCTCAGAATCATTTAAAGAATTTGAATTAACACCAACTCAGTTTGCAGTTTTGGATGTTCTCTATGCTAAAGGCACAATGAAAATTGGAGAATTGATTGAAAATATGCTTGCTACATCAGGTAATATGACTGTTGTTATTAAAAATATGGAAAAAAAGGGATGGGTATTACGCCATTCTTGTCCGAATGATAAGAGAGCCTTTTTGGTGAGTTTAACAACTGAAGGAGAAGAAGTGATAAAAAAAGCTCTACCAGAGCATATTAAACGTGTAGAAGATGCTTTTTCAGTCTTAACAGAAACAGAGCAAGAAGACTTGATTAACCTTTTAAAAAAATTTAAAACCTTGTGAGTCACATTCTTTGACTTTATGATATAGTGGTAATATAATTACTACATAGTAATAAATAACTTTAATCTAATTCATATGTCACTAGAACAAATGTAGTAAGATATCTGAGATTGAAGAACAAGGAGAAAAAATATGTCATTTTTGGAAGAATTAAAAAACCGTCGCTCTATTTACGCTCTTGGTCGCAATACAGAAGTTTCTGATGAGAAAATAGTAGAGATTATTAAAGAGGCAGTTCGCCAATCCCCATCTGCTTTTAATAGTCAAACTTCCCGTGTTGTCATTTTATTGAATGATGAAGTTACTAAGTTCTGGGATGAATTGGTTGCTAATGATTTGGTAGAAACAATGAAAGTACAAGGTGCTCCAGAGACAGCTATTGCTGGAACTAAGGAAAAATTAGCTAGTTTTGGAGCTTCAAAGGGAACAGTACTCTTCTTTGAAGATCAAGATGTTGTCAAATCTCTTCAAGAACAATTCGTTCTTTATGCGGATAACTTTCCAGTTTGGTCTGAGCAATCAACAGGTATTGCCTCAGTAAATACTTGGACAGCCCTTTCTGCAGAACTTGGACTTGGTGGTAATTTACAACATTACAATCCAGTTATTGATGCATCAGTACAAGCTGTTTATGGTGTTCCAGCTAGTTGGAAACTTCGTGGACAACTAAATTTTGGTTCAATCGAAGCTGAAACAGGAGAAAAAGAATTCATGAATGATGATGACCGCTTTAAAGTCATCGGATAATACTGTACAAAAAAAGGCAAGGATAGCAATGACACTGCATCTATGAACTAAAATGAAAAAACACTCCTACTTCTAGTAAAATAGAGGTAGGAGTGTTTTTAGTATATTCAAAAAAGCTACAATTCGCTTGATACAGAGACTTCTGTTATTTGATGTAGATATTTGAAAGGTTAATTCGTGTTCGTTTCTCCTTTTTCGGGATTTTCACTTAGTTTCATTTCTCCTTCTTTTAATTGTGAATAGAATGTTTCATTCAAATTTAGACTTTTTGTAAACTCTGTGTACTCATGCTTGAATAATTTATCTTTTTGTAGTAGTTCTTCATATTCTTTCTCTAGATAATTTCGTATATTCTTTTCCCCAGGATTTTGTGTATTCTCTGGGATTTTTGATAATAATTCTTTATATTTATCAATCAAGTTGTTTTTTTCTGTTACTGAAACAAAATCATTGTTTTCAGCTGGAGTCTCCCTCTCTTTTACTGAATTTTCTCTTGGTTTTTCTTCTTTTTTGAGATTATCACTCGGTTTCATTTCTTCTTTCTTTAATTGTAGGTAGAATGATTCATTTAAATTTAGACTTTCTTTAAATTCTGCATGTTCATGCTCAAATAAATTATCTTTCTTTAATATTTCTTCATATTCATTTTTCAAATAATCTCTTATGTTTTTTTCTCCTGGATTTTGTGTGTTTTCAGGAATCTGTGACAATAATTTTTTATACTTATCTATCAGCTCGTTTTTTTCTTTTTCTGTTACTGGTACAAAATCATCTTTTGGTTTTTTATCTTTTAGAGCTGCAGATTCATTAATAAATAACATAGATTTGCTTCCATTATTATGTATCCAATTTTCAAACGCTTCATTTGATTCCATATACTTAACTTTAAATCTATTATTTGTTTTTGCGGGATCATAAACGTCATAACCATCTATACAGTATTCTTTAATAAAATCGGAATACGTTGTTTTGTAATTACCATTTTTCCAATATGTACTGGCTGTGATATCTATGATATGCCAACTTCTATTATAATACGCTCTCACAGCTGCATGAGATATTCCTTGAGGACTTTTACCAGAAACGACATAACTAGGTATCCCCATAATATTAAATGCCCTAGCGGCTGTTACACTATAGCCAACGCACATAGCAAGTTTTCTTTCTGTTACAGAAAATAAATCTGAAGCTCTGTAATATTCTGTGTCGACATTTCTAGCTCTGTAAGCTTCATTGTCATAATTAGTTATTTCACCTATATATTTAGTGAAAGCAATTACTTTTTCTTCATCTGTTAAGTTTTGATTATTAGCTCCAGATTTAACTATTAAATCTAGAATTTTTTGGTCATTTTCTTTTATTTTATCTTCACTAATATTAATGTTTGAAGAATATGAAGAATCTTTTGAATTATTTTCAAAGGCAAACTTATTAACTATAGATAATGTTTTAGTGTAAATAGGGATACCATTTACGCCCATATAATCAACTGGTTTACCCATAGATAACCCTGATGATTTCAATCTTTCCATGATAAAGTTTTCATCCTTAATTTCAAACGTAGAATGAACGGTATCATATGGGAACTTTCCTCTCTCAGTTAGCCTTTTTTGGGTTATCGTCTTAAATTCCTCTATATTTTTAAGTAATTTATGTTTTTTATTCATCAAGAATACGGTTGTATCATGTGCGATTTTCCCATTTAATTTGACAAAGACATATTCTTCATTTCTTTCTTTTTTTAATGTAGCTTGGATATTTTTAATTTCTTCTAAATTGATAAGGTTTTTGTAATAGCCTTTATCACCTAAAATCCAAACATTAAAACCTTTGAAATTTGGTATCTCTGTTTTATACCTATTTAACTCTTGAATAAACTTATCTTCACTGTTTTTTTCAACTAGATTAGTTTCTTGAATATTATTTTGATTAGCATATGATATATTTAAATCAGATAGGTTGAATAATGTTGAAGCTACAGCAAATGATAAGACACAAGTTAATTTTAATCTTTTTTCTTCATTTTTTAAAAATCTCCTAATTTATTAATAAATAAATAATAACATATTAAAAAATGTTTTTCAATAAAAATCTTGGGTTAATTTTGATTTTAAATGCGTCTATTTAAATAGGTGATTATAAAGAGATGTAACAGTAAAACGAGTCGTTATAAAAAATAAAATCAGTCAAATTAGAAAGGAGGTTTAGCGTGTCTAAAAAACGACTATTAATGATATCACTCAACTATCAAAACTTCAAAATAACGGTACACTCAAAAGCTGAGACGCAGAAAAAATACTTCTGTTGAAATCTAATAAACTATAATCAGAAATGTTTTTAATTATGTTTAAAAAATGTATTTGATAGGAGCTAAGTTAGTCTGTGTTGAGATAGGAAAAGCGGGTAAGCCTGATAGGTCATTGCTAAGTTTTTGGATATAAAAATGATATCAAATCTATTATTTGCTGAAATGATATGAGAATGATGAGCTTCACTACTTATATCAATCTGCGGGCAAGTAGTATATCTTTGGTGAAGACATGGATCAGTTGTCGGAAGTAGAACGGTTATGTCTACAGGAAGATTAGCTAAAAATTATCTCGGTCTGATAAGAAAATCGAGATAATGAGTCTGATTAAGATAAACGGTACTACAGAAAAATGGCTTTATAAAAGTTCTTTTCTTCTGTCTCATGATTGAGGTGTGGGGGTGCCTTGTCTTTTTATTGTGTTAATTCAGATTTAGCTGTATTTTGTATTGTTTAGCCATTTCTGTGATTTTATCAAATTCCCCCAAAGCTGCTAGTTTATTGAACTCTCCACCAATACCAATGGCTGTTACTCCAGATAGAAACCAGTCTTTGGCATTTGTGAGATTTACCCCACCAGTCACCATAATTTGTACTTGAGGTAAAGGTGCCTTTAGTGATGAGATGAAAGATGTTCCTAGAGTACCTCCTGGGAATATTTTAATTATTTCGCAACCGGCTTCAAGTGCTGTTGTTACCTCTGATAAGGTCATGCAACCTGGTAAATAAGGAATAGCATAACGATTACATAGTTTAGCAGTCTGTAGATTAAATGCGGGAGATACAATAAACTTTGCTCCTGCTAAAATAGCCATTCGGGCAGTTTCTGAGTCTAGAACAGTTCCTGCCCCAACGACAACTTGTTCTTGGTTAGTATATTGTGTGACTAGTTGTTCAATGACTTGGCTAGCTTTGCTATTAGTATAGGCGATTTCGATAGCAGAAATACCACCTTTTATGCATGCTTGAGCAGCTTGAAAAGCTTCTTCTTGGCTATTTCCACGAATGACAGCAACTATTTTTCCTTGCATTAATTGCAACAAAATCTTTGATTTTATCATAATTCTCCCTTCTAACGAATAATGTCTTTCGATTGATTTAGTACTTTGTTAACTGCGGTAACGGTCTCAAACATATTGTCCCCTTCCAAAGCACATTTTAAAGATGCACTAGCGACAGCGAAATCAATGACTGTCTTGCTGTCTGAGTGCTGAAGTAGTTGATATAGCGCTCCCGCCACAAAAGCATCTCCGCTTCCAATTCTCTGGTTTACAGCTGTGGTGATTTCTTTTGAAGTGACAAACTCTTGTTTACGATTTGCTATGTAAGCTTGGTAGTGGTTTCGTCCCCATTCATCCTGTAGACGTTTAGTATGGAAAATGACTTGAAAGTCAAAGTGATTTATAAGCGAAATCATTCGTTCTTTGACGTCCTCTATTGTAGCTTCATCGCGATTGAAGAAGGTAGTGTCCTGTGAGTCAACCATAAGAGGTTCAATACCAAAACAAATATCCGCAAAGGTAGCGAACTGAGAAAAAAGGATTTTGGCATTTTTAGGAGAAATTAGTTTACTGCGAAAATTGAGATCTAAGGAGATTGTTATCTCTCTTTTTTTAGCTTCTTTTAAAAGAAGCAGTGTTATCTCTTGGATAGACTCATCCAATGATAGTGTAATACCACTAAAATGAAAGAGAGAAACTCCTTCAAATAATTGATCGAAATCAATTTGATTTATCCTAAAGTCATGTAAACTACTATGATCGCGGTCGTAGACCACCTCACCTTTTCTGCAAGCAAAGGAATCTTCTAAAAAATATAACCCAACACGTTCTCCAACCCACTGAATAGAATGAGTATCAATACCCTGTGCTTTTAAAAATTGAAGAAAACTATTACCTATGGGATTATTGGGTAAGGCTGAGAGGAGTTTAGTATCTTGCCCAAAGCCTTGTAGAGCTCTTGCGGTATTAACTTCAGAGCCACCATAGAATAGTTTAGTTGAGATACTATCTGCAAAATAGTCATTTTCTTTTGGAGTGATGCGAATGAGAGGTTCACCGAAAAAAAGAATCTTAGACATAAAAGTCCTTTCTAAAACAGACGCTTTAGTCTAAGACAGATTTCAAGTAGTCTGCTATATTTTGATTTTGGCAATTAGCGAAGAAATATTCTTGGAAATGCTCCCCAGAAATAGTTTCCTTTAAGAAATCTTGATCAATTTCTTTTAAAACAGAGAGTAAATCTCTGTAAGTAATCTGTTTTATTTCGCTAAGGATACGTGCATTGCGTTGCTCAGGTACAGCCCTCTCTTTAGGGTATCCCCCTCCTTTTTCATCTTCGAAAAGACGTTCAAATAAATACCTCAGATTCAATTCAGCTCCCCAACCAAATCCTTTAGCAAAAGGAAGGGAAAGAGCATTTCCTCCGTTTACTTGAGAGAATAAGTAAGCGTCGACAGGATCAGCAGCGAATCCACAGACTACGCCAGGAAAACTATTACAAGCAAGCATCGCTCCAATTCCTGTCCCACAGCCTGTAATAACAAAATCTGCAGCACCGCTATTAAGTAAAATAGCAGTCAGTAAACCATTTTGTACATAAGTTAGCTGGCTTTCTTCTTCTTTGCCATACATTCCGTAGTTGAAAACTTCAAATCCTTTTTCATCAGAAACCGCTTTCAATTCTTTGTAGATAATAGTATTTTTACTTGCTTGGCTATTTTCGTTGATTAATGCAATTTTCATTTATATTACTCCTTTATTATTGAGGTTGTTTACCGATGTAAGCTAAAATACCGCCATCTACATAGAGTATGTGACCATTGATAAAGTTTGATGCATCACTAGCAAGGAAGATAGCTGGTGCACCTAAATCTTCTGCCTCACCCCAGCGAGCGGCAGGTGTTTTAGCGATGATAAATTGGTCGAATGGATGACGTGAACCATCATCTTGACGTTCACGAAGGGGAGCTGTTTGTGGTGTGGCAATATAGCCGGGCCCGATACCGTTACATTGGATGTTAGCAGAACCGTATTCAGAAGCGATGTTCTTGGTTAACATTTTAAGTCCCCCTTTGGCAGCAGCATAGGCAGCAACTGTTTCGCGTCCAAGCTCACTCATCATGGAGCAAATATTGATGATTTTACCATGTCCTTTTTGGATCATTCCAGGTAATACCGCTTTTGATACGATAAAGGGAGCATTCAAATCAATATCAATAACTTGTCGAAAATCTGCAGCGCTCATCTCTAGCATAGGGGTGCGTTTTATAATACCTGCGTTGTTAACTAGAATATCAATTACCCCAACATCTTGAGAAATTTTGTCCACCATTTCGTTGATTCCATCTTCATCTGTAACATCACAAACATAGCCATGGGCCTTAATGCCAAGTTTTTTATAGGCGGAGATGCCTTTGTCAACGAGTTCTTGCTTAATATCATTGAAGACAATAGTTGCTCCAGCTCTAGCAAAAGCAGTTGCTATTGAAAAACCAATGCCGTAAGAAGCGCCTGTTATTAAGGCGACTTTACCTTCTAGTGAAAAGTTGTCTTTTAAGAATTGTTCAGTCATAATATGACCTCCGTAAAAAATTCAGGAAATAAACCTGTTTACATGAATAGTAACAAAGTAAACCGGTTTTGTCAACTATAGAGTTCTTCTTCTATAAAACTTGGCAATATATATAACAAAGATTTATCTAGGTTATAATTCTTAAAGATAAAAAAGACATCATTATAAAAAATCAAGTAAACTGCTCAAAAAATATAAAAAAGATGTTGACACCTAAAAATGAAAGCGCTATAATCTGATTATAAAAGTAAACCGGTAAACTCAAGAGGAGAAAATATGATAAAAATTATTATTGTAGCACACGGCAACTTTCCAGATGGTATTTTAAGCTCTTTAGAACTTATTGCTGGGCATCAGGAATATGTTGTTGGTATTAACTTTATTGCAGGCATGTCTTCTAATGATGTTAGAGTTGCTTTGCAAAGAGAGGTTATCGATTTCAAAGAAATTTTAGTATTGACTGATTTGCTAGGTGGGACTCCTTTCAATGTTTCTTCCGCCTTATCAGTAGAATATACAGATAAAAAGATAAAAGTTTTATCGGGCTTGAACCTTTCAATGTTAATGGAAGCTGTTTTATCTAGAACGATGTTTGAACATGTAGATGATCTTGTTGATAAAGTTATAACATCATCTCATGAAGGAATTGTTGATTTTTCTACTTGCCTTGCTACACAAACTGCAGAAGCAACTTTTGAGGGAGGCATTTAATAATGATGAAAATAAAACCGGTCAAGGTTGAGTCAATTGAAAATCCAAAGCGTTTTTTAAACAGTAGATTATTAACTAAGATTGAAGTTGAGGAAGCGATTGAAAAAGCCTTGAAGCAACTTTATATTAATATTGATTACTTTGGTGAAGAGTATCCAACGCCTGCAA
Organism: Streptococcus sp. FDAARGOS_520; assembly: GCF_003812685.1. Classification (NCBI taxonomy): domain Bacteria; kingdom Bacillati; phylum Bacillota; class Bacilli; order Lactobacillales; family Streptococcaceae; genus Streptococcus; species Streptococcus sp. FDAARGOS_520. Next base: position 697,453 of record NZ_CP033810.1, on the reverse strand, counting down.
CATTCAATAATATTTATAAAGTTATGGATAACACAGAATGGACAAATGGTTTTTGGACAGGGTGCTTGTGGTTAGCTTATGAGTATAATCAGGATAAAAAGTTAAAAAACATAGCCCACAAAAATGTATTGTCATTTCTAAATCGTATTAATAATCGTATAGCATTAGATCACCACGACTTAGGATTTCTTTACACACCATCTTGTACAGCAGAATATCGTATCAATGGTGATGTTAAAGCTTTAGAAGCCACTATAAAAGCTGCAGATAAATTGATGGAGCGCTATCAAGAAAAAGGTGGATTTATTCAGGCTTGGGGAGAACTCGGGTATAAGGAACACTATCGCTTAATTATCGATTGCTTACTTAATATCCAACTCTTATTTTTTGCTTATGAACAGACAGGTGATGAAAAGTATAGACAAGTTGCGGTGAATCACTTCTACGCTTCAGCTAACAATGTGGTGCGTGATGATTCTTCTGCTTTTCATACTTTTTATTTCGACCCAGAAACTGGAGAACCGTTAAAAGGTGTCACACGACAGGGTTATAGTGATGAGTCATCTTGGGCAAGAGGGCAAGCATGGGGCATCTACGGTATTCCGCTTAGTTACCGGAAAATGAAAGATTATCAGCAGATTATCCTTTTTAAAGGTATGACAAACTATTTTCTAAATCGTTTACCTGAAGACAAGGTATCCTATTGGGACCTTATTTTTACGGATGGCTCGGGCCAGCCTAGAGATACATCCGCAACAGCAACGGCTGTGTGTGGAATTCATGAGATGCTTAAATATTTACCAGAAGTAGATCCTGATAAAGAGACATACAAATATGCTATGCATACAATGCTTCGTAGTCTGATTGAACAGTATAGTAATAATGAACTTATAGCAGGACGTCCTCTTCTATTGCACGGTGTGTATTCGTGGCATTCAGGTAAAGGAGTAGATGAAGGTAATATTTGGGGAGATTATTATTACTTAGAAGCCTTAATAAGATTCTATAAAGACTGGGAACTTTATTGGTAAGAGTATTTTACTAACAAAATAAACAATAAATAATAGAAAACGAGGAGGTCAGAAATGGCAGCAGGACCAAATATTGTAATGACACGTGTTGATGAGCGTCTTATTCATGGACAAGGACAACTTTGGGTGAAATTTTTAAGTTGTAATACTGTTATTGTGGCAAATGATGATGTCTCCAAAGATCATCTTCAACAAACGTTAATGAAGACGGTGGTGCCAGAATCAATAGCATTGCGATTTTTTGATATTCAAAAAGTTATTGATATTATTCACAAGGCCAACCCAGCACAGACGATTTTTATAATTGTTAAAGATTTGAAAGATGTCTATAGACTTGTAGCAGGGGGCGTCCCAATTAAAGAGATTAATATTGGAAATATTCATAATGGAGAAGGTAAAGAGCAGGTAAGTCGCTCTATCTTCTTAGGGATGAAGGATAAAGAGATAATTAGAAAATTAAACCAAGAATATCACATTGCATTTAATACTAAAACAACTCCAACAGGTAACGATGGTGCTGTGGAAGTTAATATTTTAGATTATATTTAGTTGGACAAACTTACTATCATATAAAGGAGAAAAATATGGATATTAGTATTCTTCAGGCTGTCTTAATTGGACTGTGGACGGCTTTCTGTTTTAGTGGCATGTTGCTTGGCCTCTATACAAATCGTTGTATCGTTCTCTCTCTAGGCGTTGGTGTTATTTTAGGAGATATTCAAACAGCTTTGGCAGTTGGAGCAATATCTGAACTGGCTTACATGGGATTTGGTGTGGGAGCGGGAGGGACAGTTCCTCCAAACCCAATCGGTCCTGGGATTTTTGGAACTTTGATGGCTATTACAACAGCTGGAACTAAAGGAAAAATCACACCGGAAGCTGCTCTTGCATTATCAACCCCAATTGCAGTTGGTATTCAATTTCTTCAAACAGCAACTTATACTGCTTTTGCAGGGGCGCCTGAAACAGCTAAAAAAGCTTTGCAAGCAGGTAATTTCCGAGGATTTAAAATTGCAGCAAATGGTACAATTTGGGCATTCGCTGGATTGGGATTTGGTTTAGGAGTACTGGGTGCTCTTTCAACGCAAACTTTGACAGATTTATTTGCTCTCATTCCCCCTGTTTTGCTTAATGGTCTAACCTTAGCTGGGAAAATGCTTCCTGCAATTGGTTTTGCGATGATTCTCTCTGTAATGGCTAAAAAAGAACTCATTCCTTATATCCTACTTGGATATGTTCTAGCTGTTTATTTTGGTTTGCCAGTTCTAACTCCAACAGCAAATGGAGACGGAGTTTTAACATCAGTGGCTACTAACAGTGTGCTTGGGGTTCCAACTATCGGGGTAGCTATAATTGCAACAATATTTGCTTTGCTTGATATTTTCAGAAAACCAGCTGCACCTACTAAAGAAACTAAGACAGAAGGAGACAACCAAGATGACTGGATCTAAAAAATTAGCAAAAAGTGATTACACTAAAACAGCTTTACGTGCCTTTTATTTACAAAATGGCTTTAATTACAGTAACTATCAAGGTCTTGGTTATACTAATGTCATATATCCAGCTCTCAAAAAATATTATGGAGATGACAAAAAAGCTTTAGCGGGAGCTCTAGAAGAAAATGTGGAGTTTTACAATACAAACCCTCATTTCTTACCTTTTGTAACTAGCTTACATTTAGCAATGCTTGATAATGAGCGGCCAGAAGAAGAAATTCGCGGTATTAAGATGGCGCTTATGGGGCCTCTTGCAGGTATCGGTGATTCTTTATCACAATTTTGCTTAGCACCCTTGTTCTCAACGATTGCAGCCTCTTTAGCGACAGATGGTTTGGTGATGGGACCGATTCTGTTCTTTGTGGCTATGAATACTATTTTAACGGGAATTAAATTAGTTACTGGCATGTATGGTTATCGTCTTGGGACCAGTTTTATTGATAAATTGAGTGAACAAATGTCAGTTATCTCACGGGCAGCTAATATCGTTGGTGTAACGGTCATCTCAAGTTTAGCTGCAACACAAGTTAAGCTTACAATCCCTTACACTTTTGCTCCAGAAAAAGTAACTAGTACAACGCAAAAGATTGTTACTGTCCAAGGTATGCTTGATAAAATTGCACCAGCTCTACTTCCAGCACTCTACACTTTCCTTATGTTTTACCTTATTAAAAATAAAAAATGGACAACTTATAAGTTAGTTATCCTTACAGTTATTATTGGTATCCTTGGTAGCTGGTTAGGTATTTTAGCTTAATAAAATTTTGATAAATAAGGATTATGACATATCAATGACATAGTCCTTTTTATATCGGACGAGGACGTTTTGTAAAAAAATGAAAGATCGCTTATATAATAAATTCAAGGATTTTGATAGGGAATTTTGTCAAAAGTATATTAAAACATACCAATCTAATGCCTATCAAGAAATGAAAGCCTCTGTTAATTTGATGATGAGGAACACTTTTGTATTTAATGATAATTGGGATATGGAACCTTGTTCTAAAGCATATTGTCTTGATCCTTTGGAGTGGGATAAGCCAGTAACAGATGATCCAGAATGGTTGTATATGCTAAATCGTCAAACTTATCTTTTTAAATTCCTGGTGGTCTACATTGTTGAAGGCGATAAGTCTTACCTTAGACAAATGAAATATTTTATGTACCATTGGATTGATTGTCAATTTACACTAAAGCCAGAAGGGGCGGTAAGTCGTACTATTGACACTGGGATACGTTGCATGTCATGGCTCAAAGTTTTGATTTTTTTAGATTATTTTGGATTAATAACAGAAACTAAAAAAATTAAACTATTAACTAGTTTACGGGAGCAGATAACTTATATGAGGGACTATTATCGTGAAAAAGATAGTCTAAGTAACTGGGGAATTTTACAAACAACAGCAATATTGGCGTGTTTATACTATTATGAAGATGAATTAAATCTACCTGAAATTCAGAGTTTTGCTGAAGAAGAATTATTACTTCAAATCAAGCTTCAAATTTTAGATGACGGGAGCCAGTATGAACAATCAATTATGTATCATGTAGAAGTCTTGAAGTCCTTAATGGAACTAGTTATCCTTGCGCCTAAATATTATCTACCATTAGAAGAAACTATTGAAAAAATGGTTACCTATCTAATTGCTATGACTGGTCCGGATTATTGTCAACTAGCTATAGGGGACAGTGATGTGACCGATACTCGTGATATTCTAACTTTGGCAACACTTGTGTTGAAATCTTCTAAAACAAAATCATTTTCTTTTGATAATGTTAATTTAGAAACTTTACTTTTGTTTGGGAAGCCATCAATTTATCTTTTTGAAGAAATACCGCGTGCGACAATAGGAGAGTCTGCTTATCTTTTTCCAGATTCTGGTCATGTGTGTTTACGTGATGATAGGCGTTATATATTTTTTAAGAACGGTCCATTTGGTAGCGCTCATACTCATAGTGATAATAATAGTGTTTGTCTCTATGATAAAAAGAAACCTATTTTCATTGATGCAGGAAGATATACTTACAAAGAAGAACAACTAAGGTATGATTTTAAACGTTCGACTAGTCATTCAACATGTACCCTTGATGGGCAACCCTTAGAAATGATCAAGGACTCTTGGACATACAATTCTTATCCAAAATGTGACTATTGTCAGTTGACTTCAAAGGATAGGTACCATTTAGTCGAAGGACAACTACATGTCCAAAGAGCTTCTGATATCTATTACCATAAGCGATGGTTGTTAACTTTACCGCAGGCCATTACCTTAGTTATTGATAAGGTGAGTTGTCCAGGAGAGCATGTCTTAACAAATCAATATATTTTAGATGATCAGGTCATTTATGAAAATGGGTTTGTTAATGACTTGAAATTAGTAAGTCCTACGACCTTTAATCTAGAAGATTGCCTTATTTCTAAGCGGTATAATCAATTGACAGAAAGTCATAAATTAGTTAAGAAAATAAAATTTGTTGATGAGGTGATGGATTATACCTTGATAGTTGATCGGAACTGTCAGGTGAAATATGTTCCTTTAGTGCAAACGAACAGTCATAAGGAACTAAGTAATAGCATTGCATTTGATATTAGGTCTCAAGACTTTCATTATTTAATTGGAGTGCTTATGGATGATATTATCTTTGGGGATAAACTCTATTTGATGCAAGGGATAAAATGCAAAGGAAAAGTCATTGTATATGATAAAAATAATGGCAAAATGAGTCGTTTAAAAAATTAAGAGGGCTATTATTATGCTATACTAGTACTATATTAACCATAAAAAAATAAAATTAGTAAAATTAGAAAGGAGGTTTGTTATGTCTAAAAAAATGACCATTAATGACATCGCTCAATTATCAAAAACTTCCAAAACAACGGTTTCTTTTTTCTTGAATCAAAAATTTGAAAAAATGTCGGATGAGACGAGGCAACGTATTCAAGAGGTGATTGATGAAACAGGTTATAGACCAAGTACGATAGCAAGAAGTCTAAATTCTAAAAAAACAAAACTACTAGGTGTCTTAATTGGAGATATAACAAACACATTTTCAAATCAAATTGTAAAAGGAATTGAGCACATCACCAAACAAAAAGGCTATCAAATTATTGTGGGTAATAGTAATTACGATGCCAAAAGTGAAGAAGATTATATTGAAAATATGTTAAATTTAGGTGTTGATGGTTTCATTATTCAGCCTACATCAAATTTTCGAAAGTATTCTCGTATTTTAAAAGAAAAAAAGAAACCAATGGTATTTTTTGATAGTCAACTTTATGAACATAAGACGAGTTGGGTTAAGGCTAATAACTATGATGCTGTTTATGATATGACACAGGAGTGTCTAAATCGAGGGTATAAAAAGTTTATTATGATTACTGCTGATACGAGCTTGCTTAGTACACGTATTGAGAGAGCTTCGGGATTCATGGATGCTTTAAAGGACAATGGTTTCGGTTATGACACTTTGGTGATTGAAGATGATGATCATTCAAAAAGTGATATAGAAGACTTTCTAAAAGCGGTAGTTCCAGATAAGGAGGAGACATTAGTATTTGCACCAAATTGTTGGGCTTTACCAATGGTTTTTACTGCCATGAAGAATCTCAATTTTGATATGCCACGAGTTGGTTTAGTTGGGTTTGACAATATTGAATGGACAGACTTTTCATCTCCTAAAGTGTCAACAATTGTCCAGCCGGCTTATGAAGAAGGTGAACAAGTAGCACAGATTTTGATTAATCGTATTGAAGGAGATGACTCCGTCGATAACCAACAGATTGTAGATTGCCAGATGTTTTGGAAAGAGTCGACTTTTTAAAAAAGATTTCTTATTTTATTTGCTATTAAAAAATAAAACCTAGAGAAAATTATCTCTAGGTTATTTGTCCTTATTCTAAAATAAGTAAGCCTTCTTTGACAGCGAAAGGATTTTTCTCATTGATACGGTCGTAAAACATAATACCATCAATGTGGTCAATTTCATGTTGAACAACAATAGAGTTGTAACCTTTTAATTTGAGTCGATGTTTTTCACCAGTTTTGTCGAAATATTCAATAGTTACACGCGCGTGGCGGACGACATAGCCAGGTACTTCACGATCTACTGATAGGCATCCCTCCCCGTCAGATAAAGCAGCATCTTGAACAGAATGCGATACAACTTTAGGGTTGTACATTACTTCTTGGAGGCTATAAGCTTCTTTAGGTGGATTTCCTTGAGCATCCTCAACGTTTGGAACAAGGACGGCAATGATGCGTTTTGAGATGTCTAATTGTGGTGCGGCTAAACCAACACCACCACGTAAGCCTAGCTTCTCAGCCATAATTGGATCTTGAGAGTGTTTTAAAAATTGCATCATTTTTTCTCCGAGAATTTCTTCTTTCTCAGAAAGTGGGAATGTGACTTCTTCAGCCACTTTGCGAAGGGTTGGATTGCCTTCACGGATAATGTCATTCATGTCAATTAAATGACTAGCTTTTACTAATTTATCAATAGCAGACATATTTTCTCCTAACTGTATTCTCTGATTTAGTTTAGCATAAAATAATTAAATGATAAAGCTACGCTTCATGGCTGAATATTTAATGATTCTAGTGCGAAACGATTTTTGATAAAGTATTTTGGTTTTTCTTTTTGGATAAGGCCTTCTTTGACCATATCGTGGATAACTCTTAATAAATGACGATAACTGACGCCAAACGAATCAGCTAAACTACTTAACTCAAGTTGAAAGTAACCTTGTTCTTCAATTGCTAAAATATGACTTGCAAGTAACTCTTTGACGGTATACCCTAGATTAGTAGACGCTTTGATGTTTTGATCATGAAAAGCCTGAGCTAGCTCTTGACTAAGTTTTAGGAGGAAAGTTGCGTCTGTTAACAGTTTCTCTTTCCGTCCTTTAAGTGATAATTGAATGACTGTAAGATCCTCTAAGGCAATAACAGATGATACAATTTGTCTATTAGTCAAAAGTTCAATATCACCAATCAGTGTTGGTTTTGTTTTAATATCTAAAATATGTTCTTTGCCGTTAAAGAGTCGACGTACAATTTTAAAACGTCCCTTGACGATGTAGTGCAAGTATTCTAATTGTTCTCCCTGTTTACAGACGGATTGGCCGGCAGTTAGGGTGATTACTTGTAAATCCTTGAAATAATGTTTTGGAAAGATAGTCTCCAAACAGTAGTCTTGGCAGTAGTTTTCTATATCCATGTATTGACTCCCTATTTGAGATAGTTTTAGGACATATGTCATATATTTCTAGTTTAATATTGATTATACTTTATTTATCTAAAAAAAGACATCAGAAAGAGGTATTGTCACTTGAAAATCTTTATGGAGAAGCTAAGTTTACTCTCTTTATCACTTATCTTGCTATCAACTTTTTCGACATCACCAGCCCTACCACAAATGATATCTTATTATAGAGATAAGGGCTTACCATCACCCCAAGTTGAATTATTGTTTTCAATTCCTTCGATGGCTATTATCTTCATCTTGCTTATCACACCTTGGTTAAGTAAAAAACTTTCTGAGAAACATATGATTATCTTTGGGCTATTGCTAACAGCATTAGGGGGAGGATTGCCGGTTGTCAGTCAGAACTACCTTTTAGTATTTGTATCGCGTCTTTTATTGGGGAGTGGTATTGGTTTTATTAATGCTAGGGCCATTAGTGTGATTAGTGAATATTATCAAGGCAAAGAAAGAAGAAAACTCTTAGGATTAAGGGGGTCCTTTGAAGTTTTAGGAAATGCTGGTTTGACAGCTTTAGTTGGGCTGTTGTTGACTTTTGGTTGGTCCAAATCATTTATGATTTATTTTTTAGCTTTACCAATCTTAGTTCTATATCTTGTTTTTGCGCCTAAGAAAGTGGTGAAAGATACAAATGACAAGATTAAAACTAAAGGTCAAAAAATCCCTAAAGCTGATTTAACTTATATTGTCGCCTTAGCTATTTTAGCAGGATTTGTCATAACTATAAATACTGGGATTAATCTTAGGATACCTCTGCTAGTAGTAGAATTTGGTTTGGGTACGCCAGCTCAAGCTAGTCTTGTTCTTAGTGCGATGATGCTTATGGGAATAATAGCAGGTATGAGTTTTGGTCAGTTGATAGCTATGTTTCATAAACAATTAATTCCAATCTGCCTCGTCTTATTTTCTTTAACATTGCTTGGAGTTGGATTGCCTTCTAATCTAATGGTACTAACAATTAGTGCGATGGCATCAGGTTTCCTTTACAGCCTGATGGTCACTGCTGTGTTTAGCCTAGTAGCAGACCGTGTTGAATATTCGTTGGTTGGTTCTGCAACGACATTAGTTTTAGTATTTTGTAATATTGGTGGAGCTAGTGCGGCTATTCTTCTGTCTTGTTTTGATCATTTACTAGGACAAATAAATGCAGTTTTCTATGTTTATGCTATTTTAAGTTTAGCAGTTGGTATGATTTATTTCTTTAAACGCCTATTTTTTAAGAAAATGTAGTGTATATTAACTAAAAAGGGCTTGACAATCATTGTCAAGCTCTCTTCATTTTTCTTCTTCTGGGTAGGTAAATCCCCATTCTTGACGTAGCTGTGTCATGATATCCATAACGTCTTTGGTATAGTTTAAGTACATGTGGTTAGTTTTTCCTGAAACGGCTTCTTCCATATCAGCTACCTCATATTGGAGGGCATTTTCAGTTTTGCCAGCTTCGAGAATATCTTGATGCCCATCCTCAGTATAAGTAATAACTGCCTTTTGTCCTCGCGGATATTCAAAAAGTTCAATGTAGCCTTTATCGTAAGCGATAGTTGCTCGTTTAGGTTGTTTTGCATGTAAACTAAGGCTGACAGTCGCCATCTCATTTGCAGGATTGGTTAGTAGGATACCAACTTGTTCATCAACTCCTGTTGGTGCAAATGTAACTTGAGAGGTAATGTTGTGAGGTGCTTCTGACATAAACCAGCGAATACAAGAAAGTGCATAAACACCAATGTCCAGCAAAGCACCGCCTGCTAGGTCACGACTGAAAAAACGGTTAGTCATATCATATTCTTTATAACTTCCGAAATTCATTTGAATCATTTTTAACGGTCCTAATTTTCCACTATCAACTAATGTTTTTAATTGGCGATAAATTGGCATATGAAAAATAGTCATGGCTTCAGCTAAGACAACATGGTTAGTTTCGGCTAAATCTATGGCTTCTTTAAGTTCAGTGCTGTTTAAAGTAATAGATTTTTCGCAAAGAACGTGCTTACCATTTGCTAAAGCCTTTCGTAAAAATGAGATGTGAGTATTGTGGGGAGTAGAGATATAAATGATATCCACTTCAGGGTCTTCAAATACTTGATCTATGTGATCATAAACTTTTTGGATACCATATTTGGTAGCAAATTCAAGTCCTTTGTCGTAAGTTCTATTAGCTACAGAATATAATTTTTGTCCACGTGCTTCTAGTGCTTGGGCTAATTCGTTGGCAATAACGCCGGTTCCAAGCGTTGCCCAATTATAATATTTTTCAATCATAACAACCTCCTTGTTGGTTTATAGTATAGCAAAAATAACAAAATGATATTTAGAGAAAGCACCAATATGAGAGTATTTTTAATAGTCAAACTCTGAATTTTCTGTTAGACTGTAAGAGATTACATATGAGATATTAAGGAGAAAATAATGATAAAATATCAAGATGATTTTTACCAAGCGGTTAATGGGGAGTGGGCTAAGACAGCTGTTATTCCTGATGACAAACCAAGGACAGGTGGTTTTTCTGATCTTGCTGATGACATTGAAGCATTAATGCTGTCAACGACAGATAAGTGGCTGGCTGATGAAAATAAACCAAGTGATACGATTTTAAATCATTTTATTGCTTTTCATAAAATGACAGCTGATTATCAAAAACGTGAAGAGGTAGGAGTATCACCAGTATTACCATTAATTGAAGAATATAAAGGCCTACAATCTTTCTCTGAGTTTGCATCAAAAGTTGCAGAATATGAACTAGAGGGTAAACCAAATGAATTTCCATTTGGTGTGGCTCCTGACTTTATGAATGCTCAATTGAATGTACTTTGGGCTGAAGCGCCTGGGATTATTTTACCAGATACAACTTATTATAGTGAAGATAATGAAAAAGGAAAGGAACTCCTTGCTTTTTGGCGTAAAAGTCAAGAAGACCTACTGCCTTTGTTTGGCCTTTCAGAACAGGAAATTAAAGATATCTTGGATAAGGTTTTAGCATTGGATGCAAAATTGGCACAATATGTCTTATCTCGCGAAGAGAGTTCGGAATATGTTAAACTTTACCATCCTTATAACTGGGAAGATTTCACAAAATTAGCACCTGAACTTCCATTAGATGCTATTTTCCAAAAGATATTAGGACAAAAACCAGATAAAGTTATTGTTCCTGAAGAACGTTTCTGGACAGAATTTGCATCTGACTATTACTCAGAATCTAATTGGGAATTATTAAAGGCAGATCTTATTTTATCAGCTGCGAATGCCTATAATGCTTACTTAACTGATGATATTCGTATCAAATCGGGAGTTTACAGTCGAGCTTTATCAGGCACACCACAAGCAATGGATAAGAAAAAAGCAGCTTACTACCTTGCTTCAGGACCTTACAATCAAGCTCTAGGTTTGTGGTATGCAGGAGAAAAATTCTCTCCAGAAGCTAAAGCTGATGTTGAGCATAAGATTGCAACGATGATTGATGTCTATAAGTCACGCTTAGAAAAGGCGGATTGGCTTGCACAGTCAACGCGAGAAAAAGCTATTATGAAACTTAATGTTATCACACCACATATTGGATACCCTGAGAAACTACCAGAGACTTATACTAAAAAAATCATTGATCCTAAACTATCGCTTGTCGAAAATGCTACTAATTTAGACAAAATTTCAATAGCCTATGGTTGGAGTAAATGGAATAAACCAGTTGATAGAAGTGAATGGCATATGCCTGCCCACATGGTCAATGCGTATTATGATCCACAACAAAACCAAATTGTCTTCCCAGCAGCCATTTTACAAGAACCATTTTATGCTTTAGAGCAAAGTTCATCAGCAAATTATGGGGGAATTGGTGCAGTGATTGCACATGAAATATCACACGCTTTTGACACTAATGGAGCTTCATTTGATGAACATGGAAGTTTGAATAATTGGTGGACTGATGAAGATTTTGAAGCTTTCAAAAAACTTACAGATAAAGTAGTTGAGCAGTTTGATGGACTGGAATCTTATGGCGCAAAAGTCAATGGTAAACTAACAGTATCAGAAAATGTTGCAGATTTAGGTGGAGTTGCTTGTGCTTTAGAAGCTGCGCAGCGTGAGTCAGATTTTTCAGCGAGGGATTTCTTTATTAACTTTGCGACAATTTGGCGTATGAAGGCACGTGATGAGTATATGCAAATGTTAGCTAGTGTAGATGTTCACGCCCCAGCACAATGGCGAACTAATATTACAGTAACGAATTTTGAAGAATTCCATAAAGAGTTTGATGTTAAAGATGGTGATAACATGTGGCGTCCAGTTGAAAAACGTGTTATTATTTGGTAACTCTAAATGATAAACTCCCGTTACTCAGATGAGTAGCAGGAGTATTTTTTTATTCTTTTATAGATAGAGATAATGTAGTAGTGTCAACGCTTAGCTCAGCTCCAATAGTCACTGTCAAAAGAGGTTGGGTGTGCGCAAAATCCATATCATAAATAACAGGAATTTCCTTGAAAATAGCATGTTTTGAAAGGATATATTCAAAGACTTGTGGAGTCATGCCGCATTCTTTAGGAAAGCGCCCCATAAGAATAGCTTGTGGATGAGGATAAGCTTGTAAAATTGCAGCAAGGTTGCGGTCAAATTCATAAAAATTACTTTCCTCAGCCTCTTCAATCAAGAGGACATAGCGTTCAATTTTCGGTGCATAAGGAGTACCTCGAAGTAGGCCAAACGTAGAGAGATTACCTCCGATAATCGTACCGGAAGCTTTTCCGTGATTATAAATTTTCCATTCTGTTGGGAAAAATTGGCGTGGTTTGCTGGGATCATACCAGGGATCACTAGACCATTCTTCACTAGGCCAAAGTTCATAGTGGTTTTCTGTCATGGCAGTAAGCCAAGCTTGTGTTTGGTAAGGTTGACCTTCCTTCATTTTGAAAGAAGAATAAGCAGGGCCCATGTAAGTTTGGATTTTTGCTTTGGCAAAAATAGCATTAAGGAAGGCCGTTGAATCTGAGTAACCACAAATTATTTTGGGATTCTTAGAGATTAAATCATAATCTAAATATGGTAAAAGCTCGTTGGAATTGAATCCGCCAATGGTTGCTAATATGGCATCAACAGAAGGGTCGGCAAATGCTTCATGTAAATCTTCTACACGGCTAGTAATCGAAGCAGAATAGAGGATATCATTTTCTAGATAGTGCTTAGAGAATGACACTTGAAATCCCAGCTTTTCTAGTACTTCTTTGGCTAATAGGTTAGCCTCAAAACCACCCAGACGCTCAATGGAAGAAGAGGGACTAAGAACACGAATGTGGCTGCCTTTTGTTAATTTTTTCATTGGTTAACCTCCTATTTAAATTGTTGTTAGTCTACCACATATGGAGATAATGAGCAACGATATTCTTAAAATCTATCAATTTAAGAAATGCGTGTTATACTAGAGATAGCCGATGAAAGAAAAAATACTTATTATTAATAATTTGGTCATTAAATAGGAGGTCATGATGTCTCAATTATCTTTGGAAGAACAATTGAATCGACTAAAAGATAAATACCTTTCTTCTAAAAATCAAGAATTTTCAAATGTTCACTTAAGTAAAGTAAAGAAGAAAAAGAAGAAATTAATAATACTTGAAAAAGAAAGATGTCGCTGTCGATTGGAGAGAGAAGATACTAAAAAAATCGATGATAAAATTGAGAAATTGAAGAAAGAATTGATAGATGTTATGAAGGAGGAATAATATGGAAGAAACTATTCTAATAGTCAGCTTTCTCCTGTTTTTGATTTTATCTAATGTTATCAATAGGATATTTCCTAAATTACCATTACCATTTATCCAGTTGGTCTTTGGGATTCTCTCTGGCTTAGTTTTTCATAAGTCACAAGTCCATATCGATCCTGAGTTATTCCTTGCCTTTGTTATTGCTCCTTTGAACTTTAGGGAAGGTCAAGAAAGTGATATTGGTAGTTTTATAAAGTATCGGGCTATTATTCTTTACTTAATCTTACCAACGGTATTTTTAACAGCTATTGTCGTTGGTTATGTAGCAGGGCACCTTTTGCCAGTTAGTTTACCACTTGCGGCATGCTTTGCGCTTGGAGCAGCCTTAGGCCCAACAGATGCCGTTGCCTTTATATCGATTGCTAAGAGGTTTCAATTTCCTAAACGGGCAGAAAATATCCTCAAATTGGAAGGTCTTTTAAATGACGCTAGTGGTCTAGTTTCCTTCCAGTTTGCTTTAACAGCCCTTGTAACAGGTTATTTCTCCTTAGCAAAAGCTAGTCTCAAGTTAGCATTGGCCATAATGGGTGGTTTTTTAATTGGCTTGCTTTTTGCTTTTCTAATGAGGTTATGTCTCACTGTCCTAGAGAAATTTGATGCTGCTGATGTTACAGGGGCTCTACTTTTGGAATTAACCTTACCTTTTGTTGCTTATTTCGTTGCTGATTTGTTGGGATTTTCAGCTATTATTGCGGTGGTAGTGGCAGGAGTAATGCAAGCAAATCGTTTGAAAAAAGTGACTCTCTTTGATGCTCAAGTAGATCGCGTTACCTCTGTTATTTGGGAAACCTTAAATTTTATTTTAAATGGTTTAGTTTTCTTAATATTTGGAAGAGAACTGACACGTATCATTGGTCCTCTTTTAACAAGTAACGCTTATAGTAATTTTGATCTTATTAGTATTGTTGTTTTAGTTACTTGCACACTTTTTCTAGTTCGCTTTCTAGCAGTTTCTTGCTTTTATGCTTGGAGATCTTTCAAATACCATAAATCATTTAAAAAGTATTGGAGAGAGATTCAACTGTTGACTTTTTCAGGAGTTAAAGGAAGTGTTTCCATAGCAACAATACTCTTATTACCCAAGCACTCAGTCATAGGAGAGTTGGGGTATAGTTTGATTCTTTTCACTGTTGGTGCAGTAACGCTAATGAGTTTTTTAACGGGACTTTTAGTATTACCAAAGTTAGCGCCTCCCTTACAGGTGAAAGATGATTATTTAATACGTCTATCGATTTTAACAAAAGTATTATCTGTCTTAGAAGAAGATGGTAAGAGTTCTGAAAATCAAGCTTCATTTTATGCAGTTATAGATAATTATAATAGCCGTATTCGTCATCTCATTTTAGAACAAGAATCTAGTGACATTAAGAAGGACTTAGCTGAATTGCAACTGATGATGCTTAGTATAGAAAGCGATGGACTTGAAGCTGCTTATCGTTATGGCAATATTTCTATCAAAGAATATCGTATTTACCAACGTTATTTAAAATACTTAGAACGCCAAGTTAATCGTAGCTTTGTGTCAAATATCACTTATAGTTTAACGATTCTTATGCGTGTTATTCGTGGTATTGTTCATGAGTTTTTAACATTTGGACAAGGAATACGAAATCGGAAAAAACATTTCAAAAACAGGAAACGGTTGTTAGCAGAAGTCAATCGTCAGCACTTAACAGATTTGTACTTATCAAATAATGACCTCATTTTAGAAACGCTAGAAGATATGGAAGGTTATTATAATGCAACTTTGATAGATTTCTTACAAAATGAACGCATTCGAGACGCAGAATTAATTAAATCAGGTTTATTTGTAGAACGTGTCATTGCACGCATAACGCCAGATATTTTAAATGAAACCCTAAGAGGATATTACTTGGAACGCAGAACAATCTCTGAATTTGAAAGGGACGGTTTAATTAGTTCTAAAGAGTCTCAAATTTTAAGGGATAATGTCAATGAATTAGAAAGCTATTCATTAAGAGATAGTCAATCTTCTATACCTTATCAATTATTGGATTTAAAAAAATAATTCTGATAACAAAAAAATCAACGAACAATCGTTGATTTTTTGTTATCTTTGGATAAAATCTTTTATATTTAAGGCGGTAGACGGATTTGAACCGACGATCAAGCTTTTGCAGAGCCGTGCCTTACCACTTGGCTATACCGCCATAACAGATAATATTCTATCGAAAAAAAAAAGATTCGTCAAGCCTCTTTCGTAAAATAGCCAATTTTAGCCCTTAAACTTCCTCATATTACCCAAAAAAAGAGATTGATACCCATTGTATCAATCTCTTTTAGATTATTGTCTGATTAAATAATCAAATGCGCCAATGGCAGCTGTGGCACCAGACCCCATGGAAATAATGATTTGCTTGTAGGCAGCATCTGTACAGTCACCTGCAGCAAAAATACCAGGGATATTTGTTGAGCCAAATTTATCAACGACAATTTCTTGACGTTCATTGAGTTCAATGCCGCTATCCTTGAGCCAAGATGTACTTGGTACAAGACCAATTTGTACAAAAACACCTTCTAAATCAATGTGTTTTTCTTCGTTTGTATCACGATCGGTATAGTTTAAACCAGTGACATGATCTTCACCAACGATATCTTTAGTAGCAACATTCTTAAGAATAGTTAAATTGTCAGTTTTAGCTGCTCGTTCTTGCAGTACTTGGTCTGCTTTGAGCTCAGGTAAGAATTCTAGGACTGTAACATGTTTAGTGACACCGGCTAGATCTAAAGCAGCTTCCATACCTGAATTACCACCACCTATAACAGCAACATCTTTTCCTTCGAAAAGAGGGCCATCACAATGTGGACAGTAAGTAACACCTTTATTGCGGAATTCTTCCTCGCCAGGAACGTTGATATTTCGCCACTTAGCACCCAGAGCTAGGATAGCAGTTTTAGCTTGTAAAATAGCTCCGTTAGCCAGTGTTACCTCAACTAATTCTTTTTTCTCAATGCCAGTTGCTAATTGACTCTTGATAATATCAATATCGTAAGATTTGGTATGCTCTTCAATTTGAGCCATTAATTTAGGGCCTTCTGTGTACAGTGTACCAATCATGTTCTCAATACCAACTGTTTCGATAACTTGTCCACCAAAAGTTTCTGCTAAAATACCTGTTTTTAACCCTTTACGGGCGGCATAAATTGCAGCACTGTTACCTGCAGGACCACCACCAATAACTAGAACATCATAGACACCTTTGTCAGCAAATGCTTCAGCATCAAGAGGTCCATCTAGTTGTTCTAAAAGCTGTTCAATTGTAGCACGGCCAGAAGTAAATTCTTCTTGGTCCTTATAAACAGTAGGAACAGACATGATACCTTTTGATTTGACTTCGTCTTGATACATGCCTCCTTCAATCATAGTATGAGTGATATTCGGATTCAAAACAGCCATTATATTAAAGGCTTGAACGACATCTGGACAATTATGGCAAGTTAATGAAACATAAGTTTCTAGATTGATAGTTTTCTCAATCCCCTTAATTCGTTTGATAATATCTTCATCAACTTTTGGTGCGCGACCAGAGACTTGCAACAAAGCTAAAATGAAAGATGTGAATTCATGCCCCATTGGCAAGCCTGAAAAAATAACGCGACTTTCATGCCCTTTTTTTGCAATTCCAAAACTAGGTTGACGTTTTAAATGTGTTGATTCAAGGCTGATGCGATCAGACATAGCGACAATTTCATCTAGAAAATCCTTTACTTTTTGAGAATTATCGTTATCTCCTAAATCAGCTTGTAATACAATATCAGATTCTAGCAAATCTAAATATTGCGCTAATTGAGCCTTGATTTCTTTATCTAAGACCATGGATTACCTCCTGGTTATTAAATTTTACCTACAAGGTCTAAACTAGGAGTTAAAGTTTCAGCTCCTTCTTTCCATTTAGCTGGACAAACTTCACCTGTATGTTGGCGGATGTATTGAGCAGCACGGACTTTATCAATGAGAGTACTTGCATCACGTCCGATGCCATCAGCATTAATTTCCATCATTTGGATGACACCGTCTGGATCAATGATAAATGTACCACGTTGTGCTAGACCATCTTGTCCAAGGACATCAAAACCTTGTGAAATAAGGTGTGAAGGGTCACCAATCATAGGATATGTGATAGTACCAACGACATCTGAGTCATCATGCCATGCTTTATGAACAAAATGAGTATCAGTAGAGACAGAATAAACTTCTACATCAAGAGATTTAAGTGTTTCGTATTGCTCTTGAAGGTCACCAAGTTCAGTTGGGCAAACAAATGAAAAGTCTGCTGGGTAGAAACAAAAAACTGCCCATTTTCCTTTAACGTCTTCATTTGTAACAGTGATGAATTTTCCATCGTGATAAGCTTGAGCTGAAAATTCAATAATTTCTTTTCCGACTAATGACATAATAATGTCCTCCTTTATTTTTTAATAGCCTAATTATAAACGAAATACTTTTAAATCTCCAATAAAAACGTTTACATTTTTCTAAGAAAAGTATGATTTTTCTAATAGAGTAGAAGATTTTATAGCTTGTCAAATCTAACTTTTTTTGATAAACTATTATAGTTGCTTAAAGTGACAAATACTCATCTTAGATCAATTGTGGTCTTGTTGCCGAAAGGTTAGGCTGCAAGTCGAAGTCTGAGAGAGGAAAAAACATTTTTAAAGGAGAACTTACTCATGGCAGTAATTTCAATGAAACAACTTCTTGAGGCTGGTGTTCACTTTGGTCACCAAACTCGTCGCTGGAACCCTAAGATGGCTAAGTACATCTTCACAGAACGTAATGGTATCCACGTTATCGACCTTCAACAAACTGTAAAATTAGCTGACCAAGCTTACGAATTTGTTCGTGATGCTGCAGCAAACGATGCAGTTATCTTGTTTGTTGGTACTAAGAAACAAGCAGCTGAAGCTGTTGCTGAAGAAGCTAAACGTGCTGGTCAATACTTCATTAACCACCGTTGGTTAGGTGGAACTCTTACTAACTGGGGAACTATCCAAAAACGTATTGCTCGTTTGAAAGAAATCAAACGTATGGAAGAAGAAGGAACTTTTGAACTTCTTCCTAAGAAAGAAGTTGCATTGTTAAACAAACAACGTGCACGTCTTGAAAAATTCTTGGGTGGTATCGAAGATATGCCACGCATCCCAGATGTAATGTATGTTGTTGACCCACATAAAGAGCAAATCGCTGTTAAAGAAGCTAAAAAACTTGGTATTCCAGTTGTAGCTATGGTTGACACTAACGCTGATCCAGATGATATCGATGTTATCATCCCAGCAAACGATGACGCTATTCGCGCCGTTAAATTAATTACTTCTAAATTAGCTGATGCAGTTATTGAAGGTCGTCAAGGTGAAGATGCTGACGTTGACTTCGCTCAAGAAGCACAAGCAGATTCAATTGAAGAAATCGTTGAAGTAGTTGAAGGATCAAACAACGACTAATATTTAATTTATTGTAAATCCTAAAACGGGGCAGATGCAAACCGCTCTGTCTCGTTTTTTTAATCATTATTTGAAATTAAGAGGAGAACGAAAATGGCAGAAATCACAGCTAAACTTGTAAAAGAATTGCGTGAAAAATCAGGTGCAGGCGTTATGGACGCTAAAAAAGCATTAGTAGAAACTGATGGTGACCTTGATAAAGCGATTGAATTACTTCGCGAAAAAGGTATGGCTAAAGCAGCTAAAAAAGCAGACCGTGTTGCTGCTGAAGGTTTAACAGGTGTTTATGTTGATGGTAACGTTGCAGCAGTTATTGAAGTTAACGCTGAGACTGACTTTGTTGCTAAAAACGACCAATTTGTAACATTAGTTAATGAAACTGCTAAAGTTATTGCAGAAGGACGTCCTTCAAACAATGAAGAAGCACTTGCTTTAACAATGCCTTCAGGTGAAACTTTAGAACAAGCATTTGTAACTGCAACTGCTACAATTGGTGAAAAAATTTCATTCCGTCGCTTCGCTTTAGTTGAAAAGACTGATGAGCAACATTTTGGTGCATACCAACATAATGGTGGACGTATCGGAGTAATTACTGTTGTTGAAGGTGGCGACGATGCACTTGCTAAACAAGTATCAATGCACGTTGCAGCTATGAAGCCAACTGTTCTTTCATATACTGAACTTGATGCACAATTTGTTCATGATGAATTAGCACAGTTGAACCACAAAATTGAGCAAGACAACGAGAGTCGTGCTATGGTTAACAAACCAGCTCTTCCATTCCTTAAATATGGATCAAAAGCTCAATTGACTGATGAAGTTATTGCCCAAGCAGAAGAAGACATCAAAGCAGAATTAGCTGCAGAAGGTAAACCAGAAAAAATCTGGGATAAAATCGTTCCAGGTAAAATGGATCGTTTCATGCTTGACAACACTAAAGTTGACCAAGAGTACACACTCCTTGCTCAAGTTTACATCATGGATGATAGCAAAACAGTTGAAGCTTATCTTGAGTCAGTAAATGCTAAAGCAGTTGCTTTCGTACGTTTTGAAGTTGGAGAAGGTATTGAGAAAGCTTCTAACGACTTTGAAGCAGAAGTTGCAGCTACAATGGCAGCAGCACTTGAAAAATAATTAACACTCGCTTTATATTATAATTTGACAGCAAAATGTTGTCAGTAAATATATTTTAAAATAAGACACTTGGCTTAAGTCAAGTGTCTTATTTTGCTATCGAATTGGTGGATTGGCAAATATTAAAAAGGAGAGACAGTCATCTCACCTTAACTTTTCTAGAATAGGTTGAAGCCGATAATGGATAATGTTCCCATGATGCATCCAGCTAGTATAACACCTAGCATAACAGCAATAACACTATGTTTAAATTCCCAATCTAGGAGGCTAGCTGCAAGCGTGCCAGTCCAGGCTCCTGTTCCGGGTAAGGGAATGCCTACAAACAATAGCAAGGCAATAAACAATCCTTTTTCTCCAGCTACTTTTTCAAGTTTTTGACCACCGCTATGTCCTTTTTTAAGGCACCATGTGAAAAACTTACCAGTATAAGGTTTATCTGCTCCCCATTCTAGAACTTTGCGAGCAAAGAAGAAGATGATAGGTACAGGTAGCATGTTTCCAACAATACCGATAGCTAGCGCTTCCCACAAAGGTATTCCATTAGCGATTGCAAATGGCACAGCTCCTCGTAGTTCCACTAAGGGAATCATTGAAATCAAAAATGTAATAATGTAATTCATTAAATAAAACCTTTCTATGGTATTATTCCATTTTATCTTATCTTTCTAGTAATGACAACTAAAATCCGCGGTCATTCTAGTTTTACTGTCCTTAGATAGATTTCATTTCCGTATCTTTTAAAAATTTGATATAATAATAGTCAGTTATAGTCAAAGAGGAAGGAGTGAATTTGTGGCCATAAAAAATACTTCCGATAATATTGAAGAATATATAAAATCATTATTAGAACAATCAGGAATTGCTGAAATAAAGCGTTCCAATTTAGCTGATACTTTTCAAGTTGTTCCTAGTCAGATTAATTATGTCATTAAGACACGGTTTACTGAAAGCCGTGGTTATGTGGTTGAGAGTAAACGAGGTGGTGGAGGTTACATCCGCATTGCTAAGGTTCATTTTTCTGATCAACACCAATTATTTGGAAATATGTTATCAACGATTGGCGAGCGTATCAGTGAACAAGTTTTTGATGATTTGATTCAATTATTATTCGATGAAGAGATAATTACAGAACGTGAAGGAAATTTGATTCTGGCGACATCAGGTGATGACGTCTTAGGAGAGCAAGCCTCTGTTATTAGAGCTCGTATGCTCCGTAAATTATTACAACGATTAGATAGAAAAGGATTCCATTTATGAGTCATTATTCCATAAAATTACAAGAAGTATTCAGATTGGCGCAATTTCAAGCAGCACGCTATGAAAGTCACTATTTAGAAAGCTGGCATCTTCTTTTAGCAATGGTTTTAGTTCATGATTCAGTAGCTGGTTTGACATTTGCTGAATATGAGTCTGAAGTTGCAATTGAAGAGTACGAAGCAGCAACAATTTTAGCTTTAGGTAGAGCACCGAAAGAAGAGATTACCAATTATCAATTTTTAGAGCAATCACCAGCTTTGAAAAAGATCTTAAAGTTAGCAGAAAATATTAGTATCGTAGTAGGAGCTGAAGATGTGGGTACTGAACATGTCTTGCTTGCTATGTTGGTTAATAAAGATTTATTAGCCACACGTATCTTAGAGTTAGTTGGCTTTAGAGGTCAAGACGATGGTGAATCAGTTCGTATGGTTGATTTACGTAAGGCTCTAGAACGTCATGCCGGTTTTACAAAAGATGATATCAAAGCAATTTATGAATTACGTAATCCTAAAAAAGCAAAGTCGGGTGCTTCTTTTTCTGATATGATGAAACCACCGAGTACTGCTGGTGATTTAGCTGATTTCACACGTGATTTATCACAGATGGCGGTTGATGGGGAAATTGAACCTGTTATTGGGCGTGATAAAGAAATTTCACGTATGGTCCAAGTCTTAAGTCGTAAAACAAAGAATAATCCTGTCTTAGTTGGAGATGCGGGTGTCGGTAAAACAGCTTTGGCGTACGGTCTAGCACAACGTATTGCTAATGGAAATATTCCTTATGAGCTTAGAGATATGCGTGTTCTAGAGTTAGATATGATGAGCGTTGTTGCTGGAACTCGTTTTCGTGGTGATTTTGAGGAACGTATGAATCAAATCATTGCAGATATTGAAGAAGACGGTCATATTATTCTTTTCATTGATGAACTGCATACTATTATGGGTTCTGGCTCTGGTATTGATAGCACACTTGATGCTGCTAATATTTTAAAACCAGCTTTGGCCCGAGGCACTTTACGCACTGTTGGAGCAACAACTCAAGAGGAATATCAAAAGCATATTGAAAAAGATGCTGCTTTATCTCGTCGCTTTGCAAAAGTTTTAGTAGAAGAACCAAATCTTGAAGACGCATATGAAATTCTACTTGGATTGAAGCCAGCGTATGAAGCCTTTCATAATGTTACTATTTCAGATGAAGCAGTTATGACTGCTGTAAAAGTGGCTCATCGTTATTTGACAAGTAAGAATTTACCAGACTCAGCTATAGACTTACTTGATGAAGCTTCTGCCACTGTGCAAATGATGATTAAGAAAAATGCTCCTTCGCTTTTAACAGAAGTTGACCAAGCTATTTTAGATGATGATATGAAATCTGCTTCTAAAGCTCTAAAAGCAAGTTATAAGGGTAAAAAGCGTAAGCCTATTGCCGTAACAGAAGATCATATTATGGCAACTCTCAGTCGTCTATCTGGTATTCCTGTTGAAAAATTGACACAAGCTGATAGTAAAAAATACCTCAATTTAGAAAAAGAATTGCATAAACGTGTTATCGGTCAAGATGATGCAGTTACTGCCATTAGTCGTGCTATCCGTCGCAATCAATCTGGCATTCGTACTGGTAAGCGTCCTATTGGTTCCTTTATGTTCTTGGGACCAACTGGTGTTGGTAAGACAGAGTTAGCAAAAGCCTTGGCAGAAGTGTTGTTTGATGATGAATCAGCCCTAATTCGTTTTGATATGTCGGAATATATGGAAAAATTCGCAGCTTCTCACCTGAATGGGGCACCTCCAGGTTATGTTGGTTATGATGAAGGAGGAGAGTTGACTGAAAAAGTACGCAATAAACCATATTCAGTTTTACTTTTTGATGAAGTTGAAAAAGCTCATCCAGATATTTTTAATGTATTATTACAAGTGCTTGATGATGGCGTTTTAACAGATAGTCGAGGACGAAAAGTTGATTTTTCAAATACTATAATCATTATGACTTCTAATTTAGGAGCAACTGCATTACGTGACGATAAAACAGTTGGTTTTGGAGCTAAGGATATCAGCCATGATTATACTGCTATGCAAAAACGTATTATGGAGGAGCTTAAAAAAGCTTATCGACCAGAGTTTATCAATCGTATTGATGAGAAAGTTGTATTCCATAGTCTCAGTCAAGATAATATGCGTGAAGTTGTGAAAATTATGGTTAAACCTTTAATTTTAGCGCTTAAAGATAAAGGTATGGATCTGAAATTCCAGCCTTCAGCCTTGAAACACTTGGCAGAGGATGGCTATGATATAGAAATGGGTGCTCGTCCACTGCGTAGAACTATTCAAACGCAAGTAGAGGATCATTTATCAGAACTACTATTGGCAAATCAAGTGAAAGAGGGGCAAGTAATTAAGATTGGCGTATCCAAAGGCAAATTGAAATTTGATATTGCAAAATCATAAAACATTCCAGTACCGATGGGTACTGGAATTTTAATATAAAAAGAAAACGTCCAAAATATTTTGGACATTTTCTTATAGATTTATGAAAAGTAAAAGGATCTATATCTAACAATTGCACTTGTAGATATAGGTACGACTGAAAGTCGTTGAAAAATTTTAGGATAAATATATTATAATATCCTAATCTTTTGCTAACTTAAAATAAATCTAAAGATTACCTTAAGATTTCAATCGCTTTTGTAACCACACAATGTCATGCCATTGTTCAAATTTAAATCCGATTTTTGGGAAATGTGCGACTTGATTAAATCCTCTTTTTTTGTGGAATGCAATGCTTATATCATTTGGTAAACTGATACAAGCGAGTAGATTAACATACCCTTGGTTAACTAATTCTTTCTCCAATGTATCATATAGTTGGCTACCAATTTTTTTGCTACGTGCATCTTTATCAAGGTAAATAGAAAGCTCGCAAGTCCAGTCATAGGCAGCTCTAGCGTAGTAAGTTGAAGCATATGCATAACCTAATATTTTCCCATTTTCTTCAGCAACTAAATATGGGAAAGATTTGCTGATATTTTTGATACGATTAGTGAATTCCGATATACTAGGAATATCGTATTCAAACGTTATTGTAGTGTCAGCAACGTAGGGAGCATAGATAGCAAGTAATTCTTTAGCATCTGAGGGTAGGACAGGTCTTATAATCATAGATATCACCTAATTATAGTAAATCAAGTTTTTGCAATTCGGAATCAATAGTGTCAAGGACGTGTTGAAGATCCTCTGGATTTTTGACGAAATCAAGTTTGTTACCATCGATCCGAATTTTAGGTGAAACGTCGTAATTTTCATACCATTCTGGATATTCAGAATGGACTTGTTTGTAGTAGTCGTATAACTCTGGGTTAGAATCAACTTGCTCAAAGCTGCGTCCTCGTTTGTCAATACGTTCTAACATTTTATCAAATGAAACATCAATGTAGACTAGCAAATCAGGTCTCTTCTTAGGCATACCTTCTAATTCTTCCAACATATTTGCAAGAAGTTCTTTATAGATATCTAGCTCTGTTTTAGTCACATTTCCATTCTTATAATTTAGAGTGAGGAATAGTTCATCTTCAAAAATAGAACGATCCAAAACATTGTTGTTAGCCTTATAGGCTTCTTTTATAGATTGGAATCGTTTATTTAAAAAGAATATTTGTAGTAAAAAAGCATATTTTTGGGGATCTTGATAGTAAAGATCTAAAACTGGGTTATTATCAACCGCCTCATAGAAAACATCTGTCCCTAGGTGTTGTCCTAGAGCAGCTGCAAGGGAGCTTTTACCTGCTCCAATGGTTCCAGCTAAAACAATCAACATAATTCTCCTTAATTCTGTTATGCTAAAATAATTTGTTATACTTTTGAGTTTTCATTACACAATGATTTATGCTAAATTTGTACAGAGATAGGAAAAAACAGTCAAAGGACTGTTTTTGATTTAGCGTAAACCTGCAAAAAGTTCTTGAACTTCTGCTAGTGTTTCTGCACGTGAAACAGCTCCTCTAATTTTTGCTGCGCCTGATTTTCCACGCAGATAATGAGGTGCTAACCCTCGAAATTCACGAACGGCAATAGTTTCACCTTTTAAATTAACTAGTCGAGTGAGATGATCCTCGGCAACATCTAACATCTTCTCAAATGGTAGGTCAGGAAGGATTTCGCCTGTTTCAAAGAAATGATTAATTTGTGTAAAGATGTAAGGATTGCTACGAGCACCACGTCCAACCATTATAGCGTCAGCTCCAATCTCTTCAATCATAAATTTGGCATCGTGAACAGTACGAATGTCACCATTAGCAATAAAAGGAATACTAGTAACAGCTTTAGCGACCTTGCCAAGTGTTTCATGGTCACACGTGCCAGTATACATTTGTTCACGCGTTCGACCGTGCATAGCAAGTGCAGATACACCAGCAGATTCGGCAGCGAGTGCATTTTCTATAGCATTAGATGAGTCAGACCATCCTGTACGCATTTTTACTGTTAATGGAATGTCAAGTACAGACGTTACCTCTTTAACAATATGATAAATTTTTTCAGGGTCACGTAACCATTTAGCTCCAGCTTCGTTTTTAACAACTTTGTTAACTGGACATCCCATATTGATGTCTACGATATCTGCTTTCGTATTACTTTGGATAAAGTCAGCTGCACGTTTTAAGCCTTCTGCATCGCCACCAAATAGTTGAATTGACATAGGATGTTCATTTTCATCGATATGGAGCATATGTAAGGTCTTTTCGTTGTTATAAAGTAACCCTTTCTCAGAAATCATTTCCATAACAACGAGACCAGCACCAAATTCTTTAGCGATAGTACGAAAAGCAGAATTGGTAATACCTGCCATCGGTGCTAGTACGGTACGATGAGGAATTTCAACCTTCCCAATCATAAATGAACTATTTAATTGAGTCATTAATTATCTTCTCCAAATCTTCTTCTGTGAAATAGTAAGTCTGGTTGCAAAATTGACAAGTAATTTCAACACCTTTATCTTCATCCTTCATGGCTTGCAATTCTTTAGTTCCTAAAGTCAATAGAGCGGCTTCAAAACGTTCTTTTGAACAGTCACAGTAGAAGGCTAAAGAGTCTTCCGATAAGCGCTTGTAGTCGTCTTCTCCGTAAATAGCTGAAAGGAGAGATTCTATATGATTTTCAGACTCTAGCAGACTTGAAATAGAAGGCATCTCCTGAATGCGTTTTTCATAGCGAGAAATTTCTTCGTCAGAAGCACCTGGGAGCACCTGAAGCATGAATCCACCTGCAACTTTAACCTTATCCTCGTCATCTAAGAGGACATTTAAACCGACGGCAGAAGGTGTTTGCTCACTTTCGGTTAAATAATAAGCAAAATCTTCTCCAATTTCTCCTGTAATTAGTGGAGTTGTTGAAGTGTAAGGTTGCCCAGTTGCGTAATCGGTAATAACGACAAAGTGTCCATTACCCATGAAAGGTCCAACTAAGACCTCTCCAGTAGCTGTTTTCTTGATATCAACACCCGTATTTTGGATGTAACCTTTAACATTTCCTTTAGTATCAGCTACAGAAATAATATGACCAAAAGAGCTATCTCCAATAACCTTGACAGTTACTTTACTATTTCCTTTTTGATTTGCTGCTAAAATTTGATTTGCAATTAATGTTCTCCCAAGAGCTACAGTAGAACTTGAAAGTGTCTGATGTTTTTCTTGAGCTGTTCTTACAGTTTCTGTACAATCAAGGACATAAGCCCGGAAAGAACCGGAAGTTGAAATTGATTTTATAATTTTATCCATAAGTCATATTATAGCATAAAAGGCTTATTTTGCATTGGAGATAGTCAGGAAAATATAGATGAAAACGGTATAAATTAATGATATAAAAACGATACTGTGTTTTACAGTATCGTTTTTATTTAGTGGATATGATAGTAAGTTAAGACTCATCAACTTTTTCTTGGGTAGATTTACCTTCGTTGAGTAAGGCTTCAACTATTTTTTTATCACGAATTTTGACAGAATCATTGATTGTTTCAGCCGATTTAATAACAGCAGATTCCAATTGGGCACGTTCCTTACGTCCTTTGTCTATGGCAGCGATAATACCATTATTTTGAGCCACTAAGCTTTCAGCTAATGCAGTGACAGATTTAATAGAAACAGTGGGGCTTTGTGCGGTCTTCTCTAACATCGGAATCGCTTCTTTACTAGTTTCAGCCAGCATCTGCAATGCTGCATTATTAGCGTTGACAATAGCATCAGCAGTGACACCGGATTTGACAGATTGTTGCATCATGCCTAACTGAGCGATTGAGAGTTTCATTGTTGGAATGGTATTTCGACGTAACATGCCAAGTTTCTGACGCATATCTGACGATACTTTGACCAAGTTTCGCATCTGTGGTGTTGTTGCCCATGCAACGTAGAGACGGCTGACATATTCAGGATGTTGCTGTTCGAGGGTATTGATAACTTCAGTCATTCGAGCTAATTGGTTACTTTTAATTTGATACTCGGACGTTTGGCTATCTAATGCTAGAATTTCTTGTTGTAAGTGGCTTGCACGATTAGCAGCCTCGGCTTGACTCGATTCAATAAAAGCAATAACTCCAACCAAATTTTCAATAGATTTAGTATTATCTTCAATGAGCATTTCAGCAGAGACGATATTTCTTGCCAAAGTATCTTCTTGTTTGACAACATTCGCTGCCATCATATCCATTTTTTGCTCGATGTTTTGTGAGTCAAAATAAAATTCCTGTAGCGAGGTCTTGCTTTGTTTGAATAATTTTTGAATCAAGTTTGGTTTTTTCTCTAATTCTGCCGGAGTAGCATCTTTATATTTGGCAATAAATCCATTTAGTTCGCGATTAGCATTTTTTAGTAAATCATCAACTTGAGGAATTTGAATTTTTTTCTGCTCAGACAAGATATGATTAACAGTGGTATTAACGCCTTCTACTGCGGATTGTCCAAAATCAAGGAGCGCATTTTGATCGCCGACAAAAGTATCTACCAAAGCTGGTGTTTTTTCAGAGATAGCAGACTTTTGTGCTGGTGTTAGTTTTTCAAAAAAGGCAATTTGCCCAGTTTGGCTTGTTGTCTGGTTGGAAATAATTTCTGTTGTTTTATCTGTTTTAGTGATAGCATTGTCTGCAATTTGGTCAATATCAAAATTAAAGGTATCGCTCATTTACTGTTCCTTTCGTCTTGCATCATTCTTAGGCTAACGTCAAAATCTTTCATATCACTTTCATTCAATTGGCGCAGCGTTTCATCTAAATCTAAATTAAATTTTTTAATTGCTTGTAATGCTTGTTCTAGGCGTTCCTTAGCATTGTTAAAATTTTTAGGAGATTGTTTGATTCTGATGTAGCCAGCCAGAACATCTGTAAAACGTTTCATATTGGCTTGATGAATTGCTGCTAATTCAGCTTTGTTATCTGCCTCTTCAATCTTTTTTAAGATAGCAAAGTGGTCATCTTGAATATTGTGATAGAACGGTTTTAATTCCGGAGCAATGCGTATCATTTCATCTTCCTGATCAGAAATAGGTTCTAGTTCTGGAGAGGCATGTAGCTTTATTAGTTGTTCGTTAATCTCATTACTAAATGTATTTGCTTTTTTGGTGATACGTTTATAGATATTAGGCTCAATGGCTTTTTGTAGTTGGTTTGCTTCATTACGAATTAGGTCCAATTGAGGTAATATTTGATGTGCTAATTTGATATATTCCTTAGAACGATTGTCTTTTTTTAAAATTTCCAAGTGTCTAATGTCTTGGTCAGTCTCTTTAATATCGGATTTTAAAGCTTCAATACGTTGGTTTGATGTAAAACGTTTAAGACGCTTTTTATCATAAACGTAATAGGCACAATAACCACCACCAATAATTAACAGAGTAGCAATCACCTCACTCCAAAAGTCTGAAATCAGGGAAGCAAGAACAACAATACCAAGTAATGTTATTAGATTATGAGAATTTTTGGAATAGCGTTTTTTAACCATAATAATATTTAACCTAACTTTCTGTAGTTGTTAATATTTTATCTTAAATGAACTAGTGATGACAAGGGATAACTTTATTTTAACCAAAAATTCCTTAAGCTTAGCCTAAGGAACTCTTTTTAGTTATAATTCTGGGAACAGTTTAGCCAAAATTCGAGGTGTAATAGATTGACCAGGCCCCTCTTGACAGTAGGTGTGCATATACATCAATGGGTTAAAGTTTAGTTCAATGCAAGTAGCATTTTTCTTATCTTTTGAGTATGCTTGAGTGGCATTAGGAATAATTAAATCAACTCCACAAACCCAAGCCCCCATAGCCTCTGC
The DNA here is from genome assembly GCF_003812685.1 of Streptococcus sp. FDAARGOS_520. Classification (NCBI taxonomy): domain Bacteria; kingdom Bacillati; phylum Bacillota; class Bacilli; order Lactobacillales; family Streptococcaceae; genus Streptococcus; species Streptococcus sp. FDAARGOS_520. The sequence continues at coordinate 667,758 of NZ_CP033810.1, read as the reverse complement.
CATCTCAGCTGCTAGTTGTTTATATGTAGGATCCATTGTATTTGTTACATCTATAGAGTCACCGCCAGTGGAAATATTAGAATTACGGCGAAGTTCTATTTTTGTTCCTTCTGGAGGGATACTGTTAACAGTGTATCCTTGTTGTTCCAACATTAACTGTTCTACTTCTCCGAGCTCAATAACCTCTAGAGGAGAGCGATGATCATAGCCTCTGAGAGGGTTTTGGTTTTTAAGTTTAACTAGCTGACTAATAGTATGAATACCATCTCCAACGACATTAGCTGCTACCCTAAGCAATACAGCAATACAGTCCCCCTCAAGGACGAAGAAACGGTATTCGGTACCCTCAATATATTCTTCCACAAGAATAGCACTATCTTCGGTAAAAGCGATGTCAATTGCTTTTTCATAAGAAGCTAAGTTAGCTGATGTTTTAAAAATAGAAATGCCTAAACCAAAGTTTGTAGATTTTGGCTTAACGACGATTGGTTTATCTTGGATTTGTGAAAAATAGTTAAGTGCCTCTTTACGGTCAGTAAATTCATCTCCAAAAGGAGTTGGGAAATGCTTTTCATCTAGGATTTTTTTTGTAACAACTTTGTTAGCCATAGCGAGCGGTACAATATAGTTATCTTTTGAGGTCATATTACCATTTTTAACGTACTCAATATGACTATTGTGCCATAATTTTAGGAATTGATCTTGTTCATCCAGCACTTCGAAGTTGACTCCTTTTTGGATAACGTCAAATAGTAGCAATTGGGTAGAAAGTTCCATCGTTTCATATCCCTTTAAGGCGTAGGGAGCTTCCCAAGCATAATCGTGATAAATTTGTCCTTGTCTTTGTCCAAATGTTTCTAAGGAAAGTCCTTCAATCATTTCTAAAAGTTGACCAGCTACCGTTAATTCAGGTGACTGAATTTGCCTTTTTACAGATTCCAATAGGTCTTGATAGTAAGGTGATAAGTTAAAATGTTGGATAACAGATTGCATAGCATCCACTAAGTCAGAAACTGGTGCTTGATTAGGTAATTTTTCTAATGGATGACTAAGTGCTATAAGGTCATTTAATCTATTGGCTTCCTTGATATCTTGGTCAATATGACTACTAGAATCTATCCACAAAAGCGCCAATAAGAAAAGGTGAACAGTATCAACAGTTTCCTGCGTTATACCGATTGGGCTAAATGGGTTGAGATCAAAAGTGCGAAACTCTAAATATGTAATTCCTTTTTCTAAATAATTACGACAGGCCTTACTACCACGGAGACGAACAGGTGAATAAAATTCTTTCTCAGCAATCAATTGCCCACTTTTTACAGCATTTTCTAGATCGTTGACATAATCCTTCAAGCTAGTATAAGAAATACGAATATCTTTATGATTCACATAACCTAAGTGACTATTTCTAAGTGACCGGACAGGGTTATTCAGTTTCTGATCTAAAAAGTCTTCTTCAGCTACTGGGCTCGCTCCGTATAGATAAGTTAGTAACCAACGGTAACGTAAAAAATTTTGAGACAATTTCATGTAAAGCTGGTTCTGAAAATCAATAGCATTATCTGCTTGACTCAATTCAAAGAGAGAAGTTAATAACTCTTGACCTAAACCGAGATTATAGTGAATTCCAGAGATGGATTGTATTAGTTTTCCATAAGTCTTCTCCAAATATTTGCGATAATCATATTCAAAAGCATCCTCTAATTGGGCAATCTGTATGTCTTCTTCCCTCACTTTGGGTGGCATAGAAAGCGGCCATAAGTATTCATCGTGGTTGATAGAGCGTCCAGCAACATCACTTATAGCTTTCAAAAATCGAATGGCTTCTTGGCTATCCTTTGCAATAGGTGTAATGAGTTCTAATTGAGGTTCACTATAATCCGTTTGGATATAAGGATGATAGTTACGACTCCCTAATGTTTTGGGATGGGGTGTTTGAGCAACCCTTTGAGTGGGTTGGTGAATACGAAGGCTTTCTCTCTCTAAGCCAAATGTAGCTTGTAGAATCGGTAGATGAGAGTGGCTTCTTTGTAACAGTCGATCGATAATCACGACAACATTCCTCCTAGTAACAGATGATACTAGTTTATCAAAAAAATAATAAAAACTAAGTTTTACGGCACAGAAAACTAAAATAATCTTATACCGGTGTCATAAAAAATAAAAGATTGAACTTTTGAGTCCAATCTTATTAATCTATAAGTTAAAAAGAGTTTTAGAGTTAATGAGTTTCAATTTTTTTAAGATAACGATAGACGCTTGGTTCGGAGATGTTGAGAACTTCAGCGACCTTTGAAACGGCACCTTTTAATTGGAATACACCTTTTTCGTGAAGTTTAGAAACAATTTCTACCTTAACTTCTTGACTTAAATGAATATTCTGATTTAAAAGACTAGGATCAACAATCTCACTAATAATATCCTGAATATTGCCTGATAGAACTTCTACAGGTTCCTCCTGTTGAGGGAGAGAAATTTTTTGAGGGGACTTAGGTAGTATTTTGTTAACATTTAAATTAACTAAGTCTAGAATATCCAAAGCAATATTTTGGTATGCAGAAATATCAAGGTTGATACATAACATCCCTTCAAGTTCATTTTGAGCATTCTTGATGAAGAAAGTAGATCCACGAACTTCTTTATTGAGAGGGCTGACAATCGCCTTATAGTTAGTAACAAAATCTTTTTCCTTATAAACTTTATTCTTGATTAAATCAAGGGCGAAAGTCGTTAGAGGTGAACTTATGGTTCGTCCACTAATGTGACTATTAACCAACTCACCAATATAGATATCATTTTCATCTACTACATGCAAAACAATTTCGTAATTATCACCTAAAACATTATGGAGAAACGTTATTATCGTTTTCCAATAGTCTAATTTTTCTTTATCCATATCGTAGTTCCTCTATGCTAATCTTACTATTATAGTAATATATTTATGGTTAAAAGACAATATCAGACTATTTTAAAAGATTAATGTAATAAAAAATTATCGTAATAAAAAAAAGTTAAGAAAATAAAAAATTATTATTGACTATGGTTATGCTTTTAGGTAAAATGTGATTATATTAGCAACTAAGGAGTAATCCATGAGATAAGCCTAATAATTATGTCGGACTTCTTTGTTGCACCTTATCCAGTTCGTAGTACAATTAAGTTTCAGTATTACCTAAAGGCGCCTTTATTGAAATTGAAGCAGTAGTACACAGACACTGAGAATAAAAAACTTAACTATTTTTAGCGGGAGTATATTTATGAATATCATTATTGGGACCAGTCTTTTAATACTTGTATTAGCGATTTTCACTTTATTTAATTATAAAGCACCCTACGGAACAAAAGCAATGGGAGCATTGGCATCTGCGGCTTGTGCATCCTTCCTTGTAGAAGCTTTTCAAGATTCTTTCTTTGGTAAAGTTTTGGGATTTCAATTTTTAAGTGAAGTGGGTGGTGCTAATGGTTCACTTTCTGGTGTAGCTGCAGCTATATTGGTTGCTATTGCTATTGGTGTAACCCCAGGATACGCAGTTTTAATTGGTTTATCTGTTTCTGGAACAGGTATTATTCCTGGTTTCCTTGCAGGATATTTAGTGGGATTTCTTGTTAAGTGGATGGAAAGAAATATTCCTGGTGGTTTAGATCTTATTTCAATTATTATTATTGGTGCACCATTAACACGTCTTGTGGCCAAACTGTTGACGCCGCTTATTAATAGCACTTTGCTCACCATTGGAGATATCTTAACATCAGGTGCTCATAGCAACCCTATTTTAATGGGGATTATACTTGGCGGGACAATTGTAGTAGTGGCGACAGCACCACTTTCTTCTATGGCATTGACAGCTATGCTAGGATTAACCGGAATGCCTATGGCTATAGGAGCCTTGTCTGTCTTTGGTTCGTCATTTATGAATGGTGTACTTTTCCATAAATTAAAACTTGGAAGTCGTAAAGATAATATAGCTTTTGCTGTTGAGCCTCTAACTCAAGCTGACGTGACTTCAGCTAACCCTATTCCAATCTATGTCACTAATTTTGTTGGTGGTGCAGCTTGTGGTATTTTAATTGCCTTGATGAAATTAGTTAATGATACTCCTGGAACAGCGACACCAATTGCAGGATTTGCTGTCATGTTTGCCTATAACCCAATGATAAAAGTACTAATAACCGCTCTAGGTTGTATTATCCTATCTTTACTAGCAGGCTATTTTGGAGGCATTGTTTTTAAAGATTATAAATTAGTTACAAAAGAAGAGCTACAGGCTAGAGATAACTAGTTACTTCATGAAAAGCTAATAGTAAATATCATTAATATAGATATGATATCTGACTTGTGATAACTGTTCTTGATAATTTAAAATTCAACGACTCTAATAAAAAGATCGTTGAATTTTTTTATTGTTAAGAATGCTGGTATCAGTAAATTTCAAGATTTCTTTATCAACTATAATGTTAGTTTTTTACCGTTTTTTTACACTTCTAATAATTATTTTTTTCTTTTTTTCCGATAATATTTGAGGAATTTGGCAAAAAAAAACATTTTTTGCTATAATAAGGTGTCAGACAAACTCGCAGGTGAAATTCCTGCCATGTTTTTCCAGAAAGGATTGGGGAGTCCCAAAAAGGCTCACTCAGTGTTAAATAAATATGACTTCAGTTGTTGTAGTAGGTACCCAATGGGGTGACGAAGGTAAAGGTAAAATTACAGATTTTTTATCTGCTGACGCAGAAGTAATTGCACGTTATCAAGGTGGTGATAACGCTGGGCATACTATCGTTATTGATAACAAAAAATTTAAACTTCATTTAATTCCTTCAGGAATTTTCTTCAAAGAAAAAATTTCTGTCATTGGTAATGGTGTTGTCGTTAATCCGAAATCATTAGTTAAAGAGTTAGCTTATCTTCACGGAGAAGGTGTAACAACGGATAACCTTCGTATTTCAGACCGTGCGCATGTTATCTTGCCATACCACATCAAGCTTGACCAACTACAAGAAGATGCTAAAGGTGATAATAAAATTGGAACAACCATCAAAGGAATTGGGCCAGCTTACATGGACAAGGCTGCGCGTGTCGGTATCCGTATTGCTGACCTTCTTGATAGAGAAGTTTTTGCTGAGCGTTTGAAAATTAATTTAGCTGAGAAAAATCGTTTATTTGAAAAAATGTATGACAGTACACCTCTTGAATTTGATGATATTTTCGAAGAATATTATGAATATGGTCAACAAATTAAGCAATATGTGACTGATACATCCGTTATCTTAAATGATGCTCTTGATGCCGGTAAACGTGTTCTTTTTGAAGGAGCACAAGGAGTTATGCTCGACATTGATCAAGGAACATACCCATTTGTAACATCTTCCAATCCAGTAGCAGGTGGTGTCACAATTGGTTCGGGAGTTGGACCAAGTAAAATTAATAAAGTAGTAGGTGTATGTAAAGCTTACACTAGCCGTGTCGGTGATGGACCATTCCCAACAGAACTTTTTGATGAGGTTGGTGACCGTATTCGTGAGATTGGTAAAGAGTATGGTACAACGACTGGTCGTCCTCGTCGCGTTGGATGGTTTGATTCTGTTGTTATGCGTCACAGCCGTCGAGTATCAGGTATTACTAATCTCTCTCTGAATTCAATTGATGTTCTTTCAGGGCTTGATACGGTGAAAATTTGTGTGGCTTATGACCTTGATGGGAAACGTATTGACTATTATCCAGCAAGCCTTGAACAGCTAAAACGTTGTAAACCAATCTATGAAGAATTACCGGGCTGGTCTGAAGATATTACAGCTTGCCGTAGCTTAGATGATCTTCCAGAAAATGCACGTAATTACGTTCGCCGTGTTGGCGAATTGGTTGGTGTTCGTATTTCTACTTTCTCAGTAGGGCCTGGTCGTGAACAAACAAACATTCTTGAGTCTGTTTGGTCAAATATTTAATATTAAAAGTCTGACTGTACAGTCAGACTTTTTGATGTTTACTTTTTCTTTTTAATAGATAGATACTAATAAGACTTAAGGACTTCCCAGAAATCAATAAAACTACTGTAATTGATAAAAAAAGAAGTGAATTGATATTGTGAATCAAAGTATGTAATAATACTAGCGATACAACTGTTAGAATATTACCAGTCATCAATAAGCGTTCCAGAGGATAGTAGCCATGTTGCTTATGCATTTCTAATTTTAATAGTAGACCAGCTGACAATTCTACTAGGAAACAAATAGGTAGAGCTATCAAATTAATAAGAATCATAGACCAACCAAATCCTTGACCATAACTTATATATGATAGACTATTTTTGGAAATTGTTGACGTGTGAATTATAAAATCAATCGTAAAGATAATGTCTATAAGAAGTAGTAGCGCTAACAGATAATGTAGTAAGGAGATTGTTCTTAACCGTTTATTAATTAATATTTCATTTCCTCCCACTTATTTACCAATAAGCTTATTATATCATAATGTGTAATCAAACATTCGTTAGTACTGATTAAAAGGTTAATGAAGGGGTGGTCACTATTGTTTCATTGAATTAGTAACTTTAACGACGAAATGTTATAATGTTATTAGTTTATAAAAGAGGAGATTGTATGCGTAAATTTTTCCAAGATGTTATTGTAGAGGTGGCTTATTATTTAGAGATTGCTTTGTCAGTTATTCTGGCAACAGCTATTATTTTTTTTAGTTTAGCACTCTTTCATGATTTGTTTAGCATGTTGTCTGTTGATCAAAATGTTGATAAGTTGTTCCAGACTTTCCTTGCTCGCGCCATGACAATAGCAGTCGGGATTGAGTTGATCAAAATGTTTTCAAAACCTTCCCCAGATACTTTAATTGAAGTGTTATTGTTTGCCTTAGCTCGTCAACTTGTAATTGAACATGGTAGTGTTTCAGATTACCTTATGGGGATTGCTTCAGTTGCTATTTTGTTTGCTGTTCGTAAATATCTTTTCACCCATTTTGATGGGTCAAGCAACATTGTTTTACGTGCTAATAACAAAGTCAAAAAAGCTAATATTTTAGCTAGGGTTCAACTACCTTGTCAACCCAATGAAACTTTAGGAGACTTACTTGTTCGTCATTTAAATGATGAGGAAAAGGACGTTGCTATTGGTTCAGTAGTCTATATTAATAACGTTGCATTGCGTGTTGATAGTATGCACGATGGTCTTGTGACGCGTGTAGAAATCATTAGGAGTCTACATTAAAAAATATAAAAAATCATGTATCCTAAGATACATGATTTTTTTGTAAATTAGGTTCAGCACAATTTTGCACACTTAAGTGTGTACTTCTTGGTCTTTTTTAAAACGCTTACAAAAAATATAATAAAGATACAAAAAAACATTACTTAAATAAAGAGAGGTCTTTAGTTATGGAAAACTTCCTAGCTCCCCTTAATTGGTTCTCGCAAAATATCTTGCAGAATCCAGCCTTCTTCGTAGGTCTATTGGTACTCATTGGGTATCTTTTATTGAAGAAACCACTTCATGATGTCTTTGCTGGTTTTATCAAAGCGACCGTTGGATATTTGATTTTGAACGTAGGTGCAGGAGGATTGGTTAATACATTCCGTCCAATCTTAGTTGCTCTTGCTAAAAAATTTAATTTAGAAGCTGCTGTTATTGACCCTTACTTTGGTTTAGCATCAGCAAATGCTAAGTTAGAAACAATGGGCTTTATCAGTGTTGCAACAACAGCACTCTTGATTGGTTTTGGGATTAACATTCTCTTGGTTGCTCTTCGTAAAGTAACTAAAGTCCGTACTCTTTTTATTACTGGTCATATCATGGTACAACAAGCTGCAACAATTTCAGTATTTGTACTGCTCTTGATTCCACAACTTCGTAATGGTTTTGGTGCATGGGCTGTTGGTATCATTTGTGGTCTATATTGGGCGGTAAGTTCTAATATGACCGTTGAAGCAACTCAACGCCTTACAGGTGGTGGCGGATTTGCCATCGGACACCAACAACAATTTGCAATTTGGTTTGTTGATAAAGTTGCGCCATTCTTCGGTAAAAAAGAAGAAAACCTTGATAACTTAAAATTACCAACATTCTTAAATATTTTCCATGATACAGTTGTTGCATCAGCAACATTGATGCTAGTTTTCTTTGGAGGAATCTTAGCTGTCCTTGGTCCAGACATTATGTCTAATGTTAAATTAATCGGACCTGGTGCATTTGTACCAACTAAGCAAGCTTTCTTCATGTACATCCTTCAAACATCATTGACATTCTCAGTTTACCTTTTCATTTTGATGCAAGGTGTACGCATGTTCGTTACAGAATTGACAAATGCCTTCCAAGGTATCTCAAACAAACTTCTTCCAGGATCATTCCCAGCAGTTGACGTTGCAGCTTCATATGGTTTTGGTTCTTCAAATGCAGTTCTTTCAGGATTTGCTTTTGGTTTGATTGGTCAATTAATTACAATCGCTCTACTTGTTGTCTTCAAAAATCCAATCTTGATTATCACAGGATTCGTTCCAGTATTCTTTGATAATGCGGCAATCGCTGTTTATGCAGATAAACGTGGTGGCTGGAAAGCAGCAGTAGCTCTATCATTTATCTCAGGTATTATTCAGGTGGCACTTGGTGCTGTTGCTGTAGGTCTTTTAGGACTTGCAGGTGGTTATCATGGAAATATCGACTTTGAATTCCCATGGTTAGCATTTGGTTACATCTTCAAGTATTTAGGTATCGCTGGTTACGTGATTGTATGTCTCTTCTTCTTAGCTATTCCACAACTTCAATTTATGAAATCTAAAGATAAAGAAGCATACTATCGTGGTGATGCGCCTGCAGAATAATAGAAATTTATAACGGAGGAAATAAAAATGGTTAAAGTTCTTACAGCATGCGGAAACGGCATGGGATCATCAATGGTTATCAAAATGAAAGTCGAAAATGCGCTTCGTCAATTAGGCGTTAGCAACTTTGAGTCAGCATCTTGCTCAGTCGGAGAAGCAAAAGGTTTAGCTGCAAACTACGATATCGTGGTTGCTTCAAACCACCTTATCCATGAATTAGACGGACGTACAAAAGGTCATTTAGTAGGTCTTGATAACCTTATGGATGACAATGAAATAAAAACAAAACTACAAGAAATTTTGTAAGTTAATAGACAAAGGGAGTGAGACAAAAGTTTCTCTCCCATATCTTTAGACTTTTAAGGAGAAATCATGAATTTAAAACAAGCCTTTATCGAAAATGACTCAATTCGTCTTAAATTATCTGCAAGCGATTGGAAAGAAGCAATCAAATTATCAATTGATCCATTGATTGAAAGTGGTGCTGTTGATGCGGAATATTACGATGCCATTATTGAATCTACAGAGGAATTTGGTCCGTACTACATTCTTATGCCGGGTATGGCGATGCCTCATGCTCGTCCAGAAGCAGGCGTAAAACGTGATGCATTTTCATTAATTACATTAACAGAGCCAGTAGTTTTTCCAGATGGCAAAGAAGTCTCAGTATTGTTAGCACTTGCTGCAACAAGTTCAGCTATTCATACTTCTGTTGCTATCCCTCAAATTATTGCCCTTTTTGAATTGGAAAATTCAATTCAGCGCTTGACGGAATGCCAAGAAGCAAAAGAAGTCCTTGCAATGGTAGAGGAATCAAAAAACAGCCCATATTTAGAAGGTTTAGATTTAGAAAGCTAATCAATAAACTGATATTAATAGAAAGGATAGGACCTATAAAAAATCTCTGTGATAAGAAACTCTTTGCCACAAATAAAATGAGTATTTTTATCAGGTCCTTAGAATAAACAACATGACAAAACGTTTACCAAATTTACAAGTTGCACTTGACCACTCAGATTTACAAGGAGCTATCAAAGCTGCCGTATCAGTAGGACATGAAGTTGATGTTATTGAAGCTGGAACTGTTTGCCTTCTTCAAGTAGGTAGTGAATTAGTTGAGGTCCTTCGCAGTCTCTTCCCTGACAAAATAATTGTTGCTGATACAAAATGTGCTGATGCTGGTGGGACTGTTGCTAAAAATAATGCTGTTCGCGGTGCAGACTGGATGACTTGTATCTGTTGTGCTACTATTCCAACAATGGAAGCAGCCTTAAAAGCTATCAAAGAAGAACGCGGCGATCGTGGAGAAATTCAAATCGAACTATATGGTGATTGGACTTATGAGCAAGCGCAACAATGGTTGGATGCAGGTATTTCACAAGCCATTTATCACCAATCTCGTGATGCGCTTCTTGCTGGCGAAACATGGGGAGAGAAAGACCTTAATAAGGTTAAAAAATTGATTGATATGGGCTTCCGAGTTTCTGTAACTGGTGGTTTATCAACTGATACTCTTCAATTATTTGAAGGTGTTGATGTCTTTACTTTTATTGCGGGTCGTGGTATTACAGAGGCAGATGATCCAGCCGCAGCAGCACGTGCATTTAAGGATGAAATTAAACGTATTTGGGGGTAATATATGACACGTCCAATAGGAATTTACGAGAAGGCAACACCAAAACATTTTAACTGGTTAGAACGCCTACAATTTGCTAAAGAATTGGGATTTGATTTTGTAGAATTATCCATTGATGAGTCAGATGAACGTTTGGCACGTTTGGAGTGGTCAAAAGAAGAACGACTTGAGTTGGTCAAAGCTATTTTTGAGACAGGAGTTCGTGTTCCAACAATTACATTTAGTGGTCATCGTCGTTTCCCAATGGGATCTAATAATCCTGAGAAAGAAGCGCGTGCGATGGATATGATGAAAAAATGTATCGTCTTTGCTCAAGATATTGGTATTCGTAATATTCAATTAGCAGGATATGATGTGTACTATGAAGAAAAATCTCCAGAGACACGTGCACGCTTTATTAAGAATCTTCGTCAAGCTTGTACTTGGGCCGAAGAAGCACAAGTTATTCTATCTATTGAGATTATGGATGATCCATTTATGAATTCCATTGAGAAATATTTGGCTGTGGAAAAAGAGATTGATTCTCCTTATCTCTTTGTCTACCCAGATACTGGAAATGTATCAGCATGGCATAATGATCTTTGGAGTGAATTTTATAATGGACATCGCTCAATTGCAGCGCTTCATATTAAAGATACTTATGCTGTTACCGAAACGTCTAAAGGTCAATTCCGTGATGTTCCATTTGGTCAAGGGTGTGTTGATTGGGAAGAAATGTTTGCTGTCATTAAGAAAACAAATTATAATGGTCCATTCTTGATTGAAATGTGGTCGGAGAACTGTGAGACTGTAGAGGAAACACGTGCAGCCATTAAAGAGGCGCAAGATTTTCTTTACCCATTAATGGAGAAAACAGGAGTGAAATAATATGGCAAAATCATTGCAAGAAATGCGTGAACGTGTGTGTGAAGCTAATAAATCACTACCAGTTCATAGTTTAGTTAAATTTACTTGGGGTAACGTTTCTGAAGTTGACCGCGAAGCAGGATTGATTGTTATCAAACCTTCAGGAGTTGACTATGACCAATTGACACCTGAAAATATGGTTGTCACAGACTTAGAGGGAAATATAGTGGAGGGGGATTTGAATCCATCATCTGATCTTCCAACTCATGTTCAACTTTATAAAGCATGGCCAGAAGTCGGTGGTATTGTTCATACTCATTCAACAGAAGCAGTTGGTTGGGCACAAGCGGGTCGCGATATTCCATTTTATGGAACAACACATGCAGATTATTTTTATGGGCCAGTACCATGTGCTAGGTCACTTAGTGAAGATGAAGTTAACACTGCTTATGAAAAAGAAACAGGTAGCGTTATTATAGAGGAATTTGAACGTCGGGATTTAGATCCAATGGCTGTTCCTGGTATTGTTGTACGTAATCATGGACCATTTACTTGGGGGAAAGATCCAGCACAAGCAGTTTATCACTCAGTCGTTCTTGAAGAAGTTGCTAAGATGAATCGTTTCACTGAACAAATTAATCCACGTGTTGAACCAGCTCCAAAATATATTATGGATAAACACTATTTACGTAAGCATGGACCAAATGCTTATTATGGTCAAAAAGGACAAGAACATTAAGGAGAATAATATGAAATACTTTTTAGATACTGCCGATGTTTCTGAAATTCGTCGTCTTAATCGTTTAGGAATCGTTGATGGTGTTACTACCAATCCGACTATTATTTCACGTGAGGGGCGTGACTTTAAAGAAGTTATTAACGAAATTTGCCAAATCGTTGATGGCCCAGTTAGTGCAGAAGTGACAGGTTTAACTTGTGATGAAATGGTTACCGAAGCTAGAGAAATCGCTAAGTGGTCACCAAATGTTGTTGTTAAAATTCCAATGACTGAAGAAGGTTTAGCAGCAGTTTCACAATTATCAAAAGAAGGTATAAAGACAAATGTGACATTAATATTTACTGTGGCTCAAGGTCTTTCGGCAATGAAAGCTGGTGCAACATTTATTAGTCCTTTTGTGGGTCGTCTTGAAGATATTGGAACAGATGCTTATGCTTTGATTCGTGACCTTCGTCACATTATTGATTTTTATGGTTTCCAATCTGAGATTATTGCTGCTAGCATTCGTGGATTGGCGCATGTGGAGGGCGTCGCTAAATGCGGTGCGCACATTGCCACTATTCCAGATAAAACATTTGCATCACTATTTACTCACCCGCTTACTGATAAAGGGATTGAAACTTTCTTAAAAGATTGGGATAGTTTCAAGAAGAAGTAGTGTTACGATAAAGCAAACTCTTAATTATACTAGTGCAAGACAAACTTTGATAATGGGTTTGTCTTTTTTTATAATCTTCTCCAATAAGAACACTTATTTTCATTTTTCTTATTAAATGATATAATACGGATAAATTAAGTCTAATTAGAATAAGGAAATAGAGATGTTTGAGAAGGTAACCATTAGTGATATTGCAAATTTAGTAGGTGTGTCAAAAGCTACAGTTTCCTATTATCTCAATGGGAACTATAAGAAAATGTCTCTGCAAACGAAAGAAAAAATACGTTTAGCTATTAAGGAGACTGGTTATCAACCAAGTAAGATTGCTCAAAGTTTAGTTACAAAAAATACCCGTACTATTGGGGTCGTTATTGCTGATATTACTAATCCCTTTATTTCGTCTGTGATGAAGGGAATACATGATACTTGTCAACAATTTGGTTACTCGGTTAACTTTACTAACTCGGATAATGATATTGACATTGAGTTGGAAAATTTAAACCGTTTAAATCAGCAAAACGTTTCAGGAATTATTTTAGATTCTGTAGATCCTAATCATTCATTTATAGAAACTTTGAGTAATGATCGTCTTGTCATGGTTGATAGACAAGCTAAAGATATTAAAGTAGATACTGTAGCATCCGACAATAAAGAATCGACTCAAATATTTCTTGAAAAAATGCAAGAAGCTGGGTATCATGACATCTATTTTGTCACTTATCCCATTGAAGGGATTTCAACCCGTGAGCTTCGTTACGAAGGTTTTAAAGAAGTGGTCAGTTCAAATCCTGATAAGTTGATTATTATCACTGAAGATGGTAGTACACAGAGAATTCTTGATATCATTGAACATTCAGAGCAAAAACCAGGGTTCTTAATGATGAACGGTCCAACTCTTTTGAATTTTATGAAAAAATTAAATCAATCAACGGTCAGCTACCCTGAGGATTATGGTCTTGGGAGTTATGAAGATTTAGAATGGATGCAGGTGCTTACACCAAACGTTTCCTGTATAAAACAGGATTCATATGGCATTGGTTGCCTGGCTGCCCAATGTTTAATTGAAAAAATTAGTCAAGGAAACGAACCAACTACTGCAAGGTTACTAGAAGTAAAAAATCAAATCGTTATTCGTCAATCTTTTTAAAAATGTTTGCGAGAGCAAGCATTTTTTTATAAAAAAGCAAAAAACACTATGTAAACGCTTGCTTTTATAGAAAATGATAGTATAATAGAATTATAAATGAGTTAACCGTTTAACTTAAGAATAGGTAAGCTTTTAACGAACCATCTCTAACTCTCTTAACTCAAATGTTTTTATTTTTTTGCACCATTAGTTAAACGGTTAACTCAAGTTTTATCTTCACCAAAGGAGGATAGAATGAAGATTAATAAATTATTGTCAGACAGACTTGAAGCTTGTTATTCAGTTTGTCGTTTGCAAAATCAAGACTATGATTTTTTATTAGTAGCTTCAGAGGTTGACCAAGCCTGCTTTGCTTATGATTTGAATAGCGATTTAGCAAAAATTGTTGTTTGGGAAGATGTGGGAGGTACCATGAGTATTATTCCAATTCCCGGAACCATGGATTTTTTGGCAACCCAGAAATTTTACCCAGGGTTTAAGGCCAAAGATTGTCAGGTTGTTTATGCAAGTTTTCAAGGAGATCATTGGGACATTTGTAACGCATTTGATTTTCCGTATTTACATCGCTTTGATCTCATTAAAGGTAAAGAAAATCAACTTTACTTTATAGGTTGTACAATTGCTAACAGTAAAGCCCACACTGAGGATTGGAGTGATAAAGGCCGAATTTTTGTTGCTCGTTTTAATACTCAAAACCATACATTGGAAGGATTGCAACAATTGCCTCAAACTTTATTAAAAAATCATGGATACTATGCCATTCAGGATGAAGGATATTCATTGATTACTTCAGTAGAAGGGGTATTCAAACTCACTTATCCAGAATTTTCTACTACAGGCGACTGGCAATTAGAACGGCTTTTCGATGAGGAGACAAGCGATGTGGTGAAAGTGGATATTAATCAGGATGGCAAGGATGAGTATGTGATTATCCAAGGTTTTCATGGAGATCGTTTACGCATCTTCACTGAAGATTTCGGTCGAGAATTATTCCATTATCCAGAAAAAACACCATTTGGTCATGCTATTTGGAGTGGTCGTTTACTTAATCAGACTTGTTTTGTATTCGGGTGGCGATCAGAAAAAGCAGAATTAAGGCTTTTTCACTTTGTAGATGGGCACTTGGTTTCAGAATTAGTAGATGCAAAAGCAGCTTCTAGTAATGTCTTAGCTTTTGAAAAAGATGGAAAAGCTTATCTTTTCTCAGCCAATAACGGACGTGGCGAAGTTGCTCTTTATCAATTAGTAAAATAAATTTAAGAAGGAGACAATATGGACAAGAAAAAAATCTTAGTAACGGGTATTGTGCCTAAAGAAGGTCTAAGAAAGCTTATGGATCGATTTGATGTTACTTATTCAGAAGATCGCCCATTTTCACGTGACTATGTGTTAGAGCATTTATCTGAATATGACGGATGGTTACTCATGGGACAAAAAGGCGATAAAGAGATGATTGATGCAGGTGAAAACTTACAAATTATTTCTTTAAATGCGGTTGGTTTTGATCATGTAGATACTGCGTATGCTAAAGAAAAAGGAATTATAGTCTCTAATTCCCCTCAAGCAGTACGAGTTCCGACAGCGGAAATGACTTTTGCTTTAATTTTAGCTGCCAGTAAGCGCCTTGCATTTTATGATAGTATTGTAAGAAGTGGAGAGTGGATTGATCCGAGCGAACAACGTTATCAAGGTTTGACTTTGCAAGGTTCAACATTAGGTATTTACGGAATGGGACGCATCGGTTTGACAGTCGCAAATTTTGCTAAAGCATTTGGGATGACTGTTGTTTACAATGATGTTTATCGACTTCCTGAAGATAAGGAAAAAGAGCTTGGTGTAACCTATCTCGAATTTGATCAGCTTATTAAAACAGCTGATGTCATAACCATCCACGCCCCAGCATTACCATCAACAATCCACAAATTCAATAAAGATGTTTTTGCTAAGATGAAAAATCGAAGCTACTTAATCAACGCTGCTAGAGGCCCAATCGTTTCTGAAGAAGCACTTATTGAAGCACTGAAAGAAGGTGAAATCGCGGGTGCGGGATTAGATGTTTTTGAGAATGAACCACAGGTATCTGAAGGATTGAGAAGCCTTGATAATGTTATCATGAGTCCACATGCTGGGACAGGTACTATTGAGGGACGTAGAACTTTGGCTGAAGAAGCAGCTGACAACATCATTGCCTTCTTTGATGGCAAGCCACAAAATATTGTCAATAAATAATTGGCTAGTGAGCGCAGAGCCATCTTTTGAAAAAATGGGACCTCCCATTTTTTTACGGGTAAATGTAAGCGCTTAATAATTTAATAAAGGTGAACTTATGCTAGAAGCTTTACATAAATTCTTTGAAGTCTTTGGTGCAGCAACTGTTGTACCCGCTATGATTTTTATTGTCAGCCTTTTTCTAAAGGTCAATCCAAGGCGAGCTTTCTTTAGCGCCTTACGAGCTGGTGTTGGACTCACAGGCTTTGGTTGGATTATATCAGCTTTTGCTCCTATGGTGACTAAGTATATCCAGCAGATGGTTAAAACTACTGGTCTCCATTTACCAATTGTAGATATTGGTTGGCAGGCTGGTTCTCTCACCGCCTTTTCTTCTGAGATTGGCCTCTCTTTCTTTGTTTTTGGCTTGCTAATTGAATTGGGGCTTTTCTTGCTTGGGATTACCCGAGTATTTGTCCCATCTAATCTTTGGAATAACTTTGGCTATATGATTTGGGGTACAATGGCCTATGCAGCAACAGGTAATTTTATATTGTCTTTCGCATTTATGGTTTTTGTCTTACTCTATTCATTAGTGATGTCAGAAGTATTGGCAGATCGATGGTCGGAGTATTACGGTGTTAAAAATGCAACGATCAACTCGATTCATAATATTGAAACCCTTATTCCAGCTCTTATTCTTGATCCTCTTTGGAACCTACTTGGTGTCAATAAGGTAAAGTTGAACCCAGAATCATTAAAGACTAAGTTAGGGATATTTGGTGAGCCAATGACACTTGGTTTTATACTTGGTGTGATTATTGGTGTATTAGGTAGTTTACGTAACCTTGCAAGTATTGATACTTGGGGAGGTATACTTGGTTTTGCAGTTGCTCTTGCAGCGGTTATGACTATTTTTCCTTTGATTACGGGGGTATTTGCTAGTGCTTTTGCTCCTCTTGCTGAAGCAGTTGAACGCAATAAGAAAAAAGAAAGTCAAGCTGAGCAAGGAGCACTGGATAAAAAACGTTGGTTTATTGCAGTTGATGACGGTGTTGGTTTTGGTGAACCAGCAACTATTATCGCAGGTCTCATTTTAGTACCAATAATGGTTGTTATTTCCTTGATTTTACCTGGAAATGAAGCTTTACCAGTCGTTGACCTTATTGCTATCCCTTTTATGATTGAAGCTATGATAGCTGTGTCAAAAGGAAATATTCTTAAAGCTATTTTGAATGGAATCATATGGTTTTCACTAGGTCTTTATGCTGCTAGTGCCCTAGGTCCAATCTACACAGAAGCTGTTAAGCATTTTGGAACTGCTTTACCAGCAGGGGTAACTTTGATTATGAGCTTTAATCTCCTAGCTCATCCTTTGACAGCTCTAGTCTTCTTTGCTTGGATATCTGGGAACCCACTCTATATTGGTGTGACAGTTGTTATCTATCTTGCTTTCTTGTTCTTGCTTCGTACTCATCGTGAATCTATTTACGCATACCTTAAAACTATGGCTGATAAGAATAGCGGATATGAAGGTAGTTGTGAAAAAATCTTTATTGCTGAAGATTAAAAATCTGTTGGAGGAATACTCATGAAAAAAATTGATGGACATGCTCATATTGTTGATACAATTGCAGGATTTAATGGTAAAGGACGTCTTAATGCCCTTGGAAACGGTTATGCTATTTGGGATGATGGTGATTTAATTAAGCTCATCCCAGACGAATACGGTGACAAAGCATTTACAGCTGAAGCTTTTTTGAAGTATATGGATGCTAATGGTGTAGATAAAGCAGTCATTTTGCAAGGTCATCTTAATGGTTATCAAAATTATTATACGCATTTAGCTATTAAACGTTATCCAGAACGTTTTACAGGCGCATTCTCTGTTGATCCATTTGCAGATAACGCAATGCAAATTGTAAAACGTCATGTTGAAGTCCTTGGTTTTCGAGCTATTAAATTTGAAATTAGTCAAGGAGGGGGTATCCATGGATACCGTGGACAAAAAACGCCTTTCCGTCTTGATACAGACCCACATGTGAGTCGTATTTTGACTTATCTGTTAGACTATCCAGGATTTGTAGTTACAGTTGATTATGGCAATTGGGATCAAATTAGTCACCAACCTGATGCTATTGCTAATTTAGCTCGCCTTTATACGAGTCTCGATTTTGTTGTTTGTCACCTCTCTTTTCCACATGTTGAGCATTCAAATCGATTGCGTGCTGAACTTAATATGTGGAAAAACTTCAACAATATCTATACTGATATTTCAGCTATTCAAGATATTGATGCCCCAGATAGTTTTCCTTTTCCAAAATCAGAACAAAATGTACGTATTGCTAAAGAAGTTCTTGGGGCTAAGCGTATCATTTGGGGAACTGATTCTCCATGGTCAGCGACCTTCAATACTTACGAAGAATTAGCTACTTGGCTAGAGAATGTTGATATTTTCAGTCAAGAGGAACTAGAAGATGTTATGTACAATAATGCTGAGCGTGTTTACTTTAAAGAAGAACATGTAAAGGCTAACAGAGCAGGTATAGATGATACAACCAAAGAGCTCAATCTCTATTAGAAGAGTTTTCAAGGTACAAGAGTTTCTTGTACCTCCTTTTTAAATCAACAATGAGGAGACAAATTATGACTTATTACCTTAGTATTGACTACGGCGGTACAAATACCAAGGCGCTTATTTTTGACAAATTAGGACACCAAATCGCTGTTTCGAGTTTTGAAACTTTAAAAAATGAGACTCAATCTGGTCATCGTCAAGTAAACCTTGTTAAAACGTGGAATGCTATAACTTCTGCTATTAGAGAGGTTATTCAAATCTCAAAACTCAGCCCTGAGCAGATTAGTGCAGTAGCATGTATTGGACATGGGAAAGGTCTTTATCTGCTAGATAATAAGTTGGAGCCACTTGAACAAGGAATTTTGTCTACAGATAATCGTGCCAAAGATTTGGCGCAATATTTCGAATCTAAACTTGATAATATTTGGGAGTTGACTCGGCAACATATTTTCCCTTCACAAAGTCCAGTTATTTTACGTTGGCTTAAAGATTATCAGCCCGAAACCTATAAATCAATAGGGGCGGTCCTTTCTGCAAAGGACTTTATTCGGTATAAGCTTACAGGAAAAGTACAGCAAGAATATGGTGACGCTTCAGGTAATCATTGGATAAATTTCCAAACAGGAACTTATGATCCAGCTATTTTAGATTTTTTTGGCATTAGAGAGATAGAAAACTCACTTCCTGAACTTATAGATAGTGCAGATTTAGTTCCTGGGGGAATTAGTTCTCAAGCAGCAAAAGAGACTGGTCTTGTAGAAGGGACCCCCGTTGTTGGAGGGCTCTTTGACATCGATGCTTGTGCTCTTGGATCAGGTGTTTTAGAGTCAGATACTTTTAGTGTTATTTCGGGAACTTGGAATATTAATACATATCCAAGTTTAAAACCAGCAAAGCAAGATAGTGGTCTTATGACTTCCTATTTTCCAGATCGTCGTTATCTCTTAGAGGCAAGTAGCCCTACTTCTGCAGGGAATCTTAATTTTATGTTAAAAATGCTCATGCATCAAGAAATTGATAACGCTAAATCTAGTGGAGGTTCTATCTATGATAATTTAGAAGAATTTCTCACTCATACTGATGCTACACATCATGGACTTATTTTCTTTCCGTTTCTTTACGGTAGTAACACATCACAAGATGCTAGCGCTTGCTTTTTTGGGCTAACAACTAAATCGACGAAATCTCAGATGATACGTGCGGTATATGAAGGTATTGCGTTTGCACATAAGCAGCATATCACTGATTTAATAAAAAGTAGGGGCAGTGTGCCAAAAATAATTCGTTTCTCTGGCGGAGCTACCAACTCACCAGCATGGATGCAAATGTTTTCTGATATCTTAAACTTTCCTATTGAAACAGTAGAAGGCACAGAATTAGGAGGGTTAGGAGGAGCTATTTTAGCACGTCATGCTTTAGATAAGATTTCGTTAAAGGAAGCAGTCCAAGATATGGTTCGTGTAAAAGCTATTTATAAACCTCAATTATCCGAAGTAAAGGGGTACAAAAAAAAATATCACGCTTACCAAAAATTATTAGAAACACTGGATCCTATTTGGTCGGAACTCGGTCATCTGAATAAGTAGGGATATCAAAGGAGTTGTTATGAAACAAGAAGATATTATTATCAATAGTATTGTATTCAAAAAACAGTTAGACAAAGGTTTTACACAAGTTCAGCTCATTAAGTTAGTAAAGGATTTAGGATTTTCACGATTTGAGATACGTCAAGAATTGCTTCAAGATCCAGATAGAGAGCTACCCGCTTTAAAAGCAGAGGCTGACTTTTATGATATCAATCTTTACTATAGTGCTAATGAAGACCTTATCAAAGGAGGGAAAGTTAATCCTTATCTTAATAAAGGCCTTAAAGAAGCATCACAGTTAGGAGCTCCTTTCATTAAGCTAAATGTTGGACAAACCAGAAACTTAAGTAAAGAAGAGTTAGAACCTCTTAAAGAGATATTGAAAAGCCAAACTATTGGTATAAAGGTGGAAAATAATCAAGACCCTAAAGCAGCTACAGTGGAGAATTGCCAATATTTTATGACTCTAGTGAAAGAATTACAAATACCAATAAGTTTTGTTTTTGATACTGCTAATTGGGCCTTTATCAACCAAGACCTATACCAAGCGGTAAATAACTTAGCTTGTGATACCACCTACCTTCACTGTAAAAATTTTATACAGGTAGCTGGAAAGCCCCACCTCTCGAAGAGCCTCTTCGAAGGAGAGATTAATCTGACTGATTTGTTAAAGAGTTTCTCTAATTGTGAGTATCTAGCTCTAGAATACCCCACAGAGTTGGAGATATTAAAAAGGGATGTTCAACGTTTAATCTCTATCAGTAATAGTCAAAACTTTTAATGAAAAGGCTTTAAAAAGATGTTATAATAAGTCTGTATGAATTCGAGTAGAAAAGAGGTATATTCTTGATTATTCTCGATAAAAAAAGTTATGACCTCCTCTTTTACCTATTGAAATTAGAGGAACCTGAAACAGTTATGGCAATTGCCAACGCACTTAATCAGTCTAGACGTAAAGTGTATTATCACTTAGAGAAGATAAACGATGCACTGCCTAGCGATGTGCCTCAGATTGTTAGTTATCCACGTGTAGGAATCTTGCTAACAGAAAAACAAAAAGCAGCCTGTCGTCTTTTATTAGATGAAGTGACTGATTATAGTTACGTCATGAAAAGTAGTGAGAGGTTGCAGCTGTCTTTAGTATCTATCGTAGTAGCTAAGGACCGCGTAACGATTGATAGGTTGATGCAACTAAACGATGTTTCTCGAAATACTATCTTAAACGATTTAAACGAATTAAGAAGTGAGTTAGCAGAGAAAGAATATAATTTACAGTTACAATCAACAAAATGTCGTGGTTATTTTTTAGATGGTCACCCATTGTCCATTATCCAGTACTTATATAAGCTCTTAGATGATATCTACCATAATGGAAGTAGTAGTTTTATAGACCTTTTTAATCATAAACTGTCTCAAGCTTTTGGTGCCAGCACTTATTTTTCTAAAGAGGTTCTTGATTATTTTCATCATTATCTCTTCATTTCTCAACGAAGTCTAGGTAAGAAAATCAACAGTCAAGATGGTCAGTTTATGATTCAGATTTTGCCTTTTATACTAATGGCTTATCGTAAGATGCGATTAAGTCCTGAAGTACAGACCTCTCTTAATAGTGATTTTAGCTTGGTTTGGCAACGTAAGGAATATGAGATTGCTAAAGAGTTGGCTGATGAGCTGGAAGAAAATTTTCAGTTATCACTGGATGAGATTGAAGTGGGACTAGTAGCCATGCTTATGCTTAGTTTCCGCAAGGACCGTGACAATCATTTAGAGAGCCAGGATTATGATGATATGCGAGCTACTCTAACCAGTTTTTTGAAAGAATTGGAAGAACGATATCACCTTCACTTTGTTCATAAAAAGGACTTACTAAGACAACTTCTTACTCACTGCAAGGCACTCTTATATCGTAAACGTTATGGTATTTTTTCTGTTAATCCTTTAACAGAGCATATTAAAGACAAATATGAAGAACTTTTTGCCATAACCTCGTCTTCTGTAAAGCTTTTAGAGAAAGCTTGGCAAATCAAATTGACCGATGATGATGTAGCATATCTAACGATTCATTTAGGAGGGGAACTTCGTAATAGTCAACAATCTCCTAATAAACTTAAGTTAGTTATTGTATCTGATGAAGGAATAGCGATTCAGAAACTTCTTTTAAAGCAATGTCAACGCTACTTAACAAATAGTGATATAGAAGCTGTTTTTACAACCGAACAGTATCAAAGTGTGAGTGATCTTATGCATGTAGATATGGTTGTCTCTACTAGTGATGCTTTAGAATCTCGTTTTCCGATGTTAGTAGTTCACCCTGTTTTGACAGATGATGATATTATTCGCTTGATTCGCTTTTCTAAAAAAGGTAACTGTGCAAATAGTAATCAATTTACCAATGAACTTGAAAAAACAATTGCTCAATATGTCAAGGAAGATAGTGAACGCTACGTGCTGAAATCTAAGATTGAGAAACTTATTCATCAAGAATTGCTCCAAGACGTCCTTCCCCTTCAAAGTACAGTTTGTTAAAATATAATTTTATGGTAGCCTCTCAGCTTTTCTGAAGACAGAAAAAGAAGCTGGGGCTTTTTTGGTGCTTTTAAACAATGTGCTAGATATTTAATCGCAATGAGTTCCTCTATGACATGATAATTAAAGTTGAGAAAGCTAGTACTTTTAATGGGAGTACTTTTTATTTGTGCTTATTTTAATTAAAATTATGAGTCTAATTTGGAACAGACAGCCCAGTTTTGAACACATAAATGTGTGACACTTGGTCTTTTTTTCAAAAGTATTTGAACTTATACTAGTAGATGTAAGAAACAATTAATCAGGAGGAAATAAAATGCCTAACGTTAAAGATATTACTAGAGAATCATGGATTTTATCAACATTCCCAGAATGGGGTACATGGCTAAACGAAGAAATTGAAGAAGAAGTTGTTGCTGAGGGCAACTTTGCAATGTGGTGGTTAGGAAACTGTGGTGTTTGGATTAAAACACCAGGTGGTGCTAATGTTGTTATGGACCTATGGTCAAACCGCGGTAAATCAACAAAAAAAGTAAAAGATATGGTTCGTGGACACCAAATGGCTAATATGGCAGGTGTTCGTAAACTCCAACCAAACTTACGCGCACAACCAATGGTTATTGATCCATTTGCTATTAATGAATTGGATTACTATCTTGTTTCACATTTCCACAGTGACCACATTGATATCAACACTGCGGCAGCCATTATTAATAATCCTAACTTAGACCATGTTAAATTTGTTGGGCCATATGAATGTGGTGAAATTTGGAAAAAATGGGGAGTTCCAGAAGAACGAATCATCGTGATTAAACCAGGTGAATCATTTGAGTTTAAAGATATCAAAGTTACTGCTGTTGAATCATTTGACCGTACTTGCTTGGTGACACTTCCAGTAGATGGTGCAGAAGAACATGATGGAGAACTTGCTGGTTTAGCCGTGACTGATGAAGAAATGGCTCGTAAAGCAGTTAACTATATTTTTGAAACACCAGGTGGAACAATCTATCATGGAGCTGACTCACATTTTTCAAATTATTTTGCTAAACATGGTAAAGACTACAAGATTGACGTAGCTATTAACAACTATGGTGATAACCCAGTTGGTATTCAGGATAAAATGACTTCAATCGATCTTCTTCGTATGGCAGAAAATCTCCGTGCCAAAGTCATTATTCCTGTACACTACGATATCTGGTCTAACTTCATGGCTTCTACAGACGAAATCTTACAATTGTGGAAAATGCGTAAAGAACGCCTTCAATATGACTTCCATCCATTTATTTGGGAAGTTGGAGGTAAATACACTTATCCACAAGATAAAGATAGAATTGAATACCATCACCCACGTGGTTTTGATGATTGCTTCGAACAAGAATCAAATATTCAATTTAAAGCACTTCTATAATGGCTAATGAGAGACTGTATGTCGCATGATATGCAGTTTTTCAATTTTAAAATATGTTACTAAAATCACAATTAAGATTAGGAGAAATAATGTCAGAATTTGATACAAAATCATATTTAGAAAAACTTGATGCATGGTGGAGAGCAGCTAATTATATTTCTGCAGCACAAATGTATCTAAAGGATAACCCTCTCTTGAGACGAGAGCTGGTTGAAAACGACTTAAAGGTTCATCCAATTGGTCACTGGGGCACTGTACCTGGACAAAATTTTATCTATGCTCACTTAAATCGCGCTATTAATAAATACGATTTAGACATGTTCTATATTGAAGGTCCAGGTCATGGTGGTCAAGTTATGGTATCTAATTCATATTTAGATGGTTCATATACTGAATTAAACCCAAATATTGAGCAAACAGAGGATGGCTTTAAGCAGTTATGTAAAATCTTCTCTTTCCCATGTGGAATTGCATCCCATGCTGCACCAGAAACACCAGGGTCAATTCATGAAGGCGGTGAACTTGGTTACGCACTTTCTCATGCGACAGGTGCCATCCTAGACAATCCAGATGTTATTGCTGCGACTGTTATTGGTGATGGTGAAGGTGAAACAGGACCACTTATGGCTGGTTGGCTATCTAATACCTTTATCAATCCAGTAAATGATGGTGCTGTTCTACCAATCTTCTATTTAAATGGTGGTAAAATCCATAACCCAACTATCTTTGAACGTAAGACAGATGAAGAATTATCTCAGTTTTTTGAAGGATTAGGTTGGAAACCTATTTTTGCAGATGTTGTTGAACTCTCTGAGGATCATGCGGCTGCTCATGCTTTGTTTGCAGAAAAATT
Organism: Streptococcus sp. FDAARGOS_520; assembly: GCF_003812685.1. Taxonomy (NCBI): domain Bacteria; kingdom Bacillati; phylum Bacillota; class Bacilli; order Lactobacillales; family Streptococcaceae; genus Streptococcus; species Streptococcus sp. FDAARGOS_520. The sequence goes on along the minus strand of NZ_CP033810.1, from coordinate 642,751 downwards.
AGATCAAGCTATTCAAGAGATTAAAACCATTCAATCAGAAGCACGACAAAAACCAGCAGAAGAAGCTATCCAAGCAAAATTCCCTGTCTTAGTTGCACGTATTCCTAAGGGTTGGACTGGTCCAAAAGCTTGGGAAGGAACACCAATTGAAGGTGGCTTCCGCGCTCACCAAGTACCAATTCCAGTAGATGCCCACCATATGGAACATGTTGATTCTCTTTTGTCATGGCTTCAATCATACCGTCCAGAAGAATTATTTGATGAAAATGGTAAAATCGTTGATGAGATTGCTGCTATTTCACCAAAAGGTGATCGTCGCATGTCCATGAATCCAATAACCAATGCTGGTATTGTTAAAGCAATGGATACAGCAGATTGGAAGAAATTTGCTCTTGATATTAATGTTCCAGGTCAAATTATGGCACAAGATATGATTGAATTTGGAAAATATGCAGCAGATTTGGTAGATGCTAATCCAGATAATTTCCGTATTTTTGGTCCAGATGAAACGAAATCAAATCGTCTTCAAGAAGTGTTTACACGTACTAGCCGTCAATGGCTTGGTCGTCGTAAACCAGATTATGACGAAGCTTTAAGTCCAGCTGGACGTGTTATTGATTCCCAATTGTCTGAACACCAAGCAGAAGGTTTCTTAGAAGGTTATGTTTTAACTGGTCGTCACGGCTTCTTTGCTTCATACGAATCATTCCTTCGCGTTGTAGATTCAATGGTAACACAACATTTCAAATGGTTACGTAAATCAAAAACACACACAACATGGCGTAAAAATTATCCAGCGCTTAACCTAATTGCAGCTTCAACTGTTTTCCAACAAGATCATAATGGTTATACTCACCAAGATCCAGGTATTTTAACTCATTTAGCTGAAAAAACACCTGAATACATTCGTGAATATTTACCAGCAGATACTAACTCACTTCTAGCTGTTATGGATAAAGCGTTTAAAGCTGAAGATAAAATTAATTTAATTGTGACATCTAAGCACCCTCGTCCACAATTTTACTCTATTGCTGAAGCAGAAGAGTTAGTGGCAGAAGGATATAAGGTGATTGACTGGGCTTCAAATGTGTCGCTTAATCAAGAGCCAGATGTTGTCTTTGCTGCGGCGGGAACAGAACCTAACTTAGAAGCTTTGGCAGCTATTAGCATTCTTCATAAGGCTTTCCCAGAACTTAAGATTAGATTTGTTAATGTATTAGACATCCTAAAACTTCGTCATCCTTCACAAGATGCTCGCGGTTTATCAGATGAAGAGTTTAACAAAGTCTTTACCACAGATAAACCTGTTATTTTTGCTTTCCATGGTTATGAAGATATGATTCGAGATATTTTCTTTAGTCGTCACAATCATAATTTGCATACGCATGGTTACCGTGAAAATGGTGACATCACAACACCATTTGATATGCGCGTGATGTCAGAATTGGACCGATTCCATCTGGCACAGGATGCAGCTCTTGCTTCTTTAGGAAATAAAGCACAAGCCTTCAGTGATGAAATGAATCAAATGGTTGCTTATCACAAAGACTATATTCGTGAACACGGAGACGATATTCCAGAAGTACAAAATTGGAAATGGGAAAATATCAAGTAGTCACTTTTTTCAGGCCTATACTTACAAACAAAAACACTTTTAGATTTTTTCTAAGGGTGTTTTGTTATTTTATAGAAGAATGACCGCTTTTTCAAAAGTATTAAGTGGTCACTTTTAAAGTTGTAATATTAATACTAATAAGTCTTTAAATAATTCAATAATGCCATAACAATAATGGTGTGGGCTAATTAAAATATCTCTAAGCAAAGGTGTTGACATAAAGAGACCATACATGATATTATAGTTATGTTCTGTTTCGGCAGTTTATTTTTTTGAGTAAAAAAGTGACTACCCTTTTACGATAACTTAACGTCACTTTATAGATAAGACACATAACCTTAAAAATAAGATACGAAATTTTTAGTAGGAGATAAGAATGACAAATATTTTAGAAGTGAAGAATTTAACCAAAATTTTTGGGAAAAAGCAAAAAGCTGCTCTTGAAATGGTTAAGCAAGGAAAAAGTAAGACAGAAATTCTTGAAAAAACAGGAGCGACTGTAGGTGTCTATGATGCGAGTTTTGAAATAAAAGAAGGCGAAATTTTCGTTATCATGGGACTTTCTGGTTCAGGAAAATCAACTTTAGTTCGGATGTTAAACCGTTTGATTGACCCATCATCAGGAAATATCTATTTAGATGGTAAAGATATTGCAAAGATGAATGTAGAAGATTTACGTAACATTCGTCGTCATGATATCAACATGGTTTTCCAAAATTTTGGTCTTTTCCCACATCGTACAATTTTAGAAAATACAGAGTTTGGGTTAGAGATGCGTGGTGTTTCTAAGGAAGAACGTACAACGTTAGCTGAAAAAGCTTTGGACAATGCAGGTCTATTACCGTTTAAAGATCAGTACCCCAGTCAATTATCAGGAGGAATGCAACAGCGTGTTGGTTTAGCACGTGCCCTTGCTAACAGCCCTAAAATCCTTCTGATGGATGAGGCCTTCTCAGCTTTAGACCCATTAATTCGTCGTGAAATGCAAGATGAGCTTCTTGATCTTCAAGACACGAATAAACAAACTATTATTTTTATCAGCCATGATTTGAATGAAGCGTTACGTATTGGTGATCGTATTGCTCTGATGAAAGATGGAGAAATCATGCAGATTGGTACAGGAGAAGAGATTTTGACTAATCCGGCTAATGATTTTGTTCGTGAGTTTGTTGAAGACGTTGATCGCTCAAAAGTGTTAACTGCTCAAAATATTATGATAAAACCTTTAACAACTGTTTTAGAAATTGATGGCCCACAAGTTGCTTTAACAAGAATGCATCGTGAGGAAGTCTCAATGTTAATGGCAACGAATCGTCGTCGCCAACTTCTGGGATCCCTAACTGCAGATGCTGCAATTGAAGCTCGTAAGAAAGATTTGCCGCTTTCTGAAGTGATTGATAAAGATGTTGTAACGGTCTCAAAAGATACAGTTATTACAGATATCATGCCTTTAATTTATGATTCATCTGCTCCGATAGCCGTTACTGATGATAATGATAGACTCCTAGGGGTTATCATTAGAGGACGTGTGATCGAAGCACTTGCTAACGTTCAAGATGAAACAGTAGTAGAATCGCCAAAAGAAACGGTAGAAGCTTAATAGAGAGGACAAATCATTTTGGAAAATTTATTACAACATAAGTTACCGGTCGCACCATTTGTAGAGTCAACGACCAATTGGATTACGAAAACTTTTTCTGGTTTATTTGACTTTATCCAGACAATCGGTAATGCATTGATGGATTGGATGACAAAAACATTACTATTCATTAATCCTTTACTTTTTATTGTACTAATTACAATTGCTGTATTTTTCTTAGCTAAGAAAAAATGGCAATTACCGACATTTACTTTCATTGGTTTGCTATTTATCTATAACCAAGGGCTGTGGGAACAGTTGATTAATACTTTTAACTTGGTTTTAGTAGCAAGTTTAATTTCTATTATTATTGGTGTACCACTAGGTATTTGGATGGCAAAAAGTGATAAAGTTAAACAAGTTGTTAATCCAATTCTTGACTTTATGCAAACTATGCCGGCATTCGTTTACCTTATTCCTGCAGTAGCCTTCTTTGGTATCGGTATGGTACCAGGTGTCTTTGCCTCTGTTGTATTTGCTCTGCCTCCAACAGTGCGCTTTACTAACTTGGCTATTCGTGAAATCCCACTTGAATTAATAGAAGCATCTGATTCATTTGGTTCAACAGTTAAGCAAAAATTATTCAAAGTTGAACTACCACTTGCTAAGAACACTATTATGGCAGGAATCAATCAAACTATGATGTTGGCTCTTTCTATGGTGGTTACAGGATCTATGATCGGTGCACCTGGACTTGGTCGTGAGGTGTTATCGGCGCTTCAACATGCTGATATTGGTACAGGATTTGTTAGTGGTCTATCGCTAGTTATTTTAGCAATCGTGTTAGACCGTGTTAGTCAATTCTTTAATTCCAAACCGGGTGAGAAGCAAGCTAAAACATCAAAAGTTAAAAAATGGGTAGGTTTAGGGGCCCTGGCTCTCTTCATTCTAGCAGCTCTTGGTCGCATTGTTGTCAATATGACTTCAGGAAATGAAGCCAAAGGTCAAAAAGTGAAGATAGCTTATGTCCAATGGGATTCAGAAGTTGCTTCAACCAACGTTATTGCTGAAGTTTTAAAATCTAAAGGATATGATGTTGAATTGACACCACTTGACAATGCGGTCATGTGGCAAACAGTCGCCAATGGGAATGCTGATTTTACAACAAGTGCTTGGTTACCAAAGACCCACGGGCAATATTTTAATAAATACAAAAATAGTTTAGATGACTTAGGTCCTCACGTTGAGAACGTCAAAATAGGTTTAGTTGTTCCTAAATACATGAACGTAAATAGTATTGAAGAATTATCAAATCAAGCAGATAAACAAATTACAGGTATCGAACCAGGTGCAGGTATTATGAAGTCTGCTAAACAATCCCTTAAAGATTATCCAAACCTTTCAAGTTGGAAGTTGTTATCAGCATCAACAGGAGCTATGACAACAACCTTAGGGAAGGCTATCAAAAACAAAGATCAAGTAGTCATTACAGGTTGGTCACCTCACTGGATGTTTGCTAAGTATGATTTAAAATACCTTAAAGATCCTAAGAAATCATTTGGTGGTGAAGAACATATCAATACAATAGCACGCAAGAATTTGAAAAAAGATATGCCAAAAGTATATAAAATTATCGATAAGTTCAAGTGGACTAAAGAAGATATGGAATCTATCATGTTAGATATGGATAAAGGTATGGAGCCTGCTAAAGCAGCTCAAAAATGGATTAAAAACCACAAAAAAGAAGTTTCAGAGTGGACTAAATAGTATAGAAAAAAACACGTCTCTTTTAGAGCGTGTTTTTTAATGTGACTTAAGTCGTTTTAGCTATTTAATATAAGTTTTATATTATTTTAATACATCAAAAGTGAGAGAATGAAAGAAATGGCAGGTTATAAAGTATTACTAAGCTAAATTCTCAAAGTAAGTTCCACCTCTAGTAGAAATGGAATTTAGTCTGATAAAAACCAATAAAAACCAACGAAAATCCGTCTCAGACTAAGTTCCGTTGGTTTTTATAATACTTGATTTCATAGGTTTTCAGAGTTAAAAATCGCAAAAAAAGGGTACAAGAAAACATCCTCATCTGAAAGCGTTTCAGATTAAGTTCCGCTATGGTTGAAGTTAGTGTGAGACGTTTAGGTTGTATCAGTTAGTTGATTAGGTTAGATTTTGTCTTTTAATAGTTTGGGAGATTGGCAGACGTCTTCCGCAGTAATTTCCTCAATACCGAGTATACTTGCGATGTCTTTTCCGTAAGTAAAAGAGAATAGCTCATAAGCCGTTTTACCATTTAGAGCCTGTCTCTTAACGCTGTTGATATGAGATAGTGCCAGATTAATGTCCTCTTGAGTCAAGTTGTCGAAGGAAGTCCCCTTAGGCAGTATGTCTCTCACGAGGGTATGATTCTTCTCGATTCTTGCTTTCTGGTCAGACCGATTAGGGTCACAAAAGAAGAGTTGAGACTGTCCACAAACATCTATCTCAATATCATCCACTCTAGCGAATTCCCCACCATTATCCGTTAGGATAACAGGAAAGAGTTCGAAGAAGTCTCTCTTGTTATCATAGAGTGTCCTCTTAATGACCTGTATGTGTTTAGCAGTTTCGATAGCTGTCTTAGAATCCATCAGTTTGGCAAAGATGAAGTTACAGAAGGCGACATTGAAGGTGAGAAGGACCTTTCCACCAATCCGTCCAATAACCGTGTCCATTTCAAGCCAGGAGTTCAGCTCTGATTGGTTCATGTGTTCTATAAAATCCTCGTACCGTCGCCCTTCTTTAATCGCTTTTGGAATAGGAGGGAGTGTGCTCTTTCGCCTTTTTTGAACTTCACAGCTCTGGGTAGGTCGATTGGTGTGATGGATAGGTAGCCTTTCTTGATGTGTCGATAAACGGTTGAAGAACTCACTTCTAGATCGTTGGTTTTGAGGATATGATAGATACGTTGGCCCTTCTTGACCCCATTAGAAAGCACTCTATCTATTTTCCAGAAGGTCTCTTTGTTCAAAGGGATTCCTTCTCTAGATTCAACTAAAAGTTTTTCATAGTTTCTTTGAGCTTGCTTAGCAAGATAGAAGGTCTTCTTGTAACCACAGTTGATCCTCCTCTTTGGACACCCATTACAAACATAGGGAGCTTTTCTTAGTAGCGGACAGTCTAGGCAGTCTTTGGTTGATTCTCTTAGTTGCTTATTTCGTTTGACTTCTTTTGCGATAGTAGTAGGGTGTTTCAGTAGATTAAGCCCGATGGCTTTAAAGGTTTCTCCTCTATCCAAACCAGATTGGATGTCATTACGGTCTAAGAGAGTTAGGTGTTTGTGTTTTGTCATGATGGATAAACTCATTTCTAACCCAAACGTCTCAGACTTAATTCCACCATAAAAATCCTTTTCACACTAACTTCCGGTTTTGGAGGGCAGACGGAACTTACTTTGAGAAATTACTAAAGTATTACTAAGTAAAATTTTCTTTAATTCAAGGTTGTTTTTTTTATTATAAAATTTTACAATGGAAGTTATGAGTATATTTAGAAACAATTCCATATTATCCAGGAGGATTGTATGAAAAAAGAAAGTATATCTATTAAAGATATCTTGTGGTTTATTATTCCGTCGTTATTTGGAGTATTATTATTAATGACTCCATTTAAATATAATGGTATGACAACAGTAGCTGTCTCTGTAATCTCTAAGACAATTAATCAATGGATTAACGCTGTTTTTCCTATACATTATATTATTTTACTAATCATTTTTATTTCATGTGTGTTAGCACTTTGTTATCGTCTGTTTAGACCTAGCTTTATTGAAAAAAATGACTTGCTAAAAGAAATTTCTGACATTACCATTTTCTGGCTGATTATTCGTTTGATCGGTTTGGCACTTGGTCTGATGACGGTTTTACATATTGGTCCTGAAATGGTATGGGGGAAAGAGACAGGCGGCCTTATCCTTTTTGATTTGATTGGTGGTTTGTTTACCATTTTCCTTGCTGCGGGTTTTATTCTTCCATTTTTGACAGAATTTGGTCTACTGGAGTTTGTTGGTGTCTTCCTAACTCCCATTATGCGTCCATTCTTTCAGCTACCTGGTCGGTCAGCAGTTAATTGTGTAGCCTCATTTGTAGGTGATGGTACTATTGGAATTGCTTTGACCGATAAGCAGTATGTTGAGGGTTATTATACCAGTAGAGAAGCTGCAACGATTTCCACTACTTTTTCAGCAGTATCAATCACTTTTTGTCTTGTTGTTTTGCAGAATGTTGGCTTAACTGATTATTTTGGCCATTTTTATCTAACAGTCATCATTAGCAGTGTTGTCTGTGCATTCATTATCCCTTATATCCCTCCCTTATCTCGTCAATCAAATAGTTATTACACTAAACCAAAGAAAGAAACATCTGAGGTAATTCCGGATGGTTATAACAAGATAGAGTGGGGACTTAAGCTTGCCATCGATAAATCAAAAGCAAATGGAAACATGAAGACTTTTGTCAATAATGCCTCTAAGACAGTACTTAGTTTATGGTTTGGCGTTATGCCAACAATTATGACTGTCGGAACAATAGCTTTGATTATTTCAGTATCAACACCTATTTTTAAAATTTTAGGTACACCATTCCTTCCGTTCCTTGAACTTTTAGGGATTCCAGAAGCAGATATTGCGAGTCAAACCATGATTGTTGGTTTTTCAGATATGGTTGTTCCTTCGATAATGGCGGCTGAAATTCACAGTGAGATGACAAGATTTATTGTCGCAACAGTTTCTATTGTGCAATTAATTTATATGTCTGAGACTGGTGCGGTGATATTAGGTTCCAAGATCCCTATCAACATTCTAGAATTATTTATCATTTTTATAGAGAGAACAATTATTTCATTACCTATTATTGTTTTGATGGCACATCTTTTCTTTTAGTTGGAGAAAATAGAGAAGCATTTCTTGCTAACAAATGGAACTATTTACTGAAAAAAGACAAATGAACTTGAAAGTAAGTGTCTAGAGTTTTGAGAAATTAGTAAAAATAGATCTATAAATCAAGAGAGCAATGAAAATTGTTCTCTTTTTCTATGCTAAAAATGTTACGAAAGGATAACGTATGAATCATTCAGACAAGAAAAGATTACGTGCTAAACAAAGACAATCAAGAAATTTAGTTATTATGTCTATAATGCAACAGACAGGTTGGGCTCGTAATAAAGTAGCCATCTCTTTAAAAGAACTTGAAGACTATGACTTGATTAAATTTCCAAGTCGAGGTGGCATGATGGTAAAAGTTGGCGAGGTAAGGTAATGGCATATGGACGGATTTCCTTAGAACAAGTACTAAATAGTGAAGACTTTTATCAACTTCCTAAAATGATGATAAAAGCAAAATATTATCGAAAGTTACGAGCTGAAGCTAAATTAATATTCGCACTTTTTAGAGATAGAATTACTGCATCGCTTACAAACGTCAAACAAGGTGATATGCGTTTCGTTGATGAAAATGGCGATATTTTCATTTATTATCCGATTGAAGAACTAGTTCAAGATTTAGGTTGGGGACGTGATAAAGTAATGAACCTAAAAAAAGATCTTATTCGTTATGGATTAATTGATGAAGTTCGACAAGGTGTTACAAAAGCAAATCGTATTTATGTTAAAAATATTATTACTGATATTAATATTCTAAATATGGATTTTGATGAAGCAAAACCTTTTGTAAATGCAGTAAAATCAACTGAAGTCGGGAAATTCGACTTCAAGAAATCGGGAAATTCGACTTCAAGAAATCGGGAAATCCGACTTCAAGAAATCGGGAAAATCGACTCAAGTAAGAATAAAGAGAGTAAGAATAAAGAGAGTAAGAATATTAGTTCTAGAAAGACTGAGAAAAATTCTAACGAATTTTCACAGTCTGCTGAAACTTATCAGTCATCATCAAAAAATCAATCAATTCCATTCGTTGAACAAAAATATTATTCGCTCTTACAAATAATTGCTGATAAATACAATGATCAAATGTTTGGTTTTCCAGATGTTTTGACAATGACTCACAAGCAAAAAATGCAAATTGGTCAATATTTAGCAGAAGGTTATGTTACAAGCACTGAAGTATTAAACATGATTGAACGTATTCCGAAGGATAGTGCATCACCATTAGCCTATTTGCTAAAATCTTTGGAGAATTTGAAGCAAGAACGTCAATTTGAACAAAAAAGAATGGCTCATTTAAACGCGGAAAATTACTACAGTATGAAAAAAGAAGGTATTGAAAATGGTTAATTTGATCTTAGTTTTAATTGCAGCAGTTATTGTATTTATCTTTGTTTTCTTAGCAGTTGAAATTCATGATACCCCTTTAATGGCTGACGATGAGATGACAGTTATATCATCACCCAAACACGATCACGATGAGCATCATTCACAAAAAGCTGCTTAATATTACTCTTGACCCAAGCAAGTCTTTAAACTACTTGATTAGATCTTTGATAATTTAACACAAACACCGACCTGATCAGCAAGCCTATAGGATAACAATGAATAAGGAAGGCGGTGTAACAGCCTGCTAAAGTAGCAGGCACGTCTTGGCTTACCTCTTTTTGAAGAGGTGTGAGTATTACTCATGCGTTTTTGCAGATGGAAAAATCCACATAAGCAAGAAAGGAGTTTGTTATGTCAAACTTGCTACAAGTATCTGATAAACCATTTTTAACATTATCAGATTTACGTCTTTTAGGACGTCAAGGTGAAGCGATGGCTTATCTTGACGATGGAAGACAAGTTATTATCAAACCTAAATTTGCCGTTGTTCAGAAAAAAAGAACAATTAACGGTAAAATCACAATTGTTGGTGAAGATATTTTAAGGTTTCATGAAATTTATTCAGCTATTAAATTCATTAAGCGAAAACACTTTATCATCGCTGAACGAGTTAAACGAAACGGAAAATATGTCCTCGTTTTAACAGGAAGAGGTTATCATCGACAAAGGAAAGAATAAAGGAGCAAACATGAAAAAAGTAAAAGCGTTAGCTTTATTTTCAACAGCTATTTTAGCGACAGCATCAACAGGAGTTTATGCAGATGAAGTTATTTCAGATGGGACCACTTCTCCATCAACCGAGCAAGTCGATCCAACACCTGCTCCTTCATCATCAGAAGTAACACCTGGAAGTGAATCGAATATCCCAACTCCATCATCATCTTCTTCAACAGAAGCTCCTGAAGGAAGTAAACGAGGATCTGAAACAACAGAAACAGAACCAACGCAACCAGCTACAGAGCCTGAAAAGTCAACAGAAACACCATCAGAGCAGCCTGGAGAGGTAGAAGTCCCAACTACAGATGGTGGTAAAGCTACCGTAGTTCCTGATACAAGCGTTCCAACGAACAATCCAAATATTACAGCAGAAACAGCTCAAAATGCTGGAGCTTCGCAGGTCGGAACAACTTCAACAGTAACTGGTCAAGTTGTTCGTGATGTGACTCGTAGTAATCCTGTGACACTGTACAACGGTGCAAGTCTTGTTGATATTCGAGACGGTTTAGTCACTCTCTCAACAGGTGAAAAAGTAGCTCCTGAAGTTGTAGGTGTTAAATCTAATGCTGATGGAACTTACACAGCCAAAACCATTCAAGGTGATACAGTCACTTTACCGCATACTGGTGAAAAAAATTCAACTGTTTTATCAGTTGTAGGTGCCCTCATTTTATCAGTTCTTGGTTTTGGCTTGAAAAAACGCAAAAATCAAGAAATTTAATTTCAAAGTGCTAAAATAAGGAAGAATAAGAAAATGGCAGTTAAAGGAGTAAAAGACGTTATGAATAAAGCAAAAGTAGTTACAGCAGCAGCGACAGTGGTAGCAAGTTTTGGAGTTGTTACCCAAGTACATGCTGATGACACTGATTTAGCGACAGTATCAAATAATACGGAAGTAGCACAAAATCAAGCAACAGAAAATGTTACAAAATCTGATGTTGATGTAGCAAAAGCTAATCTTGATACAGCTAACCAAGCAGTTAGCAATCAAGAACAAGTTGTGAGTGATGCAACACAATCAGCAGATAAAGCACAAACAGCGTATGACAAAGCTCAACAGGAAACAAGTGAAGCTCAAAAACTCGTTGATCAAGCAACACCAGAAAATATTGCTACCGCCCAAAATGATGTTACAGAAGCGGAAAAAGAAGTAGCACAAGCTCAAGGTGCTGAAAAAGTGGCAGAAGATGTAGTCAACAAAGCGCAAGAAGCGGTTAGCAATCAATCTTCAGTTGTTAGTCAAGCACAACAATCTGTTAATGATTCCCAAGCAGCTGTAGATGCAGCTCAAAAAGATGTTAACGACAAGCAAGCTATCTTGGACGGTACAGGTCAAGCTGAAATTATTGCAAATCGTGACAAAGCCCAAAATGATGTTAATTCAGCTCAAGAGCAAGTTAAACAATCACAATCTGATTTAACTAAAGCGCAAGAAGCGGATGCCAATCGTCAAGAAGCGATTGATAATGCTCAGAAAACAGTTGATGAAGCTAACCAAACTGTTACGTCAACCAAATCAGATTTAGATGCTAAAACAGCAACGGTAACTCAGACACAAGCTATTGAAGATGCAGCTCAATCAGCTGTAGATGCAGCACAAAAAGATGTCAATGACAAGCAAGCAATCCTAGATGGTACAGGTCAAAAAGCCATTTTGGATGAAGCTGATGCTGCTAAAGTTGATAAAGCAAATAAAGAAACAGCGTTAACTGATGCTCAAAAAGGTTTGAAAGAAGCACAAGAAGCTGATGCAAATCGTCAAATAGCAATTGATAACGCTAAAACAGCCGTTGATACAGCAAATCAAAATGTTACTTCAACAAAATCAGATTTAGATGCTAAAACAGTAACAGCTCAACAAACTGAACAAGCTCTAAAAGATGCTGAAGCTGCATATAAAACAGCTGAAAATGATTATAAAGCTATTAACAAAATTACTTTGACTCAAGCTTATGTTGAAGCGTTGAAAAAATATAATGATTATTCATTGTCTTCTGAAGAACGTCAACAAGTATTGAAAACATTAGTTGAAGAATCAGAAGCCTTAGCTAAATTGAATAGCTATAAGAGTAATCCTAACGATGATAATTCAACAAAATATCAAATTAACGATCTTCCAGAAGATGTTATTAAAGAATTATCTCAATTTGCTGCTGATTTAGTTAATCAAATCAGAAAAGCTTTCGGAACACCACAAGTTTCAGTTACTAGTTCATCTGTAAAATTTGCAGATCTTGTTACTGATGGATATGTTTCAGATGGTTGGAATGTTACAAAAGCTATAAACGAAGGTCAAGTTGGTCATGATGCTAAAGCTGTCAATAATGCAGCTCGATACTTTGGATTGCCAACTTCACCATCTGACGATGAAGCAACAGGTGGTCAATATTATGAAGATTGGGCTTCTTCAGCAGTTTATGACTGTATTACATTTGCTACATTAAAACAAAGAGTATATGAAGCTGTCACAGACTTTATGTTTAATGCGGATGAATGGCGCCATGCTCGAGATATTGTTGGCGGTGGAGATGTCAATTCTCATGTTTACTTTGCTATCGACTTTTCAAAACCTTCATCAGAAAATGGAGCTTTTGCTGGTGTACACTTTATTTCTGTTGCGGAAGATCAACTAGTAACTAAAAATAATAATTTTGATACAATTGCTATTGCTAATCCAAAATCAGCTGAAAATGTAACTGCCACTTACAATGCAGCTAAAGATAGTTACAATCAAGCAACAGTAGCTAATACAGCAGCTCAATCAGCAAAACCAACAGCTCAAGCAGCATACGATAATGCAATTTCACAATTATCGTCAGCAAGTTCTGCTTTAACGCAAGTCCAATCAGTGGCTGTTCAAACTCCGACTGCTCAAGCTAATCTTACTTTAGCAGAGACAGCTTTAACTAAAGCACAAGAACGTTTAACAAAAGCAACTCAAGCAGTAGAAGATTTGAATGCTGATATTAAAGCTAAACAAGAAGCATTAACTTCAGCTAAAGCAGTTCTTGAAACAGCCCAATCAACTTTGGCACAAGCCCAATCAAAAAAATCAACTGCCCAACAAGCTAAAGCTACTGCTCAAGCAGCATACGATAATGCAATTTCACAATTATCGTCAGCAAGTGCTACCTTAACACAAACACAGTCAGTAGCTATTCAAACGCCAACTGCTAAAGCTAACCTTGCTTCAGCTCAATCAACATTGAAGCAAGCACAGGAAAGTCTTGTTAAAGCTCAAAAAGCAGTAGATGATTTAAATGCTGATATTACAGTTAAACAAGCTAATCTAGCATCTGCTAAACAAGTTCTTTCTACCAAACAAGCGACATTAGCCACTAAGGAAGCAAATCTTACGGCTGAACAAGCTCGTTTAGTTGGTTTGCAAAATAGTCTTGCTACTGCTCAAGATAATGTTAGTAGTGCTCAAGCAAATGTCGTAGCTACAAAAGCTAATTTAGACAAAGCTAAACATTATTTGACAAGTTTGCAAACTGCCCCTCAATTATTAGCTGATGCTAAAAAACAAGAAGAAACAGCAAGAACTCATTTGCTAGATGCTCTTGATACGTTAGAAACAGAATTACTTAAATTAAAAGACTTACAAGTTAAACAAGCAGTAGCACAAGCGGTTTATGATACAACTTCAAAAGCTTATCAAACTATTCTGGATGCTCAAGAAAAACAACGATTGCAAGATGAATATAATGCTATTGTTGCTCAAGGAAAAACTCCAGTTCCGATTGTTGATAAAACTGGTAAGATTTTAGGTTATCGAGTTGAAGATCCTCAAGTAGAAATTCAATCTTCAACTTCTTCATCATCAGTTAAAGCAGTAGAAGAAGTTCCAGCTGTTAAAGCTAGTGTACTTCCAGAAACTGGTGAAAATAGTTCTATTCTTACAATCCTTCTTGGTTGTCTAATGACACTTTGGGGATTGATTGAAGTACGCCGTAACAAAGCTAAATAATGTCAAAGCAACTCTATGGTTATTAATCATAGAGTTTTTGCTTTATTCATAACGTCTTTTACTCCTGACCTAAGCAGGTCGATAAACTACTTTTCCTTATTCTTTTCTTCAATTTTTAAGTAGACCCGAACATGTCAATAAACTGTTCGTTTTTTATTGCTGTAATTTTTTAGGAAAAACCAGAAGGTTATTATGTCAAATAAATTTATTCAACAATCACAAATCAAAAAGGGACACGGATTTTTCCGCAAGAAAAAATGGGCGAAAGGTCTAGCTTCAGGGATTGCTCTTGGAGCAGTCGTTACATTTTCAAGTTCAGCATATGCTGATGATATAGCGAATACAGTTGATACTCAACCAGAGGTAACAATTGTTTCGGATAGTAATGCTACTAATTTAGCAGATGCTCAAGCTGATAACAGTCAAGAGCACACTGGTTTAACCAATCAATCAGGTGAGCAGACAGGTCAAATGACTGACAAAATAACATCAGATGGTTTAGATCAATCAGTCTCTGATGCTCAAACAGCAGGAGTTGAAGTAGATCAAAATGGTACTGTAACTCATTCTAGTTATGCAGATGCTCAAGCTGATTTAGCCAAGCAAAAAGAAGCCATTGACCAAGCTGTTGAAACACAAAAAGAAGTTGACAATGCTAAAGCAACAGCTGAAGAAGCAGCTAAAGCAGCAGGTGTTGAAGTCTCAACCGAAGCAAGCAAATCAGCAAAAACGTATACTTCAGTTGATGATGCCAAGGTTGATGCTAAAAAACAAGTAGATAATCTTTCTACTGTGACTGAAGCTCAAAAGCAAGTCAATGAACAACTTCCTAAAGCAGTGGAAGCAGCTACGGGGTCAGGTGTAAAAGTGAGTGTTAAAGCTGGTGCTAAAACAACTGATGCTAAAAAAGCTCTTGAAAATTTAGCAAATCAAGTTGCTAATTTGAAAAAAGCTCAAGATACTCAAAACACCATTAGCAATTCAATGGCACAAGCTCTTGAAGAAGCTAAAAAAGCAGGTGTTACAGTCAGCACAACTGGTTCAAAATCATATGATGATCTATCTAAAGCTTTAGCAGATGCTCAAGCTCAAGTCGCTAAACTTACTGAATTTAAAGAAACACAAGCTAGCATCGATGAAGCTATTAAAAAATCGGCTGATAATGCTAAAGCTTCAGGGGTAACAGTTTCAACTGGAGATGCAAAAACATACACTTCAGCAGCAGATGCTCAAGCTGATAGTGATAAACAAACAGCAACTTTAGATAAAGCAGCTGAAACTCAAAAAGTAGCTGATAAAGTTATTTCAGATTTAACTAAAGAAGCTCAAAATGCTGGCTTAGATCTTACAAAAGGAACATCACAAACATACACTTCAGTTGAAGAAGCTAAAAAAGATATTGCTAAACAAGAACGAGCTCTAAAAGATGCTACAACAGCCAAAGCAAATGCTGAAACTACTAATTCATCTAACAAAAAAGCTGCAGCAGATGCTCAAGCAGCTGCAAATAAAGCTATCAATGATGCTATTGCTAAGGCAACTGCTTCTGGAACAACAGTTACTAAAACTAGCACTATTGAAACAACTGTAGAAGAAGCGCAAAAGATTGCTAAAGAGCAATCTGATAAAGTTAATGACGTTGCTGCAAAAAACGAACAAATTCAAAATGAAAATACTGCAAAGAAAAATGCCTATGATGCTAAAAAAGCTGAAGTAGACAAAAAGAATAAAGCAGCGTTTGATCGTGCTGGGTTGAATTACACTGGTGATTATGCAACAGATAAAGCAACAGCTGATAAATTTAATTCAGATGAAATCGAACGAGTTAAATCTCAATTTGAGAAAGCTAATGACAACAATGTACTTGGTGCAACTGATGGTTGGGTTCAACACGTTGGATCAAACGGATACACTCAATCAGGTACAAGTCAATTCAAGAAGGTTCAAAACGTTAATGGTGTAGAAATTGTTGCAAACGGTTCTCTAGAACCAGGGAAAGCAACTGTTTACGTTAAAGGTAATGTTAATCAATCTCATGTTGTTGCAAATATGAACTGGGGAAATGTTGCGCCACAAGGTGATAATCTTACTAGTAACATTGGTTCAAAATGGGCTGAAGCATACGATTATAACGCAGATGGTACAACGACTCAAATTTGGAAGGGTAAAATTCTAAAGTGGTATCGTATTCCAAATGCTATTACTATGCTTGATGGCTCACGACACGATGCGTACGTACTGTTCCATACTGATACTTCAGGGCTTTCATCACCAGGAGATGAAGTTGTTTTTTGGAATCAAGATGGTGCTATTAATGCTGTAGACGGTTATCGTTACGGAGTTAACGATAAATCTGATGGTATTCGTACAGTTATTCGTGTTGACTCACCAGATAATAACGATAATTATCTCTGGATTTCCCTTTTAGGAGACTTTGATATTGGTCAATTCCTAGAAGCAGACGGCGTAACTGTCCTTGGTGTTGGCGGTGGATTTGCAACAAATTCAGGTGTTGGCGGACACCGTGTTGCTGTCGATGAAAACTTAGGACTTACTTATGGTAAAAATACAACTCCAACTAGTGCATTGACTGGTTTTAACTCAGCTCCCGATGGCGTCGCTCTGATTGCACAATATAGCAATCAATATTCAACTGTTATTCGAAATACTGCTGGTGGTAACGGTGTTGCCGTTGCTCGTACTGATTTTGGGGCACAAGCAAAAGTTAGTATCGTAACACCACGTCATGTGAATGTTGAAAATGTTGAAACGCCAACATATACAGAGTTATTACCAGTTTCAGTACAAGATGTACATATTACACCTGGACAAGTAACTGTACCTAAAGCTGTAACTCTTCACGATGTTAATGTTCAAGCTGAAACTCACGCTATCAAACTTGCTACTGAAGTTGCTCCAGTTACTGTTGAAACAGAAGTAACGACACCAGCTCTTTCAGCAACTGTTCATGATATTACACTTAAAACAGCAGTTCATCCTGTTGAAGTAACTCAAAAACCAACAAACGAAAAAGCAGTTACTAACAATGACAATGTTGATATTAATGGTAAAACTGTTGCTAAAGGCTCAATAGTAAACTGGGTACTAAAAAATGGTAACCTCTTAGCAGGTCGTGAAGAATTGACTGCTGTTGTGATGAATGATCCATTCCCAGCAGGTTTTGAAGTAGATAGTGAAGCCACTGCTAAAGCAAATGCTGACTATTATACACTTAAAACAACCGAAAATGGTTATCAACTTGCAGGAACAGCTAAATTATTGTCACTTTTGAACGCTCATCGTGATCAAGATGTTGAAGTTCCAGGTTTTGTTTTTGTTGGTAAACCACTTAATGATAATGCTCATTATGATAATGCTTTTGAAACGATTTATTCAACCGCTAAAGGTTATTATAAAGTTGTTTCAAATATTCCTTCAATTGACACTCCAGATAATCCAAAACCAACTAAAACTGTTACAGATAAAGCGGGTAGTGATATTGATGGTAAAACAGTATTTGATAAAGATGTTACCTTCCATTTGATTACAGATTATAGTACTTACGTTAATACAGTTGTTGATGTTAATACAACAACAAAAGCAGCAGGTATTTATGATGATACTGATGATGCGACTGTCAAACCTGACGTAACAAAAGCTACTGTAACAGATAGTAAAGGCAATGATATTACTGCCAAAGGAACATTTTATGATATTGAAGCAGGTCAACCAATTCCAACTGAAATTCAAACTTTCTTGGATGGTGCGAACCTTACTCCAAATGGTGAATTTATTGTATGGATTCCAAATGATTTGAAAGATTACTACGAAAATTATGTTCTAACTGGTAATAACGTTACTGTAAACTTACCAGTTGAAGTTATTGCTCAACCAGGCGAAAAAGCTGAAAACACCTTTGTGCAAGTTGAATTTGGTAATGGTTATCAATCAAATATTGTCTTTGTAAAAGTTCCAGATGTTTCACCAGAAAAACACGCTATTAGCAAAGATGGTACAGTTCTTGATGGTCAAGAAGTCGGACTTAATCAAGTCTTTAACTATAAACTGGATGGTGTGACTGTTCCAAAAGATCATGACACACTTTGGCAATATGATGGTAAAGATAAGTTAGATATTGAACATGACCGCTACACAGGAAACTGGAAAGGTGTCATTACTGGTACAGAGTATACTGCCAAAGAAGATATGACGTTAACATACGATGTTATTACTGAAGATGGTACAGTCATTAAAGCAGGCGATACTATCGCAGCTGGAACAAACTATCATTTTATCTTTGAGTTCAATCAAGATACTAATGATGATTTCATTAATAAAATTGTTAAGGTTACTTGGGATGCTCAAAAAGGTGAATGGGCTTATAGCATTGATGAAGATTTTCTTAAATCACTAGGTGTTGAAGGTACTTTCGATGCTGACTTTTGGATTGAAGTGGAACGTATTAAAGATGGTGAAGTTGAAAATACTTTCATCAACACTATTAATGGTCGTGAGTTAGTTGCTAAAGTAACAACTCATACACCAACACCAGAAACACCTGCTAAACCAGTGGAAGAAGTTCCAGCTGTTAAGGCTAGTGTCCTTCCAACAACTGGTGAAAAAACTACAGCATTAAATGTTTTAGCATCTATCGTAGGTCTTGTTATGACTGTTGGTGTAGCGTTTGGTCTTCGTAGAAAAGAAAAACATAACTAATTAAAACAAGAACAGGCATTGCCTGTTCCTAGAAGAGTATTATCTTGCCTAATTAATGTTACGTCTAAATCTCCAGATAATACTCTTCTAGGAGCAGGTAATTGCCCACTTGGTTGGAAAAGGCTGTAAAAATAACTGATAAGACTATTTACAGCCTTTTATTTTTATTAAACATTTTATTTAATTAAACATTTTATTTAAAGGAGAAAATTTATTTATGGACACAGCAGTTCGTGTAGTTACAGCTCTAGGAGCTATTTTATCAATCATCGGTTTGGGCTGGGTATTAACAGGAGCCTTTGATTATTTTGCAGGGCGTAAAAATGGTAATCCGGCAATGATGGACCAAGGCATGACAGCAATGGTTTCAGGTGGAGCTGTTGCAGTTATTTCAGCAGGTGTTGCAGCTGCAATTGTTGCGGCTATGCACTCAATTTCATTCTAATAACTTACATACATGTAAGATAATCAGTTGAAAAAGTGGTATAATAAAGGTAAGTAAAAGGGTTACAAGGAGAAAAGAAAATGAACAAGGAATTTGATTATGTAGCTTTTGCAAAAAACTTTGAAGCCACTAATGGACGTCCACCAACAGCGGATGAACTTGATAATGCTAAATGGGAACATTTTGGTATTAGATGGCATACGCCAGAAGAGTCACAAGCTGAGTTGGAACGTATTAACGCATCTTATAAGCCAACATTGGGCGAACACTTAAAGGATGCTTTAGGCTTTCTAGGACGTGGATTTTTCAAAGCTTTATTTTTTGTTCTTATGTCTCCACTATATTTAACAATGCTTTTCTTTAATTTAATCAAATCAGCACTCGGTGTATTCTTGGTTTGGTTTGTTTCTAAATTTATGTTTCTGCTTGTTATTGGGATGATTGCAGACTTAAGAGGCGAGAGTGAAATTACTGGCGTTTCAAAAAGTCTAGTTGATTGTCTTTTTGGTTCAGATTTTATATCTACAGGAAATCCGAATTTTTTCCCACACCCTGTATTAGATGCTTGGATTATAGGAATTGTCATTGTTTTACTTGCATTAGTTGCCACTTTTTCAAAAGTAGAAGAACACAAATAATTATAGGATGAGAACCTTATTTTCAAGGCTCTTTTTTATTATGCTAGAAAGGAGAGATATGGATAAAATTGTTTCGGAATTGACTGAGACTTTAGGAAGTTATAATAAAACAGTTAATTCATCAATTGGTGCAATCAACAAGTCTTTGATGGCAATAGGTTATATTCTGATTTCGATTTTATTTTTAATTGAAATGCTCTCTTGGTACAGATTTATTCGGAACCAAGGTGGTGAGATGACTTGGAAGCTTTTCTTAGAAGTGGCGGTTAAATATTTTATTGCCTACTTTTTAGTAGCTCAATCAGGTGCAGTTTTAAATGCAATTATGTGGTTTACTAATGGTATTACCAAGCTGATTGGTGTTGATTTTAAAGGTGCAGGTTTTCAATATGTTCCGATTAAACACGGTAAATATGGAATTAGATTGATGATTGACGGTATTGGTTTTATTGTTGGTGCCGCAGCAACTCTATCTTTAAAAGTAATCGTTCTATTGCGTTTCATTGAACTTTATTTCTTTAAAGCAATAGCACCTGTAATCGTTGCTTTTTGGATGAGTGATAATACACGTCATATTGCTGTTAACTTTTTAAAAATGTTTGGAGCAGTTGCTCTTCAGGGTGCTGTAATAATTCTATTGCTTGCCATTTGGCAAGGATTTAGGGTTGATACATTAGTTCAATTAGATAAAAATAGTTGGTTAGGAGCATATGCTTCAGGTTTTAGCTATATAGGTAAATGTGTAGTATTCTTAATTTTATTGATTGGTTCCCAACGTAAAGCTAAACAATTGTTGAATGTATCATAGAGGTAAAAATATGAATGATTTATTTTTCGATAAACCTAAAAATAGATTTAGAAAGAGGGAATTATGAAGAATAATATTGAAAAGCTTATTAAAGAAAGTCAAAAAAATTAACAACGATTAGTGAGGAAACTGGGATTGCTTATCCAACTTTGTCGGGATATAATCAAGGAATAAGAACACCGAAAAAGAAAAATGCCCAGATACTTGCAGATTATTTTGGTGTATCTGTTCCATATTTACTTGGCTTGGACGATAACCCGCCAGCATTAAATGACTCATTAGAGAAAATAATGGTAATTCATGAAGTGCTAAATGCAGGAGATAATATCTTAGTTGCTCAAGAGTTGTTAAAAAATTCCTTAGAGACTTTAGTTAAGTATGCTGATAACGATTATAGGGTGCAATTCAAACATCACTTACTGATATCAAATACTTTATCAGAAGTCATAGGAAAATTAGATATTGTTACTGAAAACGATGAATTGAATTTTACACCAGATAAATTGAATTTATCTAATAATTAAATGTTAGAGATAACAAAAAATTAATCGAAGTTTATTTAAAGATTATGGATTATGTAAGTGAAAAGCAGTTCTTTAAAAACTGCTTTTTTTGATGGAAAGGAGAAAAATGAACAAATTAGGTTCTGAGTTTTTTAAAGCCATTGATCAATTTGAACGAAGTGTTGTTGGTGGTTTTACTTTGAGACAACTCATTATGCTAATCGGGATTGTCATTGGTGTTGCTTTAGCAACATTGATCTCTTTCTTGAAATTGCCTGATATTTTGTTTTATCTGGTATTAGCTTTGACGGTTCCACCATCATTTATCTATGGTATAAAAAAAGACGAACAAATTAAAGAAGTTTTGATGTTTAAATTTACAGTACAAGAACGTGCTTATCAAACAGATTTTGAAAGTGAGGATATGAATGGTACGTTTATTCAACAAAAGGGCGTCCATGAATGGAACGACACCTTTGACTAAAGAAGATAAAGAGCGAGCAAAACAGCTCAAAAAAGCTTTGAAAGCTAGTACTCAAAACACAATTAAATATACGTCTTTGTTTGAGGACGGTTTGATGCACATTGTTGATGAGGAGTACTCAAAAACCTGGGAACTTGGCGATACAAATTATCTCACGGCAGATGAAGATGAAAAACTTGATATTATTGATTATTATGTTGAAGCTTTAAACGGCTTAGATAGTGATAATACTTATCAATTACTAATTATTAATCGTCCTGTTCCGTCAACACTTTTAAGCCAAATTACCTATGAACTTGAAAGTGATGACCGTGATGTTTATCGTCAAGAATACAATGATATGATTACATCACGTTTTGCAACCGACCAAAATAATTTCAAGGTTGAAAAATTTATCACGGTTTCAACTTCTGCACGAGATCGTAAACAAGCTTATCGTAAATTGAATGATGTTGAAAACAATTTTTCAAAACAATTTCAAGTGATTGATATTCCTTTTACGCCTTTGACAGGAACAGAGCGATTAAATATTTTTGCTGATTTGTTACGTGGCAATCCTTATTTGAATGTTGATTATAAAGATGTACGTATTAGTGGTTTAACAACAAAATCTTTTGTTGCTCCTGGACGTATTTGGTTTCAACAGGATCAATTTATGATAGATAAGAAATACTGTAAAGTTCTTTTTGCTAGAAGTTTTCCAGCTTTTCTAAATGATCGTCTAATCAAGTCAATTACCGACATTGGGATTGAATTAGCGATTACAATTCATGCTAAACCGTATGACCCAGCAGATGCTGTTCAGAAAATCAATACAGCTGAGGCAGGGGTAAAAATGGATATGATTAAGTCTCAAAAGGTTGCTGCAGACAAAGGTATTTCAGGAAATTTAGCAGTATCAGGTGTAGCTCAAGCTACTGCTGAAGAAGCCGCTAAATGGAGTACTGAAATTAATGATAATGACCAAAAAATGTTCTCAGGTATTTTTGCAGTCATGTTAAAAGCAGATACACCTGAAGAACTTGCTGATTATACAAACCGTGTCAAACAAGCTGGACGTAAGCATGTGGTTGATTTTGAAGAAACTTACTACCATCAAGAAGAAGCGCTTAATACTATTTTGCCAATTGGAAAAACTTATCTTGATGTTAAACACCGCTTCATGCGTGATATGACAACAACAAACATTGCTACACAAATTCCATTTACGAATACTGATTTGCAAAGTAGCAGTCCTATGGCTATCTACTATGGGCAAAATCAAATTTCAAACAATATTATTACGCTTGACCGTCAACGTGATTTGAACACGTCATCTGGTGTCATTTTAGGTTCTTCAGGTTCTGGTAAGTCTGTTTTTGTTAAAACCAGTGAAGTTATCCCAACTATTTTGAGGTATCCTGATGACCGTATTATTATTGTAGACCCTGAAGATGAGTATTCGGACATTGGTCGTGCATTTGATGCCCAACTAATTGATATTTTCCCAGGTTCACAGACACACTTGAACTTGATGGATTTACCAGATGAAGAAAATTTATCAGCTGAAGATGCTGATCCGATTGGTGAGAAGTCATCACTTATCATGGGGCTTTTTGAAAATATTCTGCAAGAAGTTACTGATGAAGACTTCTCAATCATTGACCGTGTGACTCGTCTTTGTTATGAACGAATTACTGATAGAACACCAACTTTGAAAGATTGGTACGACATTTTAGTTGAACAACCTGAAGAAGTTGCCCAAGATTTAGCATTAAAATCTGAGTCATATACGAACGGGTCTCAAGATATTTTTGCTCATGAAACTAATGTTAACTTGAATAATCAAGTGGTTATTTTCAATCTGAAAAAATTGGATGGTAAGTTAAAACCATTTGCTTTAATGGTTGTACAAGATTATATCTGGAACCAGGTCGTTAATAATCAAGGTAAGCTAACAACTCGTATCTACTTTGATGAAATGCAAAATCAATTCTTAACAGATAATCAAGCAGAGTTCTTTACTAACCTTTACGCCCGTGTTCGTAAGTATGGTGCTATTCCAACAGGTATCACTCAAAACGTTGAAACTTTGTTGAATCGTACTGAAGGACGTAAGTTGATTTCAAACAGTGAATTTATTGTTTTGTTGAAGCAAAAGAAAACAGACTTAGCTTATCTAACACAAACCATTAATTTGACAGATGCACTTATTCGTTATATTGAAAAACCAAAAGCAAAAGGGACAGGATTAATCATTGCTGGTCAAACGGCAGTACCATTTGAAAATCCAATTCCTAAAAATACCGAACTATTCCGCTTAGTGGCAACGGATGCTTACCGTCAAATTGATTAATCAATTTATTTATCAGGATAGTTAGAAGGAGAGGGGGTGAATCATGTCTAACAAAGATGATTTAAGAAAGCGTGTGGTTAGAAAACGTCATATTAAAGAAAGTGTTCAACGTCATAATCAGTTGTCAGCTAAGAAAGCTCAAAATGCTGCTAAAAAAGAGCATCGTGAAGCTAAGATTAAGGTGAAACATGCTAGAGCAGCTTTAAGAAGAGCTGAGAAAGGTATTGATAAAGATGTTGATGGTGAAAAGATTGTAGACGACTTAGAGAAAGCGCTAGCTGAAAAGAAAGCTACTAAGAAAATCAAAAAGAAAGTCAGAAAGACTAATCCAACCATCGGTCAGAAAGCTAGACGGACTGGTAAAAACATTGCATTAAATGCTAGTCATCAAATTAAATCTACTGCCATGGATCAAGATGATACTTTGTCAGATTTACAAAATCTACAGTATCGAACAAGACAATCAAAAGCAGTTGCTAAGCAGGCTGGTAAGGTGACTTGGCGAGGAGCTAAACTAGCTTATCGAAAAAGCAAAGGTATGGTAAACGTTAGCCGTGGAGCTTATAGAAGTGCTAAGGATAGCGCTAAATTTGCCACTAAAACCACTGCTAAGGTTGCTACAAAAGTAGCACAGACCACTGCTTCAGCTGTAAAAACGGCAACAAGTGCAGCAGCAACTATATTAGCTAACCCTATGACGTGGATTGTTAGTGCTGTTGTTGGTTTTACTTTATTTTTGGTAATCCTTGTATCCTCAATCTTTTCAAGCAATGTTATTCAACAAAATGATTTTACACTTAATCAATCCTGGCTTCATATTTCACAAGTTGACCGCCAAAAATCATCTGACCAAGTTGAATATTACACGGATATTGATTCTATCTTGCTTTACATGAACTTTCGCTATGGTGGTGAATGGGAACCAGATGCTAACTGGGATGATGGGACAGGTGGTAAATTGACAGGAGCGCTTGGGTTTAATCATTTTTCGGATGCGCTGGATGATATTTGGAAAGAAGAAAATAGCGATATTGATAACCTAAAAACTATGGCTGAGCTTTATACTAACGGTAAAGCTTGGATGAAGTTGGATAAAGATGACTTAGCAGATTATAAAGAAATTCTTGAGAGCCAATCCGAAACAGGAAAATACTTAGCTACTCAAGAATTGATTAATCCATTTTATTCGGCAGATGATGCTAAGAGCGATACAGATTACCTTACGATTTCTAAGCGATATGGTTATACTTCAAAGGATAAAATCGATCCAACAACCACACTTCAAGCTCAGTCAGGTCAAAAGCTTTATGCAGTCATGGATGGTAAAATTACCGTTACAACAAAAGATTTGAAGGGTAACGAAACTAAAACAACTAATTTAATTATTTCAGATAACGATGCTCGTTTTATTTTTTATAACATATCAGCTATTCGAGTTAAAACAGGTGATAAGGTAGAAGCAGGAGCCGAGCTTGGAACAGTTTCTGGTGGTTCACAAAAGATTGCCTATGCCAAAAACTATGGTGAAGTTGATAGTAAAGATTCTCAATGGTTACAAGACATAAAAAATAAAGATGTTTCATATGGATATACGGAGCAGACAAAGAAAAATAAGACAAACGTTTGGGTGTTAGTTAATCCTGGTTTTTATTTCCCATTTGTTAAGTACGCTCAAACAACTGTCGTTATGCGAACATCATCTGAATTGAGTGGACGTGCTAAACAATTTTATGACTTGATGAAGAAGTTTTATCCAAGCGCTACTGATAATGGTATTGCTGCAGTGGTTGGGAACTTTGCCGTTGAGTCATCTATTACCCCAAAACGAGCTGAAGGTGATTATCTTAACCCTCCTATTGGTGCATCTGATGGCTGTTGGGATGATGTTAATTGGTTGAATATGGGTGGTACAGCGATCTACGGTGGTGGTTATCCTAATATCCTTCATCGTGGGCTTGGACTTGGTCAATGGACGGATACCACCGATGGCGGTACTCGTCATACCATGTTAATCAATTATGCTAATTCAATTGGTAAAAAATGGTATGAGCTAGAAACACAAATTCGATTTATGCTAGAAGGTGATTCACCTTACTATCAAAACATTTTAAAAAGTGTGTTAACCTCTAATTCTGATACAGATAGTCTTACCAGAACCTTCTTAACAAAATGGGAAGGTATCAACAACGGAACACTTTCGCAACGTCAAAGTTATGCCAAACAAGCGTTATCTTGGTTTCATCAATCAATTGCTGGTGGTGGAACAATGGCTTCCTCTTGGAATTTTCCTGAAGAGTATCGGGATAAAATTAAGAGTATGCCAACTGGTGTTAGTATGACAACACAACCTGGTAGTGGTTATCCTGCAGGTCAATGTACCTGGTATGCTTATAATCGTCTGGTTGAATTAGGTGAAATCACGGATTTATCAGGAAGTTATGGTCACCTTGGCGATGGTAAAAGCTGGGTAGGAAATCTTGTCGCAAAAGGTTGGAAATTTAGTACGATGCCAACGGCAGGAGCTGTTTGTTCAACAGCTGGTGGCTTTGATAGCACTTATCCACAATATGGACACGTTATGATTGTTGAAGTGGTTAATGCTGATGGTAGTTTTTTGGTATCTGAATGTAACTATGCAGGTAACAAAAGCCAAATTCACTGGCGTGTTTGTCGTAACGCTCCGTACTACACGTTTGCAACCCCTTAAAAATGAAAGGAAAAAAATGATAGATGAATTTAAAGTGACTTTTTTCAAACGGGTCATGATGATTGTAGGGATTATTATTATCTTTCTCATTGGCTTAGGTTTTGGGTCAATGAGCAAGAAAACAGATAATCAATCTTCAAGTCATACAACTTTAACCAAAAAGGTTAAAGAAGGTCATCAGTTGACTGAGGGTTGGGTTAAGCAGTTTTTGATTGCTTATTACACTAAAAAAGATCTTGAAGAAAATCGTAACAGATACAAAGATTATATGACTGATGGCATGTATAATGCTGCTGTTTCTGAAGAAGAGACAGCACAAAATCAAGCTTATAAAGGCTTTGTTGTTAATTTTGAGTTTAAAGATGCTCAAATTTATATTGATAAAACCAATGATAAAGTTATTTGCTATGTTAATTACACAAATGATTTACTTCAGAAAAAGAATTCAACTGAAGGTGCTCAAACAGGCGTAGATAATAACACTATTATTCAATTAACTTACAATAAAGTTGATGGCAAATATCTCGTAAATAACATGAGTACGCTTTTAATTACAGATTTTCAAGATCCGACAGCTTCACAAAATTCTTATGGAGATGTCATTGCTAGTAATGATGAATAGGAGAGAAGGCAATGTTAAATCAAAGTATTATTACAGGACGTCTGACTAAAAATACAGAGTTAAGAAAAGTCAACGACCGTTCGGTTATTTCTTTTACACTTGCTTCAAGTAGAGACTATAAAACAGAGGATGGTTCTTATCCAGCTGACTTTATTGACTGTGTCTTGTGGGGAGCACCTGCTGAAAGCTTTAACACGTTAACAGCCAAAGGTGACACTCTTCAGGTAACAGGACGACTACAAACTAGAACTTATAAAGATAAAAAAGAAGTTACTCATAAAGTAACTGAAGTTCAAGTTGATAAATGGTATATTGTTGCCGTTAATCAAAATCAAGGTGATTATCCTGTTAAAGAGAAAACAATTGTTAATGATAGCTTAGATAATTTATCACTATAAAAGGGAGAAAAGAAAATGAATGAAACTACTTTTGGAACAGAACAACACACTTCAAAATCAGCACGCCGTCAAAAATCAACAAGTGATCGCTTAAAAGATAAGTTGAAACAACTTAATAAAGCGAAAGCATCCCTTGAAGCTGCTCAAAAGAAAATTAAACAGTTGGAAGCTGATATTAAAGAACTTGAAGCTAAACGCCAACAAGAAATTCTTAAAGAATATGGTATGAGTCTATCGGACTTAGAAGCCTTTTTAGCTGATAACAAGGATAAACTTGGGGGTGATGCGTAATGTTTCGCATTACAAACCTAAGTAATGGTCAACAGCGCGATTTTCAAAATCGTGAAGAATTAGAGTTTTATCTGGAAGGGGAAGAAAACCGTTGTTTACAGCTCAATACAACAGCAACCTTTCAGCTTTTTCATCTTGATAAAAATGGAGAATTACTAGAGTCGATGGAGCTTACTATTCCATCTTCTGGAGATCAAGACGTTAAAGAGTTATTAGGTGAGTTTGGCTTAAAGAAGGATAAAAAATTCTTTTGGAGTCGTGGTAGTAAGCAAGTGAATGTTCAAAAGGTAGCGGAAAAGCCAACTAAAAAAATTAAAGCAAAGAATAAGCTGACTAAACCCACGTCTAGCGCCAGAGTAACACACACTTCAACTAGTCATCACCACTTTTGGACAATGATTGCTTTGTTATTTTCAATTTTTAGTTTAGCAATTTCTCTTACTAATCATTACAACAATAAAGTAGTGGATAAACCTAAAATTGAAAAGACTACTATTAACCAGGGCGCAGATGTTTTTTGCCGCTATTTTATTAGTAATTATTTTGCTAACTCATCAGCTCGAGAAGATTTTATTTCAAATTCACTTAATTTAAATCAATTTGATACTGATAAAGCAACAACAGTCAGTGTCTTGCTAGAAAAAGAAGTGATGACGAAAAAAGTAACGACTTTGACCTATGTTATCAATTGTCGCTATGACGATAATACAACAGCCAACAAACGTTTAACATTAACAGTAAAACAAAACAAAGAAGCTAAATATGGCTATTTAGTCTCAAAAGCTCCTGAATTAACTGCTTATCCATAAAGGGGGAGAAGATTATGGAACAAGAACAAATTCTTGATAGAGGTGCACGTGTTACACTTGAAACAGGTAAACAATTGTTTCATTTTTTAGCTTATGCAGCGCAACAACTGTATAAAGCTTATGATGAACAAAAACTTGTGGGACAACAATCTTGGAAAAATTTTAACCAGTCGTCTTTGACGAAAGATCATATTGATTTTTTAGAAGCAGATGTTAACCTTAAAAAATTTACAGATGAACTTAAAAAATCAGGTGTACGCTTTGCTTTTAAAGATTTAGGTGATGGCACTAAACAAGTCTGGTTTGAAGCGCCTAATAGGGAAGTTATTGCGGATGCTTTAAGAAACACCCTTAATGAAATCATTAACGACCCTAAGAAAGCTAAAGAAAAGTACATGAAATCAGAGAAAGAATTGACACCCAAAGAACAGATTAACAAAATCAAGAAAAACACTAAAGAAAAACTTGATACTGTCCAAACTAAGAAGAAAGGAAAGAGTATCTGATGAAACTTCAAAAGAAACCTCTTATCCCTTATCTAATCATTAGTCTGGTTTTAGCTTTTCTAACTCACAGAGCTTATGCATTATATAGCATAGCTCCTAAACCAGATATGACAAATTTATTTAGCCAGTATACTTTTGTTCTGGAAAAATATGTTGAACCACCATACTTTTATCCTAACTTCAGTCCATTTGCTATTTTAGCTGCAATGGTTGGTTTCTTTATTGGGATGATGTTTTATTTAAAAATAAAACCTGATGAGAATTATCGTCATGGTGAAGAAGCAGGTTCAGCAAAATTTGCGATTGCTCAAGAGATTGCTGGCTTTAAAGATCCAGAGCCAACCAACAATATGATTTTCACAAAGAATGCCCAAATGGGCTTATTTAATAAAAATCTTCCGTTTCAATGGCAATTGAATAAAAATGTTCTTGTTGTTGGTCTTCCTGGTGATGGTAAAACATTCACTTATGTTAAACCTAATCTCATGCAAATGAACTCAAGTTTTGTGGTTACCGATCCAAAAGGGTTGTTAGTTCGTGAAACAGGTAAGATGCTTGAAGAACACGGTTACCAGGTTAAAGTTTTTGACCTGGTCAATTTAACTAATTCAGATATGTTCAATCCTTTCAATTATATGAAATCTGAACTAGATATTGACCGTATTACCGAAGCGTTGGTTGAAGGTGCTTCTGAAAATGAACACAAAGGAGAACCTTTTTGGGATAAAGCTCAATTACTTTTAAATCGTGCTCTGATTGGTTATCTATATTTTGACAGCAAAACTAGAGATTATATACCTAATCTTTCTATGGTTGCTGAATTGCTTCGTAACATAAGGCGTCCAAATGATAAAGAACCTAGTACAGTTGAAAAGATGTTTGTGGAACTTGAAGAGTCAATGCCTGGTAATTATGCTTGCAAGCAATGGAATTTGTTCAACGATAACTTTGACGCTGAAACAAGAACCAGTGTTTTTGCGATGGTTGCTACACAATATTCTGTTTTTGACCACCAAGCAGTTACAGATTTGATTAAGTCTGATACCATGGAAATGGATACTTGGAACACTGAGAAAACAGCCGTCTTTGTCGCTATTTCAGAAACCAACAAAGCTTTTAGTTTCTTAGCATCTACTTTGTTTACAGTCATGTTTGACCAGTTAACACACAATGCTGATGCCATTATTCAAGGTCAGAAAGATGGTTATACAGCTGACGATTTAGTACACGTTCAATTTATTTTTGATGAATTTGCTAACATTGGTAAAATCCCTCATTTCAATGAAGTTTTGGCATCTATTCGTAGTCGTGAAATGTCTGTTAAAATCATCATTCAAGCCATTAGTCAACTTGATACGATTTATGGTGATAAAGCAAGAAAATCCATGGTTAATAACTGTGCAACCTTGCTATTCTTAGGAACCAATGACGAAGATACTATGCGTTACTTCTCAATGCGTGCTGGTAAACAAACCATTACACAAAAAAGCTATTCTGAACAACGTGGTCAACGTGTATCAGGATCTACAAGTACACAAGCTCATCAGCGTGACTTGATGACACCTGATGAAATTGCACGTATCGGTGTTGATGAAGCATTAGTATTTATCTCAAAACAAAATGTTTTCCGAGATAAAAAGGCTATGGTAACAGACCATCCTATGAAGGATGAATTATCCAATAATCCAAATGATGAGAAATGGTATGATTATACTCGTTTTATGGTTGAAGATCCAGAACTCTTTAATAATGCACGCGATGGAAAAATTGACCCTAAAAATATCTGGTATCCAGATATGAAAGGTTATGATCAGTTTGTTAAAGATAATGATATTGATACTTCAAAACTAACTGAAATTGAAGCAGCACAAGCTGATGAAGCAAGCACGCAAGCCACAGAAGAGCCTGTTTATGAACAAGTACCCGTTCAATTACCTGAAATGACCGTAGAAAGCCAATCTCAGACACAAGAAAGTGAAATAAAAGCAGTGGATTTTGCGACTGGTGAAATCTTTGAACTTCCGCCAGAAGATGAGGAAGACGATGAGTATTATGGTGAAGTTTAGCGTGTAATAAAGTATAATAGTTCCAAGAGGTTTATATGGCTACATCAAAACAAAGTCCATTTTTTAAAACACTGGGAATTTCAGAAGATGAATTATTACATTATCTAAAGGAACATCCAGACGATCCTTTGGTTACTAAACTTGAACAGTTACTATTAAACTTATCAGATAAAAAATAAGCTACATCGTTAAACGGTGTAGCTTTTGTTTTTGTAAAATCGTGATTTACTTAAAATATATAAAGGAGAATTAACAATGAGAGCACTTAAAAAATTGATAGAAGGCAACTTATCATCTCTAGGTCTTATAGAGTTAATTGATGACCGACATGATAAATTTGGGGGATATTATTTATTATATAGTCTCTCGTTGACTGCTATCACTCCAGAATTTTCAGAATCAGGGACCCTTGATATTGAAGTTAGTTTTAACGATTATCAGGAGCTGACTTACGAGTTGGGCAAATATTCTACCCCTTTTTATGTTAACAGTAAAGACGAACTGAAGTGTTTATTGGAGGGGATAGTAGATCTTCCACTCCCTTTTTCAGTTAGTTATAAACCAATTAAGGAGGTAACATGGGATAGGTATATAGTTAGTATTGATGGTGTTGAAACCACACGGATAATTGAACTTGTTAAAATGATAAAAGTCTTAGAAGATTACCTCAGTCAAGTACTAAGAGGCTAATATATAAAGGGGATAAAAATGAAACTATTTAAACGTAAACATCCTATTAAACAGGAGTTAAAACCAGAAATAGATGTAGAAAATCTTATTGGTATTGGCTATGTCAGACATCCTAATTTTGATAATATGTATCGTCAATATACTTCTGAACAGCTGGAAGAATTGATTGCTTCTTTAAAAGAGACGATTCGGTTCTTAGAATACCAAAAATCCCTTTCTGTTGCTTTTCATGAAGGGCAGACTCAAGAAGTGCAACATCTTCTAGAAAACAAAATAGAAGGTAACTTATCCTATCTTCGAAAAGATGAGGGGTGGTTGCTAAGAATTTTGAAGAGATAACTTGAGAGTTGATAGTGTCAATTCTTTTCTTTTTAGCATAGTCAATTCTATGATTGCCATCTAGAACAAAGTTGAAAAAGAAATCAGAGTTACAAACTATTACTGGATTCGAGCTAACAGTTTTTAAAGATTTATCAATAGCATACCCAATTAGTTGAGAATTAGTCATTAGAGATAGTCTATTTTGAGAATTGTTTTCAATAAACTGTTGGGTAGATATTGATATAGTTGGAATATTAACCTTATCTATTTCTTCTAATAGATTACCTATGTTGAACTGAATGTTTATGGTAGTATTTTCTGAAACATTAATAGGAAGTGAAAAGCATTCATTGAATCGTATTTTTAGTTCTTCTGGTAAAGGATTTGAAATTACTTTAGAAAATAATTTTATCCAACGTTGTTGGTAATCAATCAGTATTTTATTGCTTTTAAAAGAAAGATAGGACTTCGTGTACATATTAATAAATAAAATAAGATCAGAAAGCATTGGTTACCTCTAAATAATTTTTAGTCTATTTTATCATTTATTTTCTTAATAAAAAATATTTTATAACTATGGTAGAAATAATGAAAAGGAGAGTGATTTTATTGAAATATTTACTTTTAGCAGAAAAGCCTGACCAGGCTAAAAAGTATGCGAACGCTTTAGGAAACCCTAAAAACGATAAAGGTGTTTGGCGTGTTCAGTCATCTGTATTGAATGCTGAAGTGATTGTTGCTCCTGCCGTTGGTCATTTAGTAGAACGTATTAATCCATATACTAACTTTGAAAATTGGGATATGGCTAATCTTCCAGCTTTACCAGATGGATTTTCTTATGAGCCTAAAAAAGATACTGCCAAACGATTTAAGGCTATCAAACAAGCTGTTAAAGAAGTTGATGCCATCATTATTGGAACAGACCCTGACCGTGAAGGAGAAGCCATTGCTTATCGAATTTTAGAATTAATACCAGGTGCGCTAAGAAAAATTAAATATCGCTTGTGGGCAAACTCTTTAACGAAAAAAGGTTTAGAGCAAGCTTTTTCAAAGCTTAAAAATCCAAAAGACTCCATCAACTATTTTCATGAAGCTGATGCAAGAGGTGATGCTGATTGGTTGGTTGGTTTTAATCTAAGTCCTTTTGTAACCATTAAAATGAAAGAAGAAGGGTATTTAGACAAGAAAGATCATTCTATGTCTGTTGGACGAGTTCAAACACCTATTGTTAGTCTAATCGTTCGAAATGATGAAGCCATTGAAAATTTCAAACCTAGTCCTTATTGGCAGCTAAAACTGATTGATCCTGAAGCTAAAGTTACATTTAGCAATGATACTAAATATCAATCAAAAGCTGAAGCAGAACAGATGCTACAACAGTTAGCTAATATAGCAGTTGTCAAAACGGTTACGAATGAAGAAAAAGTGCAAGAAGCACCTAAGCTTTATAATTTAACTAATTTTCAATCAGAAATGAGTAAGCTATACCATTTTGATGCGACTAAAACCAAAGAATTGGTTCAAAGTCTTTATCAAAAAGGATATCTTTCTTATCCACGTACAGACTCAACCTTGATTACAACCAATGAATTTGCTTATTTGGTTGAACATATAGATGATTATCAAATAGCAATCCATAGGCAATTAGAAACACCTAATCGCTCACCAAGAAAAAATTATGTGAATGATAAGAAAGTTCTAGAACACTATGCTATTATTCCAACTGAAAATATTCCTGATTTAAATGAGCTAAGTGATGATGAAAAACTCATTTATCAAAAGGTAGTTTTCAGAACCTTACTGATGGTTACCCCTGACTATCGCTATCAATCAACCAGTGTTATTCTCGATAATCGTGGGATTGAATTTAAAGCAACTGGTGCTGTAACTAAGGATAAGGGATGGCGTAACTATTTAGCGGTAAAAAAAGAAGATAGGGAGCTACCAGATTACCAGGAAGGGAAAAATCTTGTTGTTGATTGCAAACTCTTAGAGGAAATGACAAAGCCGCCAACACGAATTACAGAACAAATTCTATTAAAGAAATTGTTACCAAAATATAATTTAGGTACATCCGCAACTCGTGATGGGATGATTGATTTAATTCAAGATAAGGGTTATGTCACAAAAAATAAGAAAACAGGACAGTTTTTCCCGACAGAAAGAGGAAAATTACTTATTCATTATCTAGATCAGCTAGAGATTGCTTATACTAACCCTGAAACAACAGGAAAATGGGAAGAAATATTGGCACAAATAGGGCAGGGAAAAATTCATAAAGAAGCCTTTGTTAATAAAATCAAGTGGGCTATCACAAAACAAATTGAAAAAGGAAAACAATTGTAAGTGCTACTGTTTATATAAAATAGTGGCACTTTTTGGTTTGAAAGGAGAAATTTATGGCAAATATGCAAGAATTACTTTCTCAACGCTTTGAAGCGCGAAAACAAAAGCTAGTCAGTATGGATATTGTAGCTGTTGCTGAATCCTTAGGGATGAAATTAAAACCAGGTTCGAGCGGTGCTTATTATTGGGAAGAACACGATAGTTTTCATATCTATCCGAATACAAACTCTTTCTGCTGGTGGTCAAGAAGTGTTGGCTCAAATACTATCGACTTGGTTCAAGTGGTACGAGAAGAATTGACAGGTCATAAGCCAAGTTTTAAGGAAGCTGCAGCTTTTCTTGAGACTGGTCACTTTGAGAATGTCACTGTTCAACCACCTGTAAGAGAACCATTTGAATACTATTTAGAGCGTTATGAACATTCTGATTTTAATATTGGTAGACAATATTTGAAAGAAGAACGTGGCTTATCTGATGATACGATTAACACTTTTTTAGCATCGGGGAATCTTGCATCAGCAACACGCAAAAAAGGTGACTATTTTGAACCTGTTATTGTATTCAAAAGTCGTGATAATGATGGCAAGATGATTGGCGCTAGTCTTCAGGGGATCGTTGAAAATCGTGTGCAGCATTCAGAACGTGGACGTCTTAAACAGATTATGAAGAATTCAGATGGGACTGCAGGTTTCAGCTTAGATATTGGAAATCCAAAACGTTTAGTCTTTGCTGAAGCTCCAATCGATCTGATGTCTTACTATGAATTACATAAAGACGAGCTACAAGATGTTAAGTTAGTAGCCATGGATGGGCTTAAAAAGAGTGTCATTAGCCGTTATGTAGCTGATATGTTGACTGATGGTAAATACTCTCAAACCATGTCAAATGAGCAAATTAGAGGTGCTTTAGATGCTTTAAATAAAACGACAAACATTTTACAAGAGCATCCAGATTTAATTACTTTAGCGGTTGATAATGATGAAGCTGGTCAAAACTTTATTAAAGGCTTACAAGAGGATGGTATCCCTGTAGTATCAGATTTACCACCACGTCAAGCTAATCAAATAAAAATGGATTGGAATGATTATCTCAAACAAGAAACTAATCCTAAAGAAAATATCGCTAATAAAGCTTGGGATATTGATGATATTCAAGAACAGTTGTCACAAGAAAGTGAGTTAGTAGGAACTCAAACCGTTGATGTTGTCTATATGAATGAGTTTTATTTAAATCAAGGGTATAGTCTTTCATTAGCTGTTCATAGCAACGAAGAAGTAGAAAATCTAGCAGATGATGTAGCACCTTGGACACTTGAAGTTATGAAGAATGGTCAATCACTTGGTTTTCTTGCTTATGGTGAAGATTGGGGAAATGCTTTTGAAATTGAAGCTGAGTTAGCCAATCTTGAAAAATGGGTAAAAGAAAACCAAGTATCTAATCATCTATATAGTCAAAAAGATGTTAATGCGTTTTTAGCTACTATACAAGCAGTTGAACCAAAAAGGGGTGAATTTGTTCTTAAAGGTGGTGGTATCTATGATTTTGGAGAAAGTCAAGAAGAAGGAGAAGAATTACGTCAACGTGCACTTGATGGGATGATTGCAGATATTACTGATGGTGAAACTTACTATTTATGGTACGATGAAGAATTAGAAAATTTAAACGCACCAGATGAAGCCTTCATCAATTTTCATTATCATCTAAAAGATATTGAATATAATCAAGATAATATCCATCTTTATGTGGCAGACTCAACAACGGATGGAGTTACGGGATATCTTTCACTAGACGGAGATTCCATTGAACCTACCGCTCTTGAAGATTATTTGACGGAACAAAATTGGACCTTTGATCAAAAAGTATTGTTCCTTAAAAATTTAAAGACTGCAATTGATGAAACCTGGGATAAGGTTATTAATCACTATGATGAACAATTTAATGCAATTGTAGCTCAATATGGCTTATCTTCAGCAAAAGAAAAAGCTCCTGAATTACTTCAAGAGACAGAAAAAGCTAATTTTGAGCAACAAAAAAAGGTTGAGAACCCAATCGGGGATTTACCTGAGCAAAGTCAGGAGGCAGCACCTCTACCTAGTACTCGTGAAGAGTACTCTTTGAATGAGTCGTCACCGACTCATTCTCAGTCTCAACCTTTGCTTCATTTTACCATTTCAGAACCTGAAAAGTCAATTTATAAGATTGGTTATCATCCAGTTAACAAGAAAGAATTAAATAAGTTAAATCGATATGCAGCACAAATTCAAGAAAATGCAAATTGGTATAAAAATGAATTGGCTGATAGTAATGTAACTTATTTTTATAAGAACAATGACAATCTAGAAGCTTTAAAGGTAACTTTTAAAGCAGAACAATATCCACACCTGGTTGGTATTTTTGCTATCGATGATGACCAAAGCGCAAGTAAAACGTTAGATGATCTAGCATCTGGTAAAGGTGATTATCAAAATATTATGGTTGCTAATCGAGGGGCTACCTTTAGTAAAATTCAAGTATTACCTGATTTTAAAGCTGTTGTTGACTCAAATAGCTTTATTTTTGATGATTTGTCTGAAGTAGAACGCATGAATCGCCTAGACTTAGCAAAAGCTATCCGAACAGAGGATAAGGATGTTTTGATTGCTTTTAGAAACGTTGATGGTGAGTATCTTCCAGCTTCATTAATGAAAGTTACTAATAAGCTAGAATCTGAATTATCAATGGCAAATAACAAAGATGTTTTAGGTATCATTGGCGAGAAAGACGGAGAATTTAAAGTCTTATCTGTTAATGAAGAAGTTATCAAAGATGGTGGTGAAAAAATGTTATCAATTGTAAAAAATGGACAACTTGAAGACTTATCAAATACAGTCCAAAAAGCTGAATGGGTTGTTGAATTTAATGAAGCTAATTTATCAGGTAATGTAGAAATTCCTAATTTTACAGGCGCAGGTCTAACAGAAGAATTACTTGAACGTATTAAAGATTATGATTATCGTTTGTATTTAGCAAGTCTAAATGATGAAGGAGAAGGCTATTATAAGTTTTACTTTAATAAAGTTCAAGATGGTAAGGTCGTTAAACAAGTACGTCTTGATGTAGGTGATGGTTTGGAAAGAAATGAAGAAATTTACAAATTCCTTGAACAAGAGCTAGCACCTGAAAAAGCTGTTAAGGTAGTTGAAAAAGAATTGACTGCTGAAGACTTTACTAAAGTTTTAGATGCTGTTTACAATGTTGGTGTTCAAGTTGGTAAAGACAACAGGACTAATATTCCAGAAGAATTGTATCCAGCTTGGGATAAATACTATGAATACGCTGAAAGATATGATAACAATTTTGATGTTATTGTTAAAGCAGCAAGAGCGGATAATCTCTTTGATGAAAATTCTGATTTTTATAAAGATGTCTGGCTTCGAAAAATTCAAGAAGAAAATCAGAAAGTAAAAGATTCTGATGGTGATGGTCTAACAGATGATGAAGAAATTGCACTAGGTACTAATCCATACAGTCCAGATACGGATGGAGATGGTATTTTAGATAGCGTTGAAAAAGCTAGTGGTACGGATGCCACTAATCCATCAGATACACCAGACAGTCGAAAAGAAGAAATGAATAAACGTGACTTAACATTATCAGAAATGATTAAAGCTAAAAATACAGCAGCACTCAATCAACATTTACAAGAAGGAATTAAAGATTATTTTGATAGTGACAACTATAAGAACTTCCTTGAAGGAATGTCACACTTTAATAACTATTCTGTAAGAAACATTCAATTAATCAAAGCTCAATTACCAGAAGCAAGTATGGTAGCTTCTTTCAATGAGTGGAAGAAAAGAAATGGTCATGTTAACAAAGGTGAAAAAGCCCTTTATGTTCAAGCGCCAGTCACTGTTATTAAGAAAGATGTTGATGGCAACCCTATCATTAATTCTGAAACGGGAGAAAAAGAAACTCTTACATACTTTAAACCTGTTCCTGTTTTTGATATTAGTCAAGTATCACCTGTAAAAGGTAAAGAATTGAATTTACCTAAAATGGGTGAAGTAATTCCAAGCCAAATTACTAAAGAGTATTATCAAAATGTTTATCGCTCATTAAGAGATATTTCTCAAAAAGAAAATGGTATTCCAATTCGTTTTAGAGAACTTGAAAAATCAGATGGCTCTTACAGCCGAAAAACAAACGAAATCACAATTAAAAAAGGGATGACTTATGAGCAAACTCTTTCAACACTAATCCATGAAATGGCACATTCTGAATTACATAATAAGAAGAGTTTGACAGAACGTTTTGAAGGCAAATTAACTCGTTCTTCAAAAGAACTACAGGCTGAGTCAATTGCTTATGTTGTATCTAATCATTTAGGTTTTGATACAAGTAATGATTCATTTGCTTATCTAGCTTCTTGGTCAAAAGAACCAGATGGTTTAGAAAATCTAAAAGCTCAACTTGAAATTGTTCAGGAAGAAGCAAGCTCTCTTATGAAACGTATTGACAAGCATTTAGAAAAATATCAAAATCTAACGGTTTCAAAAGATGAAAAATTAAATGAAAATCAAAAACGTGAATTAGAAAAAACAGCTAATCCATTTTATCAAAGTTTACAAAAAGCAAAAGGTGAAACTGTTCAAACCGCACCTGCTAAAGAAGAACAATCAAAAAAAGTCAATCGACCTATGAAGCAGTAACGCAGCGTAGGTCGCATAAAAAAGGATTGACTTTAAAAGTGGAAGGAGAAATAAGTTATGATAACAGAAGAAATGATGATGATAACTGAAATGTTATTAATGAGCTATTATTTTGATATGAGTGAATGGCTCAAAGGAGTTAAAACAGTTAATATTGATATTATCCAAAAATCAAAAGATGATTTATTGGATATGTTAAAATCTGATTTTGAAGAATTGTCTACAGAAGATAATAATGAGTATCTCGATGACCTTTCTGTTTGTATCGCTACACTAGAAGAGCTGTCAGAAGATGCTTATCAAAATATAAAAACAGAAGTTTTCTCCTGGGAGCCAGGTCAAAAAAACTAAAAATGACATGAGAAGGAATGCTGACAATTTGAAAATTGTCAGTTTTTCTATTGTTGCATTTTATCAAAATGCAGTTATCAAAAATTGTCATTTTTGAAAAATGCACGAAGTGCCAAATAGGGGATTGGGGATTTCCCCAAAGTGTAAAAAGTTAAAAGTCTGTTTGTGGGGGTGTCCCACAAATAGGCTTTTTTGCTTTTTATTTTCGTAAGTGGGGTACCACTTGCTAATCTTGCCAGAGTAAAAGTAGTCCTCCTCTAGGGGCTGGGCAAAAAGCTCCATTTTATCAGATTTTTAGAAAGGAAATCAGTTCATGGCGGATAAAAAACGAAAACGTTCAGTTGAATTTAAATTAAGAGCTAATGAAGAGGAAGCTGCTAAAATTCGTCAACGGTTTTCTCGCGCTAACAAAAAAACGTTTCAAGCATATGCTTTAGAGATGTTACAAAATGGAAAAATAGCAACTTATGATTATTCAGAATTGCAAAAATTAAGGATTGAAGTTAATCGCATTGGTCAAAACGTCAATCAATTAGTTCGCTATGTTAACACTTTTGATGAGATTGATAATGAACTATTTAAAGCTTTACAAGCTGAAATTGATGACATGAAGAAATTACTTTTTGATGAATTTAAAACGAAAGGACGTGCTAAATTAAATGGTAGTGACGAAAGTTCTTCAGATTAAAACAAGTCGTAACTTAAAGCGTGCAATTGATTATATTACACGTGATAATGCAACCTTAAAATTAGATACTGAACATTTGGAAGGTGACGAAAATTATTCTTACGAGATTGTTGATGGTCAAGTGATGAAACGTTTGGTATCTGGTCATGATTTAACAGATATATCTGATCCGCAAACGATTTATGAAGATTTTATTTTACTAAAACAATCTGTTGACGTTCTGTACAATAATGAAACATTATCCGATTTGAAAAATGATCAACGAGTTTTAGCTCATCATATCATTCAGTCTTTTTCTCCAGAAGATGGTTTAACACCTGAGCAAGTTAATGAGATTGGAAGAAAGACCGCTTTAGAATTAACTGGTGGTGATTATCAATTTGTGGTTGCAACACATATGGATAAAGGTCATCTACACAACCATATTATTTTTAACACAACGAATGAAGTCACTTTAAAAAAATTTCGATGGCAGAAAAATACAGCTCGAAACTTATTTCAAATTTCAAATAAATATGCTGAGCTTTATGGTGCAAAAGTTTTAGAACCAAGGCTTAGAAATTCCCACACAGAATATGCTGCATGGAGAAGAAAAAATAATTATCGTTTTGAGATTAAAGAACGGTTGAACTTTTTGTTAAAACACTCTTTAGATATGAATGACTTTTTACAAAAAGCAAAAGCCTTAAACTTGCAAATTGATACAAGTGGTAAGTACGTTAAATATATGTTAATGGATCAACCACAAGAACGTTTTGTTCGTGATCGTACGTTATCAAAAAAAGGAAAGTTTTCACTTGAAAAAATCAAAGAACAAATTGCAACAAACGAAGTTGTTTATGATTTAAATGTCATAAAAGAAAAATATGATGAAGAACAGGAAAGCAAACAAGATGATTTTGAATTACAGGTTACAATTGAACCTTGGCAAGTGCAGCAACTTACTAGTCAATCTATTTATGTTCCAATTACTTTCGGCTTAGATCGAAAAGGAACGGTTTCTATTCCAGCAAGAATGCTTGACCAAAATGAAGATGGAACATTTACAGCTTTTGTTAAAAAGAATGATTTCTTTTACTTTTTAAATGCTGACCATTCCGAACAAAATCGTTTCATCAATGGAACAACTTTAATCAAGCAACTATCTGCTCAAAATGGTGAAATGATTTTGACTAAAAATAAAAATATTACCAACTTAGATAGATTAGTTGATGAATTTAACTTTTTGGCAATTAACAAGGTTACTAACTCAAAACAATTTGAAGAATTACAAACTCAGTTTTTGAAACAATTGGAAGAAACAGATAAGACTTTAGATGTGTTAGACGAAAAGATGACTTATCTTAATAAATTGATGGGAGCTTTATCAGATTATCAAAATAATATTGTTCCATCTGAAGTAAGTCTTGAACTTCTTGAAACTGGTAAAATTAATAAAACCACAAAACTAGAAGAGCTACAAAAAGAAATTAAAGAGCTTCAAATTGAACGTGATACGCTCAAAAAGCACAGAGATAAGATTGTAAAAGATTATGACTTTGCTAAAGAGATGAAAGAAGAGCATGAGAAAGCAAAATATAAAAATAGCAATAAAATTAAAATATAAGTTGATTGCTTGGCTGCAATTTTTTATATTTAGTGTTATACTATACTAGTTATTGTTAATATAGGAGGAATATACATGACAAGTTCTGTAAGTTCCCAACAATCTAAGAAATATAACCTAGCTGGTTTTTTTAGTGGTGTTGGAGGAATTGAGTTAGGTTTCACACAAACTAACGAGTTCAGAGTGGTGTATGCCAATGAGTTTGATAAGTATGCCAGAATGACATATAAGCTAAACTATCCAGATACTAACTTGGACAGTCGAGACATTCATGCTGTTGACCCAAAAGAAATTGGGCAAGAAAATATTGATATTATTGTGGGTGGCTTTCCTTGTCAAGCATTTAGTATTGCTGGTTATCGCAAAGGTTTTGAAGATGACCGAGGAGATTTGTTCTTTGAGTTACTTCGTATGATTGAAGATAGAAAACCTAGAGCTATTTTTATTGAAAATGTTAAAAATTTAGTATCGCACGATCATGGAAATACATTTAAAGTTATCCGAGAAGCTTTAACTGAAAACAATTATTTTATAAAATGGAAAGTGTTAAACGGAAAAGATTATGGAAATGTTCCACAAAAACGTGAACGTATTTATGTAGTTGGTTTTAACAATAAAACAGCCTATGATTTATTTGAGTTTCCAAATGAAATTAATTTAACAACTTCTTTGAGAGACGTTATTGATTTTACAGAAAATAAAGACGAGATATTCTACTATAGAGAAGGTAAACAAAAATTTTATAGTGAACTTGAGCAGGTGATGACAAAACAAGATACTGTTTATCAATGGAGACGTCAGTATGTTCGAGAAAATAAAAGTGGTGTCGTTCCCACATTGACTGCCAACATGGGAACAGGTGGACACAATGTTCCATTAATTCTTACTGATAATGGAGATATTCGAAAATTAACACCTAAAGAAACATTTAATGTTCAAGGATATCCTAAATCTTTTAAAGTTCCAGAGAATGTTTCAAACGGACAACTTTATAAGCAGGCAGGAAACAGTGTTGTTGTACCCGTTATTAAACGAATTGCTACTAATGTAGCTAAGGCTTTAAATAATTCAACAACAGCTAAATCAGAGCAATCTACAGGAAAAGTAGCTATTATTTATACTAAAATCAATGGTCAATTTGAAGGAGCATCCTACGTTAAAGAATTTGTGGATAGCTATGAACATGCCTTGGCAAGACTTGAGTCTTATCAGGATAACTTACCTATTTTGAGTGATGAAGAATA
This sequence comes from Streptococcus sp. FDAARGOS_520, assembly GCF_003812685.1. Classification (NCBI taxonomy): domain Bacteria; kingdom Bacillati; phylum Bacillota; class Bacilli; order Lactobacillales; family Streptococcaceae; genus Streptococcus; species Streptococcus sp. FDAARGOS_520. The sequence continues at coordinate 599,298 of NZ_CP033810.1, read as the reverse complement.
CCTAAAAATTATCAAACGAAAATCAAAACGAGAATTTTATAGTATAGTTTAAAAATGAAGCTAGTGATAAACTAGCTTCATTTTGATATAATATGAACAAAATTAAGTAAAGGTATTTGGATTATTATGTCAATTTGGGAACGTTATTCTAAAGAGGAAAGAGAAGAATATATCAAATTCCTTAAAGTTTATGGAGCTTTGACTAATTTATTTAGACAAAAGCATGAAAATCTTATTCCCTATCTAGATTCAAAATTTCAAGAAACAATCTACGCAAAAGTATTTAATAGTGAAAATGTTGATATTGGAAATACACCACATGATATTTTATCAGTGTTTGGAGATGACCGAATTGGTATCGGCTTAAAAACGTGGATGAATTCACGACCATCTTTTCAAAAAGTGATGCAATTAAAACGTTATAAAGCTGATATTGACCCTTACTTCAATAAAAGTGATGAGGAGCTAGCGCTTAAGCTTTCTGAATTAAAAAATGAAAGAATGCTAATTGATTACAATCGATTAGGTCTAGCAAAAGATAAAAATATTTATCATTATGTTACTAGGGATGAAGGAAAATTTGTTATTCAGGAAACCTTGTACCCTCTTGTAGATTTAAATAAACTAGGAAAATTCAAAAGAACTAACACTGCTTTTACGTGGAGTGATGGTCACAAAACTTATAAGTACACGTATGGAGACTCTCAAATATGGCAATATTTTAATTCTGATGCTGATGATACATTAGTTTTAAATCAATTTGATGTCAATATTATTGAAGATCCGTTTGACTTCTTACTGAAATCATATTTTAGTTTTGTTGATGATTTTAAGAAAGCAGAAAATTCAGATGATATTGTAGAAGTTTATTTGCCTCTTTATTCTTATCGAACAAAAGAAGTAGAACTAAAATCTGGACTTAATGCTTGGAATGCAGCACTTAAAAATAAAAACAGTGCCACCTTAAGACCCCTAAACGAGGTCTATATTCCAATTCCTCTAGAATTTCACAAGAAATACCCTGATTTCTTTTGTTCAGATGTTTTTGAGATTCAAAGACGTCAAAAGAATTATGTTGGTAACAAAAAGAATAAACCACAAGTTAGGTTCCATTTACAGTTGCCAAATGGGAAAAAGATTCCAGCGCTCCTGACCCAAAGTGACATGAAGAGCTTGCAATCAGGAAGTCTAACAGAAAAAGATCCAAATACTGGGAAACTTTATGGACAATCTGCGCTTGGTCAATGGCTTCTTGTTGATGTTCTAGGTTTAAAAGAACGACAACCTGTTACAAGAGAGTGGCTAGAGAAGAAAGGAACAGATGCAGTTCGATTGTGGCATAAGAAAGATGATTATAATACTATTAATATTGATTTTGCTCCAATTGGAAGTTTTGAAACGTTTATGAAAGACGAAATAAACAATAGTGATGATTAGTTGTGTAAAGGACAAATAAGTATACCTTATTGTCCTTTTTGTTTTACCTTGATTTTAAAGGATTTTTGAATAGGACAATAGAGTTAGGCAAAATAGAGGAGAAAAAATGGTGAAAATCGGTTATGCAAGGGTCAGTTCAGCTGACCAAAATTTAGATAGGCAGTTAAAACAATTAAATAACGTTGAAAAGATTTTTAAAGAGTCTGTCAGTGGAGCAAGTAGAGAGCGTCCTCAGTTGATTGCAATGCTTGATTATATTCGTGATGGTGATATAGTCGTTGTAACTGAATTGGAGCGACTAGGAAGAAATAACAAAGAATTAACCGAAGTTATGGATGAGATAAAATTAAAAGGTGCAACCTTGGAAGTTCTTAATCTCCCCACCCTTAGAGGGATTGAAGATGATAATCTAAGACGTCTATTAAATAATTTGATATTGGAATTATATAAGTATCAGGCGCAAGCTGAAAGAGAACGTATTAAAGAGCGTCAGGCACAAGGAATTGCCATTGCAAAAGCCCAGGGTAAATATAAGGGACGTAGGGCACTGTTTTCAGCTGATGACAGCAGACTGCAGCATGCTTTTGGCTTGTTTCTTTCTGGAAAGTCAGATAGAGATGTTGCAAAATTGACAGGAATTAATGAACGAACGTTTAGACGTTATCGAGAAAAATATGGCATTCATAGGTAGTATAACAATATTACATACAATAATATTTATAATTATATATATAAATATATTTACAATTATATATAAAAGTGCTATAATATATTTAGAAAGTGAAACGAGGTGTGATAAATGACAAGCATACAGGTAAAATTTGATGTGGTAAGTTCAATGAATCTAGAAAACTTACAAAGTTTGATTGAAACTATTTCAAGACGATATCAATTAATTCATTTGTATTTAGCTGATTTTAATCAAAGAACTAACGATTGTGAAATAACACTTGTCATTTCCTCGCAAGATAATAACGTTAAAAATTTTAGTGACTTACAAGACTTATTAAGACAATGTCTAAAAGGTACAAGCGAATTAGATCAAATTGAAGATGATTTTGATAATCAAAATATTAAAACACTTCAAGAAGCATGGAAAATAATTATCGATGATTTAGCAGAAAATATCATTGAATGGATTGAAGAAGAATTTGAAGGAGAATAAAAAATGAAAATTGAAATTTACTGCACTAAGGCAACATTCAAATTGGTTGATAGCTATGAATTATCTTCAAATAAATTTGAGAGTTTTAAAGAACTTATTTTTCGTTTAACATGGGGAGATTATGCTAAAGGTGGTCTTCATACTGCTTACGTCATTGATAAAGAAAAAAATATTGATTATAAACTTGATGCTGTGATGTTGAGTGGTGTGGTAGATGACGAAGATGAGCGAGGATTATTTGATATGCTTTTAAAAGCCGAAAGCAATCAATCTATTCAAGAATTTTCAACATATTATCTAGAATTAGAACGTTAATGGTATTTTAGGGGTATGATATGGAAGCAATAATTGACTTACACGGTTGTCATGTCAATCCGAAAGAAACTGTTATGACAGCCCTTAATCAAATTATCAATGAAATTGAAGAGGAACTATCAATTTTAGAAGATAATTATGAGGATACAAGGTATGAAGAGATACAGGCTATCACTGATTCTGAAAAGGAAGAATTAATTGAAACAGAATTAGAACTAAGTAGTCAATTTGATGGTGTTAAAGATGAATTGAGAGATTTTTTTACTACTGTAGAACTTTTATAAAATTCACCGTATACTATTAAAAATTATACTTATAAAGAAGATTATCAAAAAGATAAGGGATTACATGAAATTAATCTTTTTAACGAAGAAAAATCAGTCTTCTACGGTGAAAAAATTATTTTTGAGACGGATCTAAGCGACTATATTATCAATCAAATTGAGAAAAAGTTGTTGTTGAGATAATACAAATATAAATATATTGAAAAAGTAAAGGAGAAATAACATGAAAATCATTACATTTGCTGCTATTAAAGGTGGTGTAGGAAAAACAACATTAGCATATAATTATGCTGAATGGTTAGCCGAACAAAACTATCAAGTGCTTTTGATTGATTTAGATCATCAATGTAATCTAACTCAAACGTATGATGTCTTTGAAAGTGAGAATACAGTCGCTAATATCTTTAAACGAAAAGGAGACGTTAATATTCATCATCTTAAAGATAACATTGATTTAATAGCAGGTTATATTCGATTAGATAGTCTAGAAAAAGAGCTTGAAACCAAAAATTATAAAGATATGCTATTGTACATGTGGTTAGAAGACAATTATGAATCTAAGAATCTTGGCAAATATGATTTTATTTTGATTGATTGTCATCCCGATTTTTCAACAGCAACACGTAACGCTGTTGTAGTAAGTCATGCTGTTTTAAGTCCTGTTGTTCCGTCAAAATTTGGGTATTCTGCAACATTCAATATTAAAGAACGTCTAGAAGAATTTAAAGCAGAAACATTTGATTTTAAAACTCGTAAAAGCTATGTTACAGCTGATTTATATTTCTTAGGTAATATGATAAAGCATAACACTAATTCTTCGAGAGAACTTGTAAAGCAACTTCAAGATAACGATAATGTTTTATCAACTATCCCTTATAAAGAATTATTCAATCGTTCAACTTTAGATAAGATTTCTCTTTCAGAAATGAAACAAGATAAAGCACTTTATCAAAAGCACAGAAAATTCTTTGATAGTATTGACTGTACTTTTAAAGAAATTACTGATAAAATAGCAGTATAAATATATTGATATTGATGATTATATTTATATTTGTAAATATAAATTTACTGAAAAGATGGGAGAAAATATGGCATTTGATAATAACCAAGAAAAAATTAGCACACTTCTAAAATCAACCGAAACCACAACTAAAAATAACACTAATTCAAATTTTGAGTTTGAAAGAACTAAACAGTTTATGTTTTCGTTACAACCATCTGTACGAGAAAAAATAACACAAATTGCTCATAATCGCGGTTATCGATCTGCATCATCATTTCTAAATGATTATTTTAAAAATTTTGAATTATAAAAAATAATTTTATTTATGGTTTTACATAAAATAGTATATATAATCATAAATATATTTACAAATATATTTATATTTAATGTTATAAATATGAATATACTGCCCATTAAAGGAGAATAATCATGGATTTAATTACAAGACTTAAAGTTGAACGAGATGGCAGAGTTTATGGTGGCATTTATGATATTACTCAGAAGCGTTTTGCATTTAATTCAAATAAGATTGAAGGCAGTCGTTTAACTGAAGAGCAAACGAGTTTCATTTATGAAACAAAAACAATCGCAAATATTGGTGGAACAGGTATCAAAATTGATGATCTTGTTGAAACTACTAATCATTTTAAATGTTTTGATTATATTATTAATACAGTTGATGAGCAGCTAACAGAAGACTACGTTAAAAAACTACATAGCATTTTAAAAGCTGGAACAAGCTCAGAATATAATGAATATGTCCCAGTTGGACGTTATAAGGTATTTGAAAACGAAGTAGGACAGATTGCTACAGCTGCTGTTGATCAAGTTGAAGAGGAAATGTACTCACTACTTTTGGGTTATAATTTCAAAAAAGAAAAAGATTTAGCTTATCTAGCATCTTTCTATGCACGTTTTGAGCAAATTCATCCGTTCGCTGATGGTAATGGTCGTGTTGGACGTTTGATCCTCTACAAGGAATGTTTAAAAGAAGGAATAACTCCATTCATTGTAGATGATACAAGAAAAGCAGATTATTACAATGCACTAGAACAATTTCAAGTTTATGATAACCATCAACCTTTGATTGATTATTTTGCGATTGAACAAAAATTTTATGCAAATTACCTTAAAAACAAAGGATTTGTGGGAAAAATAAACGATAGCAAAGACAGAGATGTTATCAATAAAAAAAGTAAAAGTGCTGATGATAGCCATAAAAGGCCAAACAAAACAAAAGGTTTTTCGTTATAAATATAGTTATATTTAAAAATCTTCATTTCCATGAGGAGTTTTTTGTGTGATAGTTTATCCAAAATTAGGTAAAATACCTGTATGACAGGTATGAGATTTGATGAAAAGGTTTTTGTTGTTGAATTAGATGATAAACGTAAATACGACTTTTTAAAAAGAGTTAAAACGTATGATGCAAATATCGCCTCAGCAATGCGGATAGCTGGATACAAACGTATCAATCAAACAGAGAGAACGGTTGCTTTTACTTTTGGAGAAGTAACATTCTCTAGGTCACGTTGGCGAAAAGGAAATAAAACACGTTGTCCTATAGATGAATGGTTAGGGCTTAAAAAGTATATGCGTTTTTCTCCTGAATTGATTTGCCATATAGCTAAAATGGCTACAGTGATGTCGTATCGTCAAGTGTGTCATTTTGTTAAAGAATTTTATCATCTTGAGATTACTAAGGATACTGTTTTAAAAGCTGTTAAGCGAGCTGGGGATTTGCTGTCTGAAAAAGAAAAGTTTCGCTTTTGGCTAGAGGAAGAACCTACCAAGAAAATTAAACCAAAAATCCTTTATATTGAAGGAGATGGCGTGATGGTGAAATCATCAGATTCTGCTAGAGATGACAAAAGAAATGTTGATTTAACGCACTTTCTTGTTCATACTGGTTCTAAAAAAATTGCTCAAAATCGTTATGTCCTAGAAAATAAACATGAGATAATCCATACAAATTACGAAAAGGCAAAAGAAGAATTACTAGACTATTTGTATAATCATTACGAGATCACAGATGAGACGATATTAATCACTAATTCTGATAATGGTAAAGGCTATACTCCAAAAGTTTTTCAAGAAATAAAAAAAGCGCTTGGTATCAAAAGACACGAGCACTTTTGGGATGCTTTTCACTTACATGAAAAGATAAAAATATTTTTTAAAAAATATCCAGCTGAATTAAAAGAATTAGCTTTTGAGGCAATTAATACTCACAAAAGAGAGTTAATGAAAACAGTTCTTGATACCACAGAGTCTTTAATCGATGGTGAAGGTGATGAATACTATAATTATTTTAATTTTCGCCGTAAAATTCTTAATAATTTCAAATATACGAAGCCTGCTAAATTAAGAAATTTGTCTTCTAAAGGAATAGGTGTCATGGAAAGTCAGCATCGAAAAATAACCTATCGAATGAAACACAGAGGTATGTATTGGTCTTTGAAAGGGGCATATACAATGTCCAGGTTAATCATTTTAGAGAGAATCAATCTTGTTGATGATTTATTTTTTGGTGATTGGCGAAAAGAGTATCAATACTATCAAAATCAACGTTTTAGCGTTGGTTACCTTAAGGAGATAAAAGCAGAGACGATTATAAAAACAAGAAAAATATTTCAGCGTGCTGGGAAGTTTACTTCACTTGATCGTCAAAAATTTAAGTATTAAAGACTTTAAAATTTTTTGATTTTAAGGCTTTTTTCAGCTGTTTTCGTTTGCATTTTTCTGACAATTTTGTTATAATATCATTGTAGAAAATCAAAAAAGGAGCAGAAGCGGTAACTTCTACTCCACCGATTAAGACAAATCTACACTTTGCTTAATCAGTCTGAAGTTATTGTAACACGAAAAAGCCAATAAAGTCAAGACTGAAGCAAGGAAACCTTTGTTTCGGTATTTTTTGGAAAAAATAATTGAGAAATCTCTTGATTTATAGGCTGGTGAGTATTCTCAAAAAATTAGACACTTACAACTTGAAAGTATTTCTTGACAAGAGGCCTAAAATTGTTATAAAATAGTATGGTATGTTTAGTAACTGATCAAAATAGCCGGCTAAACGAATACGAAAATCTATCAGGAGGTATTCAACGTGAAACGTACTTATCAACCAAGTAAAATCCGTCGCCAACGTAAACACGGATTCCGTCACCGTATGTCAACTAAAAACGGACGTCGCGTGCTTGCTAGCCGCCGTCGTAAAGGACGTAAAGTGTTATCAGCTTAATATAGATAGCAAAATAATATCAAGCCAACAGGTACTCGAGTCTGGTGGCTTTTTTGGTACCTTCATAACGATAAAGGTTTTTGTGAGAGTAGTTTGAGTATATTATAGATAAAGTTAATGAAAAGTGAGTTTATAATGCGGAAATTCGTAGACAAATAGCCCCTATTTTTGTTAAAATATGAGGAGATTTCTTATTGAGAAATATCTTTATAGCGAGTGATATTTTATTTTTTAGACGCTTGTATTATTGAAGTAGTTTAGTGACTTAGGAAATACTTTTATTAATATCGTTTTTTCAAGGTTATTTCAATTTTGCTAGTTTATACTATAATATATATGGTAAGGTGACTAGAAAATGAGACTTCTTGTAGTTGAGGATGAAAAAAGTATAGCAGAGGCTATTCAAGCTTTATTGGCAGATAAAGGTTATTCTGTTGATTTAGCATTTGATGGAGATGATGGGTTAGAATACATTTTGACAGGTCTCTATGATTTAGTCCTGTTGGATATTATGTTACCCAAACGCTCAGGATTATCTGTTTTAAAAAGAGTGAGGGAAGCTGGTTTAGAAACCCCAATAATCTTTTTAACTGCAAAATCACAGACTTATGATAAAGTTAATGGTTTAGATTTAGGGGCAGATGATTATATCACAAAACCCTTTGAAGCAGATGAATTGCTAGCTAGAATTAGGCTGAGAACCAGACAATCTTCTCTAATCAGAGCAAATCAATTGCGGCTTGGAAATATAAGGCTTAACACAGATTCACATGAGCTAGAATCTAAAGAAAGTAGTGTAAAATTATCCAATAAAGAATTTCTCTTGATGGAAGTTTTTATGCGAAATGCAAAGCAGATTATTCCTAAAAATCAGTTGATTTCTAAGGTTTGGGGACCTTCAGACAATTCAGAATATAACCAGTTAGAAGTATTTATTTCTTTTTTGCGAAAAAAATTGCGCTTTTTAAAAGCAGACATTGAAATAATAACCACTAAGGGCTTTGGATATTCCTTGGAGGAGAGGACATAATGTTTAGTGATTTACGCAAAAAATTTGTCTTTTTGACCATGTCAATCCTTATTGTCGTTGTTCTCTTTCTATTTGCAGTTAGTAATCGCTACAATCAATATTGGGATGAATATGATGCATATAGGATTGTTAAATTAGTTGCCAAAAATGATTATTTAGGAATACCAGGCGATGAACCGATTGCTTTGGTGACTATAGATAACCAAAAGATGGTTAAGATTCAAAGCAATAATACTGATTTGACAAATGATGTTATCGAAAAATCTAGTTTGAAGCTCCTTGAGCAAGGAAAGAAGTCACGAAAATGGAAGTCTTTTATATATTCCATAAAAGAATATAAAGATAAAACCTACACCATAGCTATTATGGATTTGGCTAGTTATGAAGTCCCTTATGCAAGGCGTTTTCTAATTCTTGTTTTTACTATTTTTGGATTTTGTTTATTAGCAGCTGTAAGTCTTTATCTTTCTCGATTTATTGTAGGACCTGTAGAGACAGAAATGACTCGCGAAAAACAGTTCGTTTCAGATGCGAGTCATGAGCTGAAGACCCCTATTGCAGCTATACGAGCCAACGTTCAGGTTCTGGAACAGCAAATTCCAGGGAATCGTTATCTGGATCATGTTGTTTCGGAGACTAAGCGAATGGAGTTTTTAATTGAAGATTTGCTTAATTTGTCTAGACTTGATGAAAAACGCTCCAAGGTAAATTTCAAAAAGTTAAACTTATCTGTCTTATGTCAAGAAGTACTTCTAACATATGAAAGTTTGGCATATGAAGAAGAAAAGTGTTTAAATGATACGATTGAAGATGATGTCTGGATTGTTGGAGAAGAGAGTCAGATTAAGCAAATTTTAATAATTCTTTTGGATAATGCTATTAGGCATTCTTTGTCAAAATCAGCAATCCAGTTTAGTCTTAAACAAGCTCGAAGAAAAGCTATTCTGACAATATCAAATCCAAGTGCTATCTATTCCAAAGAGGTTATGGATAATCTCTTTGAGCGTTTTTATCAAGCTAAAGATGATCATGCAGATTCTCTCAGTTTTGGTCTAGGCTTATCTATTGCTAAAGCAATCGTGGAACGCCATAAGGGGAGAATTAGAGCATATCAAGAAAAAGACCAATTACGTCTTGAAGTCCAGTTACCAATTGATGGATTTTGGACCAATACCATGATTAATTAAAGGAAGAATGATGAAACCATATTTATCTTTTATTGGTAGAACGTTATTATACTTCGGTATTTTATTGTTACTAATTTACTTTTTTGCATACCTTAGTCGCGGACAAGGCAGTTTTATTTATAATGAATTCTAGGAGATGGTACAAATGATACATGATATGATTAAAACAATTGAGCATTTTGCTGAGACACAAGCTGATTTTCCAGTGTATGATATTTTAGGGGAAGTCCATACTTATGGACAACTTAAAGTAGACTCTGACTCTCTAGCTGCTCATATTGATAGCCTAGGCCTTGTTGAAAAATCACCTGTCTTAGTATTCGGTGGTCAAGAATATGAAATGTTGGCGACATTTGTTGCTTTAACAAAGTCAGGGCATGCTTATATACCGGTTGACCAACACTCTGCTTTGGATAGAATACAGGCTATTATGACAGTTGCTCAACCAAGCCTTATCATTTCAATTGGTGAATTTCCTCTTGAAGTTGATAATGTCCCAATCCTAGACGTTTCTCAAGTTTCAGCTATTTTTGAAGAAAAGACTCCTTATGAGGTAACACATTCTGTTAAAGGTGATGATAATTACTATATTATTTTCACTTCAGGGACTACTGGTTTACCAAAAGGTGTGCAAATTTCACATGACAATTTATTGAGCTTTACAAATTGGATGATTTCTGATGATGAGTTTTCAGTTCCTGAAAGACCGCAAATGTTGGCTCAACCGCCATATTCATTTGACTTATCAGTTATGTATTGGGCACCAACACTAGCTATGGGAGGCACCCTGTTTGCCCTACCAAAGACAGTAGTTAATGATTTCAAAAAACTATTCGCTACCATTAATGAATTGCCAATACAGGTTTGGACTTCGACACCATCATTTGCTGATATGGCGCTACTATCTAACGATTTCAATTCAGAGACCTTGCCACAGTTAACACATTTTTATTTTGATGGGGAAGAGTTAACTGTCAAGACTGCACAAAAACTTCGTCAACGTTTTCCAAAAGCTCGTATCGTTAATGCATATGGGCCAACAGAAGCAACAGTTGCTCTATCCGCAGTAGCAATTACTGATGAAATGTTAGAAACATGCAAACGCCTTCCAATTGGTTACACTAAAGATGACTCACCAACGTATGTGATTGATGAAGAAGGTCATAAATTACCAAACGGAGAGCAAGGTGAAATCATTATTGCTGGACCAGCAGTATCAAAAGGCTATCTTAACAATCCAGAAAAGACAGCTGAGGCATTTTTCCAATTCGAAGGTCTACCTGCTTACCATACCGGTGACTTAGGAAGTATGACCGATGAAGGTCTTCTGCTTTACGGTGGGCGTATGGATTTCCAAATTAAATTTAACGGCTATCGTATTGAATTAGAAGATGTTTCTCAAAACTTAAACAAATCGCAGTATGTAAAATCAGCAGTAGCAGTGCCACGTTATAACAAGGATCATAAAGTTCAAAACTTATTAGCCTATATTGTCTTAAAAGAAGGTGTAAGAGATGATTTTGAACGTGATTTGGATTTGACAAAAGCAATTAAGGAAGACTTAAAGGACATTATGATGGATTACATGATGCCATCTAAATTTATCTATCGAGAGGATTTACCTTTGACACCAAATGGGAAAATTGATATCAAAGGTCTTATGAGCGAGGTAAACAAGTGATACAGGCATTTTTAGAAAAACTTCCTCACTTGGATGTTTATGGGAATCCACAATATTTCTTCTACCTTATCTTAGCTGTCCTACCAATTTACATCGGCTTATTCTTTAAGAAGCGTTTTGCCTTATATGAGATTATTTTTAGTCTAAGTTTTATTGTAATGATGTTGACTGGTAGTACTTTTAATCAATTGAAGTCACTATTGGCATACGTTGTCGGACAGTCTCTGCTAGTTTTTATCTATAAAGCTTACCGGAAACGATTTAATCATACTTTGGTCTTTTATGTAACGGTTTGTTTATCTATTTTTCCGCTATTTTTGGTAAAATTAATTTCAGCTATATCTGAGGATGGGCATCAGTCACTTTTTGGGTTTCTAGGAATTTCTTACCTTACTTTTAGAGCTGTTGCTATGATTATTGAAATGAGAGACGGTGTCTTGAAAGAATTTACTTTATGGGAATTCTTAAGATTTTTACTCTTCTTTCCAACTTTCTCAAGTGGACCAATTGATCGTTTTAAACGATTCAATGAGGATTACATTAATATCCCAGATCGAAACGAACTCCTAGATATGTTAGGTCAAGCGATTCATTATTTGATGTTAGGTTTTCTCTATAAGTTTATTTTAGCCTATATTTTTGGAAGTCTGATTATGCCTCCTCTAAAAGAATTAGCGCTAGAACAGGGTGGTGTGTTTAATTGGCCAACACTTGGGGTTATGTATGCCTTTGGTTTTGATTTGTTCTTTGATTTTGCAGGTTACACAATGTTTGCGTTGGCTATTTCTAACCTAATGGGGATTAAGTCTCCGATTAACTTTGACAAACCTTTCAAATCACGCGACCTAAAAGAATTTTGGAATAGATGGCATATGAGCCTTTCTTTCTGGTTTAGAGACTTTGTTTTCATGAGGCTTGTTAAGCTTTTAGTTAAAAATAAAGTTTTTAAAAACCGTAATGTTACTTCAAGTGTAGCTTATATTATCAATATGCTTCTTATGGGATTCTGGCATGGGTTAACTTGGTACTATATAGCCTATGGTCTCTTTCATGGGATTGGCCTAGTTATTAATGACGCTTGGGTACGTAAGAAGAAAAATATTAATAAAGAAAGAAGATTGGCTAAAAAACCACTTTTACCAGAAAACAAATGGACTTATGCTTTGGGTGTCTTCATCACCTTTAATGTAGTTATGTTTTCTTTCTTGATTTTTTCAGGATTTTTAGATCTTTTGTGGTTCCCACAACCGCATAACAAATAATAAGGAGTATTATAATGGATATTAAATCAGAAGTATTAGCAATTATTGATGACCTATTTATGGAGGATGTTTCTTCTATGATGGATGAAGACTTATTTGACGCAGGAGTTCTAGACAGCATGGGTACTGTTGAACTAATTGTTGAGTTGGAAAGCCACTTTAATATTGATATTCCGATTGCGGAATTTGGTCGTAATGACTGGAACACAGCTAATAAAATTGTTGCTGGAGTAACGGAGCTCTGCAATGCTTAAACGTCTAGGTAAAGTATTTGGACCTCTAGTTTGTGCTTTACTATTGTTGGTAGGATTATATTTTGTTTTTCCTGTTTCTCAGCCTCATCATTTAGGTAAGGAAAAAAACAGTGCAGTAGCGTTGACGAAGGCAGGTTTTAAAAGCAGAGTTCAAAAAGTTAGAGCTTTCAGTGATCCTAAAGCCAATTTTGTCCCTTTCTTTGGTTCAAGTGAGTGGCTAAGATTTGACGCAATGCATCCATCAGTTTTAGCAGAGGCTTACAATAGGTCTTATATCCCATATCTTTTAGGTCAAAAAGGGGCGGCTTCTCTGACACAATACTATGGCATTCAACAGATTAAAGGACAAATCAAAAATAAAAAAGCTATCTATGTTATTTCTCCGCAATGGTTTGTTCGCAAGGGAGCCAACAAAGGTGCTTTTCAAAACTATTTCAGCAACGATCAAACCATTCGATTTTTGCAAAATCAAACAGGGACAACCTACGATAGGTATGCTGCTCGTCGATTGTTAAAATTATATCCTGAAGCTTCTATGTCAGATTTGATAGAAAAAGTTGCAGATGGCCAAAAACTATCAAATAAAGACAAACAAAGACTAAAGTTTAATGATTGGGTATTTGAGAAGACAGATGCTATTTTTAGCTATCTACCACTAGGAAAAACTTATAATCAGGCAATAATGCCTCATGTTGGTAAATTACCGAAAGCATTCTCATATAATCATTTATCGCGTATTGCATCACAAGATGCTAAAGTAGCAACGAGATCAAATCAATTTGGTATTGATGATCGCTTTTACCAAACAAGAATTAAAAAGCACTTAAAAAAATTGAAAGGGTCACAACGACATTTCAATTATACTAAGTCACCAGAATTTAATGATTTACAGTTGGTTCTTAATGAATTCTCAAAACAAAATACAGATGTCCTTTTTGTCATACCACCAGTAAATAAAAAGTGGACAGACTACACAGGGCTTGATCAAAAAATGTATCAAAAATCTGTAGAAAAAATAAAACACCAACTTCAAAGTCAAGGTTTCAATCATATCGCTGACCTTTCTCGAGATGGAGGTAAGCCATACTTTATGCAAGATACAATCCATTTAGGTTGGAATGGTTGGTTAGAGCTAGATAAGCATATCAATCCATTTTTAACAGAGGAAAACAGCAAGCCGAATTATCACATTAATAATAAATTTTTGAAGAAATCTTGGGCAAAATATACAGGACGTCCAAGTGATTACAAGTAAATAGTAGAGTCAGATGATTTATAGCATTAGAGCTATTAATCATCTTTTTTAATATCTTTGTATTTGGTAATCCTAAGATAACTAATCCATGTTTTATAGTTTTTCATTTATAATGAGAATAAATTTATGATAAACTAGATATCAAATGAGTGTTATATGATAAAAGGAGGAGAGATGAAGTCAATAAAATTACTTAGTTTTATTGTAATAATCCTTTTAGGGCTTGGTTTCACTGTAGGAGGTTTAAAAGTGACTGAAAACAATAAACAACAAGAATTATGGGAAATAGCTAATAGCAAAGACGCTAAAAATGCTTATCAAAAGTGGATTTATGCAGAAGATGAAGATGCTTTCAAAGAGAATGCTGTTATTAAGTCGTATGATATTGACAAAGAAAGTATCAAAAAAAATCCTATGGGAGGGATTTCGGTAAGGTTAATCATTAATAAAGATCCTAACTTATATATTACTTGTAATTTGGATAGGGATAATCAAGGGCATTTGGTCAGTCAAAGTAGCCATCAATCTCCCCAGTTAACTCATTTATTGGAAAGTAGAGGTCATTAATGGAAAAAGTCTTGACTGATTTAGATAGGGTAAATATAGCGAAGCAAGAGTATGAATTAGGTAGCCAACTTGATACACTAGTCAAAATAATGAGCCAAGATAAGGTACTCCCCATCGGTAAAGTTGCTCACGTTCAAGATGGAGGCAAAGAAACCGGGGAACAAATTTATACCATCACTCCAAATGGAACTTTAGACAAGCCAGAGGATGTTAAGGAAGTTACGGTTTTATTTAAGGGGTCAACAGCACCGTTTGGAGGGGATGATTGGAAAACAGACTGGTTTAAAAATGATATTCCAATAGCTAGTAAACTATTATTAAAGAAATTTGGTTCACAAAGTGTATCTCATAAACAAGGTACAAAGCAGTTAGAACAATCAGCTCATCTGCTAAAAGAAGTTATGAATAAATATCCTAACGCAAAAATTTCGGTCTACGGACACTCGTTAGGGTCAATGAATGCACAGTATGCTATTGCAGAATTGGATGATAATCAAATTTACCGAGTTCAAGGAGCTTGGATATATAACGGTCCAAACCTTTATAGTATTTTGACAGATAAACAAAAAGAACAGGTTGATAAAATAAAAGGGGTGGTCAATAATTACGTTGATTCCAAGGATAAAATTGGAATAGGTTATCCTAAAGAAGGAAGCGATAATGCTGTCGGAATTGTTAAAATAGTTGACAGTAAAGCTGTTTCAGGAGGTAGCTGGGTTGCTAATTTTACCAATCAGCATATTTGGGGAGGCTACCAGTACAATCCAGATGGTTCTTTAAAATTAGCAGAAGATAAATTTGCTTACAAAGAAAACTATTCAGTAGTTCATACGAATGTGAATCAAAGAATGCATGCTATTAAAGCGAAACTTAGTAGCTTTAAAAGTACGGGAAAAGAAGTTAGTAAGAATCAAGCTATTTTCCTAGATAGTCAACAAGCAAAAGTGATCTCTAGTGGTTTGGTAACGATATCAAAAGAAGCAGTTGAAGAAGTTAAAAAAGTTGAGCAAAAAGCAGTTGCTAAAGCAGAAGAGCTTTATCAATCTTTAAAAGTAGCTCCTACAGGAGTTACTGAACTAAGTCCTCAAGAATTGGAAGAAGCGTATGCTCAGTCAGGTGTTAGCTATGCGAGCATTGTCGGAGAAGCTCAAACCTTTTTCTCAAATAAAACTCAAGCGGCAGAAAGCATTTCTCACGCTTACGTTGAATTAGAAAACCAAATTAATAAAGGAGTTGAAGCTATGTTGCGACAAGATAGTAACTTGTCAGGGGAGTTTAAACAATGGCACTGATTGATATCATTGAAAAACAATTAGCTGATACTCAGAGGAAAATATCAGATTTAGATGATGCCTATCACCATAGTTGTTGCCAGTTTGAAGAAAAATTAGACGATCTCTCAGTAAGAAAAAATAAGATTATTAATATGCTTCAAGAAACTTACGACGCTGTTGAATATGATTTGAGATATAGTAATGATAGCTCAGATATGATGACGCTCAATCGTATTTTAGATTCTTATCATGACGACTTAGAGCAAGCTTACCATAAAGAGTACTATGCCTTGTCCGCTCAAGAAGAAGAATATAGAGCTAACTATATTCGGCAACGTTCAGAACATGAACTAACCTTTGAAGAGTTGCAAAGGGAAAGGAAAAGAGAATTAATGAAGTAGGAGAAATTATTGAGTTTAATGTGGGATGTCCTGACTGGTAAGGAGTCAGTAAGGACTTTAAAAAAACAATTGGATAAAGAATTGATACATAGCGTGTACGCGCCACGCAAGAGATCTAAGTTTCACGATATTATTACGTCGCATCATAAAGAAATAGACGAAGTAGCCATCAACACAAAGACAGCTATTCATAAAGTTGCTAATCAATTGGACGAGGCAATAAAAGGAGAATTTCGTTCAAAGGTTGAGGAGGCTATTGAAAGCAATCAGCAAAAATATAATCATTTATAGTCTAGTTTCTCTACCATTAGCTAGACACTTGTAGAGGATTTTTACAGCAAGTATTCAAAAGTCAGAGCAAAAATGTTTTGACTTTTTTGATTTACTCTTTCTGATCAGAATGCTTCAGTCTTATGTTATAATAATAAAGATTAATGCTTGTAGCTACGATAAGCAAAGAAAGAACGATGATATGATAAAAATATTTGATACCCATACCCACCTTAACGTAGAAAATTTTGAAGGAAAGATAGACGAGGAAATTAATTTAGCTAGCGAACTCGGTGTTACAAAAATGAATGTTGTCGGCTTTGACCAAGATACCATTTCAAAATCTTTGGAATTATCTTCCCAATATGCACAGGTATATAGCACAATAGGATGGCATCCAACTGAAGCTGGTTCTTATGATGATAATATTGAGTCAATGATTATCAGTCATTTAGAAAATCCCAAGGTTATTGCACTTGGTGAAATTGGTCTGGATTATTATTGGATGGAGGATCCCAAAGATATTCAGATCGAGGTGTTTAAGCGTCAAATTGAACTTTCAAAAGAGTATAACCTTCCTTTTGTCGTTCATACACGTGATGCGTTAGAAGACACTTATGAAGTCATTAAGGAATCTGGAGTTGGGCCTTTTGGTGGTATAATGCACTCTTTTTCTGGTTCTTTGGAAATGGCTCAGAAATTTATTGATTTAGGGATGATGATTTCCTTTTCTGGTGTTGTGACCTTTAAGAAGGCATTAGATGTACAAGAAGCTGCACGAGAGTTGCCATTAGATAAGATATTAGTGGAAACAGATGCTCCTTATTTGGCTCCTGTACCTAAAAGAGGTCGAGAAAACAAAACCGCTTATACGAGATATGTCGTTGAAAAAATAGCAGAGCTACGAGGCATAACTGTGGAAGAGGTAGCGGAGGCTACATACCAAAATGCAGTAAGGATATTTAGACTTGATGAAAAAAATTGATATTCAAGAAGTGATCGTTGTCGAAGGGAAAGATGATACTGCTAATCTGCGACGCTTTTACAATGTTGATACCTATGAAACTAGAGGTTCAGCAATTGATGAAGATGATTTAGAGCGTATCGAACGTTTGCACAATTTGCGGGGAGTTATCGTCTTTACAGACCCAGATTATAATGGCGAGCGTATCCGTAAAATCATCATGAATGCCATTCCGACAGTCCGCCATGCCTTCCTCAATCGAGACGAGGCAAAGCCAGGCTCAAAGACCAAGGGACGATCTCTGGGTGTCGAGCATGCCAGCTTTGAAGATTTGCAGAAGGCACTCTCAAAAGTGACTCAGCATTTCGATGATGAAGATCATTTCGATATCACCCAAGCAGACCTCATTCGTTGGGGATTCATTACTGCTAGCGATAGCCGAAAACGCCGTGAGTATCTTGGGAATCAACTCCGTATCGGCTACTCAAATGGTAAACAACTCCTCAAACGCCTCAGACTCTTCGGAGTGACCAAGGCAGAAGTTGAAGAGTGTATGGAGGGGTATTAATAGAAAAGGAGAAAAATAGTGGAGTATAATGTAACGGAAGCATTGACTAGAGCTGGGGTAGATTTAGCAACGCTTGCAGTCAAAGGGACTGCAACTATGGTAACCAGTAAAATTCAATCAATAAAGGATGTAAAAGATGCTGCAACATTGAGAGCTACTTATGATGATTTAATTAACGAATTATTAGCTGAACGGGAGCAAGCAATTCGCATTGCACAGTCATATAAAGAAGAGTATGAAAAAATTAATATAGATGATGAGGATATTGAATATCTATCCAATACTCTCGAGCAAGGAATCTCATTGTTATATAATTTTTCTGGTCTAAATGAGGAACAGGAACGAACAATGAAACAATTGGTTACATTATTGAATAAAGATACTTTAAAAACAATGCAGTTGATTGGATTTAATTATAAGCAAGCAATAGGAGGACCACTAACCGAAGCTTGTGCAACTGCAATTAAAAATAAGTTTATAACTCAGAATAGTAAAGGCAAAAGGAAGTAGTGGTATAATCCAGTTGTAATATCACAAATAGCCTCAAATGTTATTTCAAAAATGATCAATATTAAGAAATAGAGGAATTATGAGAATCGCAGATAAAACCGTTACCCGCGCTATTTTGGAGCGTCATGGGTTTACATTTAAGAAATCATTCGGTCAGAACTTTTTGACCGATACTAATATTTTACAGAAGATTGTTGACACGGCAGAGATTGACAAGGGTGTCAACGTGATTGAGATTGGTCCTGGTATCGGGGCTTTGACAGAGTTTTTGGCTGAGAATGCAGCTGAGGTTATGGCTTTTGAGATTGATGATCGTCTCATTCCTATCCTTGCTGATACGCTTGCGCGTTTTGACAATGTCCAAGTGGTCAATCAGGATATCCTCAAGGCTGATTTGCAGACCCAGATTCAGGCTTTCAAGAATCCTGATCTGCCTATCAAGGTGGTCGCAAACCTACCTTACTACATCACAACACCAATCCTTATGCACTTGATTGAGAGCAAGATTCCTTTTGCGGAGTTTGTGGTCATGATACAAAAAGAAGTGGCAGATCGTATTTCAGCTATGCCAAATACTAAAGCATACGGTTCTTTGTCAATCGCAGTGCAGTATTATATGACTGCCAAAGTATCATTTATCGTTCCGAGAACTGTTTTTGTTCCTGCTCCAAATGTAGATTCAGCTATTTTGAAAATGGTCCGTAGAGATCAACCAGTAGTGAGTGTTCAAGATGAGGATTTCTTTTTCAGAGTGTCAAAAGTAGCCTTCGTACATCGTCGTAAAACACTTTGGAATAATCTAACGAGTCATTTTGGAAAATCAGAAGATACTAAAGCAAAATTGGAAAAAGCATTAGAAATAGCAAAAATTAAGCCATCTATTCGCGGAGAAGCCTTATCTATCCCTGATTTTGCAAGTTTAGCAGATGCCTTGAAAGAGGTTGGGATATAAACTATGTTGGTTGACAAGAAGTGGCGTTTTGAAGATAGTGCAAGTTATTTCGCTTGTCCTAAATGTCAAAATCCCTTGATAAAAGAAAGTAATAGCCTCAAATGCTCTGATAATCATTGTTTTGATTTATCCAAATTTGGATATGTTAATCTTCTTGGAGGAAAGAAGGTAGATGAACATTATGATAAAAAATCATTTGAAAATCGGCAGCTTGTCTTAGAAAACGGGTATTATAATCATATTTTAGAAGCTATTTCAAAGGTTTTGGAAAATAATTCTCAGTTTCATTCGGTTTTAGATATTGGTTGTGGAGAGGGCTTTTATTCTCGTCAATTAGTTAACAAGCATGAGAAGACTTTCTTGGCTTTTGATATTTCTAAAGATTCGATTCAATTAGCTGCTAAAAGTGATCAGTCTAGGCTTGTGAAATGGTTTGTTTCTGATTTAGCTAACCTTCCTATTCAAGACTCATCAATTGATATCATTTTAGACATTTTTTCTCCTGCAAATTATAAAGAATTTAGGCGGGTGCTGAGTGATGATGGTATCCTTGTAAAGGTTGTTCCTGTAGCTGAACATGTTCAAGAATTGCGAGAAAAAGCTAGTCAATACTTGAAACAGAAAGATTACTCTAATCAAAAAATTCTAGATCACTTTAGAGAAAATTTTGAAATTATTTCTGAGCAGAAAGTTGTTCAAAGCTATAACTGTTCTCAACAAGAACGTCAAGCTTTTATTGATATGACACCGTTGTTATTCAGCGTAGATAAAACGACTATTGATTGGGCGAGTATATCAGAAATTACAGTAGGTGCCTTAATAGTAATTGGAAAAAAGCGCAGTGTATCTAAATAAGATCACTGCTTTTATGTTGGGAATTCATAAAATTGAGGTTATTTGAGAGAAATCGAACACCTGCAAATAGTTTCTATTTAGCTTATCTCTGAGAGTAGAGCTTATTTCTCATTTTATGATATAATAGTGGTATTCTAAACAATTAAGGAGAACAATTGCAAGGTAGAATTGTCAAGTCGCTAGCAGGTTTTTATTATGTGGAATCTGACGGTGTTGTTTATCAGACACGTGCGCGTGGAAATTTTAGAAAAAAAGGTCAAATTCCCTACGTTGGGGATTGGGTTGAATTTTCTTCGCAAGATCAATCAGAAGGATATATTCTATCAATTGAAGAGCGTAAAAATAGCCTCGTACGACCACCTATTGTTAATATTGATCAAGCTGTCGTTATCATGTCTGCTAAAGAACCTGATTTTAACGCTAACTTATTAGACCGGTTCTTAGTACTTCTAGAATATAAGATGATTCAGCCTATCATTTATATTTCCAAGTTGGATTTGTTAGACGATTTGGTTGTTATTGATGATATTCGCGAACATTATCAGAATATAGGCTACGTTTTCTGTTATTCTCAAGAGGAACTCTTGCCTCTGTTAGCAAATAAAGTGACTGTTTTTATGGGCCAGACAGGTGTCGGAAAATCAACGCTTCTCAACAAAATTGCTCCTGAGTTGAAACTTGAAACTGGTGAAATTTCGGGTAGTTTAGGCCGTGGCCGACACACCACAAGAGCAGTTAGTTTCTATAACGTTCATAAAGGAAAAATTGCAGACACTCCTGGTTTTTCTTCTTTGGACTATGAAGTGGATAATGCAGAGGACTTAAACGAATCCTTTCCAGAGCTTCGTAGACTTAGTCATTTTTGTAAATTCCGCTCGTGTACGCATACACATGAGCCTAAATGTGCTGTAAAAGAAGCCTTAACTCAAGGTCAGTTATGGCAAGTCCGCTATGATAACTACCTCCAATTTTTAAGTGAAATTGAGAGCCGTCGTGAAACATATAAGAAAGTTATTAAAAGAAAGTAGGTTTCTATGTCAACCAATAAAATTGCCCCATCGATATTAGCAGCAGACTATGCTAATTTTGCTAACGAATTGAAACGTATTGAAGAGACAACAGCAGAATACGTTCATATTGATATCATGGATGGTCAATTTGTCCCTAATATTAGTTTTGGTGCGGATGTTGTATCCAGCATGCGTAAACACAGTAAACTTGTTTTTGATTGTCATCTGATGGTTGTTGATCCAGAACGTTATATTGAGGCTTTTGCTCAAGCTGGTGCTGATATCATGACCATTCATGTTGAAGCAACGAAACATATACATGGTGCGCTTCAAAAGATAAAAGAGGCAGGAATGAAAGCAGGTGTGGTTATTAACCCAGGAACACCCGTAGAATCTCTTATTCCTATCTTAGATTTGGTTGACCAGATTTTAATTATGACTGTTAATCCTGGCTTTGGTGGACAAGCCTTTATTCCAGAAATGATGTCAAAAGTAAAGACAGTTGCAGCATGGCGCAAAGAGTACGGTCATCATTATGATATTGAAGTTGATGGCGGTATAGATAATACTACAATTAAGGCAGCAGCAGAGGCTGGTGCAAATGTCTTTGTTGCAGGTTCTTATCTCTTTAAAGCAAGTGATTTACCTGCACAAGTAGAAACCTTAAGGGTGGCGCTCGATGACTAAAATTGCTTTATTTGCTGGCGGTGACTTAACTTATTTTGAATATGATTTTGACTATTTTGTCGGAATTGACCGTGGAAGCCTATTTTTATTAAAAAATGGGCTTTCTTTGGACATGGCAGTGGGTGATTTTGATTCTATAACAGAAGATGAACTGCTTTATATCAAACACTATTGTAGCAATATCGTTTCTGCTAGTGCAGAAAAAAATGATACAGATACAGAATTAGCTTTAAAAACTATTTTCAAAGAATTTCCAGAAGCTCAGGTGACCGTATTTGGAGCATTTGGTGGCAGGATTGACCATATGATGTCTAATATCTTTTTACCAAGTGACAGAGATCTAGAACCATTTATGTCACAAATCAGACTCAAAGATGAACAAAACATAGTGACTTATCTACCATCCGGGAAAAATCAAGTCTCAAGGATTGAAGGGATGTCCTATGTCTCGTTCATGCCTGAGAGTGAGTCTACTTTGCAGATTTCTGGGGCTAAATATGAATTGAACAAAAGTAATTATTTTAAGAAAAAAATGTATTCCAGTAATGAATTTATGACTTCGCCAATTGAAGTAGAGCTCAAAGATGGTTACTTAATCATTATTTATAGTAAGGATAGAGGTTAATATGCTTGTCATCATTTTGATCATTGTACTAGCTAGTCTGACAGTGACGATAATTTCTTACCAAAAAATGACGGAATTAACAAAGTCCGTTGAAAAACAACTTGAAGATAATGCTGATAATCTATCAGACCAACTGACATATCAGATAGAAGTGGCGCAAAAAGATCAAATTCTAACGTTGACTAATCAGCTAAACCGTATGCAACAGGAAATTTATCAGTTGCTTACCGATATGCGTACAGAATTAAATCAGCATTTAACGGAGAGTCGAGATCGATCAGACAAACGCTTGGAATTGATTAACTCCAATTTATCTCAGTCAGTTCAGAAAATGCAAGATTCCAATGAAAAACGCTTGGATCAAATGCGCCAAACTGTTGAGGAAAAGCTAGAAAAAACGCTACAAACGCGTTTGCAAACTTCTTTTGAAACTGTATCGCGTCAACTAGAGAGCGTCAATCAAGGTCTTGGGGAGATGAAAACTGTTGCCCAAGATGTTGGTACACTGAACAAAGTCTTGTCAAATACTAAGACAAGGGGAATATTAGGGGAGTTACAACTCGGCCAAATTATAGAAGATATTATGACAGTTAGTCAATATGAGAGAGAATTTCCTACGGTGTCTGGCTCTTCTGAGCGTGTTGAATATGCTATTAAATTACCTGGAAATGGTCAGGGAGATTATATCTATTTGCCTATTGACTCTAAGTTTCCTCTAGAAGATTATTACCGATTGGAAGATGCTTATGAATTGGGTGACAAGGTTCAAATAGAACTCTATCGTAAATCTTTACTGGCAAGTATTCGTAAATTTGCAAAAGATATAAACAATAAGTACTTAAATCCTCCTGAAACGACAAATTTTGGTATCATGTTCTTACCAACTGAAGGGCTCTATTCTGAAGTGGTAAGAAATGCAACATTCTTTGATAGTCTAAGACGTGACGAAAATATTGTAGTAGCTGGACCGTCAACCTTATCTGCTTTACTAAATTCATTATCTGTTGGCTTTAAAACCTTAAATATTCAAAAGAATGCTAATGATATTAGTAAAATTTTAGGGAATGTCAAGGTTGAATTTGGAAAATTTGGTGGCATGTTATCAAAAGCTCAAAAACAATTAAATACAGCAAGTAAAAGTATTGATAGTTTACTCACAACGCGGACAAACGCTATTATCAGAGTCTTAAATACAGTTGAAGAACATCAAGATCAAGCAACCACTAGCTTGTTAAACCTTCCTATAACAGAAGAAGAGGAAATTAATGAAAATTAACCAAATGAAAAAAGACGAGCTTTTTGAGGGGTTTTACCTTATAAAGAAAGCAGAAGTTCGTAAAACGCGTGCAGGTAAAGACTTTATTGCCTTTACCTTTCAAGATGATACTGGCGAAATTTCAGGAAATATGTGGGATGCACAGACCTATAATGTAGAAGAGTTTGTAGCCGGTAAAATTGTTCATATGAAAGGGCGTCGTGAAGTTTATAATGGAACTCCCCAAGTCAACCAAATTACATTAAGAAACATCAAAGATGGTGAACCTAATGATCCTAGAGATTTTAAAGAAAAACCTCCAATCAATGTTGACAACGTGAGAGAGTACATGGAACAAATGCTCTTTAAAATTGAAAATGCAACCTGGCAGCGTGTGGTAAGAGCACTTTATCGTAAATACAATAAGGAATTTTTTACCTATCCAGCCGCCAAAACAAACCACCACGCTTTTGAATCAGGATTGGCATATCACACGGCAACAATGGTTCGTTTGGCAGATAGTATCGGAGATATCTATCCAGAACTTAATAAAAGTTTGATGTTTGCTGGTATTATGCTACATGATTTAGCCAAGGTCATTGAGTTATCGGGTCCTGATAATACAGAATATACTATTCGAGGTAATCTTATCGGTCATATTTCACTTATTGATGAGGAATTAACAAAAATACTAGCAGAGCTTAATATTGATGATACAAAAGAAGAGGTTACAGTGTTACGCCATGTTATTCTGAGTCATCATGGACAATTAGAATATGGAAGCCCGGTTCGTCCTAGAATCATGGAGGCAGAAATTATCCATATGATCGATAACATTGATGCAAATATGATGATGATGACAACAGCTTTAAACCGTGTCAACGAAGGTGAAATGACAAATCGCATTTTTGCCATGGATAACCGTTCTTTTTATAAACCGAACATTAAATAATTTAGGTAGAATAATTAAGACCTAAAATAAAATGTTCGTTTTTAGCATTTGTTATGTTATACTATATGTAAAGAATGCTATGAATAAGGAGAAAATATGAAATTAAGACGTAGCGAACGCATGGTTGTTATTTCAAATTACCTAATAAATAATCCCTATACATTAACTAGTTTAAATACATTT
Organism: Streptococcus sp. FDAARGOS_520; assembly: GCF_003812685.1. Classification (NCBI taxonomy): domain Bacteria; kingdom Bacillati; phylum Bacillota; class Bacilli; order Lactobacillales; family Streptococcaceae; genus Streptococcus; species Streptococcus sp. FDAARGOS_520. The sequence continues at coordinate 574,111 of NZ_CP033810.1, read as the reverse complement.
GCTAGTAAATACGGTGCCGCGAAATCTTCGATTTCAGAAGATATTGCTATTATCAAAAAAGCTTTTGAACAAGCTCAAATCGGAGATATTAAAACTGTGACTGGTGCAAGTGGAGGTGTTATCTTTACACCAACTATTGCTGAAGCAGAAGCGAAAGAAATCGTTGAAGAATTAAGACAGCGTTTATCTGAAAACGATCGTATTCTTCCGGGAGGTTACATTTATCTTTCAGATCTACTCAGTACACCAAAAATGTTACAAAGTATTGGTCGCATTATAGCGAACGCTTACAGAGGTCAAAAAATTGATGCTGTCATGACGGTTGCAACAAAAGGTGTTCCTTTAGCAAACGCAGTAGCAAATGTTTTAGATGTTCCTTTTGTTATTGTGAGACGTGATTTGAAGATTACGGAAGGTTCTACTGTGTCAGTAAACTACGCTAGTGGTTCAAGTGGCCGTATTGAAAAAATGTTTCTTTCTAAGCGTAGCTTAAAACCTAACAGTCGAGTTTTAATAGTTGATGATTTCTTGAAAGGTGGAGGTACTGTTTCGGGGATGATTAGTTTACTCTCAGAATTCGATAGCACATTAGTAGGTGTCGCTGTATTTGCAGAAAATGCTCAGGAACAACGTGAGAAGATGGCCTATAAATCTCTTCTGAGAGTATCTGAAATTGATGTAAAAAATAATAGAGTCTCTGTAGAAGCGGGGAATATATTTGATTAAAGAGTCAAGGTGACATCCTTGATTCTTTTTGCTTGTAAAAGTAATAAAAGCTTGACACATTATGTGTAAAATGATACTATGATAAACGGTACTTTTACTTTTGGTCTCTCAAAAGTGTACAGAGACGTGCTGACAATTGTTGCAAAAGTACACGCAGATATAGGCTGTCACCAAGTGCTATATCAACCAAAAATAAAAAACTTACAGGAGAAATGTAGATGCCTACAATTAACCAGTTGGTACGTAAACCACGTAAATCTAAAGTTGAAAAATCAGATTCACCTGCTTTGAATATTGGTTACAACAGTCACAGAAAAGTTCACACTAAATTATCTGCACCACAAAAACGTGGTGTTGCAACTCGTGTTGGAACTATGACACCTAAAAAACCTAACTCTGCCCTTCGTAAATTTGCTCGTGTACGTTTGAGCAACCTTATTGAAGTTACTGCTTACATTCCAGGTATCGGACACAACTTGCAAGAACACAGTGTTGTGCTTATCCGTGGTGGACGTGTAAAAGACCTTCCAGGGGTACGTTACCATATCGTTCGTGGTGCACTTGATACTGCAGGTGTAGCTGATCGTAAACAAGGCCGTTCTAAATACGGTGCTAAACGTCCTAAAGGGTAATTAGAAGGGGGATAAGAGAAAATGAGTCGTAAAAATCAAGCGCCTAAACGCGAAGTATTGCCAGATCCATTGTATAACTCAAAAATCGTTACACGTCTTATCAACCGTGTAATGCTTGATGGTAAACGTGGTACTGCTGCAACTATCGTATATGATGCTTTTGAAGCAATTAAAGAAGCTACTGGAACAGATGCTCTTGAAGTGTTCGAAACAGCTATGGAAAACATCATGCCTGTCCTTGAGGTACGTGCACGCCGTGTTGGTGGATCAAACTACCAAGTTCCTGTCGAAGTTCGTCCAGAACGTCGTACAACTTTAGGACTTCGTTGGTTGGTTAACGCATCACGTGCTCGTGGTGAACACACTATGAAAGATCGTCTTGCAAAAGAAATCATGGATGCTGCAAACAACACAGGAGCATCAGTTAAGAAACGTGAAGATACTCACAAAATGGCTGAAGCTAACCGTGCCTTTGCACACTTCCGTTGGTAAGATTACTCTCTTTTTGAGACTTATCATAGCTACTAAACAAATTGTTTGGTAGATAGCAATGTTAGCAATTAGAACGGGTAGGTCCTGCCTATCCGTTTTTTATAAATAGTGTTATAATAAAGAAGTAAATAATTTAAAATATAGGAGAAACCAAATGGCTCGCGAATTTTCACTTGAAAAAACTCGTAATATCGGTATCATGGCTCACGTCGATGCTGGTAAAACAACAACAACTGAGCGTATTCTTTACTATACTGGTAAAATCCACAAAATCGGTGAAACACACGAAGGTGCTTCACAAATGGACTGGATGGAACAAGAACAAGAACGTGGTATCACAATTACATCAGCTGCAACAACAGCACAATGGGATGGTCACCGTGTTAACATCATCGATACACCAGGACACGTGGACTTCACAATTGAAGTTCAACGTTCACTTCGCGTACTTGATGGTGCGGTAACAGTTCTTGATGCTCAATCAGGTGTAGAACCTCAAACTGAAACAGTTTGGCGTCAAGCAACAGAATACGGAGTTCCACGTATCGTTTTTGCTAATAAAATGGATAAAATCGGTGCTGACTTCCTCTATTCAGTACAATCACTTCATGACCGTCTTCAAGCGAATGCACACCCAATTCAATTGCCAATTGGTTCAGAAGACGATTTCCGTGGTATTATTGACTTAATCAAAATGAAAGCTGAAATCTATACTAATGACCTTGGTACAGATATCCTTGAAGAAGATATTCCAGCAGAGTATGTTGATCAAGCAAATGAATATCGTGAAAAATTAGTAGAAGCAGTTGCTGATACTGATGAAGATTTGATGATGAAATACCTTGAAGGTGAAGAAATCACTAACGAAGAGTTGATGGCTGCTATTCGTAAAGCAACTATCAATGTTGAATTCTACCCTGTATTGTGTGGTTCAGCCTTCAAGAATAAAGGTGTTCAATTGATGCTTGATGCTGTTATTGATTACCTTCCAAGCCCACTTGATATTCCTGCAATCAAAGGTATTAACCCTGATACTGACGAAGAAGAAACACGTCCTGCTTCAGATGAAGAGCCATTTGCAGCGCTTGCCTTCAAGATCATGACAGATCCTTTCGTGGGTCGCTTAACATTCTTCCGTGTGTACTCAGGTGTTCTTAATTCAGGTTCATACGTGTTGAATACATCTAAAGGTAAACGTGAACGTATCGGACGTATCTTACAAATGCACGCAAATAGTCGTCAAGAAATTGAAACTGTTTATGCTGGGGATATCGCAGCGGCTGTTGGTTTGAAAGATACAACTACAGGTGATTCATTGACTGATGAAAAATCAAAAGTTATTCTTGAATCAATTGAAGTTCCAGAACCAGTTATCCAATTGATGGTTGAGCCAAAATCTAAAGCTGACCAAGATAAAATGGGTATCGCCCTTCAAAAACTTGCTGAAGAAGATCCAACGTTCCGCGTTGAAACTAACGTTGAAACTGGTGAAACAGTTATCTCAGGAATGGGTGAACTTCACCTTGATGTCCTTGTTGACCGTATGAAACGTGAATTCAAAGTTGAAGCAAACGTTGGTGCACCTCAAGTATCATACCGCGAAACATTCCGCGCTTCTACACAAGCACGTGGATTCTTCAAACGCCAATCTGGTGGTAAAGGTCAATTTGGTGATGTTTGGATTGAATTTACACCAAACGAAGAAGGTAAAGGATTCGAATTCGAAAATGCTATCGTCGGTGGTGTGGTTCCTCGTGAATTTATTCCAGCCGTTGAAAAAGGACTTGTAGAATCTATGGCAAACGGTGTTCTTGCTGGATATCCAATGGTTGACGTAAAAGCTAAACTTTACGATGGTTCATACCATGATGTTGACTCATCTGAGACAGCCTTCAAGATTGCTGCATCACTTGCACTTAAAGAAGCTGCTAAATCAGCGCAACCAGCTATCCTTGAGCCAATGATGCTTGTTACAATTACAGCTCCAGAAGACAATCTTGGTGACGTTATGGGTCACGTGACTGCACGTCGCGGTCGTGTTGATGGTATGGAAGCACGTGGTAATACACAAGTTGTTCGTGCCTTTGTTCCACTTGCTGAAATGTTTGGTTATGCAACAGTTCTTCGTTCTGCAACACAAGGACGTGGCACATTCATGATGGTATTTGACCACTACGAAGATGTTCCTAAGTCAGTTCAAGAAGAAATCATCAAGAAAAACTCTGGTGAATAATTTCTGAAAACTTATGAAAGGTACTCGAAAGAGTATCTTTTTTTCTTTTTGAAAGTGGTAAATTCATTGCAATTTTTCTCGAAAAAAGATATAATAATTGTGTTGAAAGATTTTTGCACATATGTACAAGTTAATCTTTTCACATTGGTTAGGGGGATCCCTAAAATAAAATATTTGAGATTTTCATAAGGAGGAAATCACTAATGGTAGTTAAAGTTGGTATTAACGGTTTCGGTCGTATCGGTCGTCTTGCATTCCGTCGCATCCAAAACGTAGAAGGTGTTGAAGTTACTCGTATCAACGACCTTACAGATCCAAACATGCTTGCACACTTGTTGAAATATGACACAACTCAAGGTCGTTTCGACGGTACTGTTGAAGTTAAAGAAGGTGGATTCGAAGTTAACGGTCAATTTGTTAAAGTTTCTGCTGAACGCGAACCAGCAAACATTGACTGGGCTACTGATGGCGTAGAAATCGTTCTTGAAGCAACTGGTTTCTTTGCATCAAAAGAAAAAGCTGAACAACACATCCATGAAAATGGTGCTAAAAAAGTTGTTATCACAGCTCCTGGTGGAAACGACGTTAAAACAGTTGTTTTCAACACTAACCACGATATCCTTGATGGAACTGAAACAGTTATCTCAGGTGCTTCATGTACTACAAACTGTCTTGCTCCAATGGCTAAAGCTTTACAAGACAACTTTGGTGTTAAACAAGGTTTGATGACTACTATCCACGCATACACTGGTGACCAAATGATCCTTGACGGACCACACCGTGGTGGTGACCTTCGTCGTGCTCGTGCAGGTGCTGCAAACATCGTTCCTAACTCAACTGGTGCTGCAAAAGCTATCGGACTTGTTATCCCAGAATTGAACGGTAAACTTGATGGTGCTGCACAACGTGTTCCTGTTCCAACTGGATCAGTAACTGAATTGGTTGCAACTCTTGAAAAAGACGTAACTGTCGAAGAAGTAAATGCAGCTATGAAAGCAGCAGCTAACGATTCATACGGTTATACTGAAGATCCAATCGTATCATCTGATATCGTTGGTATTTCATACGGTTCATTGTTTGATGCTACTCAAACTAAAGTTCAAACTGTTGACGGTAACCAATTGGTTAAAGTTGTTTCATGGTACGATAACGAAATGTCATACACTTCACAACTTGTTCGTACACTTGAATACTTTGCAAAAATTGCAAAATAATTTTTAATTAATATGATGTAAAAGAGGGATTTATCCCTCTTTTATTTTTATAAATAAAAAATAATACGAATGTTTTTTCATTTTATTATAGAAAATTATCAGAAAATAAATGAAAAATGAATTATATTGACTATAAGTTAAAATAAGGTTTGATTTTGAAAGTAAGCAGTGGTATGATTTAATTGAAAAAATATAGAGGAGAAGTTTTATGAAGACTACAAAAGTTTTTTCAGTTTTATCGTTATCTGTTGCTGTATTTATGATGACAGCATGTCAGTCAAACCACAGTACTAAAAAAGCTGATATGTCTCCAGATAAGGTGGAGCAAAAGACGAAATTTAAAAATATTTCTCTAAGTTCTAATAAACTGTTGGCTAAGGAAAACACTATGTCTGTCCTTTGGTATCAAAATTCTGCAGAAGCCAAGGCTTTATATTTACAAGGTTATAATGTTGCTAAAATGAAGTTAGATGATTGGTTACAAAAGCCCAGTGAAAAACCATATTCAATTATCTTAGATTTAGATGAAACAGTTTTAGATAATAGCCCATATCAAGCAAAGAATATTAAAGATGGCTCTAGTTTCACGCCAGAGAGTTGGGATAAATGGGTGCAAAAGAAATCAGCTAAGGCTGTTGCGGGTGCCAAAGAATTTTTGAAGTATGCTAATGAAAAGGGAATAAAAATTTATTATGTCTCAGATCGTACAGATGCTCAAGTTGATGCGACTAAAGAAAATTTAGAGAAGGAAGGTATACCTGTTCAAGGGAAAGACCACTTGCTTTTCCTTAAAAAAGGAATGAAATCTAAAGAGAGTCGCCGTCAGGCAGTTCAAAAAGATACCAATTTAATTATGCTTTTTGGAGATAATTTAGTTGATTTTGCTGATTTTTCTAAATCATCTAGTACAGATAGAGAACAACTACTAACTAAACTTCAAAGTGAGTTTGGTAGTAAATTTATTGTTTTCCCAAATCCTATGTACGGTTCTTGGGAAAGTGCTATTTATCAAGGAAAACATCTGGATGTTCAAAAACAATTGAAAGAACGACAAAAAATGTTGCATTCGTATGATTAATAAGTATACGAATTCTCTTGAAAACAACTAGGAAAATCTATGAAATCTATTTGTGAAAAAGTAATCAATAATTACAACTGTTCACAAAAATATGTTATAATAAATAATATCAAATTATATAAGGAGTTTTACTAATGGCTAAATTGACTGTTAAAGACGTTGATTTGAAAGGTAAAAAAGTCCTCGTTCGTGTTGACTTTAATGTGCCTTTGAAAGACGGCGTTATCACTAACGACAACCGTATCACTGCGGCTCTTCCAACAATCAAGTATATCATCGAACAAGGTGGTCGTGCTATCCTCTTCTCTCACCTTGGACGTGTTAAAGAAGAAGCTGACAAAGAAGGAAAATCACTTGCACCGGTAGCTGCTGATTTAGCTGCTAAACTTGGTCAAGATGTTGTATTCCCAGGTGTTACTCGTGGTGCAAAATTAGAAGAAGCAATCAATGCTTTGGAAGATGGACAAGTTCTTTTGGTTGAAAACACTCGTTTTGAAGATGTTGACGGTAAGAAAGAATCTAAGAATGACGAAGAACTTGGTAAATACTGGGCTTCACTTGGAGATGGAATCTTCGTTAACGATGCATTTGGTACAGCACACCGTGCTCATGCATCAAACGTAGGTATTTCAGCAAACGTTGAAAAAGCTGTAGCTGGTTTCCTTCTTGAAAACGAAATTGCTTACATCCAAGAAGCAGTTGAAACTCCAGAACGCCCATTCGTAGCTATTCTTGGTGGCTCAAAAGTTTCTGATAAGATTGGTGTTATCGAAAACCTTCTTGAAAAAGCTGATAAAGTTCTTATCGGTGGTGGTATGACTTACACATTCTACAAAGCTCAAGGTATCGAAATCGGTAACTCACTTGTAGAAGAAGACAAATTGGATGTTGCTAAAGACCTCCTTGAAAAATCAAACGGTAAATTGATCTTGCCAGTTGACTCAAAAGAAGCAAACGCATTTGCTGGTTATACTGAAGTTCGCGACACTGAAGGTGAAGCAGTTTCAGAAGGGTTCCTTGGTCTTGACATCGGTCCTAAATCAATCGCTAAATTTGATGAAGCACTTACTGGTGCTAAAACAGTTGTATGGAACGGACCTATGGGTGTCTTTGAAAACCCTGACTTCCAAGCTGGTACAATCGGTGTAATGGACGCTATCGTTAAACAACCAGGCGTTAAATCAATCATCGGTGGTGGTGATTCAGCAGCAGCTGCTATCAACCTTGGCCGTGCTGACAAATTCTCATGGATCTCTACTGGTGGTGGAGCAAGCATGGAATTGCTCGAAGGTAAAGTATTACCAGGTTTGGCAGCATTGACTGAAAAATAATAGTCATTATAATTTATATTAAAGGACATGCTGATGCATGTCTTTTTTTAGTTGATAATGTAGAGTTATTGAACTTTCCTTGACTTCATTTATCATTTACTAGTTTTTAGATATAGTGGTATTTGGTTGACACTGCAATTTTCAAAAGTTTATGACGATTTGATATAAATTGGTTTATAAAAGATATACTAGTAATAAATAAAACGTTTACAAAAAGGGTTTTATGGATTGATATGTTAGAATATATAGTGAAGGGATAGGTATGAAAACGTTAAAAAAATTATTATCTAATTACAAGTTTGATATTAAAAAGTTTAAATTGGGAATGAGAACATTTAAAACAGGCTTATCGGTCTTTTTAGTTTTATTGGTTTTTCATTTATTTGGTTGGAAAGGGCTTCAAATTGGTGCTCTAACTGCTGTATTTAGTTTAAGAGAAGACTTTGATAAAAGCGTGCACTTTGGTTTTTCTAGAATTATTGGTAATAGTATAGGTGGCTTACTCTCCTTAGTATTTTTTGCATTCAATGAGATATTTCATCAAGCTTTTTGGGTCACTTTATTAATTGTTCCTATTTGTACCATGTTATGTATCATGATTAATGTTGCTTGTAATAATAAATCAGGTATTATTGGGGGAACAGCCGCATTACTTATTATAACTTTATCTATCCCAAGCGGAGAGACAATTCTATATGTTTTTGCACGTATTTTTGAAACTTTTTGTGGTGTTTTTATTGCAATGATGGTTAATACAGATATTGAAATACTTCGGAAAAAACTAAAAAATAACAAATTATAGTTTGATGTCATAAAATCTCACATGAGAGTTGACATCAAACTTTTTAAAGTTTATAATGGTTTAATGAAAGGAGGCCATCATGAAAGAAAGAGAACTTAGGCGTACAATGGCTGTATTCCCGATTGGAGCTGTTATGAAGTTGACAGATTTGACTGCCAGACAAATTCGCTATTATGAGGATCAAGGGTTAATCACACCTGAACGTACTGAAGGTAACCGCCGCATGTTTTCACTGAATGATATGGACCGCTTACTGGAAATAAAAGACTTCATTAGCGATGGTTTGCATATTTCTGATATTAAAAATGAATACATGCAAAGACAACATAAGTCCAAAGAGAAACAAAAGTCATTATCAGATGCCGAGGTTCGTCGACTTTTACAAGATGAGCTCCGTAATCAAGGGCGTTTTTCAAGTCCTTCACAGCACATTGGAAATATGCATTTGTAAACATGCAGTCAAGCTAGATATTAAGGAGACTATATGACTATCACAGCAGAAGATATTCGTCGCGAAGTTAAGGAAAAAAATGTTACCTTCCTCCGTTTGATGTTCACAGATATCTTAGGAGTAATGAAAAATGTCGAAATTCCGGCTACAGATGAACAATTAGACAAAGTTTTATCAAATAAAGCAATGTTTGATGGATCTTCTATTGAGGGCTTTGTTCGTATCAATGAATCTGATATGTATTTATATCCTGATTTAGATACTTGGATTGTCTTTCCTTGGGGAGATGAAAATGGAGCTGTTGCAGGTCTAATCTGTGATATCTATACAGCAGAAGGAGAACCTTTTGCCGGAGATCCACGTGGAAATCTTAAGCGTAATATGAAACGTATGCAAGAGATTGGCTATAAGTCATTTAACTTAGGACCAGAACCTGAATTTTTCCTATTTAAAATGGATGAAAATGGTAACCCAACACTTGATGTTAATGACAAAGGAGGCTACTTTGACTTAGCTCCAACAGACTTAGCAGATAATACACGTCGTGAAATTGTTAATGTCTTAACACAAATGGGCTTTGAAGTTGAAGCTAGTCATCATGAAGTAGCAGTTGGACAGCATGAAATTGACTTTAAATATGATGATGTTTTAAAAGCCTGTGACAACATTCAATTATTTAAATTGGTTGTTAAAACAATTGCTCGTAAGCATGGTTTATATGCTACTTTTATGGCAAAACCTAAGTTTGGTATCAATGGTTCAGGTATGCATTGTAATATGTCTCTTTTTGATAATGAAGGGAACAATGCTTTCTTTGATCCAGAAGATCCACGTGGAATGCAATTATCAGAGGATGCCTACTACTTTTTAGGTGGGTTAATGAAACACGCTTACAATTACACAGCTATCATTAATCCAACTGTTAATTCTTATAAACGTTTGGTACCAGGATACGAAGCACCAGTTTACGTTGCTTGGGCAGGTCGCAATCGTTCGCCACTTATTCGTGTACCTGCATCTCGAGGTATGGGAACACGCCTAGAATTGCGCTCGGTTGACCCAACAGCAAATCCTTATCTTGCTTTATCAGTACTTTTGGGATCAGGACTTGAGGGAATCGAGAATAAAATTGAAGCACCAGAACCAATTGAGACAAATATCTATGCTATGACTGTAGAAGAACGTCGTCAAGCAGGTATTGTTGATTTACCATCTACTCTTCATAATGCTCTTAAAGCACTTGAAGAAGATGAAGTGGTAAAAGCGGCCCTAGGAACTCATATCTATACTAATTTCTTAGACGCTAAGCGTATTGAATGGGCAAGTTATGCGACTTATGTTTCACAATGGGAAATTGATAATTACCTAGATTTATATTAATCATAAGAATGTTTATAACTAGTTTTAGGCTTTATTTTGTAAAGTCTAAAACTAGTTTTTTTGTAAATTATTGTAAAAAATTGCCTAAAACTTGTTACAGGTTTTCATTTGTCTGTTATATGGATTTGATAAACTAGGAGTCATCAGATGGAGGAAAACATGAACATAAAACAATTAAAGTCTAAAACAATGCTTGGAACAGTGGCTTTGGTGTCCGCTTTTTCATTTGCTTCAACAAATGCAGATGCGAATACATATAACTATGCAGTAGATGTAGACTACCTAGCAAGTGCGGAGGAAATTGCTCAAGCACATCCAGCTAGTAATACGTTTCCACTAGGTCAATGCACATGGGGTGTAAAGGAGATGGCAACATGGGCAGGTAACTGGTGGGGAAACGGTGGTGATTGGGCTGCGAGCGCCGCATCAGCTGGTTATACAGTAGGGACACAACCGCGCGTGGGTTCTATCGTATGTTGGACTGATGGTAGTTATGGACATGTGGCTTATGTTACAGCTGTAGATCCTGTCACTAATAAAATTCAGGTTTTAGAATCTAATTATGCAGGTCATCAATGGATTGATAATTATCGTGGTTGGTTTGATCCACAAAATACAGTAACACCAGGGGTAGTTAGCTACATTTATCCGAATTAATCTATAAAGAACTCCTCACATAGACGGTATAAAAGTACGATACTGTTTGGAGTTCTTTTATATTCTATAGTTATCCCAGAAGTAATTTGATATATTAACTTATTTTGCTAATATAGGCAATTAAAAAGAACGGAGAAAGTATTTTCCGTTCTTTTGTTTATTTATCAGGGGTAAGGACCATAGGAATAATGATAGGCTCACGCTCAGTTTTTTCATATAAGAATGGGCGTAAGGCATTAACAATAGCTCCATTTACTGATTGGATACTTGCATCTTTATTTTTCAGTGCAATACGAATAGCATTGAATAAGATATGTTGGCTTTCGCGAATAAGGTCCCCAGATTCTCTCATATAGATAAAGCCTCGGCTAAGGATGTCTGGTCCAGCTAAAATCATTTTTGAATCGAAATCAACGGTAGCAACGGCAAGGACAACACCATCTTCAGATAAGTCGTGGCGGTCACGTAGAACTGCCGCACCAATATCGCCAATACCATTCCCATCAACGTAGATATCTTGAGCATTGAAATGTCCAGCAATACGAGCAGAGTCGCTCGTTAAAGCTAAAACATCACCGTTTTCCATAATGAAGATATTCTCTTTAGGAATACCTGTGTCAACTGCTAAACCAGCATGGACTTTTTGCATGCGATACTCACCGTGTACGGGCATGAAATACTTTGGTTTAATCAAGCGTAACATTAATTTTTGTTCTTGTTGACCACCATGGCCGGAGGTATGGATATTGTTAATTTTACCATGAATAACATCGACACCAGCTTCTTGAATGGTATTGATTAATTTATTGACACTTGTTGTATTACCAGGGATTGGGCTTGATGAGAAAATCACAGTATCACCAGGCTGCAAAGTAACTTGACGATGAGTACCATTAGCGATACGAGCAAGTGCTGCCATAGACTCACCTTGACTACCTGTACACATAATTAAAACTTCACTAGCATGAAGATTTTTAAGTTCGCTTGGCTCAATGAAGGTACCTTTTGGAACTTTAATATAGCCAAGTTCAATACCGTTAACAATTGCCTTTTCCATTGACCGTCCAAAAACAGCAATTTTACGACCAGTTTTAACAGCAGCTTCAGCAGCCTGTTGGAGTCGGAAGATGTTTGAAGCAAAAGAGGCGAAAATAATACGTCCCTCGATACCTTCGATAATCTTCATAATAGATTGCCCAACAATTTTTTCGGAATTAGTGAAGGTTGGAACTTCAGCATTTGTCGAGTCTGATAAAAGGCAGAGGACACCATCTTCACCTAGAGCAGCCATACGATGTAAGTCAGCGGGCTCCCCAACAGGTGTAAAGTCAAATTTGAAGTCACCTGTACAAATAACCTTACCTTGAGGGGTATGAATAACAATACCTAATGGTTCAGGAATGGAGTGAGTAGTGCGGAAAAATGTAACGCTTAAGTTTTTAAAAGTCAGCTCTGTATTAGCGTGGATTTCGTATAATGTAGCGTCACGAAGTAAACCATGTTCTTCTAACTTACCTTTGATTAGAGCAAGAGCGAGAGGACCTGCATAAATCGGTAAATTAGCTTGTTTTAATAGAAAAGGAATACCACCGATGTGGTCCTCGTGCCCATGAGTTATAACAAGGGCCTTGATACGGTCAATGTTTTCAACGATATATGAATAGTCTGGGATAACATAATCTATTCCCAAAAGATCATCTTCAGGGAATTTAATACCAGCGTCTACAATAATAATTTCGTCTTGATATTCGATACCGTAAGTATTTTTTCCGATTTCACCGAGACCACCAATCGCATAAACCCCAACTTCTTCGGGTTTTAAGTTGATATTTGACATAATAAGTTTATCATAATGGGTAGATTACTCTAGCTATTATGTTTAACTCCTTTCTAGAACTCAGTGAGCTCGAAAACACCAGTTTCTTTTTCATATTCAAGGTGTTTGTCTGAAAGTAACTCGATGAATTCGATATTGTAAGCTGTATTTTCTTCAACTAGTTTACGTGCAGCAATGCGACCTTCTAATTCATTAGCTGCATCAATAGTAACGTAAAGTGTTTTGGTTTGCTCACGACGTGGGTTGCGTTCTTTTGTTTCTTGATAGAAAACTTTATAAATCATAATAATCCTTTCTTATCTCTCGGTTTTTCTAACTATAAAAAAATGGGTCAATGCCGTTAAGTGAGACAATGACAAACCATTATTAAGTTTTTATAGAGTAATAGAATTAACCTTGATTCGTTGCAATTATCATGATTATATCATAAAATAAGAGGTAGAATCAAGTAAGGGAAGTTAAATGATGAAAGTTTTAGCCTTTGATACTTCAAGCAAAGCACTATCAGTGGCTGTACTAAACAATATGGAATGTTTAGCGACTGTCACTATCAATATCAAAAAGAATCATAGCATTAATTTGATGCCAGCCATTGATTTTTTAATGCAATCAATTGATTTAGAACCTCAAGATTTGGACCGTATCGTAGTAGCAGAGGGTCCAGGATCTTATACGGGCTTACGTGTAGCTGTTGCTACAGCAAAAATGCTAGCTTATACGCTTAAGATTGACTTAGTTGGAGTATCTAGCCTGTACGCTTTAACAAATGGATTTTCAGAAAATGATTTATTGGTACCACTTATAGATGCACGACGTAATAATGTTTATGTTGGTTTCTATCAAAATGGTGATACTGTTAAACCAGACTGTCACACTTCTCTTGAAGAAGTCTTACAAGAGGTGGGGAATAAAGCCAATGTTCATTTTGTCGGAGAGGTTGCAGCATTTTTTGATCAGATTAAGAAAGCCTTACCACATGCTAAAATTACAGAAACTTTACCTTGTGCAGTAGCAATTGGGCGCAAAGGACAAAAAATGAAAAGCGTTAATGTAGATGCGTTTGTTCCACGATACTTAAAACGTGTTGAAGCTGAGGAAAATTGGTTAAAAAACCACTGTGAAACGAATACAGAAGAATATATTAAGAGAGTTTGAGATGGAATCATCAGAACAAGCACTGGCTATATGGAGCGTACTATCTGATGTCTATGACAAATCTCCGTGGAGTTTATCGCAGATTTCAGAAGATTTAAAAAAAGATTCAACAGATTATTTTTTTGTTTATAATGACGGTGAAGTCATTGGTTTTTTGGCTCTTCAACAATTGGTAGGTGAAGTAGAAATTACTAATATTGCTGTTAAAAAAAATTATCAAGGTAAAGGTTATGCTTACCAGTTAATGTCAATGATCGCTGATATAGAGGTGCCAGTTTTTCTTGAGGTTCGTTATTCAAATATCGTAGCACAAAAACTTTATGAGAGGTGTGGTTTTGTAGTTTTAAGAAAGCGCAAAAATTATTACCATGATCCAATTGAAGATGCTATAGTGATGCGCAAGGGATAAATAGTTGATGATAGAAAGGATATGAATAGTCCTCAATACTAATGGAAAAGACGATATTGATGGATTAATATCATTATGAAAGATAGATATATTTTAGCAGTGGAAAGTTCATGTGATGAAACTAGTGTTGCTATTTTAAAAAATGATAAAGAGTTACTAGCTAATATTATTGCAAGTCAAGTTGAAAGTCACAAACGTTTTGGTGGTGTTGTTCCTGAAGTGGCAAGCCGTCATCACGTTGAAGTAGTAACAACCTGTTTTGAGGATGCTCTTCAAGAAGCAGGTATTGTTGCTAGCGATTTGGATGCTGTTGCTGTAACATATGGTCCGGGATTAGTAGGAGCCTTATTGGTAGGTATGGCTGCAGCAAAAGCTTTCGCTTGGGCAAATAAATTACCTCTAATTCCTATAAACCACATGGCAGGTCATTTAATGGCAGCACGTGACGTTAAGGAACTTCAATACCCATTGTTAGCTTTGCTTGTCAGTGGGGGACATACAGAATTAGTATATGTTTCTGAACCGGGAGATTACAAAATAGTAGGAGAAACTCGGGATGATGCTGTTGGAGAAGCTTATGATAAAGTAGGCCGTGTTATGGGCTTAACTTATCCAGCAGGTCGCGAGATTGATCAGTTAGCTCATAAGGGTCAAGATACTTACCATTTTCCTAGAGCGATGATCAAAGAAGATCATCTTGAATTTTCTTTTTCTGGATTAAAATCTGCATTTATCAATTTACATCATAATGCAGAACAAAAGGGTGAAGCATTGGTTCTTGAAGATTTATGTGCTTCCTTT
The DNA here is from genome assembly GCF_003812685.1 of Streptococcus sp. FDAARGOS_520. Lineage (NCBI taxonomy): Bacteria > Bacillati > Bacillota > Bacilli > Lactobacillales > Streptococcaceae > Streptococcus > Streptococcus sp. FDAARGOS_520. The sequence continues at coordinate 558,913 of NZ_CP033810.1, read as the reverse complement.
CAGGCGGCTGTTTTGGATATTTTATTGGCCAAAACTCAAAAAGCTTTGCTAAAGTATCCAGTGAAAACTTTAGTCGTTGCTGGTGGAGTTGCAGCTAATCAAGGACTTCGGGAACGCTTGGCTACTGATATTTCTCCTGATATTGATGTGGTTATTCCTCCTCTTAGATTATGTGGGGATAATGCAGGAATGATTGCATTAGCAGCAGCGATAGAGTTTGAAAAAGAGAATTTTGCTTCTTTAAAATTGAATGCCAAACCTAGTTTAGCTTTTGAGAGTTTATAGGTGTTCATAATATCAAAACGCTTGTTTTGATATTTTTTATTTGTTATAATGATTGAATATTCAAAAATATTAGCAAATGATATTGTCGCTATTTTTTTAACTAATAAAGGAGTTAAGGAATGTTACATTTTGAAAATGATTATAATAAAGGAGCTCATCCAGAGCTTTTAAATGCCCTTATTGAAACTAATGATCAAGGTCTATCGGGATATGGGACAGATAGTTACTGTCAACAAGCGGCAGATAAAATTCGAGAAGTCTGTTCCTGTCCACAAGCTGAAGTTGAGTTTTTAGTGGGTGGTACTCAAACAAATCAAGTAGTTATCAGTAGTATGCTTGCTTCTTATGAAGGAGTTATTGCTGCAGAAACAGGTCATGTGAGTAGTCATGAAGCAGGAGCCATAGAATTTTCAGGGCATAAGGTATTGACTTTACCTTCTCATAATGGGAAATTACTCGCAAGCGAAGTCGCAACTTATATTGAGACTTTTTATGCTGATGGTAATTACCAACACATGGTTTTTCCAGGAATGGTTTATATATCACATCCAACAGAATATGGAACACTTTATAGTAAAGCAGAACTAGAAGAGTTATCGAAGATTTGTAAACATTATCAAATCCCCTTATTTATTGACGGTGCTCGTCTGGGGTATGGTTTGGCTGCGAAAGATACAGATGTTGATTTCCCAACGATTGCAGCCTTATCAGATGTTTTTTATATTGGTGGAACCAAAATGGGGGCTCTTGCTGGGGAAGCAGTTGTTTTCACAAAGAAAAATCGTCCAAAACAGTTTACTACAATTGTAAAGCAGCATGGTGCGTTATTAGCCAAGGGAAGATTGCTGGGGCTTGCTTTTGATCGTTTCTTTACGGATAACCTTTACTTAAAAATTGGAAAGCATGCGATCGACTTAGCAGAGGAATTAAAAATCATTTTAGAAGAAAAAGGTTACTCATTCTATTTAAAATCACCAACTAATCAACAATTTATTATTGTAGAAAATACAAAACTAGCAGATTTAGCAAAGAATGTAGCTTATAGTTTTTGGGAAAAATATGATGACCATCATACTGTAATACGTCTAGCAACTAGTTGGTCAACTAGTCGCGAAGATGTAACTGCTTTAAGAAATGTCTTGTGAGTTTTTAATAAAAGAAATATTATTCAGTAGTGACTATTACAAAATAATAGTCTTGTTTTTGGGATTAACTAAAAGAATTTTATCAGTATTTATAATAATAAAAAGCTCGGTATCTTGGCATACCGGGCTTTTTGAAAATAAATAAATTGGCATCTATGATTTGAGATAAGAAAAATTTTTTCATCTTTTATTATTAGTCATTTAAGGATTGATGAGATCCTACATTCCTATGATAATAAAATTTTGAAGAAGTTTGTAATAGCTGAGTAAATACTCAACAGGTTAAATAATTACAATGTATTAACTATTCGTCCACACTCAATAGAATAGTCATAAAAAGTAACTATTTGTCTTCACGAATTACCAGCTTGCTTTTTTAATGCCAGGAATTTGGCCTTTGTAAGCTAGGTTACGGAAGTTAATACGACTCATACCGAATTTACGCATGTAAGCGTGAGGACGGCCATCGATTAAATCACGATTTTTAAGTCGGTTAGGGTTAGAATCTTTAGGAAGTTTACGAAGTGCTTCGTAATCACCCTTTTCTTTTAACTCACGACGTAGTTCAGCATATTGTTCTACGAGTTTTTGCTGTTTTTGAAATTTAGCAATTTTTGATTTCTTAGCCATGATTTCTCCTTTCCCAAAAAGATTTTTCTATCCCAAAACAGGGTACCTAGTTTACTGGTAATTAACCAGTAAACAAGACATGATTCTATTATACTCTTTTCAGCTAAGAATGCAAGGAAAATGTTAACTGGATAAGTATTATATTGTAATGGTGATGAATGTGTTACAATAACAGTATGAATGAAAGATATATCCGATTTAACCCTAATATCGCGAAACAAAAACCCAGCAATAAAGACAAATGTCCATTTTGTGATAAAAGCCAATTAGGAAAAATCCTAGACGTGAAAGACGATATGATCTGGGTAGAAAATAAATACCCAACTTTAGAAGAAACCTATCAAACATTGGTGATTGAATCAAATGATCACAATGGGGATATTTCAGTTTATAGTGAGTCAAAGATGCGCCAATTGTTAGATTATCTTTTGTCAAAATGGCAATTAATGGAAGAAAGTGGTCATTACCGTTCGGTCGTTCTTTATCGAAATTTTGGGCCCTTATCTGGCGGAAGTTTACGACATCCTCATAGCCAAATTGTTGGCTTAAAAAACGTAGATGCTTATGAAACGTTGAACTTAGATTGGTTTGATGGTATCGAGGTTTGTTCGGAAACGAGTCAACAAGCAGAGATTAGTATTGCCAATCGTCCTATGCTTGATTTCACAGAGTTCACAATTAAAGTATCCAAATTGGAAAACGCTATTTTGATTGCAGATAGTTTACCAATTTTGTGTCATTATATTTTAAATGAATTCTTGGGAGGGCGCTGTAAATCTTATAATCTCTTTTTCTATAAGCATGATGGGGGTCTTATTTGTAAAATTGTTCCTCGTTTTATAGTATCCCCTTATCAGATTGGGTATGCTATTCATCAGGTAAATTTACCAGATGAATTGGAAAAAATCAAAGAAGCCTTAAGAGCCAAATATTATCTTTAAATTCTATATAAAAAAGCTGACGGAATTGTTCAGCTTTCATGTATTAATAGTGTAAGCTACCAGCTACCCAGCCTGTACATAAGGCAGAAGTAATGTTAAACCCTCCCGTATGAGCATTGATGTCTAGGACTTCACCAGCAAAATGTAAACCAGCTACCTTTTTACTTTCAAGTGTTTTGGGGTTTATTTCTTTAAGATCAACTCCCCCTTTTGTTACAAAGGATTTTGCTAGAGACATCTTGCCAGTTACTAAAATAGGAAGTTTTTTAAGTTTTTGAATTAACATTTCTAAGTCTTTTACAGATACTTGTTTTACTTTTTCGGGTAAGTCTTCAGCGTAAAATTCAGCTAAACGCTCAGGAAGAAGTATTTTAAGAGCGTTTTTCAAAGATTTTTCTCTTTCATTTTGGAAGTGTATTTCCAATTCTTTAACAGAGATATTGGGCAAAACATCTAGGTATATAGTTTCTCCGCCTTTGACAAAGCTAGAAATTCGCAAGGCTGCTGGTCCTGATAATCCAAAATGAGTAAAGAGAAGATCGTGTGTAATAATATGCTTTTCAAATGACAAAGTGACATCATCTAAGGAGATACCTTGTAGTTTTTTATGGGGAAAATCAGTTAAAAGAGGGCTTTCGGCGGCTTCCATATCTGTGACTTCTAATTTAAAGTGACGAGCAATGTCATGACCGAAACCAGTAGAACCTGTAGACGGATAGGATTTACCACCAGTTGTTACGATAAGTTTATCGGATGCGAACTGTGTATCTTTAGTTTTGATATAGAATGAATCTCCTATCTTTTTGACAGAGACAACTTCTGTGTCAGTCATAATTTGACCACCAAGTTCTTTTATTTTATTTTCAAGGGCGTTAATGATAGTACGAGATTTATCAGTAGTAGGGAACATACGCCCATGATCTTCTTCTTTTAGTGTGACGCCGTTGTCTTGAAAGAAGTTAATAATATCATGGTTATCAAATTGTGAGAAGACGCTATATAGGAAACGGCCATTTCCAGGTATACCAGCTAAGAGCTCATCAAGGTTTCCATTATTGGTAACATTACAGCGGCCACCACCTGTTCCAGCTAGTTTTTTGCCTAAACGTTTATTTTTCTCAATAAGAAGTGTTTTGTTGCCGTAAAAATTTGAGGAAATAGCTGCCATCATTCCAGCAGGTCCACCACCTATAATTATTGTGTCATAATGCTTCATAATCTTATTCTAGCATATAAATAGAGAAATAGACGTCAAAATGTCTTGTTTGACACTTTAAGTTGACAGTAAATTGACACTAGATTAGGATTGTGATATTCTTTTATAAGAAAATCAGTACAAAAGAGGAAGTTATGACAGTTGAAAAGACGGTTAGTGAATTAGCTGAAATTTTAGGGGTTAGTCGTCAAGCGATGAATAACAGAGTTAAAACACTCCCTGAAGAATGTGTGGAAAAGAATAGTAAAGGCGTTACAGTTGTTAATCGTGATGGCTTGATTAAATTGGAAGAAATCTATAAAAAAACTATTTTGGAAGAGGAACCAATTGACGAAGAAGCATCAAGACGAGAACTTTTAGAAATTCTCGTTGATGAGAAGAATACTGAAATCACACGTTTATATGAACAGTTAAAAGCAAAAGATATTCAGATTGCTTCAAAAGACGAGCAGTTACATGTAAAAGATATTCAAATAGCAGAGAAAGATAAGCAATTAGATCAACAACAGCAATTGACTTTAACTGCTATGGAAGATACGCAACGTCTGCAACTTGAGTTAAATGAAGCTAAAGCAGAGGTTGAGGAGATTCAAGAAGCCAAAGAAGAAAAAATTCAAGAATTAGAAGCTGTTAAAAAAAGTTTCTTTGGACGTTTCTTCAATAAAAAATAGAATAAAAGCGTAAGGAGTTTCCTTGCGCTTTTTAGGAGAAATAATGAAACAATTACAAGAATATATAGCTTTTGATTTAGAGTTTAACACGGTTGGTGAGCATAGCCATATTATTCAAGTGTCGGCCGTTAAATATTCTAATCATCAAGAGATTGCTTTATTTGATACTTATGTTCACACAAAAGTTCCATTACAAAGCTTTATTAATGGTTTAACAGGTATTACAGCTAGAGATATTATAGGGGCTCCTAAAATTGAGATAGTTTTGACAGACTTTCAGAGTTTTGTTGGAGATACACCACTGATTGGTTATAATGGGTATAAATCGGATTTACCCCTTTTAGTTGAAAATGGTTTGGATCTAACTAGTCAATATCAGGTGGACTTATATGATGAAGCTTTTGTGAGACGCAGTACAGATTTAAATGGTATTGTCAACCTTAAATTGACTACTGTTGCTGACTTTTTAGGAATAAAGGGTAAAGCACATAATAGCTTAGAGGATGCCCGTATGACTGCGCGTGTTTATGAAAAATTTCTGGACTTGGATGAAAATAAAATCTATTTAAAACAGCAAAAAGAGGTAGCAGTTGATAGCCCATTTGCGACTTTAGGAAATTTGTTTGATTAATTGTTGTAGTTTTATTTAAAGTTAAAAATACTTAGCGTTATTACTTGCTTATTACCTTAGGTCATTTGATATAGTAAAGGTGTTTCTGATAAAGAAGTGTTTACTATATTAAAGGAGGTGTGAAACATGTCAGAAAAATATTCCACTGGTGACTTAGCTAAAGAAGCAGGAGTTACTGTTCGTACTGTTCAGTACTATGACAAAAGAGGAATTTTATCCCCATCAGAACTATCTGAAGGAGGTAGGAGGGTTTATAGTATTGCTGATTTAGAAAAGCTTAGACAAATTATTTATTTACGAGATTTAGATTTTTCAATTGATAATATCAAAAATCTATTTACTGAAGACAATGCTAGCCAGATTTTAGAGCTTTTTTTACAAGTGCAGATAAGAGAATTAAGGCTAGCTATTGATAGTAAAAAAGACAAACTTGACAAAGCTGTCAACCTACTAAAAACTGTAGAAAAACAAGATAGTAAAACATTAGGCTATCTTTCTGACATTGTGCTTATGGAAGAAAACAAAAGAAAATGGGGTATACTACAAAAAAGCATAGTGCTACAAGTCGTTATGATTATTATGGTCTATATTACGTTAATAATAGCAGCAGTTTCTCTAAATCAAAGATGGCTTATGTGGATAGCAGTAACAGTATTCTTAATAGCTATGAATGGTATGGTTTGGTATTTTAAACAACAGGTTGTTTATCTTTGTCCAAATTGTCATCAAACCTTTACACCGACATATCAAGCATTTAATCTAGCGAAACATACCCCTAAGACGCGAAAAGTATTCTGTCCACATTGTCACCAAAAGTCACATTGTATAGAGTTAGCCAGAGAAGAACGTTAAAGAACTCCCTTGAATTCAAGAGAGTCCTTTTTATTTAGAATAAGTTGGAATACTATAATATTAACTATATCAATTAGCAGAATACATATAATCGCGTGTCATAGGCATAGTGTCTTTTGAAACACCTTTTGAAAGCAAGTATTGAAAAATATCAATATTGCCAGATTCAAAAGAGGCCGCACAAGATTGAAGATAGAGGTCCCACATATTGATAAAACGCTTATCATGAGTTTTCTGAACTTCAGGAAGGGCATTGTGGAAATTTTTTGTCCATAATTCGAGAGTCTTTTGATAGTGACGACGAAGCGGTTCTAAGTCAGCAATTTGAAGTCCAGCACTAGCTATATGATTTAAATTTTCAGTTAAACGAGGGATATATCCTCCTGGGAAGATATACTTATTAATCCAAGAATTAGTTCCACTACCATGATTACCACCCACTTGTCCAGTAATACCATGAATAAGAGCTAGACCATTGATGTTGAGTCTTTTAGAAATGGTTTGGAAGTATTGAGATAAATTTTCTTTTCCTACATGTTCAAACATACCAACACTAGTGATATAATCGTATGTTTCACGAATGTCACGATAATCTTTAATGAGGACTGTTACTTTATTTTCCAACCCTTCTTCCTTGATACGCTTAGTAATGAAAGAAGCCTGCTCTTCACTTAAGGTGATACCTGTCGCATTTAAGCCATATTCTTTAGCAGCAGTAATGATAAGTGTCCCCCAGCCACAACCGATGTCTAGTAATTTCCCTCCCGGCTGAGCATTTAATTTATTAAGAATATGGTGTACTTTGTTTAGTTGAGCTTGCTCTAGACTATCATTTTCATGTTTAAAATAGGCGCATGAATAAGTCATGGTATCATCAAGCCACAGTTTATAGAAATCATTTCCGATGTCATAATGCTTTTGAATGTCGGATTTACTGTGTTTTTTATCATGAAATTGTTTAGGAATCAATTTGCTAAATTTACTATTACGTAGAAAGCTGTCTCCACAGCGGTAAGCTGATAAAATTAATTCTTGTATAGAACCATAAATTTCAATGTCTCCATCCATAACAGCTTCACCCAATACTATGGAAGGGTCTTTTGATAGCTCCGAGACGGAGAAATTTTTGTTTAGTTTAAGTTTGACGTGGGGATTGCTACCATTATAAGTTTCAATATTCCCATTTGGATAAGTGACTTGTAAGGGTATATCAAATGTACTCTTAATCAACTGTTTTATGATTAGACTATCCATAACCATGGTTAGTCACCTTCTCTCTAATATTTTCAATGTTATTATACCTCTCTGCTGATTTTTTGCAAATATTTTTTGAAAATAAAACTTGTTTTCGTGAAAAAATGAAAGAAGTTTGAAATAAAAATCACATTTACAGGTGATTCAGTAAATGTGATTTATTTTTTAGAATGGCATTTTACCCGCAAATGCTCCCATAATTTTTTTTGTAGCATCGTCAACTTGGCTTAAAGCGTCATTGATAGCTTGAGTTGTCATGTCTTGTAGTGTTTCAATATCTTCAGGGTCTACCACAGCTTCTTTGTAATCAATTGAAATTAGCTTTTTATCGCCTGTAAATGTCACGGTAACGAGCTCTTGAGCAGATTTTCCAGTAAACTGGCTAGCTGCTAAATCAGCTTGCTTTTGTTCCATTTGTTTTTGAAGCTTTTGTGCTTGACGCATCATATTTTGCATATTCATCATAAGACTATATTCTCCTAAATTTTGATACCTTACTATTATAGCATAGGATGAGAGAAAAAAGTGATAAACTAAAGTAAGTAGAAGGATTAGATTTATTGAATTTTATTAACCTTAGTTGTTAAATGCTTGTTTTATTAAGTGTTTATACTAAAGATAATGGTATGGGATATCAAGAAGAATTATGTATGCATAAAAGGTTAAAATGGTTAGTGGCAGCTATGTGTTTATGATTCATCTTATAGGGACGTCAGCTGATTAGTAAGAAGTAGGGTCAAAAAAATGCTCTCAAGTATCAGTAAGTACGAAAGATAAAAGCACGTTAAAGAAGAACAACTAGCTTACCTCAAAGAACATGAACAAGAAATTGTTGATGTTCTAAATCACAGAATGATAAGACAGAATCTGTTCAATTCGATTCGTCAAGTGTAAAGGTTGAACAGATTGGTAATAGGACACCTCAAGGTGGATGATATAATTTATCATTAACTGGAAAATTTAATAATAGGGACAATACGGAATTATCTGTTGATTTCTATATGGAACATGAAGAGAATGTGCCCACCATTAAGGGTATAGGAATGTTAAATCAATCTTGTATATATGAAGAAGGTGTTTGGCACATATTTGTAGGGATCATTATAATACACTAGGGCTAATTCCAAACTAGATGCAAATATAATTTATTCATTACTAGCTCAGAAGTAAAAGCCTTTATTCTACTTTTACTTTTGAGCTAGATACCAAATTTTTTGTTAGTGTATGATTTTATGGTTTCCTAAGAATGACTTAAGAATTATTTTATATTTAGTTTAACCTTACTTTATTTCTTGTTGTTATACTTAGTTCATAAAATAAATAACCCAAAAGAAAGAGGTAATTCTTATGAACAAACTTATTACAGAAAAAAAAGTCAACAACGTCTCAACTGCTAACTATTTGAAACTTGGTCTTGTCTCAGCAATGTTTGCTGGAGGAGCATTCGTAGCTCTTGGTTCTACACAAGGTGTTTCAGCTTCAACTTTCACAGCACCGCAAGCAACACCTCCAAAAGCAGAACGTCAGTTAACGGATTCAGAACTTTATGAACGTGCCCAAAAACAAGTATTGCCAAGATATATCCAAGGTTCTCTCTCAGGTATCCTTAACCAGCATTCAACACTTTACAAACAACAAAATGCAGCAGTGACACCGCAAGTATCAAGCCCCAAATCAGAACGTCAGTTAACAGATTCAGAAATCTATGAACGTGCTCAAAAACAAGTATTGCCAAATTATATTCAAGGTTCTCTCTCAGGTATCCTCAACCAACATTCAACTTTAAATGCTTAAATATATAAAGTAGATTAATGATTAAATAGTTAAGCTATTTAAAACAAATTGGAGCTAGTGTTACACTTTTCAAAGTGTAATACTAGTTTTTTTAGTATGCTGATGGCTCTTAGAGATCATACAGCTGATGAAAATACTAACTAAGCAGTGCAATCAGAGGACTTTCAAAGGCTGGTGCCAACATAAGGGATAGTTGAGGGTTGCAATACTATTTTTCCGAATATTACATGGCATAGTGTGATGAATAGGACTCCTCAAAATAGTATTTAGTGTTCTAAGTGTGATTAACTCATTTTAAGAAAAATTTTTTGTATTTTTAATCAAAAATCAAGCCCTATTGTTTTAAAAATGGTAGAAATTGCATTATAATAGTATTGTTGAAGATTATGTATAGAGAGGACTTTAATAATGACATTACCAATCTTTCTAGAGTTGGTAGAAATGAAAGCCAAAACAGCTAGTGTTTTACCATTTTTGATTGGTTTGTGTTTTAGTGCTTATTACTACAATTCAGTACACCCTGTATATGTCGGTTTATTCTTCGTTGCTATGTTTTTATTCAATATGTTCGTTGACATTTGGAATAATTACAATGATTATCGGAATGCTGTGGATTTGGATTATAAGAATGACACTAACATTATTGGTCGTGAGAACCTATCCCTACGCCAAATAGAAGTTATTATGGCAAGTTTAGTCATTACTTCTAGTATGATTGGTTTAGTTTTAGTTTCCCAAGTCGGTCTGCCTCTTTTATGGATGGGACTTTTTTGTTTTGGAATTGGTGTTTTATATTCCTTTGGTCCAAGACCTTTATCTAGTCTGCCCTTAGGAGAAGTATTTTCTGGCTTGACAATGGGATTTATGATTAGTTTAATTTGTGTATATCTAAACACTTATCAAAACTTTTCGTGGGATATCCTCAACTTAAGCAAAATTTTCTTGATTTCCTTGCCGAACACCTTATGGATTGCCAATCTAATGTTGGCGAATAATCTGTGCGACAAAGAAGAAGATGAAAAAAATCATCGCTATACCCTTGTACATTATACAGGGATAAGAGGTGGACTCTTGCTGTTTGCTATTTCTAATAGTATAGCTTTATTGGCAATTGTTTTTGAATTTCTTTTTGGACTTGCGCCTGTTACAGTACTCTTGAGTTTGTTATTAATACCATTTATTTATAAGCAGACAAAACTATTGTGGCAAAAACAGGTTAAGAGAGAAACATTTGTTTGTGCGGTACGTATTCTAGCACTGGGATCTGCAACCCAAGTCTTAACGTATCTAATTGGAATCATTTTTTAGAGGAGTTTTATCATGAAAGAAATCCTAGTTTTAGGTGCTGGTTATGCCGGTTTGAAAGCAGTTCGTAATTTACAAAAACAATCAGGTGATTTTCATATTACCCTTGTTGACATGAATGATTATCACTACGAAGCTACAGAATTACATGAAGTAGCTGCAGGCTCTCAGCCAAAAGAAAAAATTACATTCCCAATTAAGGATGTTATCAACACTAATAAGGTTAACTTCATGCAAGATGAGGTGCTTAGAGTCGATGCTGAAAATAAAACAGTAACAGTTAAAAATAACGGTGAACTCCATTATGATTATGTCGTAGTTGCCTTAGGCTTTGTATCTGAAACTTTTGGCATCAAGGGTGCTATGGAGAATGCTTTGCAGATGACCAATATTTCGCAAGCAGAAAACATCCATAATCACATTGTTAATACAATGAAGTTGTACCGTGAGACAAAAGATGAAAATCTTCTCAAACTCTTAGTATGTGGTGCTGGTTTTACAGGTATTGAGTTAGCCGGAGCTATGGTTGATGAGCGACCAAAATATGCTGCTTTAGCGGGTGTAAAACCTGAACAAATTGAAATTATTTGTGTAGAGGCAGCAACTCGCATCCTACCAATGTTTGATGATGAATTAGCGCAATATGGTGTCAACTTAATTAAGGATTTAGGTATTAATTTGATGCTTGGAAGTATGATTAAGGAAATCAAACCGGGTGAAGTTGTTTATGGTACTAGTAAAGAGGATGAAGAACTCAAATCTATTACCGCAGGTACTATCATTTGGACAACAGGTGTTAGTGGAAGTCCGGTTATGGGAGAATCAGGATTTGATCAACGTCGTGGACGTGTAATGGTCAACAGTGATTTGCGTGATCCAAAATACGATAATGTTTATGTTATCGGTGATGTGTCTGCATTTATGGACACTGAGTCTGGTCGCCCATTCCCAACAACAGCTCAAATTGCAACTCGTATGGGAGCTCATGTTGCTAAAAACCTTTTACATCAAATCAAAGGTGAAGCTACAGAAGACTTTTCGTATAGTCCGCAAGGCACAGTTGCTTCAGTAGGAAATACGCATGGACTTGGTGTTGTTGGAAAAACTAAAATTAAAAAATACCCTGCGTCGGTTATGAAGAAGATTATCATGAACAAATCACTTGTTGATATGGGTGGACTTAAAGAACTTCTAGCTAAGGGACGTTTTGATTTATATCATTAAGATATTAAAGTAAGTTATTTACCAATTGTTACGAAGCTAGGAAACTAGCTCTTGCAGATATTTCTATAAAAGAAATGATTAAAACAAAATAAGAGGTTTTGTATGACAATTGAAACTTTAGCTCGTTTTCAATTTGCGATGACTACAGTTTTCCACTTTTTCTTTGTACCATTTACAATTGGTACATGCCTAGTGGTTGCTATTATGGAGACAATGTATGTTATCACAAAAAATGAAGAGTATAAAAAATTGACAAAATTTTGGGGTAATATCATGCTCCTTAGTTTTGCGGTTGGTGTTGTGACAGGTATCATTCAAGAGTTCCAATTTGGAATGAACTGGTCAGACTATTCACGTTTCGTAGGTGATATTTTTGGAGCTCCATTGGCTATTGAAGCTTTATTAGCTTTCTTTATGGAATCTACTTTCCTTGGTTTATGGATGTTTACATGGGATAACAAAAAAATTAGTAAAAAATTACATGTGACATTCATTTGGCTAGTGGTTTTTGGCTCATTAATGTCAGCGATGTGGATTCTTACTGCTAATAGCTTCATGCAACATCCTGTTGGTTATGAAGTTGTAAACGGTAGAGCGCAAATGACTGATTTTCTTGCACTTGTAAAAAATCCACAGTTCTTCTATGAATTTACCCATGTTATTTTTGGTGCCATTACGATGGGTGGTACAGTGGTTGCTGGTATGTCAGCCTTCCGCCTCTTAAAATCAGAACAGCTGAAAGATACAACGGTTGAACTTTATAAGAAATCGGTTCGTATTGGTTTAGTAGTAGCACTTCTTGGTTCAATTTCAGTTATGGGAGTTGGGGATTTACAAATGAAAGCCTTGATTCACGATCAACCAATGAAATTTGCTGCTATGGAAGGTGATTATGAAGATTCGGGTGATCCTGCAGCTTGGAGTGTAGTTGCTTGGGCAAATGAAGCAGAACACAAACAAGTTTTTGGGATTAAGATTCCTTATATGTTGAGTATTTTATCTTACGGGAAACCATCTGGTTCTGTGAAAGGTATGGATACAGCTAATAAAGAATTGGTTGCTAAGTATGGTAAAGATAACTACTATCCAATGGTTAACCTACTTTTCTATGGTTTCCGTACAATGGCGGCGATGGGAACAGCTATTATGGGTGTTTCTGTTTTAGGACTCTTTTTAACTCGTAAGAAAAAACCAATTCTTTATAAACACAAATGGATGCTTTGGATTGTTGCTTTAACAACCTTTGCACCATTCTTAGCCAATACATTTGGTTGGATTGTGACAGAACAAGGACGATACCCTTGGACTGTCTATGGTCTTTTCAAGATTAAGGACTCTGTCTCTCCAAACGTTTCAGTTGCATCATTATTTGTTTCCAATACTGTGTATTTCTTGTTGTTTGGTGGTTTAGCGGTGATGATGATAAGCCTAACAATAAGAGAATTGAAGAAAGGGCCAGAGTATGAAGATGAACACGGACATCATGGTGCATATACTTCAATTGATCCCTTTGAGGAAGGAGCATACTAAATGAGTGCTTTACAATTCTTTTGGTTTTTCCTAATCGGCCTCCTATTTTCAGGATTCTTCTTCCTTGAAGGATTCGACTTTGGGGTTGGGATGGCTGTTCAAACTTTAACACATAATGAGCATGAAAAAGATCAAGTAGTAGAAACCATTGGCCCAGTTTGGGATGGTAATGAAGTTTGGCTTCTTACCGGTGGTGGAGCAATGTTTGCTTCTTTTCCATACTGGTATGCTTCACTATTTAGTGGTTACTATTTGATTCTCCTTACGATTCTCTTTGGATTAATTATTCGTGGTGTTTCCTTCGAATTTAGACATAAAGTTCCTGCAGAGAAAAAGCAGTTTTGGAACTGGACCTTAACAATTGGTTCCGCTATTGTTCCATTCTTCTTTGGGATTATGTTTATAAGTTTGATTCAAGGTATGCCACTTGATGCCAGTGGTAACTTATCAGCTCAATTCAGTGATTACTTTAATATATTCTCGTTGGTGGGTGGAGTTGCAATGGTATTGCTAGCCTATCTTCATGGTTTAAACTACATTGCATTGAAGACAGAAGGGCCAATTAGAGAGCGTGCCCGTAATTATGCTCAGTTGCTTTATTGGGTACTCTATCTTGGTTTAGCCTTGTTTGCAGTTCTCTTGTATTTCAAGACAGATTTCTTTAGCAATCATCCGATAGTTACGACAATTATGGTTTTGGTTATTGTTGTATTAGCTGTATTAGCGCATGCTTCAACTTTTAAAGGAGCAGAGATGACAGCATTTTTAGCGAGTGGTCTCAGTCTTGTTTCAGTGGTTGTTCTGTTGTTCCAAGGTCTATTCCCACGAGTTATGATTTCATCAATTAGCCCTAAATATGATTTGCTGATTCAAAATGCATCCTCAACGCCATATACTTTAAAAGTAATGTCGATTGTCGCAATTACTCTAGTTCCCTTTGTTCTAGCTTATACAGCATGGGCATATTATATCTTTAGAAAACGTATTACCTTGCCAGTGATTGTGACAGGAGAAAAATAATGCTAGATAAAGCGGTTATGCGCTTGTCAGGTATTCATAAGTTGTTAGGATTGCTTGCGGGACTTGATGTTCTTCAAGCAATCTTTATTATCGGACAAGCTTATTATTTGAGTCTTTCTATAACTGGTTTGTGGGAAGGGCAAAAACTTTCTTCTCAAACGGTTTATATTTTGTTATTTATGGTCTCATATTTAGGCCGTCATGTTATTGATTACATCAAAAATAGAAAACTTGATGACTTTTCAACAGCACAATCTAGTCTTTTGAGACGTCAATTATTAGATAAGTTATTTGATCTAGGTCCTAAAGTCGTTCAAGAACAAGGAACTGGTAATGTTGTTACAATGGCATTAGATGGCGTTTCTTTAGTTGAAAATTATTTACGTTTAGTCTTGAATAAGATGATTAACATGTCTATTATCCCATGGATTATTCTAGCTTATATTTTCTATTTAGATATTGAATCAGGTGCAATTTTACTTATCGTTTTTCCTTTAATTATCATCTTTATGATTATTTTAGGCTATGCGGCTCAAGCTAAAGCAGATAAACAATATGAATCCTATCAAGTACTTTCTAATCATTTTTTAGATTCATTACGAGGCATTGATACTCTCAAATATTTTGGTCTTAGTAAACGTTATGGTAAAAGCATTTATCAAACTAGTGAATCTTTTCGTAAAGCAACAATGAGTACTTTGAAAATTGGTATTTTATCAACGTTTGCTTTAGACTTTTTTACAACTTTATCCATTGCTATCGTTGCTGTTTTTCTAGGTTTACGATTATTAAATGAGCAGATTTACCTTTTACCGGCTTTAACAATTTTGATTTTATCCCCTGAATACTTTTTACCCGTAAGAGATTTTTCTAGTGATTATCATGCAACGTTAGACGGGAAAAATGCATTTCAAGCGATTCAAAAAGTTCTAAACAAAACTGGTATTAAAGGTGAGCAATTAGTCATAGATGATTGGTCTAAAGAGAGTCGTTTGGATTTAGAAAACATTGCTATTGCGTACGACCAAAAACGTGTTGTTGAGGATGTAACCTTACGATTTAGAGGACATCAAAAGGTTGCTTTAGTAGGAGTTAGTGGTTCAGGTAAGTCTAGCTTAATTAACCTTCTGAGTGGTTTTTTAGGGCCTGATAATGGTTCTTTAAAAGTGGATGGTAGAGAAGTGACTAACCTTGATCAAGAAGATTGGCATAAACAGATGATCTATATTCCTCAAACTCCTTATGTTTTTGAAATGTCATTACGTGATAATATTACCTTCTATACTCCCAATGCTAGTGACGAAGAGGTGGTAAGAGCGATTCATATGGTAGGTTTAGATAGCTTGCTAAGCGAGTTACCTGACGGTTTAGAAACGCGTATTGGTAATGGAGCGCGTCCGCTTAGTGGAGGACAAGCCCAGCGTATAGCTCTGGCTCGTGCTTTTCTTGATCAAAATCGTCGTATTATGGTTTTTGATGAACCAACTGCTCATTTAGATATTGAAACAGAGTTAGAATTAAAAGAGAAAATGTTGCCACTGATGTCAGATCGTTTAGTTATCTTTGCAACTCATCGTCTTCACTGGTTGAACCAAATGGATGTTATAGTCGTTATGGAGAAGGGGAGAGTTGCAGAAGTAGGCTCTTATCAGGAATTATTAGCTAAAAAAGGATATCTCTATCAACTGAAGCATGCTATGGGAGGAAATGATGTTTAAAATCCCTTTGTTTAAAGAATTAAAGACAGATCAATGGATAAAACCATTTTTCAAACAATATAAAGTTTCCTTAGTAATTGCTCTTTTCCTTGGTTTTATGACTTTCTTTTCTGCCAGTGCTCTTATGTTTAATTCGGGCTATCTGATTAGTAAGTCAGCTTCACTACCGAGTAATATTCTTCTAGTATATGTTCCAATTGTACTAACACGTGCTTTTGGCATTGGACGTCCTGTTTTTCGTTATATAGAACGCCTAACGAGTCACAATTGGGTATTACGAATGACTTCACAGCTGCGCTTGAAGCTTTACCATTCCTTAGAAAGCAATGCTATCTTTATGAAGCGTGATTTTCGTTTAGGAGATGTTATGGGGCTTTTAGCGGAGGATATTAATTATTTGCAAAATTTGTATCTTAGGACAATATTTCCAACGATTATAGCGTGGATATTATATAGCTTTATTATTATTGCAACAGGCTTCTTTTCTCTATGGTTTGCTTTAATGATGTTGCTTTATTTAGCTATTATGATTTTTCTTTTTCCACTTTGGTCGATTTTAGCTAATGGTGCTCGTCAGACTCGTGAAAAAGAATTAAAAAATCATCTTTATACTGATTTGACGGATAATGTCTTAGGTATTTCAGACTGGATTTTTAGTCAACGTGGTCAAGAGTACGTCGCCTTGCATGAGCGTTCGGAAAGTGAACTCATGGCTGTTCAGAAAAAAATTCGTTCCTTTGATAATCGTAGAGCTCTTATTGTGGAATTAGTTTTTGGCTTTCTAGCTATTTTGGTTATTATTTGGGCTAGTAATCAGTTTATTGGTCACAGAGGTGGCGAAGCTAACTGGATTGCAGCATTTGTTCTAACAGTATTTCCCTTGTCAGAGGCATTTGCTGGTTTGTCTGCTGCTGCTCAAGAAACAAATAAATATTCTGATTCAATTCATCGTCTTAATGAATTATCAGAAACGTATTTTGAAACAACTCAAAATCAGTTGCCTAATAAGCCATACGATTTTTCCGTCAAGAATTTAAGTTTCCAGTATAAGCCACAAGAGAAATGGGTTTTGCATCATTTAGATTTGGATATTAAAGAAGGAGAAAAAATTGCTATTTTAGGGCGTAGTGGTTCTGGCAAGAGTACCTTAGCCAGTCTACTTCGTGGCGACTTGAAAGCAAGTCAAGGGGAGATTACCCTAGGCGATGCTGATGTTTCAATAGTTGGTGATTGCATTTCTAACTATATTGGAGTGATACAACAAGCGCCCTACCTTTTTAATACAACCCTGCTAAATAACATTCGCATTGGAAACCAAGATGCTAGTGAAGAAGATGTATGGAAAGTTCTTGAACGAGTTGGATTGAAAGAGATGGTCACTGATTTATCAGATGGTCTCTATACAATGGTTGATGAAGCTGGACTTAGGTTTTCAGGTGGCGAAAGGCATAGAATTGCTTTGGCTAGAATCTTACTAAAAGATGTCCCAATTGTTATCTTAGATGAGCCAACTGTTGGACTTGATCCTATTACTGAACAAGCCTTACTAAGGGTATTTATGAAAGAATTGGAAGGTAAGACCTTAGTTTGGATTACACATCACTTAAAAGGTATTGAACATGCTGATCGTATCTTATTTATAGAAAATGGGCAATTAGAGTTGGAAGGTTCTCCTCAAGAATTGTCTCAAAGTAGCCAACGTTACCGTCAGCTGAAAGCCTCTGATGATGGTGATCTATGATGATTGATAGGTGCGATAAATAAATGATAATAAAAAAACATTCCCTAACTGCTTTTCTAGCATTGTGGAATGTTTTTTTATTATTTAAATTTTGCGTTTTAAAAGGTAATTAGTTAATTGTAGCAACTGTTTTTTTGCAGAGCTCTGGGGTAGCTTATTTATGTCACTAATAGCTTTTTCAGTAAATTTACGAGCTAGATGGCGAGCTTTGTCAACACCTCTATGGGAAACGACGAGATAAGCAATTTTTTCCATGTCTTCAGTAGCCATATCTGTTTTTTTATCTAAAATAGGTTTGAAAATATCAGGATTTTCTTCAATGGCAAGAAGTAGAGGAAGGCTGTAAATGCCTTGTGCTAAATCCTCTAAGACAGGCTTGTTAAATGTTTTTTTATCTGCAGTATAATCCAGGATATCATCCAAAATTTGGAATGTCATACCAATGTTAAAGCCGATATGGCCTGCTAGACGAACAACCTCCTTCTCTGCACCACCAAAGTAAGCTCCTTCTTTGCTAGCTAATTTAAAGAGTTCGGCTGTCTTACCTGAAATCGCACGTAAATAGTGATGGATACCTTGTTGTTGATTGTAACGAAGGTGCATCTGGTCCAATTCTCCCATGAGAATTTTACGCATAGATTTTGCATTAATCCTCATAAATGGTGTATCAGCCATAGATTCTAAAATAAGATCGAAAAAGACTGTGAAAAGTAAATCCCCAGTGTAAACTGCGATGTCTTTGCCAAACTTGCTTTGAATGGTCATATTTCCACGTCTTAGTGGTGAGTCATCAATGACATCATCATGGATTAATGTAGCAACGTGAAGGATTTCTAAAGAAGCAGCGATTTTCTTTAGTTGCTGAGTATCTTGATTCTCCTTATTACCAAGTTGAGAAAAAAGGTAAAAGAATGCTGGTCTGAGCTGTTTTCCTCCCGCAGCTGTGAGTTGGCTTAGCGCCGCTTCAATATCTTTATTTCTGACCTGTATTCTTTCTTGAATTAGTTGATTGGTTTCATCAATATTTTTTTTAAGTTCAGGATAGTTATTCCAATAAGATGACATTAATCAGTCTCCCTCGCGTTGCTTTGTCACTCCATTCTACCTTATTTATTGAAATATTGCTAGGGTATCGTTTAGAGCTTCGAGTTGAGTTTGGAGGAGACTCTTCCAATTATTTATAGCTATTAAATTGAGTGCAAAGTCAAAGTCCTTTAAATTAACCTGAATATAGAATTTTCGATTTAAATGAGCAATCATAAGGATGGAAGTATCAGTAGTATTGCCAAAATACCAGAAATAATTCGAACTTCCGGAACCTTGTAAATCATCAACAATAGTTGCAACAACCTGTGGAATGTTTTTATTATCATGGTCAAAAACTGCTCCGAAGTTACTCTCTTGTAATAAATTGATCTGGTACCAAAAGTGTTGAGAATCATCAAACCGTTCTTTAGTGAGAAGTTTCATAAGTTAATTTCCTTGATTAGTTGGGATAGTTAAATAAGATTGACTTAAATCTACTGTTATAGAGTAACTAGCATTATCTCGAATGGTATGTTCAAAATCAGTTGTATAAAGGATAATCCTTAGATTATCACCTTTACTCAATTGATATATACTTGGTTGGAGGCTAAACTCGATATCAAACCATTGTTCTGGCTCGATAGCCTCAATTGTAAGTAAGTCTGTACGATTTTGAAGGTTCAAGACACCTTTACTGATGACACGATAATGATCTTTAGTAAACGGGAGTTCACGTAAAGCTTCTCTGGCAAAATTTTTACCATTATCAAGGCTGTTTAAGAATTTGATGGTTGGTGTATCTTTGAATCGTTTTTTAGGACCATAGTCTAAGATTTGGGCTGATAAAATGGCCTTTTTGTCACTAGTTTTAACACGTAGATGGAGTTTGCACTGTCCATTCAGGAGATAATTTTTCTTTAGAGGAAGATTAATAGTGATTTGATTGGTTTTATTATTTCCCTTGAAAAGATCATTTTTGAACACATTGAAGTCTTTACAATAAGTATCAAAGGCTTCTTTGTCATAATGGTTATCAATAAGTTTTTTACTATCACCTAAACCAATTTGCTCTTGATGGTTTCCTCCGAAAGCATCTAAAACTTGCCAAGTTTGCTCAGTAGTATTATCTTGCCAAATGACCTCTTCTAATTGGAAATGATTGTCAATGCCAAGTAGTTCTTGGCTTAGTAAGGCATTCATGCTTTCACGAAAATCAATCGACTGCCAATTATGCATATACACATGTTGACCTTGATGTAAAAAAAGGTGTTTTTTGATGGTTTGAGGCAATGCATTGAAAACTTTATAGACATGTCTTGGCTTAACATTCCAATCCTGTAGTCCATGAGTGTAAACTACTCGACTTTTGACATTATTGACGTGAGTTAGGTAATTACGGTCATGCCAGTATTGGTTGTAATCCCCACTTTGACGGTCAATTGCTTTTGATTGTTCATTTAACAATGCTTGATAGCAATCGTTGTTTTTGATGTAATCACCAGCTAAGAGGTTTCGTGAGTATGTTAATTCTGTTAAAACGTCTAAATCTTCACCGGGGTAGCCGCCTGGACTACACACAAGCCCATTTTCTCGATAATAATCATACCATGTGGAGATTGCGGCTTCAGCGATAATGACTTTCAGCCCCTCAACGCCAGTTGTTGCTAAACCAGTTGACATGGTACCAAGATAAGATTTACCTGTGGTTGCTACAAGGCCATTTGACCAATTAGCCTTGACTTGTTTATCTCGTTTATGACTTGTGAATGCAGTAACCTTACCATTTAACCAATCAATGACTGCTTTAAAGCTTTGTATTTGTTGGTAATCCCCACTGGTCATGAAACCCGTAGAGCCAGCAGTACCCACACCTGAAACGTATATATTAGCAAAACCCCGAGAAAGAAAATAGTCATTGAGACTATAACTGTCAATGTGTGTGAAGCTTTCAGTTGCAGGGCTGATGGGTAATTTTGAAGGATGTTTTACTTCTTCTTTAAATGGTTTTGTGTCAACTTGTATGTGTTTAGGTTGTTTAACTGCTAGCGCACCCTCCATTTGGTATGTTTTTTGGTCTGCGGCAGGATCATTGATACCTTGATGATAGGGGCTAGCTGTCATCATCGTAGGGATAGTATGCTCGGTAGTGGGTCTGATAATGTTAACTTTTACTAAATCATGTTCACCACTAGACATAGTATCTAAGGATGTTTCAACATAGACAACTTCGCGAATCAATTGGTTAGTATTGAAAGTGGCCAGAGACTTCCCATTGAAAAAATGGTAGTGATTATCTGCATGAAGTAAACCATCAGCAACTAATTGGTCGATTAATGTATTGCCAGATTTTCCACGACAGGCGAGTAAGTGATGTAGACTTTGAAAAATATTGTCATATGAGACTGGGAAGTTAATATCTTGTAAGAATGCTTTAGGGTCTTTAAAGTCTACAAAAGGGATAAAGCCTAATAACTGTAAATAAATCCATTGTAAATTTTCTAGTGTTAAGTCACTATTTGATTTAAAAAAGGTTAGAGCATCGGTTTTTGCATCAACGATAAGGAGACTAAGAGCGTAATCAGTATCAGTTTGATTTAAAAAAGAATGTCTGAGAAAAGCTTCCAAATTAGCTTTATCAGAATTCTTTTTGTTTAATGGAAAACCTAGTCCTTTGAGCTCTTCAAAAGCTTCGTTAGGTTTAGTTGGAATGTAGCTGAATTGATTATAACGCATAATATATCCTTTCTATTGTTATATTAAAATACAATATGATCTTTTAATTTCTCAACATTTGTAATAATGATATGTTGTTTTTCAATACGAATAATATGATCGTCTTTTAGTTGTTTCAAAATGCGGCTCACGCTACTTCCTGTGGATATTCCGCAAAATTTACCAAGTTCTTCGTTCGTGATAACAAAATTAATATAGATATCACCGTTATCTCGTTCTTCACCAAACATCTTACTGAGGTCATATAATTGTGTGGAGATAGCACCAATTCGACCATTAGTGAGCATACATTGCATTTTTTTCATAGATTTTTCAAGGCGGTTATGATAGAAATCTTTCACATATCCTTGCAGTTCAATATCATTATTGATATCTTTTAGGAAGGTAGAGCGACGTACTTTGTAAAAGTGGGCAGTTTCGGATTCGATTCGAACGTTGTAAGGTTCTCCCATGTGTTGGGAGTAGTCTGTATTTAGGATAGAAGTGATTTCTAAGCCTGTCACATAACGCAGATTGAACTCAGTACCATATTTAGAGAGAACACTTTGTTTAACAATACCATCTTTTAGGATATAAGTATAGTCTTCTTCTAAACTTTCAAATGTAAGGTATTTATGGTAGTCTTTTTCGATAATTGGAAGATTATGACTATTAATGTAATTTTGTAAAATTTGATGATTCATGACTTCCTCCAAATGTTTTAGGTTTGATAGACCACCTTAACATTTGTTAATGCAGTCTGATACTAGCACTTATATTATACCATTGAAATATCGTATCTTCTAATATTTTTGTAAAATGTTTATGAAAATGAAATTGAAAAAAAGGAGCCATTTGCATTGGAAGACAAATTATTCAACAAACATTTTATAGGCATTACTATTTTAAACTTTATTGTTTATATGGTCTATTATTTGTTTACCGTTATCATAGCTTTTATTGCGACTAAAGAGTTAGGTGTTAGCACTAGCCAAGCAGGATTAGCAACGGGGATTTATATTGTAGGGACTTTGATTGCTCGTCTTATATTTGGCAAGCAATTAGAAGTTCTAGGACGTAAGTTAGTTTTACGTGGAGGGGCTATTTTTTACTTACTAACAACTTTAGCTTATTTTTATATGCCAAGTATCGGAGTAATGTATTTAGTTCGTTTCCTAAATGGTTTTGGTTATGGCGTCGTGTCAACAGCAACTAATACTATTGTAACAGCCTATATACCAGCTGATAAAAGAGGTGAGGGGATTAACTTTTACGGTCTATCAACAAGTTTAGCCGCAGCTATTGGTCCTTTTGTAGGAACATTTATGCTAGACAACCTTCATATTAACTTTAAAATGGTTATTGTATTATGTAGTATTTTAATTGCGATTGTAGTGTTGGGAGCATTTGTTTTCCCAGTCAAAAATATTACTTTAAATCCAGAACAGTTAGCTAAATCAAAATCATGGACTATTGATAGTTTCATTGAGAAAAAAGCAATTTTTATCACAATTATTGCATTTTTGATGGGTATCTCCTATGCTTCCGTGTTAGGTTTCCAAAAATTATATACAACAGAAATTAATTTGATGACAGTAGGAGCTTATTTCTTTATTGTTTATGCACTTGTCATCACTTTAACCAGACCATCTATGGGAAGATTAATGGACGCTAAGGGAGATAAGTGGGTGCTTTATCCAAGTTATCTGTTCTTAACTTTGGGACTTGCTTTATTAGGGAGTGCTATGGGAAGTGTTACCTACCTTCTATCAGGTGCTTTGATTGGTTTTGGTTATGGCACCTTTATGTCTTGTGGCCAAGCAGCATCAATCAAAGGTGTTGAGGAACATCGTTTCAATACAGCCATGTCAACTTACATGATAGGTCTTGATTTAGGGTTAGGTGCTGGACCTTACATTTTGGGACTTGTTAAAGATGGTTTTCTTGGAGCTGGTGTGCAATCCTTTAGAGAATTATTCTGGATAGCAGCGATTATTCCTGTTGTTTGTGGTATTCTATATTTCTTAAAATCATCTAGACAAGTTGAAACTAAAACTATATAAAAGGGAGGAATTAAGCTATGACACAAAAATATGAGCGTATTCTTATTGCTATTGATGGGTCTTACGAGTCAGAATTGGCGGTAGAAAAAGGGATAAATGTTGCTCTTCGTAATGATGCTGAATTACTGCTAACGCATGTTATAGATGCTCACGCTTACCAAAGTGAGGGAGTCTTTAGTGACTATGTTTTTGATAGGCAAGAACAAGAGTCAGCAGATGTGCTAGCCTATTTTGAGAAATTAGCACATTCAAAAGGCCTTACAAAGATTAAAAAAATTACTGAAATCGGAAATCCTAAGACTCTTTTGGCAAAGGATATCCCCATAAGGGAAAAAGCAGATTTAATTATGGTAGGCGCAACAGGATTAAACACTTTTGAAAGACTATTGATCGGCTCAACTTCAGAATACATTTTACGTCATTCGAAAGTTGATATGCTAGTCGTTCGTGATAGTAAGAAAACCTTATAAACTAAATAAAATAGAGTACTAGGTAGTCCGAACCTAGTACTCTATTTTTTATCAAATATATTTGGTTAAAAATTTTATTAATTTTATTTTGTGATAAGCTTTACAATATTAAGCTTACTTGGTAGAATGGTTAATGTTGTAAATATTTTTTTGGGAGGAAACAAGGATTGATCGAAATCACTTGGACTGTGAAGTATATCACAGAATTTATCGCAACCGCTTTTCTTATCATCTTAGGAAATGGGGCTGTAGCTAACGTTGACTTAAAAGGCACAAAAGGAAATAATTCAGGTTGGATTATTATTGCAATTGGTTATGGTTTAGGTGTTATGATGCCAGCGCTTATGTTTGGTAATGTCTCTGGAAACCATATTAACCCAGCTTTCACACTTGGATTGGCATTTTCAGGTCTTTTCCCTTGGGCACACGTTGGACAATACATTCTTGCACAAATTTTAGGAGCAATGTTTGGACAGTTAGTTGTCGTTATGGTTTATCAACCTTACTTTGTTAAGACAGAAAATCCAAATCATGTTCTTGGATCATTTTCAACTATTTCTGCATTAGATGATGGACAGAAATCAAGTCGTAAAGCGGCTTACATTAATGGTTTCTTAAATGAATTCGTTGGTTCTTTTGTTCTTTTCTTTGGAGCTTTGGCTTTAACGAAGAACTATTTTGGTGTAGAACTTGTTGGTAAACTTGTTCAAGCTGGTTATGACCAAACGACAGCAGCGACAAGGATTTCACCATACGTAACTGGTTCACTTGCTGTAGCTCACTTAGGTATTGGTTTCTTGGTAATGACTCTAGTTGCTTCTTTAGGTGGACCGACTGGACCTGCATTGAACCCTGCGCGTGACCTTGGTCCACGTATTGTTCACCGCTTATTACCAAAACAAATTCTTGGACAAGCTAAAGAAGATTCAAAATGGTGGTATGCATGGGTGCCAGTTTTAGCACCAATCGTAGCAAGTATACTCGCTGTAGCCTTGTTCAAACTATTATATCTTTAATAGTTAAAGAAAGATCGGTTTACCGGTCTTTTTTTGTTTTAAATATAAAAATCAGCCAGTCTTGCTAGCTGATTTCGTTTAATGATGACTTTTGGGCATAGTTTTTTTAAAGGAAGAACGTATTAACATTGCTCCAGTAAATAAAACAATACCTACAACCAGTGTTTTCAAGCTGTTAAGATCAAGGTTAGTTAAGAAGAGAACAGCGACAATAACGCCTAATATTCCCCCAGTAACCAGACCGGCAAAGCCGTTCCAATTAACACGACCACTCTTGATAAATTGTGTACTAGAAGCTGTCATTATCATAGCTGCATCTAGCATCATGACAGGCATAGCAACTGCAGGACTCAGTCCCATTAGGGAGAAGAAGATAAGTTCGGGAGCATAATTACCTAGTCCCATAGTCATTAATACACCAATAATAAAATTGAAGCCGATACCAACAAATAACCAAATGCCGTGTAGACCATGCACTGAATCTGAAATACCAGCGCCAGGGTTAGTGATCATACGATAGAGCATAATAATAGCAGCTGTGATGAGCAGTGTTCCTAGAATACGTTGAACAGTAGGAGCGTGCCAATTTTTAGTCATTTTAGCTCCAACAAAAGCCCCAATAAAAGCTGCACCAGCCATTGTTATTAGTGTTAAAGCCTCTACTTTTACAACAAAAATAAAACAGAGTGACTGCAACAAAACTGGAAGTACGTGTGCAGCTGTCATTGTTGCGGGTATCTTACGATCGTCTTCAACAAGCTTAGTTAGTTTAAAAAATGTGGTCGTTGTTGCAAAAGAGCCGATACCAAGAGTATCGAGAGCATCAGTTACAAAACCGATCCACAAACCAGTGAAAAATCGTTTGAAAGGATTTATTTTTTGAGACCTAATATGTCTAACAATCTGATAAAAAGTGATAATCATGGCGATAATCAGAATAAGCTGAATCCCATGTAATAGTAGTGTTTCATTCATAATATCCAGTCTACAAAAAAATAGTGAAACTGTCAATTTGACTTTATGGTATTGAGAGCACAAAGATTCTTGCTAAATTATCTAAAATTATCTAAAATAGACTAGACTGAACAAGGAGGAATTTATGACGTTATTTCATTCATTGACATTTAAACACCCAGTATTACGTGTTAATAATAGAGACTTGAATATTGCATTTTATCAGGAGTCTCTTGGATTTAAATTGATAAGTGAAGAAAATGCAATCGCAGTTTTCTCAGCATGGCAGAACAAAGAGGCTAGCTTTATTATTGAGGAATCCCCAACTTATCGTACTCGTGCGGTGAATGGTACTAAGAAGTTAGCAAAGATTATTGTTAAGTCTCAAGATGCAAAAGATATTGAAAAGCTTTTGGCAAATGGTGCGCAAGCCATTCAAGTATATCAAGGTCAAAATGGTTATGCCTATGAAACAGTTTCGCCCGAGGGAGACCTTTTCTTACTTCATGCTGAAGATGATTTGTCACAATTAGTGGCAATTGAGCGCCCAGAGTTAGAAAAAAAAGATGACACTACAGGTCTATCAAACTTTGCTTTCCAATCTATTAGTTTGAATGTACCTGATGCCGTGAAAGCTGAAGCTTTTTACGATAAAGTATTTGCTGGGAAGTTCCCAATTAATTTATCTTTCAAAGAAGCACAGGGACAAGATTTGCAAATTGCTCCAAATGAAACTTGGGATATTGAGATACTAGAATGCTGTGTTAATGAAGATACTAATTTAAATGACTTGAAATCAACTTTTGAATCATTGGGACTTGATGTTTACCTTGATTCTAAAGAAAAGATTTTAGTCATCTCTGACACTAGTAATATTGAGATTTGGATTTCAAAAGAATGATTAAAACTAATACTGTTTTAGAACTCATTAAGGAGCAAATCAAAGATAATCTTTATCATGGTGCAAGCTTAGCTATTTATGAAAATGGAGAGTGGCACGAACATTACTTGGGGACAATTGATGGCAATGAGAAAGTTAAAGCGGGATTGGTCTATGATCTAGCCAGTGTATCAAAAGTTGTCGGCGTGGGAACTTTACTAGCAAAGTTAGTTTATCAAGGGACTATTGATATTGATAAGCCATTAAGGTATTATTACCCTACGTTTCATCATCAGACGTTAACTGTAAGGCAATTAGCTACACATAGCAGTGGAATTGACCCTTTTATTCCAAATCGTGATCAGTTGAATGCTACTCAGCTGAAAGATGCCATTAATCATATCAAGGTTTTGGAAGATAAATCGTTTAAATACACTGATATTAATTTTCTTTTACTTGGTTTTATGTTAGAAGAGGTATTAGGGGATAGTTTGGATAAACTTTTCAAACGTTATATTTTCACTCCTTTTCAGATGAAAGAAACCTCTTTTGGTCCTAGAGTAGAAGCTGTTCCAACTGTAGCCGGTATTAACGATGGTATTGTACACGATCCTAAAGCTAAGGTATTAGGAAAGCATACTGGTTCTGCAGGTTTATTTTCAACTATTGATGATTTACAAAGATTTTCTATTCATTATTTAAAAGATGATTTTGCGAAGCCTTTGTGGAATAATTATAGTTTGAGTAAATCAAGATCATTAGCTTGGGATATAGATAAGGATTGGATAAACCATACTGGTTATACTGGTCCTTTTATTGCACTAAATTATCAAAAGCAGGCAGCAGCTATTTTTTTGACAAACAGAACCTTTTCCTATGATGACCGTCCACTTTGGATTAAGAAACGACGACATGTACAAGAGGCGATAACATCGTACTTTGAATAAAAAACTTCTCCTAGAATTTTCTAGGAGAAGTTTTTTATAAAAGTTGGATAACATTTATGGGAGTTACTTCCAATACTTTACGCAGAAAAGGGTATTTTTCTTTAACAATTTCAAAATCGCTTCCTGCTTCTAATAGCTTAGCAGTTCCTTCAATTCTAAAGCCTGTACCTTGATAACCATCACGACCCTCGACTTCACGGCTGCCCAGAGTCATAATAATTTTAGAATTATTATTGAGATCATTTTCAAGATGAGTCATTCCTGCTGCAGGAGCTAATATACGCTGGTCATCTGTAATAGTCAGGTAGCTATTCCAAGTGTTTGTAACGTGAGGAGCTAATTCGATCCAGCTTGTTATCGAAACGACACCCTCATATTTTAGAACTTGAAGAAATTTGTGATTTAACATTAGGCCCCTCCTTGAGGTTATATAAAGAAGTAATTAGTACTATTGATAATATAGATAAAAGTAGGTTTGATATAATCAAACCTACTTCATCGAATACAAACTAGTTAGTTAATGCATCGTCCATTGAAAGTACTTCATGGAAGACACGTTGTGTCAACTCAGTTTTTTGCTCAGGAGTTAGATATTTAGTATTGACACAGTAACCTGAGATACGAACGATAACATCTTCACCATTCATAATCTTGTCATAGACATCTTTAAGGTCCATGACATTCAAGTTAACGTGTTGACCACCGTTTTCAAAGTAACCATCAAGGACTGTTACCAAGTTATCAACTTGTTCATCAAATGTTTTACCAAGAGCGCGTGGAGAAACTTGAGTTGTCAATGAAATACCATCATTTGCATGAGCGAAATCAAGTTTAGAAAGTGAATTCAAGTTTTGTAACCAGCCACCTTTAGCTTTGTTAGAAGGGTTAGCACCTGGTGAGAAGAATTCTACTTTAGAAAGGTTTACACTACCATCTTCATTGAGATATACTCCTTTATGTACCGGTGAGTTACCAGTTTGTTTAGAGTAAGCAACGTTTGATGTGATTGTAAGAAGAGAAACAGTTGCTTCAGCATCTTTGTAAAGTTTGTGTTTAGCAAGGCGTCCATGGAAGGCTTCAAGTAACCATTCAGCGATTGAGTCAACACGATCATCATCTTCACCATAACGTGGGAAGTCACCAACTGTTTCGTAGTCGTAGATGTAACCATCTTCGTCACGGATTGGTTTAACAGTAGCGTATTTAATCGCAGATAATGAATCGACAGTATTTGCAAAACCACAGATACCAAATCCCATATTAGCACGTACATGTGAAGGTAAGAATGCCATTTGTACAGCTTCATAGTTGTATTTATCAGTCATGTAGTGGATGATATTCATCGCATCAACATAAGTATCAGTCAACCAGTCAAGAGATTTTTCAAAGTTAGCTTTTACAGTGTCAAAGTTGAGTACTTCGTCACGAATTGGGTCGATGTCAAATACTTTGTAATCTTTATGAACATCATCATAACCACCGTTAAGACCAGTAAGAAGTGCTTTCATAACGTTAACACGAGCACCAAAATATTGAAGGTTGTGACGTTTGTCTTCGTTTTCTGGATCAAGTGGAGATACACAACATGAAATACATGACATTTCACCGTAGCCTTCTTTAGCCATTGTTGATACACCTTCATATTGGATTGAAGAGTGTTTATGACTCATTGACATACAGTAGCGACGGAAAGCATATGGTAATTGATCTGACCAAAGAACAGTTAAGTTTGGTTCTGGTGAGTTACCGATATTGTCAAGTGTATTTAAGAAACGATAGTCCATTTTGGTAACACGATGACGTCCATCAGCTCCCATACCTGCCATTGAAGTTGTGATAAAGGTTGGGTCACCTGAGTAAAGGGCATCATAAGCTTTAGTACGAGCAAATTTTACAGTACGGAGTTTAAGGACAAAATCATCAACAAATTCTTGGATTTCTGATTCTGTGAATGTACCGCGAGCGAGGTCACGTTCTGCAAAGATATCAAGGACAATAGGAACACGTCCAAGTGATGTTGCAGCACCATTGATAACACGACATACAGCCATGAAAGCAATGTTCACCCATTGAATGGCTTCTTTAGTGTTCATGGCTGGTTTACGAACATCTACGCCGTAAAGGTCACCAAGTTTTACAACTTCACCAAGAGCTTGGTATTGAAGGTTGATTTCTTCACGAAGACGAATTGACTCTTCATCAATATCATTCAATGCATTCCAGTCATTAACTTTTTCTTGCATCAAGTAGTCAGCACCGTAAACAGCTAGACGAGCATATACACCAATGATACGTCCGCGTGAATAAGCGTCTGGAAGACCAGTAACAGTGTGTGCATGGCGAGCACGACGAATGTTAGAAGTATAAGCGCGGAAGATACCATCATTTACTGTTGTAGCGTACTTAGTGAAGATTTCGTGAACAGCTGGATCAGGTTCATAACCATTTTCTTTAAGTGTAGTTTCCGCCATACGGATACCACCTTTAGGCATGAAGTTCAATTTGAAAAGCTCGTCGTTTTGAATACCAAAGATAAGCTCGTTATCTTTGTCGATAAAACCAGCTGGTAATTCAGAAATTGAAGCAACACGAGTATCCATTGGGAAGCGAGTTTCTTCATAGTGAGCTTTTGTTTCTTCAATCACTTTTTTGATGTGAAGTGAACGTTCAGTTGCTCCAGCTAAGAAGCTTTCATCTCCATCGTAAGGTGCATAGTTTGCTTGAACGAAGCGAGCAATACTTGCTTTTTCTTTCCAATCAACACCTTTAAAGCCTTCCCAAGCTTGTTCAAAGATATCTGTGTTTGTTTTAACTGTTGCCATAGTTTTCTCCTTAAACATTGTGACAGATTTAATTTTGTTTACATATCCATTTTAGGAAAAAGTAAACGTTTTCGCAAGCATATTTCTTGACAAAATTATGATTCTTTTATAATACAGTTTTTTTAATCTGTATCATTAAGTTGTAATCTGTTATAATGGAGTAGAGAGAATGGGGGAGAGAACAATGTTAATTTTTCCTTTAATAAATGATACGTCGCGTAAAATTATCCACATTGATATGGATGCTTTTTTTGCATCTGTGGAAGAGCGTGACAATCCCTCTCTTAAAGGAAAGCCTGTTATTATTGGTTCTGATCCCAGAAAAACCGGCGGCAGAGGGGTTGTTTCTACTTGTAATTATGAGGCTCGAAAGTTTGGAGTTCATTCAGCTATGTCTTCAAAAGAAGCGTATGAACGATGCCCTCAAGCTATCTTTATTTCGGGAAATTACCAAAAATATCGCCAAGTAGGAATGGAAGTACGAGATATATTTAAAAAGTATACGGATTTGGTTGAACCGATGAGTATAGACGAAGCTTATTTAGATGTAACTGAAAATAAAATGGGAATAAAATCAGCTGTTAAACTTGCTAAAATGATACAATACGATATTTGGAATGATGTCCATTTGACCTGTTCAGCGGGTATTTCCTACAATAAATTTTTGGCAAAATTGGCTTCTGACTTTGAGAAACCAAAAGGACTTACCCTCATCCTACCAGATCAAGCTCAAGATTTCTTGAAGCCCTTACCAATAGAGAAATTTCATGGTGTTGGTAAACGCTCCGTCGAAAAATTACATGCTTTAGGGGTTTATACTGGTGAGGACCTCCTTTCCTTATCTGAAATTTCTTTAATTGATATGTTTGGTCGTTTCGGGTATGACCTTTATCGTAAGGCAAGAGGGATTAATGCTTCCCCGGTAAAACCTGATAGAGTTCGTAAATCAATAGGAAGTGAGAAAACCTATGGGAAATTACTATATAACGAAGCAGATATCAAAGCTGAGATTTCAAAGAACGTTCAGAGAGTTGTTGCTTCTCTGGAGAAAAATAAGAAAGTTGGTAAGACAATCGTTTTAAAAGTTAGATATGCGGATTTTGAAACATTGACGAAACGTATGACATTAGAAGAGTATACTCAAGATTTTCAAATCATTGATCAAGTTGCTAAAGCGATATTTGATACCTTAGAAGAGTCAGTTTTTGGCATACGACTCTTAGGTGTTACAGTAACGACCCTGGAAAATGAACATGAAGCTATCTATTTAGATTTTTAAAAGTTGGGACGATGACTATATTTAACTCTCTTTGAAAAGAAAAAAGCACTAGATTCTAGTGCTTTTACTTTTAGTTAGTCTCTTCAAGATCACGTTCGTTGAGTTTTTGTGCTTTTTGATAAGCATGGAAATAAAGAAGACCGAAAATAGCTTGGAAGACGATATTTATAGCTATTGCCCATGGTGCTTTAGTAGTTAGAAAACCCAAAATAACAAGTCCTACAGTAATGGCGAAGCCAAGGTAATAAGGAAGGTAATTAACCATTTGATTTCTTTTAATTGCTCTTAAATTTTTAATACAGAAAATAACAATGGCAATGTTGACTAATACTATTAAAGCAGTGACAAATAGCATAAATGGTGTTGTGGCGCTCAAGACTGCTTCGATATGTTCTTTAGGAAGATTACCTGTGTTCCCTTTATTAATTTCAGTTTTGGCTAGCTGCACTGAAATTCCTGTAAACAATCTGAATACTAAAGACAAACTATTTAATACAATGATAGTGATTGTAGCTGTGCGCAGAGAGCGGCGGACTTTTTCATATGAAACCATAATATCTCCTTTTTCTAAATAAACCTTAATAAAAGTATTAAATTTGAACTACGTTCTTAATACAATGATATTATAACATATTTGGAAGAGTTTTCAAGATTTTATGAAAAAATTTATTTACTATCAAAAATTGCACTTATATCTTGTTGATTAATACCAATCATTGGATCGATTGTTAAATAATTTTCTTCAGTTAGGCGATAAGTTATTTTTGAAAGATTAGTCTGCTCAATTGGTGTTGCTGTTTTTGGAATGGACGTATTAATTATTGTGTTGTCAATCTTTTGATCTATTGAGCTATCTTCAATTTTTTGAGAATTAGCTATTTCTTGCTTGTTTTCAAATCTTTCTATCAGATAAGTATTGCGCTTTGCCCCCTCGTTTTTAACAGCGAAATCAAATGCACCAATTTCTCCTAAAAGTATTAGTTTACTTTTAGATCTCGTAATAGCTGTATAAATAAGGTTTCGCTGTAACATTCGACCACTCTGTCTCGTTATTGGCAGAATAACAACTTGAAATTCAGAACCCTGTGATTTATGAATACTCATAGCATAGGCTAGTGTTATTTTAAGCCATTCTTTGCGTTGATAGATAACTTCTTGACCGTCAAAAGTCATATAAATCTCATCTTGCTTGCTCTCAGTATATTTGGCTGGTATAAGGTCCGTTATGTAACCAATATCCCCATTAAAAACATTAAGCTCTGTATCGTTGACTAAATGTAACACTTTATCTCCTATTCGGAAATTTATATCATTAAAAGTAAATTGGTTATTATCTTTTAATGGATTGAGGAGATTTTGCATGATAAGGTTAAGATTATTAATACCTGCTTGGCCGCGATACATAGGAGCTAAAATTTGAATTTCATGAGCTTCAATACCGCTCTTAAGTGCAGATTGAACAATTTTAGAAATCATATTTGGGATGATATTAGCAGATGCTTCAAAGTATGAGCGATCGGCTTTTTTAGCTGTAAAGTCCTCTGGCAAAAAGCCCTGTCTCATTTGATTAGCTAAAGTCACAATAGTTGATTCTTCTGATTGTCTAAAAATCTTTTCAAGTTTAACGTGTGGAAGTGCATTTATATTTAAAAGATCTGCTAGAACTTGTCCTGGACCTACAGACGGTAATTGATCACTATCTCCGACAATAATAACTTGTGTGTGCGAGTCCAAAGCGTCAAATAATTGATTAGCAAGCCAAGTGTCAACCATTGAAAATTCATCAATGATAATTAAGGAACAATCTAGATAGTCATCTAGACTTTGATAGTCACTATCTCCGTTTAATCCCAAATGCCTATGAATAGTAGCACTCGGTAAACCGGTAAGTTCATTCATGCGTCTAGCAGCACGACCTGTAGGAGCAGCAAGTACAATAGGAATATCATTTTTGTTTAAATCAATATGATGTAACTCGGAATAGGCTTCAATAATACCATTTATAACTGTTGTTTTACCTGTTCCTGGGCCACCAGTCAAGATAAATACCTTACTTAGTAAAGCTTCTCTAATAGCTTTTTCTTGGATATTATCGTAGTGGATATTTAAAGATTTTTGAATATCTCTGATTTCACGGTCAATATCTTTGTGATTTAGTTGTTTATCAAGAGGCTGATTTAGTATTCGTTGTAAGTTTTTTTTGATGCCTTCTTCGGCAAAAAATAGAGTATTACTAAAAATTTTAGTTCCAATATGTTGCACTTTATCTTCTGCAATTAAATTTGTCAATTCCTTAGCAACAATTGAAGGATCTAGTTCGATTTGACGAGCTTCTTCAAGGAGAGTAATGGTTTTTTCCAAGAGAGTACGAGCCTCAATATAGGTATCTCCTTGCTCCATAGAAGACTCAACTAAAGTATGAATAATAGCAGCACGAAAGCGTTTAGGAGAATCACTTTCAATACCGACTTGTTCAGCAAGTTGGTCAGCTATTTTAAAACCGATACCTTGGATATCCTCAACAAGTTGATAAGGATTTTCGTTTATCACTTCAAGTGATTCTTCTTTATAGTGATCAAATATTTGAATAGCAGCACGATTGCTTAACCCATATTCAGCGAGTTTAGCTAAAACTTGCTCTGTTCCATAATTGAGTTTCAGTTTAGCGATGAATGCTTCTCTATTAATTTTTGATAGTCCTGAGATTGTACTTAACTGTTCAGGGGATTCAAGGATTTTATCAATGGTATTATCTCCATAGAGTTCTACGATGCGTTGGGCAGTCTTTTTACCAATTCCTTTAAATTGTTCGCTAGAAAAGTATTTCACAAGGCCACCTGAAGTAGGCTTGGCTCTTTCATAGCGTACACTTTGTAGTTGCTCGCCGTATTTTGGATGTTGGGTTAGTGTTCCCCAAAAAGTATATTCTTCTCCCTCTATAACGTCGGCCATAGTACCAGTAATAATTACTTCTACATCATCAAAATCGCTATCCGTATCTTCGATTTCCAGAAGTAATATTTTAAAAAAATTGCTGGCATTTTCAAATATAATGCGTTCAATGGTTCCTGTAAAAAATACTTCCATTGTACCTTCCTTTTTAATAAACAGTTAAAGGGAGTGATTGTAAATCCCTATTTTAAATGGATTTGTCACTCCCTATTTTCAATATAATATGCTATTTCAACTTTTGTCAGGTGAATTTTTAATTTCCTTTAGTTGATAGTTCCAAAACGACGAATTGGCCAGAAGCGGAATTTAACCTCTCCCACAATCGTTGATTTTTTGAAGGGACCGACGGCACGACTATCTTTAGAGACAATTCGGTCATCACCAACAAGATAGTAGTGGCCTTTAGGCACGACAGTAGTAAATTCGCTGCTGCCATTGCTGTCAGTGGTGAAAGCGGTAGAGCTTTGTGCTAGGTCTTGGAAAAGTGGGTTATACGAATATTTTTCCTGTAATTTATCCTTTTTAAATAATTTAGTATATTCCTTGAGGTAAGGTTCTTCTGTTTTTTTATTGTTAATAGTTAAGGTGTCATTTTTATATTTGATGACATCACCTGGCATACCAATGACACGTTTAACAATTTTTTTCTTTTGGCCGCCTTCTTCTTCGTTAGCCACTACAATATCGAATCGATTGATTTTTGTTTGTTTGAGAACTACTAGCTGTTCCTTGTCAGCTAAAGTTGGATCCATGGAGTGTCCGTCAACTTTAACGAATTGCCATAAAAAGATACGCGATAGTAAAAAAAGTGAGAGGATGAGGATAAAGACACCCCATTCTTTAATAAATTCTTTCATAATTTTCCCTGCTATTTATTTTAATAATGCTTGTGCTTTTTTGGTGTTGGCAAAATGAAGTTTTGCGCAGTGTTCAAGCGAAGAGATACCATAAGCTTTGAGTAATTGGCTAGCGACCTTATCAGATTGGTGACCAGCTCCACTTGGAAGTTTATATCCTACGTCGTCGCTTAATTTGTTAAGGTTTTCTAAGAATAGATTACGTGCAATAATAGAACTGACCGCTACAGCTAGATATTTATTTTCAGCTTTTTCTTCCAGAGTAATCGTTTGTTTAAATTGATTCTTTTCATTTTTCAAATAATTTTGATAGTTTTTGGAGCTAGTAAAAGCATCAATAACGATTTTTTCTGGTTCAAAACCATCTTGAAGAAGAAGGAAGATAGCTTGATTGTGTAAAGCAACTTTTACGGAGACAGCATTATGTTTGTTATTTGGACTAACCACTTGATTATATTTTTGAGGCGATAACAATAATGCTTTGTGTGGAATTGCTTTTTCCAAAAGAGGCGCGATTTGCTTAATTTTTTGATCAGTAAGTGTTTTTGAATCACCAACACCTAATTTTTTGAGGTAAGCATGGTCCTTAGGAGTTACAAAACTAGCTACCACTGCCAGTCCACCAAAGTAAGAGCCATTTCCCACTTCATCAGTACCAATTATGGGAATATCTTGACTCTCAGAGGAACAACTTTCTTTTTGCTCAATAAAACCATACTTTTGGGCGATATGTGAAGCGTTAGAACCCTGGAAGACAAGTTTTCCAGAAGTATATAAAAGAACAGTAGCTCCTGATATTTTAGCTGAAAATACCACATAAGGATTGTTATTACTTATATGATGTTGAGCTAAATCGGTTCTTATCTTTTCTTGCAATTTTTTATCTGCTTGCATGACGATTGTGTTCATAGACAATATTCTATCATAAAAAAGAGGAATAAGGGAATAGACAAGTAATGATAAGGGGTAGAATTTTACGAAAGCCCTATTTTACGGTATAATGCTAGCAGAGGTATAGTATGGAAACAAAAATAAATAATAGTCAGAAAAATCGTTATAAATTTGTCTTTGGAGATAAGCCTCTCACATTGACGACAGATAAAGACAACCTTTTTATGGAAGAGATTGAGCGTGTAGCTACAGAAAAGTATGAAGCTATTAAAGAAAAATTACCTAATGCTGATAATGAAACGATTGCTATTCTCATGGCAATTAATGCTTTATCAGTGCAACTAAGTCGAGAAATTGACATTGAAAAAATGGAAGATGAGCTCAATAAGTTACGCTCCAAAACGATTTCGGACATTAAAGAAAAAGTGAGTGAGGATTAATCATGCTATCATTGCTTTTGCTGATTATTGTTATTTGGCATTTTTATATTGGCTACAGTAGAGGTATTTTTTTACAAGTCTTTTACGTGTTAATGTCAATGGTATCTTTGATGATTGCTAGTCAATTTTACCAAGAATTAGCTAGTCAGATTACGTTATGGGTACCGTATTCTAATCCTGTACAAGGAGTAGAAGTTTACTTTTTTAAAGATATTAGCAAATTTCAATTGAGTCATGTTTATTATGCAGGTGTTGCCTTTGTTTTTATCTACAGTTTATCTTACTTAGTAGGTCGCTTGTTAGGTGTTTTACTACATTTAGCACCAGTTGAACATTTTGATAGCTTGCAAAATAATATTATTAGTGGTTTTTTAGCCGTCCTGGTTTGTCTCTTATTTATGAGTATGTGTTTGACTATTCTGGCAACAGTCCCTATGTCATTTGTTCAAGAAAAGTTATGGAATAGTCTGTTTGTTAGATTTTTAATTAACGACTTACCATTCTTCTCACAGTTTTTGGTAAGGACTTGGGCGGTAGGTCTTTGAATATAATGTTTAGTAAGGTTGGAGTAAGAGTTCCAACCTTTTTAACGTTGTCATTTTGTGATAAATTTAGGTATAATGAAGAGTATGAATAACAAGATTTTAGAACAGTTAGAATTTAACAAAGTTAAGGAATTGATATTACCTTATCTCAAGACAGAACAATCACAAGAAGAATTATCAGAGCTGGAGCCGATGACGGAGGCTCCTAAAATAGAAAAAAGTTTTAATGAAATTTCTGACATGGAACAGATTTTTGTTGAACATCACTCATTTGGCATAGTCAGCCTAAGTTCAATCTCTGAGAGTTTAAAACGCTTAGAGCTTTCAGCTGATCTTAATATTCAAGAACTTTTGGCTATCAAAAAAGTTTTACAGAGTTCTTCGGATATGATTCACTTTTATTCTGATTTGGATAATGTTTCTTTCCAATCTTTGGATCGTTTGTTTGAAAATTTGGAACAATTCCCTAATCTGCAAGGGTCTTTTCAAGCTATCAATGATGGTGGTTTTTTAGAACATTTTGCGAGTCCAGAATTAGAGCGTATCCGTCGTCAATTAACAAACAGTGAACGACGGGTTCGTCAGATTTTACAGGATATGCTTAAGGAAAAAGCAGAGCTTTTATCAGAGAATCTAATCGCTAGTCGTAGTGGACGAAGTGTCCTACCAGTAAAAAATACTTATCGGAATCGTATTTCTGGTGTGGTTCATGACATCTCTTCTTCAGGAAGTACTGTTTATATTGAGCCTCGTGCTGTAGTTACACTAAACGAAGAGATAACGCAGCTTAGAGCTGACGAACGTCATGAAGAAAGTCGTATTTTACACGCATTTTCAGACTTGTTAAGACCCCATGTCGCCACTATTAGAAATAATGCATGGATTCTTGGGCATCTTGATTTTGTAAGGGCTAAATATCTTTTTATGTCTGATAATAAGGCGACGATACCTGAGATTTCTAATGACAGCACGTTAGCATTAATCAATGTTCGTCATCCTCTGTTAAGTAACCCTGTGGCTAATGACTTACATTTTGATCAAGATTTAACTGCAATTGTCATCACTGGTCCCAATACTGGTGGTAAGACGATTATGCTAAAAACACTCGGTTTAGCACAATTAATGGGCCAGTCTGGTTTGCCAGTATTAGCGGATAAAGGTAGTAAAATTGCAGTATTTAACAATATCTTTGCAGATATTGGCGATGAGCAATCTATTGAACAAAGTCTATCAACTTTTTCTAGTCATATGACGCACATAGTCAGTATTTTAAACGAGGCTGACCACAATAGTTTAGTCCTCTTTGATGAACTGGGAGCAGGAACGGATCCTCAAGAAGGTGCTAGTTTGGCTATGGCTATTTTAGAACACCTTAGGTTAAGTAATATCAAAACGATGGCGACCACGCACTATCCAGAATTAAAAGCTTATGGGATTGAGACAAATTTTGTAGAGAATGCGAGCATGGAATTTGATGCCGAAACGCTTAGCCCTACGTATCGCTTTATGCAAGGAGTTCCTGGACGATCAAATGCATTTGAAATTGCTTCTCGCCTTGGTTTAGCTCCATTTATTGTTAAACAAGCTAAGCAGATGACAGATTCTGACTCAGATGTTAACCGTATTATTGAACAGTTAGAGGCACAGACACTTGAGACACGTAGAAGACTGGATCATATTAAAGAAGTTGAACAAGAAAACCTCAAATTCAATCGTGCGGTTAAGAAACTCTATAATGAATTTTCACATGAGCGCGATAAAGAGTTAGAAAAAATCTATCAAGAAGCTCAAGAAATTGTAGATATGGCTTTGAATGAGAGTGATACTATCTTAAAAAAACTCAATGATAAGAGCCAATTAAAACCTCACGAAATTATAGATGCTAAGGCACAAATAAAAAAATTAGCACCTCAAGTTGATTTATCAAAAAATAAAGTCTTAAATAAGGCTAAAAAAATTAAAGCAGCTCGTGCTCCTAGAATTGGTGATGATATTATAGTGACTAGCTATGGACAGCGAGGTACCTTAACTAGTCAATTAAAAGATGGACGTTGGGAAGCACAAGTGGGAATTATCAAAATGACATTAACACAAGATGAATTTACCCTTGTTAGAGTCCAAGAAGAACAGAAAGTCAAAAGTAAACAGATTAATGTGGTTAAAAAGGCTGATAGTTCTGGACCAAGAGCTCGACTTGATCTTAGAGGTAAAAGATACGAAGAAGCTATGCAAGAGTTAGATAATTTTATTGATCAAGCATTGCTTAACAATATGGGACAAGTTGATATCATTCATGGTATTGG
The DNA here is from genome assembly GCF_003812685.1 of Streptococcus sp. FDAARGOS_520. NCBI lineage: Bacteria > Bacillati > Bacillota > Bacilli > Lactobacillales > Streptococcaceae > Streptococcus > Streptococcus sp. FDAARGOS_520. The sequence continues at coordinate 518,799 of NZ_CP033810.1, read as the reverse complement.
TACAGGCGTTATCCGTGAGGGAGTGACAAAATATCTTCGTCGTAATAAGCACGTTAAGCATTTTGCTTATGCCCCACAAAATGCAGGGGGATCTGGCGCCACAATTGTAACGTTAGGGTAAATTATGGAATCATATGAACAATTTTATGCCAAACTATCTCAACCTTTTAGAAAATCCCCACAGTTAATAATTCTTTTAAATTTTTTACTAAAAATAGTCACAGGAATGATGTACATACTCTATCCATCTTTTCTGATATTTACTCTTTGGCAAGGGATGACATTTCAATTATGGTTAAGGCTATTAATTATCCCTGCTGTTGGCTTTATAGCTTTGTCTTACATTAGGAAACGCCTTGATTTTCCACGACCATATGAAAAATGGAATATTAAACCTTTAATTTATAAGGATACTGAGGGAAGGTCAATGCCTAGCAGACATGTTTTTTCAGCTACGATGATTAGTATGTGTTTGTTACGATATTATGTTTACTTTGGAATAGTTTGTTTAATATTATCGGTTCTATTGGCAATTTGCCGTGTGATAGCAGGTATTCACTATCCTAAGGATGTTATTGTAGGTTACCTTATTGGCTTGATTTTAGGGCTTTGTTTATTTATTTAGCGAGTTCGTAGCAAATAGTTTCAAAAACAACTAGATTCTTGTACAATAGGCTTATCATTAAGATGAAATGGAGAAAAAAGATGGCATTAGAAGTAACAGATGCTACATTTGTAGAAGAAACTAAAGAAGGTTTAGTACTCATTGATTTTTGGGCAACTTGGTGTGGTCCATGTCGTATGCAAGCACCAATCTTAGAACAGTTATCTCAAGAAATCGATGAAGATGAACTCAAAATTTTGAAAATGGATGTTGATGAGAATCCGGAAACTGCCCGTCAGTTTGGTATTATGTCAATTCCAACATTGATGTTTAAAAAAGACGGAGAAGTGGTTAAACAAGTTGCAGGTGTTCATACTAAAGACCAACTGAAAGCTATTATTGCTGAATTGAGTTAAATAAAATAAAGCCCAGTGTCACGCTGAGCTTTATTTTATTATCTACTAACTTAAATGGAACAACCATGTGAAAATAAAACGACTTGCAAAAAAGGTGGCAACAGTAATGAGGAAAAATACAGTGACAATAAGGGGTTTCTGATAAGGAAGTTTTGCTCTTTCTTCCCGTTTTTCGATTTCGTCTAATAATTTTCCACTTGAAACAGCTAGGATTTCCTTATAAGTTTGCACATCATATTTTTTCTTAAAACGTTCCACACGATTAGCATAAGTCATAGTAATTATCGATAATAAAACAAAAATGCCAAGTCCTAGCCACTCTAAGAAATAGACTAATGGATAACTTGAAATCATTAATAGTATCATCAATGTCACCATTACTTTGGTATCTCGTTCAAAATTCTTTTTATCAACCTGAGTGATGGTATATTTCATTTTCTCAATGTCTCCTTTAATTAGTTGGTCTAAGCTCACTTGAAAAATTTGACTTAGGAGTAAGAGGCTATGGATGTCTGGGTAAGTTTTGTCATTTTCCCAGTTAGATATGCTCTGACGGCTTACATAGACTTTCTCGGCTAATTCTTCTTGCGAGAGCGCTTGTTGTTTACGGTAGCGAATAATTTGCTGACCAATTTCCATAAATATCTCCTTTCATAATATTAGTATAAGGATGATAAGCTAACGGGTCTATCAAATGTATTTGACATTAGGGATAGACCACTATTTATAGGGTATTAAAAGATAATCTGAGGAAAACTTTACAGCGGCGTAAAGGAATTGTAAACAAAAAGTGAACCGTCATAGTTCACTTGTGATTAAGCATTTTTCTGTTTTAAGTAGGTCTCTAGCATTTTCTTTTGTGGTGTTGCAAAGGGATACAGAGAAAAGTCCTCAATTGCTACCCACTTTAGGTGAGGAGCATTAGGTAAATCTGTTGCTTTGACCACCCCCTCTATGAGTTCTATTGTCCACTTCTGGTGACTAAAAGTGTGCTTAATATTTGGAAAGTGATTATCAGTCCATTGGGGCTTTAATTGATATTCTCTTTGGAAAGTTTCATTTTGGGTTTGCCAGATTATGGGGTTGGATTGATTGTCATCAAATAAATCTAATTGTTGAGAAAGAGGTGACGTTTCGATAATAGGAAATGACCAAAAACCCCCTAGAAGTCTCCCTTTAGTATTTTTCTCCAGTAGATATTGACCATTTTGGTTACGAATGACAAAAGCCTGAATTCGCATTGGTTTAGGCTTTTTCTTAGGATTTTTTATGGGATATTTACTATAAGTACCATTCAAATAAGCAGCATTAAAGAAACGAATAGGGCTTTCATCAGGTCTAGGTGTCTTAGCGGATTCGATGTCTGTACCCAGATCCATAAGTGCTTGGTTAAAATCACCGGGTCTGTCAGGGTCAATTAGTATTTCCATAATAGCTTGAAAAATTTTACGATTTTTAGGGTCACCGATGTCATAATTAACTTCAAACAAACGAGCCATGACACGCATCACATTGCCATCAACAGCAGGCTCTGGTAAGTTGAATGAGATGCTGGCGATAGCACCTGCAGTATAAGGACCAATCCCTTTTAATGAAGCAATATCATCATAAGTGTGAGGAAATATGCCACCAAAATCAACCATCACTTGCTGTGCAGCCTTTTGCATATTACGCACCCGAGAATAATAGCCTAGTCCCTCCCATGCCTTTAGTAATTGTTCTTCAGGAGCGTCTGCCAAATCTTTTATTTGAGGAAACCACTCTAGAAAACGTTTATAATAAGGGATTACTGTATTAACTTGTGTTTGTTGCAACATGATTTCAGAAACCCAAATATAGTATGGATTAGTAGTTCTTCGCCAAGGGAGATCACGTTTTTCTTGGTCATACCACCCTAAAAGTGTGCGACGAAAAGAAGCGATTCTATCTTCAGGCCACATCTCAATTCCATAGTCTTTTAAATCTATCATAGATTAATTGTATCAAAGAAAGAGGATTTGACAAAGAGGTATGTTGACTAGATCGTACTTAATGATGAAGAAAAATGTTGCATCAATATTTTTTTCTTGACTTAAGGAAGCGTTTACACTATAATTAATTTATAAAGATAAAGTTTAAATCAAGGAGGTTATCCATGATCTATTACAATATCTCTAGGTATAAGAATGGAGACTAGTCTCCAAAAGAAAGATTGGTAGGCAAGCTAACTTTAGTTAATGGAGGTAGCGCTTATGTTAATTTTTAATATGGGTCGCTATAAGAATGGCGATACACTAAAATTGTTATCAATGCATTGATGTTGCAAACAGTCACAAGGATTTGAAGTTTTCTTCATTTCCTAGAAATAGTTGGAGGGGCACTTATGTTAGGTTTAGATGTAGGTCGCTACAGTAACGGTGACACATAAGTCCTTATATAATTTAAGGAAGACAGACAATGTGGTAATAGTTCATTACCATTAGCGCATGCTTGCTTGAGGTAATCATGAACAAATATAAACTAGGGTATACCCCTAGATGTGTTAGTAATTTTTGTTAGTCAAGGAGGTATTGCTAATCAAATATCTCAATATGAAAGATGTAAAATGGTAACACATATGAATAAAAGTTCGTGTATGTTTTGGTGTTACCAAAGGTAATAAAACATAATGAGGGACTCCCTAAATAGTATTTTAATATTTAAAAATATAAAATCGGAGACACTGAATTTTTCTCCAACGAAAACTTAAACCAATAAAGAATTCTTTAAATAATATGTTGAAGGTGAGGTGTAAACCTCGCCTTTTTATTTTTTAATTGAATTATAGAATGGGGATTGAACATAAGTCAGTAAAAGAAAATGGCTACATAGGTTTGATATAAGGCATATTTCAATAAAGAAAAATAAAAAATGTCTTTAAATGATATCAGGGAAATAAAAACATAAAAACCTTGCATTATTAACTTATTTCTACTATAATAATATCTTGTGAGCATAACCTCACTTACTCATGAAAAATTCATGAGTCATTAGACCAAAAGGAGGAACATATCAATGGCTAAATACGAAATTCTTTATATTATTCGTCCAAACATTGAAGAAGAAGCTAAAAACGCTTTGGTAGCACGTTTTGATTCTATCTTATCTGACAACGGTGCAACTGTTGTTGAATCAAAAGATTGGGAAAAACGTCGTCTTGCATACGAAATCCAAGATTTCACTGAAGGACTTTACCATATCGTTAACGTTGAAGCTGAAGATGCAGTAGCTCTTAATGAGTTTGATCGTCTTTCAAAAATCAACGGTGACATTCTTCGTCACATGATCGTTAAAGTAGACTAAGAAGGTAGTTTATGATTAATAATGTAGTACTTGTAGGTCGCATGACCCGTGATGCAGAACTTCGTTATACACCAAGTAATCAAGCGGTAGCCACTTTTTCACTTGCAGTTAATCGTAATTTTAAAAATCAATCTGGCGAACGTGAGGCTGATTTTATTAACTGTGTTATTTGGCGCCAACAAGCTGAAAACTTGGCTAACTGGGCAAAAAAAGGTGCTTTGGTTGGAATTACAGGTCGTATCCAAACGCGTAATTATGAAAACCAACAAGGTCAACGTGTCTATGTAACAGAAGTTGTTGCGGAAAGTTTCCAATTATTGGAAAGTCGTGCTACACGAGAAGGTGGTTCACCTAACTCTTATAATAACGGTGGCTATAACAATGCTCCGTCAAATAATAGTTATTCAGCTTCTTCTCAACAAACACCTAATTTTAGTCGTGATGAGAGTCCGTTTGGTAACTCAAATCCAATGGATATTTCAGATGATGATCTACCATTCTAATATAATAGATGGACAGAATTTAAAACTATAAAGGAGAAATAAACATGGCTCAACAACGTCGTGGCGGATTCAAACGCCGTAAAAAAGTTGATTATATCGCAGCTAACAAGATTGAATATGTTGATTACAAAGATACAGAGCTTCTTAGCCGTTTCGTTTCAGAACGTGGAAAAATTTTACCACGTCGTGTAACAGGAACTTCAGCTAAAAACCAACGTAAAGTAACAACAGCAATCAAACGTGCTCGTGTTATGGCTCTTATGCCTTACGTAAATGAAGATTAATATAAAATAGCCCTAGCGGCTATTTTTTTATTCTTTTTACCATTATTATTGGTATTTACGAGTCAAATAATAGAAAAATTTAGGATACCACCGTATTAACCGTGCAAAACAAATGGTTTTCCTGTATAATATTAAGGTATGGATTTTTTATAACAAAGGAGGAATCGCCATGAAGCAAATGTTTCTTTCAACGGCAATTGAATTTAAAGAAATTGAAACATTCGAGCCAGGTGCTTGGATAAATCTGGTTAATCCCTCCCAGGAAGAATCCGAACAAGTAGCTGATCAATTTGGTATTGATATTGATGATTTACGTGCTCCCCTCGATGTGGAAGAAACTTCCCGTATCTCGGTTGAAGATGATTATACTTTAGTTATTGTTGACGTTCCTACCTATGAAGAACGCAATAACAAAAGTTATTATATGACTATTCCTATGGGCATTATCGTTACTGACAACGCTGTTATTACTACTTGCCTAGAACATTTGACGCTGTTTGATCACTTTTATAGACGACGTGTCAAAAATTTTTATACCTTTATGAAGACACGTTTTGTTTTCCAATTGCTTTATCGCAATGCCGAATTATACTTACAGGCTTTGCGTACTATCGATAGGCAGAGCGATAAAATTGAAGCACAACTAGAGAGTGCAACTCGAAATGAGCAATTGATCGATATGATGGAATTGGAAAAATCTATTGTCTATCTAAAGGCCTCTTTAAAATTTAATGAGCGAATCGTCAAAAAATTGACCAGTAGTACCAGTAGTTTAAAAAAATACATTGAAGATGAAGATCTGCTTGAAGATACATTGATCGAAACTCAGCAGGCTATTGAAATGGCAAATATCTATGAAAATGTCTTAAATGCCATGACAGAAACGACTGCTTCAATCATCGGTAATAATCAGAATACCATTATGAAAACCTTAGCCCTAGTAACTATGACATTGGATATTCCAACGGTTATTTTTTCGGCGTATGGGATGAACTTTCAAAATAATTGGATGCCTTTGAATGGTCTCGCACATGGCTTTATCTATGTTGTTCTTTTGGCCTTTTTGATGAGTTCATTTGTTGTATTTTATTTTATTCGTAAAAAATGGTTTTAATAGTATATTAATCAAGGAGTTCACATGACTTTACAAGACTTAACTAAAAAGAATCAAGAGTTTGTTCATATTGCAACTAATCAACTTTTAGCTGATGGAAAATCAGATGCAGAAATCAAAGCTATTTTAGAAGAACATCTCCCAGAGATTATAGATAATCAGAAAAAAGGAATTACCGCACGCTCACTCTTAGGAGCACCAACTACTTGGGCAGCCTCATTCACTGAGCGACCTGAGGATAAAGCTAGAGTATCTGTACAAAAAAATACCAATCCTTGGTTGATGTGGTTAGATACTTCCTTACTATTTCTTGGCTTAGTAACTGCTTTGAATGGTTTAATGTTGCTATTTGGTCAATCTAATGTCAATACAGGGCTTATTTCAATTTTAACTCTTGGTTTTGGTGGTGGTGCGGCCATGTACGTTACTTATTACTATATTTATCGCCATATGGGTAAACCAAAATCTGAAAGACCAGGCTGGCTTAAATCTTTCGCAGTACTGGCACTAGTTATGTTAGTTTGGTTTGCCTTATTTGCAGTAGTACCTCTTCTACCTGCAACTATTAATCCTAAACTTCCTGAGGTTGTTTTGTTTATTATTGCTTTAGCATCGTTTGGTTTGCGCTTTTATTTACAACGTAAATATAATATTCAAAGCTCAATGGCACCAGTGGCACCACAACAAAGAAGATAATAACAAAGAGTATGAACGTATTAGTTCATCTCTTTTTTCTATGAAATTTAAAACTAAAAAAATACTGACTTTATTAAAATTTGATATAATAAGTCAACACTATTCAAAAAGGAGTGCTGAGGCACAACATTATGCAAGATAAATTAATGATAAGAGGAGCAAGAGCTCACAATTTAAAAAATATAAGTGTCGACATTCCACGAGACAAGTTAGTTGTCGTTACGGGACTATCAGGATCAGGTAAGTCTAGTTTGGCCTTTGACACTATCTATGCAGAAGGACAACGTCGTTACGTTGAAAGTCTTTCTGCTTACGCGCGCCAATTTTTGGGAAATATGGAAAAGCCTGATGTAGATTCTATTGATGGCCTTAGTCCAGCTATTTCTATTGATCAGAAAACAACAAGTAAGAATCCTCGCTCTACTGTTGGGACTGTAACAGAAATTAACGATTATTTACGTTTGCTTTATGCTCGTGTTGGAACCCCATATTGTATCAATGGTCACGGAGCCATCACAGCATCTTCTGTAGAGCAAATTGTGGATAAGGTACTAGCGCTTCCAGAGCGAACAAAGATGCAAATTTTAGCCCCAATTATACGTCGAAAAAAAGGACAACACAAATCAACATTTGAGAAAATACAAAAAGATGGTTACGTTCGTGTTCGTATTGATGGTGATATTCACGATGTTACTGAGGTGCCTGAATTATCAAAAAGTAAGATGCACAATATTGATATTGTAGTAGATCGATTAATTAATAAAGAGGGCATTCGTTCCCGCTTATTTGATTCCGTTGAAGCGGCTCTACGTTTGTCGGATGGTTATGTCGTTATTGATACAATGGATGGCAATGAGTTATTGTTTTCAGAACATTATTCTTGTCCTGAATGTGGTTTTACTGTTCCTGAATTAGAGCCACGCCTTTTTTCTTTTAATGCTCCCTTTGGTTCTTGTCCGACCTGTGATGGCTTAGGAATTAAGTTAGAAGTAGATATAGATTTGGTTATTCCAGATAGAAGTAAGACCCTTAGAGAAGGGGCCTTAGTTCCTTGGAATCCAATTTCATCAAATTATTATCCAACGATGCTAGAGCAAGCTATGACTCAATTTGGTGTTGATATGGATACGCCATTTGAAAAATTAAGCAAGGCGGAGCAGGACCTAGCCCTATATGGTTCAGGCGAACGAGAGTTCCATTTCCATTATATTAACGATTTTGGAGGCGAGAGAAATATTGATTTGCCTTTTGAAGGGGTTGTCAATAATATTAATCGTCGTTACCATGAAACTAATAGCGATTACACACGCAATGTTATGCGAGAATATATGAACGAGCTAAAATGTAACACTTGTCATGGCTATCGTCTCAATGATCAAGCACTTTGCGTAAGAGTTGGGGGAGAAGAAGGTCTTAATATTGGGCAAGGCTCAGATTTATCGATAGCAGACCATTTAGAACTTTTAGAAACATTGCGTTTATCTTCAAATGAACAATTAATTGCTCGACCAATTATCAAAGAAATCCATGACCGTCTAAGTTTCTTAAATAATGTTGGACTTAATTATTTAAATCTGTCACGTTCTGCAGGAACACTTTCCGGGGGCGAGAGTCAACGTATTCGTTTGGCTACTCAAATTGGGTCTAATTTATCAGGTGTCCTTTATGTACTTGATGAGCCGTCCATTGGACTTCATCAGCGAGACAATGACCGTTTGATTGATAGTCTTAAGAAAATGCGTGATTTGGGTAATACGCTTATTGTTGTTGAACATGATGAAGATACAATGATGGCAGCTGATTGGTTAATCGATGTGGGACCTGGCGCTGGTGCGTTTGGTGGTGAGATTGTGGCCTCTGGTACACCGAAGCAAGTAGCTAAAAATACTAAATCTATTACAGGACAATATTTGTCAGGTAAGAAAGTGATTCCTGTGCCATCTGAACGAAGAGTAGGTAATGGTCGCTTTTTAGAAATCAAAGGTGCGGCAGAAAACAACCTACAAAATTTAGATGTCAAGTTCCCTCTCGGTAAATTTATTGCCGTAACTGGTGTCTCAGGTTCTGGAAAATCAACCTTAATTAATAGTATTTTGAAAAAAGCTGTTGCGCAGAAGCTTAACCGTAACTCAGATAAACCAGGTAAATATGTTTCTTTAGAAGGCATTGAATATGTTGATCGATTGATTGATATTGATCAAAGTCCAATTGGTCGGACTCCACGTTCTAATCCCGCAACCTATACAGGTGTTTTTGATGATATTCGTGATCTTTTTGCTCAAACTAATGAGGCAAAGATTCGAGGTTATAAAAAAGGACGCTTCTCATTTAACGTCAAAGGTGGACGTTGTGAGTCTTGTTCTGGCGATGGTATCATCAAAATTGAGATGCATTTTTTACCAGATGTCTACGTTCCTTGTGAAGTATGCCACGGCACGCGCTATAATAGTGAGACTCTGGAAGTACATTACAAAGAAAAAAATATTGCACAAATTCTTGATATGACAGTGAATGATGCAGTTACATTTTTTGCAGCTATTCCTAAAATTGCTCGTAAGTTACAGACTATTAAGGATGTTGGTTTGGGATATGTCACTTTGGGGCAACCAGCTACAACCTTATCAGGAGGAGAAGCTCAGCGAATGAAGCTGGCAAGTGAATTACATAAGCGTTCGACAGGTAAGAGTCTTTACATATTAGACGAACCAACAACGGGGCTTCATGCAGATGATATTGCTCGTTTACTTAAGGTTTTGGATCGTTTTGTAGATGATGGTAATACAGTGCTTGTTATTGAGCATAACCTTGATGTTATTAAAACTGCTGACCACATTATTGATCTTGGCCCTGAAGGAGGTATTGGTGGCGGACAAATTGTAGCTATCGGAACACCAGAAGAAGTTGCTGAAAATCCTAAATCCTATACAGGATATTATTTAAAAGAGAAGTTAGCAAGATAGTTTATTGGGAGCTGAGTAATATTACTCAGTTCCTTTTTGTAAGCTAACATTGCGTAGAAGTCATTAAATGGAGAACGCTTTATTAGGAAAAATAGTGGGGAGATATTTTAAAAAAAGGAAATAATGATGTTTTGAAAAAAATAGTTTCTATGAGAATCTTTTTCTTGACAATAAAATTTAGCTATTATAAAATAGTTCTCACGATAACTAAAATAATGATTTTTTCAGAAAATAATATTATTTCTTGATTAAAAAATCAAAAAATAACCTTATAAGACCTATTTGTTATTCTTAAAAGATATTAGTTAAAATCAGAAATAGAGATTGGAGATAAAATGACTACAAAAGCAAAACATGATATTCATGGCAAACCATATAATCGTACAGCCATGATCACCTTATTGTTGATTGCTACATTTGCAGGGGTATTAAATCAGACAAGTTTGGGAACGGCTATCCCAACTTTGATGAATAGCTTTAACATTTCGTTGTCAACGGCTCAACAAGCAACAACATGGTTTTTATTAGCGAATGGGATTATGATTCCTGTTTCAGCTTATTTAGCGACACGTTTTTCAACAAAATGGTTGTATGTGACATCCTACGTTGTTTTACTTATTGGACTGTTAATGACGACGTTAGCACCTACATCTAACTGGAACCTTTTTTTAGTAGGACGTATTATTCAAGCGATTTCTGTAGGGATTTCTATGCCTTTGATGCAGGTTGTTATGGTGAATGTTTTTCCTCCAGAGCAGCGTGGTGCCGCTATGGGACTTAATGGTTTGGTGGTTGGTCTTGCCCCAGCTATTGGGCCTACATTAGCAGGGTGGATTTTAAAACAAGAATTTCATTTTGCAGGGCATGATTTAACATGGCGTGCAATTTTCCTTCTTCCTTTACTAATTTTAACGGTCACTACAATTTTATCCCCCTTTGTTCTAAAAGATGTGGTTGATAATAAGTCAGTTAAATTGGAAGTGCCTTCCCTTATCCTTTCAATAATTGGCTTTGGTAGCTTTTTGTGGGGCTTCACAAATGTGGCAACTTATGGATGGGGAGATATTGGATATGTTATTTCTCCTATTATGGTTGGTATTATTTTTATCGCCTTATTCATTCATCGTCAATTAAAACTAGAAACACCGTTCTTAGATATCCGTGTTTTCAAAAATAAACAATTCTCAGTAACAACAGCAGCTATTGCACTTTCAATGATGGCGATGATGGGTGTTGAAATGATGCTACCGCTTTACTTGCAAAATGTTCATGGTCTCTCTGCACTTGATTCTGGTTTAGCTTTATTACCAGGTGCCTTGATGATGGGGATAGTTAGTCCAATTTCTGGAGCTGTATATGATAAAGTTGGTGCAAGACGTATGGCTATGATTGGTTTTACCATACTAGGTGTAGCGACGTTACCTTTTGTTTTCTTAACGACTACAACACCAGATCATTTTATTACCCTCTTATATGCAGTACGTATGTTTGGTATTGCTATGGTTATGATGCCATTGACAGCAAGTGCGATGAGCGCACTTCCACCACATGAGGCCGCACATGGAACAGCAGCTAATAATACTGCTCGTCAAATTGCTTCAGCAGTTGTAGTTGCATTGCTTTCAAGTGTTGCTCAAAATATTATCACCAACAATAAACCATCAAAAGATTTGCTAACAATGAATCCTTTAAAATATGCAAATCAGATGTTGAATGCTAGTCTTGATGGCTTCCATGTTTCTTTTGCCATTGGTTTTGTATTTGCGGTTCTTGGTTTACTGGTATCTCTTTTCCTGAGAAAAGGGAAAATTATTGAGACGGAAAAGGAGGTATAGCATGATTATTTTGATTATTGCACTGGCAACTATTTTGACATTTGTCACATGGATGTTGATTCGTCCAAAAGCTCTACGGTATATTCTAGGCCTTCTCTCATTAGCTTTGTTGTTTGCCTCAGTTTGGATGTTAACGGATCACTTTATTAATCATACAGGTATGACTATTGAAACTAAGACAAAGACACGTGAGATTTATAGTGCGGGTGATAGTAAGGCTCCATTTGGTCTCATGATTTATAAAGAGATTGGTACTCATTCGAGTAATAATGTTTTAGTTTATCGAACAGATTTAAATCAAAAAGAAGCAAAAGCTCACTTTGTTCCAAATACAAAAGAAGTGACAAGTGCTGTGAAAAAATCTGCTAGCTACCAATTAGCTGATGTGAAAAAAGCCACAGTAACAACAAAGACTAAACGTTATGTGTGGAAAGATAGTCTTTCGAAACTACTTTATGGCTTTGCAGGTGAAAATGGAGAATTGATTTCTCAGAAATCAGTTGCTAAAATACCACGAAAAACTTGGCTAGTTTTGACTAAAGAGCAGTCCGAACACTTAGAATCGGCTGCGGCTAAACTAAAAGAACAAATGACTTCGCAAGCAAAAGTAAACCCAGTGAAAGCTATGGAGATAAAGACATTAGCTAAGACAAATCCAGAAGCTTATGCTGAGATGCAAGTTAAAGCATTAAAAGAAGCTCTTAATATAAAAGAATAGTAAAGTAAAAGCAACTGAAATGAGTTGCTTTTCTTATAGCTAAATGTTTTAAAAGATGATAAAATTAACCTAATTAAGGTTAGAATAGCGAGGTTTCTTATGGGTTTTGAACAACGTCTAACTAGATGTCAAACAGCAATTTCACAATTATCATGTGACGCACTCTTAATAACAAATTTAACAAATATTTTTTATTTGACTGGTTTTTCAGGAACTAATGCAACGGTACTCATTAGTCCAAAACACCGGATTTTTGTTACAGATTCACGATATGCCTTGATAGCAAAGAATACTGTAAGAGAGTTTGATATTATCATTAGCAGAGAACCACTTGCGGCTATTTTGAAAATTATTCGCGATGACGCATTGATAGCGATTGGTTTTGAAACTGATATTTCTTATCATATGTACAAACATATGGTGGAAGTTTTTGAAGATTATCGCTTGATAGAAGCTCCATCTGTTGTTGAAAAGTTACGTATGATTAAAGATGTAACATAACTTGCGATCATCCGTCAAGCCTGTCGTATTTCGGACCAAGCTTTTTTAGATGTGTTGGATTTTATAAAGCCTGATCGAACAACTGAATTGCAAGTTGCTAATTTTTTAGACTTTCGCATGAGAGAATTAGGAGCAACTGGTCCTTCATTTGATTTTATTGTAGCATCTGGATATCGATCAGCGATGCCACATGGGGTTGCGAGTCAGAAGACTATTCAATCGGGAGAAACTCTGACTTTAGATTTTGGTTGTTACTATCAGCACTATGTTAGTGATATGACACGTACGATTCATATCGGTCATGTCACTGATCAGGAACGCGAGATTTACGATATCGTTTTGAAAAGTAATCAAGCTATTATTGGTAATGTAAAATCAGGAATGAAGCGTTGTGATTATGATTACTTGGCGCGACAAGTCATTGAAAATTCTGGATACGGTAATCATTTTACCCACGGTATAGGGCATGGTATGGGGCTTGATGTTCATGAAATTCCTTATTTTGGTAAGTCAGAGGGAGTGATTGCATCTGGGATGGTAGTGACTGACGAGCCAGGAATATATCTCGATAATAAATACGGTGTTCGTATTGAAGATGATTTATTAATAACGGAAACAGGTTGCGAAGTATTGACATCTGCACCTAAAGAATTAATTGTACTTTAAAGGAAAATAGAATGAATAGACTTTCTTGGGAAGATTATTTTATGGCAAATGCAGAGTTGATTTCTAAACGTTCTACCTGTGACCGTGCTTTTGTTGGAGCTGTTTTAGTCAAAAATAATCGCATCATTGCTACAGGTTATAACGGAGGAGTCTCTGAGACAGATAACTGTAACGAAGTGGGACATTATATGGAAGATGGTCACTGTATTAGGACTGTTCATGCTGAGATGAATGCCCTTATTCAGTGTGCTAAAGAAGGTATTTCTACTAATAATACAGAAATTTATGTGACGCATTTTCCTTGTATCAATTGCACCAAGGCGCTCTTGCAAGCCGGGGTTAAGAAAATTACTTATAAAGCTAATTATCGCCCACACCCATTTGCTATTGAACTTATGGAAGCAAAAGGAGTTGCTTATGTTCAACATGATGTTCCAGAGGTAACACTAGGGATGGAAGAGTAAAGAGGAAGATAGAGTATATGCCTATCTTCCTTGAAGGTTTTATCGTTTAAGCTAAGGGCCAGTTATGTTAAATATATTGAACGAGATAATTCTCAAAATTGGTCAATTGTTAGTCATGGGATTACTGAAAATGGCCTAAAAAAGGTGATCACCAGTTAATAGTCATTATTCCTAATGATTTTTCACAGAAAGTTTTAGATGTTGATAATAGAATAGCTGATCCATCTATTATCAACATCTAAAATTAGTACTGCTGGGAATCTCGAATTGCAAAAATAATTTACAAAAAAGAGAAAAGATATTGTTGCTGACCTCAATAGATGTAAATCCAGTTTATGCTAATATGGCATTTGATTGGGTGTATGATAACTATAAAGATGATATCATCAATTATGGACAAGAAACTATCAAAAATATTGGTAAATCCATTTCAGCTAATAATAGTTTAGGTACTTTATATAATTAAGGAGCAAGATTTGAAAACGGAAATAGAAACAAATAATCTTATTAATTTAGGATGGTTTCATGATAATGCTGTTTATTATGATATGAAAACGAAAAAATTATATAAATCTAATCTAAAAAAAATAGCACAGGTATAATGCTACTAACTCCTATTATTTCAACTATTATTGGAAAAATAATTCAAAGTATAAGTGAAAATCTAGAAATTTCAAATTTTTCAATTTTATTTTCTATTGTATATTTATCTTTATTGATACTAGTTTCAGGATTTACAGTAAAATTGATGAGAAGAAAAAATGATTATGAAGAGCTAGAAATTTTCCCTGGACAGTTAAAAAAATTTATTAAAGATGCTAAAGTACATAATATATTAATAATTTCAATCTCTTTCATATTAAGTTTTAGTATCCTACTTTTATTTAAATTATTTCTACAAGTTTTAGATTTCAATTTATTCATTATTTTGGGAATACTTTTTGTGTCTGTACTAATATTAATATTGGAATATAGACCTTATAAAAGAAAAAAGGTATTGATCGAATTAGAAAAAAATAGTAATAGTGGAACCAATATATAAAAGGAGTTGTGATTGAATAAGATATTAGCAATTGGTACTGAAATTGCACCTGTGATAGGAGCAGTTGCTTCGATTGGTGTAAAAGCATTGTATAATAATTCTAAATCATTTAGAAATGTTATAAGTAGTACAGGAAATGTAATTAACAATATTGATAAACATTTTACAAAAATAAATAGTTAGGTACGTGAACTAATGGGAATAAAAAGTTATAGACGGGTTGAGCTTGTAGCAAAACTTAATTTTAGATATTATCTAGTTAGTATTAGTGGACGTTATTACATTATTGATTATGCCAATCCTAGTGATATAAAAGATTATTTTATAGGTATTTTTCCAGAAAGAGTAGAAAAATATCAAATTTATGATGTGACTGCGGATTATAAGAATTTTTTAGTAAACAAAAAAAGTCGCCTTTATCTTTAAAACCTTTTACAATTTTATTTTTATTTTATTTAGTTCATATCTCAATTTTTCCAAAAAATATAAATATTGCATACTTAACAAGATCGCATTTAATATTAGAACATTTTTATCTTTTTATTTTATTGAGCATATTTAGTCTTGTTTTAGCTAAATCAGAGAAATAAAGCATTAGATCTTTCCAAATATAAATCTAGTTTTTTGAAATATAATAATCAAAAACGGAAGAGCCCATTTATAGTAATATTATCAATCATAATTTCTTATATCGTTCTATGGGGAATGGCATTGTGGGACGAAAACTTTTCAAACTTATTTTTATTTGGATTTATTTTTTCAAACAGTTTATTTTTTATAAAGTTCATTGAGTTTCAACCATCGTTAAATGGGAAAAATTATTATATTGGGGAGAACTGAAGTATGTTATTACCAGTAGGGAGTGTTGTCTATCTTATTGATGGCAATCAAAAATTAGTTATTGTAAATAGAGGTGCAATTGTTGAGCAAGAAGGACAAGAAGTTTATTTTGATTACCTAGGTGGAATTTTTCCTGAGGGTTTAAATCTTGAACAAGTTTACTATTTTAATCAAGAAGATATTGATGAGGTTGTTTTTGAAGGTTACCATGATGAGGAGGAAGAAAGAGTTTCTCGTCTCATTGAAAAATGGAAAAATACAGAGGGAAAGAATCTTCCAAAGGGAAAGACTAGTGTAGAATAGAAATAATCTAAAAAGTAAATTCTACTCAAAAACAAATCAATATGCTACTAGTGTGAATATGCTATTGATAGATGTCATGATACACTTATCAGAAGAAAACGAAAAGGGCTTTACTAAATTACAATTCTTTACTCGACAAATTGTGGTTGGTGTAAACTGGTATGTACTTCCCAAAATTGATAACTATTTCAACCCCTAAAAGATAAGAAAAAATACTTTTGAAAATAGACTGTACTTTAGGAAAATCCCGTATAAAAGAATAGCTAATAAAGCCAGCGCAGGTATCTGTACGATTAGAAAACGACATAGTTGTAACTTTCTATAATGAGACATATTAAAATTCATCATTCCACCTCCTAAATTAGTAATTCAATGATCAGTGGACTAGGGCTCCTTCAATACCAATGACAGCTCTTATTCCAATTGCATATGGCACTAAAACAGAGAGCTACCTGATGTAGTAAGCAAGATTGGTATCACCAAGCTCAGTACCAATGCTTAGCGCACGTCCACTAACACCACCCCGATTTCCTTTACCAGCTTCAATAGAGCAAATTAAGTTCGTATCTAAAACTTATATCGAGAATAACTACATTTTCATACGAATAGCTCCGTAGGTGATTTATTTTATCTGTTTCAATAAGACAACTATAGTTTACTACCTTTATCAAAATTTACTAAAAAGTCACTAAAAACACCTAAACAGTATTTCAATCTTAGTCAAGATATCGGTATAATATTAAAACTGTTATCAAAACTGAAGTAAGAGGAAAGTGTCAAGTGCTTCAGTCTTATTTACGCCCTCTTGGTGATTTTATTTATTTATCAAGAAATCAGACACATACCAAATCAATAAACTATTTGAGAAAGCAGGTTATTTGTGATAAAATGAGTTGATAAATAATTTTTACAAAGAGGTATTAATAAATGATTGAAGCAAGTAAGCTTAAAGCAGGCATGACTTTTGAAACGGCTGATGGGAAATTAATCCGTGTTCTTGAAGCTAGCCACCACAAACCAGGTAAAGGTAACACAATCATGCGTATGAAATTGCGTGATGTTCGTACTGGTTCAACTTTTGATACAAGTTACCGTCCTGAAGAAAAATTTGAGCAAGCTATTATTGAAACTGTACCTGCTCAATACCTTTATAAGATGGATGATACAGCTTACTTCATGAATAATGAAACTTACGATCAATATGAAATTCCAACTGTTAACATTGAAAATGAATTACTCTACATTCTTGAAAACTCAGAAGTAAAAATTCAATTCTATGGAACAGAAGTTATTGGTGTTCAAATTCCAACAACTGTTGAATTGACAGTTGCTGAAACTCAACCATCAATCAAAGGTGCTACTGTAACTGGTTCAGGAAAACCTGCAACTATGGAAACAGGACTTGTTGTTAACGTTCCAGATTTTATTGAAGCTGGACAAAAGTTAGTAATCAATACAGCAGAAGGAACTTACGTTTCACGCGCCTAATGACTCTCAAAAAAGTGTTAAGTAGATTCATGATGAATTTACTCTATTAAGGAAAAACCTTAGTAAACACTAAAAGAAAGGATAAGCTATGACAACTGAAAATCTTGGAGAAATTGTCATTTCACCACGTGTACTTGAGGTAATTACAGGTATTGCTGCAACTAAAGTTGATGGTGTTCATTCGTTACGTAACAAAGCGGTAACGGATAGCCTTAGTAAGAAATCTCTAGGTAGAGGTGTCTACCTTAAAAATGAAGAAGATGATACAGTAGCTGCAGATATTTATGTTTACTTGCAGTATGGTGTAAATGTACCAGCAGTTTCAATTGCTATTCAACAAGCTGTCAAAACAGCTGTATATGACATGGCAGAAGTAAAAATTTCTTCGGTCAATATCCATGTTGAAGGTATTGTTCCAGAGAAAACACCAAAACCAGACTTGAAGTCATTGTTTGATGAGGATTTCTTAGATGACTAGTGTATTTAAAGATTCAAGACGTGATTTACGTGAACGTGCTTTTCAAACACTATTTAGCTTAGAAACTGGTGGAGAGTTTATTGATGCGGCTCACTTTGCTTATGGTTATGATAAAACAGTATCTGAAGACAAAGTTTTAGAGGTTCCAATCTTTTTACTTAATCTTGTTAATGGTGTTGTAGATCACAAAGATGAATTAGATACTTTGATTTCTAGTCACTTAAAATCAGGATGGAGCTTAGAACGTCTAACATTGGTTGATAAATCTCTCTTACGCTTAGGCCTCTATGAAATTAAATATTTTGATGAAACGCCTGATCGTGTAGCTCTAAATGAGATTATCGAGATTGCTAAAAAATATTCAGATGAGACGTCAGCAAAATTTGTCAATGGTTTATTAAGTCAATTTATAACAAATGAAAATTAAAAATGTGGAAGAATCTTCTTCCACATTTTTAATTTGCTTTGAAAAATAACTATCGGTACTAAAAATTATTTCATAAATATGATTTCCTAAACGCTACTACCAGGGATGAGACTGACTGGTAAAATATAATCCTTATTTGTCTTTTGCCCCTCAATCTTAGCTAGGAGTATCTCAACCATCAATTGCGCAATTTCTCGAATAGGTTGTTTAATAGTGGTTAGATGTGGGACGTAATCTTGAATGAAACTTGTACCATCATATCCAATCACTTTGATATCTTCTGGAATGGACAACCCTAGTTGGCTGATAAGTTTGATTACTAATAAAGCAGTTAAGTCGTCTGATGTAAAAATACCATCTGGTTTGTGAGTCGAGATAATTGATTTTAATTCCATCTCACGTCTCATGTTAGATAGCCCATTTGTGACTGTGATAACTTTGGATTCCTTTGATTCATAGGAAAAACCTAGCCGCCTAAGTCCAGTAGGAGAATCTGAATTATCATTCCCTGTAATCATAATCATCTTTTGACAGCCATGTTTTTTAAGGGTTTGAGCAGCCATTTTTCCTCCAAAGAAATTATCAGATGAGACGATAGGGATGTGTGGAGCTAAATTTCTATCGAATGCTACTATGGGAGCCTCAACTTTCTCGTAATCATCAATTCCTAGGTTGTGACTACTTGAAATGATACCGTCTACTTGATTTGCTCCTAGCATTTCGAGGTATTCTTTTTCTTTGATAGGATCCTTTTCACTATTACATAAGATAGTTTTATAACCATGCTTAAACAACTCAATTTCAAGGTGTTCAATTAATTCAGCGTAAAAAATGTTACGGATGTTGGGGAAAATGAGTCCAATTAATTTAGCGGACTTTCCCTGTAAGCTACGTGCTAAATTATTAGGTTTATAACCAAGGGTTCTCATGGCTTCATTGACTTTGGTGACTGTTTTTTGAGATAAATAGCCTTTTTTGTTAATAACGCGTGATACAGTCGTTGGGCTAACACCGGCAAGTGCAGCAACATCTGTTAATTTTGCAACCATATTAATATTTTAATTCAAAATATTTACCATGAACGTGCCCTTCTTTTAGTTGAATCCCTGATTGTTCTGCATCTGGAAAGACTCGTCCCGTAAATACTTTTTCTCCTTTATTTATAAAGATTTCAAAGATGGACTTATCGATAAAAATATTGATACTAGTAGCATCTTTTGGAATGTCACACTGGCGACTAGTACCAAATTCTGTGGCGTACTGCTGTCCGGCTTGTGAGCGGTCAATGATAACTTTCCCCTTTACAGTATCAATAGTAATGGATAGTCCTTGTCCTTTCGGATTAGCAAAGAGAACAAATGAAGAAAGATCATTTCTAGGAACCAGTAATTCTAATTCATAGGTGTTGTTAGTTTGAAGTTGTGTTTTAAATTCTGCTTGATGTTGACGAAGATTTTTCATAGCAGGAACGGGATATTGATAAAGGTTCCCATTTTTTATGCTTAACTCTTTAACTAAACTCATAGCTCCTTGATAATCAAATTGATCGCTAGGATAATCAATATCTGGCAAGCCTATCCAACTCACGATAAAGGCACGACCATCAGAAGTGTTAAATCCTTGAGTAGCATAGGCTTCAAAACCATAATCTAAATTATAGATAGGGGATGGTTCAACTATCTTAGATGAGTTAGCATCGAAATATTGTCCGATTTTGTAGGTATTTGGATAAATGTTTTGGTAGTCCAATTCGTTTTTATCTAGTCCTTGAGGACTATAAAGTAATACAGGTTTTCCTTTGACAAAAATAATATTTGGACATTCAATCATATACTCAGATCCAGTACCACCAAAATCTAAATCTCCCACAAACTCCCAATGATGGATGTCATTATTAAGTGCTTTATATAATTTAATGAATCCGCATTTTTTACTATTTTGCGCCCCGATAACAGCATAGAATTGATTATCATAATTGAAAATCTGAGGGTCACGAAAATGCTCAGTGACATCATTTGGTTGTGAAATAAGGACTTTATCAAATTTTGTAATCTTGCCATCATTTGTCATCCATGCTCCAATTTGGCGGGGGTCACGGTTCCATTTCATGTCACGGACATTACCAGTATAAAAAAGAAAAAGCTTATCGTCAATGGCTAATGCAGAACCGGAGTATGCACCATGGCTATCATTGACATGGTCAGGTTTAAGCTTGATTCCTGTTTCTTTGAAATGAACTAAATCATCTGATTCTGTATGTACCCATTGTTTTAAACCATGTGCAGCTCCAAAGGGCCAATTTTGGTAAAAAAGATGGAATTTTCCATTAAAGTAAGAGAAGCCATTTGGGTCATTTAAAAGCCCTGTTTTAGCTTCTAAGTGATAAGTTGCTCTCCAAGGGGATTTTGAGACATTCTTTACAATATTTTCCTTATCTTCTTCAGTCCATTCATCATAAGGACGATAGCGGATTTCAGTGGGTAAATTCATTTGATACTCCTTGACTGTCTTAATATCTAATAACTATATAGTAAACGTTTTCTCTTTTGAAATCAACACTTTATATCGAAAAATATTATTTTATGTCAAACGCTTGACATATATTTATGAGACGTGCTAGAATATTAGAGTAAATAAAATGAAACGCTTTCAAAATATCAAAGGAGATTTATAGATGGCTTCAAATACAGAAATTGCTAAACAAGTCATTAATGCGATTGGTGGTGCTAGTAATGTGCGTAGCGTAGCACACTGTGCCACTCGTCTTCGCGTTATGGTAAAAGATGAGACAGTCATTGATAAAAATACTGTTGAAAATATCGAAAAAGTTCAGGGAGCATTTTTCAATTCAGGTCAATATCAAATTATTTTTGGAACTGGTACTGTTAATAAGATTTATGATGAAGTAGTGGCTCAAGGTTTGCCAACTTCGTCAACCTCTGATCAAAAGGCAGAAGCAGCTAAACAAGGGAATGCTTTCCAACGAGCTATTCGTACTTTCGGTGATGTTTTTGTTCCATTGTTGCCAGCCATTGTTGCTACTGGTTTATTTATGGGGATTCGCGGTGCGATTAATAATGATACAGTTTTAGCTTTATTTGGGACGACTTCAAAAGCATTTTCAAGTTCTAATTTTTATACCTATACTGTCGTTTTGACTGACACGGCCTTTGCTTTTTTTCCTGCCTTGATTTCTTGGTCAGCTTTTAGAGTTTTTGGTGGAAATCCTGTTATCGGTCTCGTATTAGGATTGATGATGGTCAACTCTGCCCTTCCAAACGCTTGGGCAGTGGCCTCAGGTGATGCCCATCCCATAAAATTTTTCGGTTTTATTCCAGTAGTTGGTTATCAAAATTCAGTATTGCCGGCATTCTTTGTAGGTTTACTTGGTGCTAAACTTGAAAAATGGTTGCATAAGAAAATCCCAGATGTTCTTGATTTACTATTAGTGCCGTTCCTAACTTTTACAGTTATGTCAATTTTAGCACTTTTTGTCATTGGTCCTATTTTCCATTCAGTTGAAAACTATGTTTTAGCAGGGACAAAATTTGTCCTTAATTTACCTCTTGGCCTGTCAGGTCTTATTTTAGGTGGTGTTCATCAGATAATCGTTGTTACAGGTGTTCATCATATCTTTAATTTACTTGAAGCTCAGTTAATTGCTGCTGATGGGAAAGATCCATTTAATGCTATTATTACAGCTGCTATGACAGCACAAGCAGGTGCCACTTTGGCAGTTGGTGTTAAAACAAAAAATAAAAAATTAAAAGCCCTTGCTTTTCCGGCAGCGCTTTCAGCTGGACTTGGTATTACAGAACCGGCTATATTTGGAGTAAACTTACGTTTTGGTAAGCCATTTATTATGGGATTAATTGCAGGAGCAGCAGGTGGCTGGTTAGCTTCAATATTGAAATTAGCAGGAACTGGTTTTGGTATTACCATTATCCCAGGAACATTACTTTATTTAAATGGTCAAATTGTTAAGTACCTTATTATGGTAATTGGAACTACGTCTTTGGCTTTTGTATTAACTTATATGTTTGGATATGAAGATAAAGATGAAAAAGCAGTAGCTGAAGTTAGTCCTTTGGTTGAAGAAACAGATGACGATCCAACAATTACTCAAACTAGCCAATTAAGGTCAGAAACGATTGTTAGCCCTCTTGATGGACAGGTTATTGCTCTTGATACAGTAAGTGACCCAGTTTTTTCATCAGGTATTATGGGAGATGGCCTTGCTATTAAACCAAGAGGTAATACAATTTACTCACCTGTTGATGGTTTTGTCCAAATTGCTTTTGAAACAGGTCATGCTTACGGTATCAAATCAGATAAAGGTGCAGAAATTTTGATTCATATAGGTATTGATACTGTCACCATGAATGGCACAGGGTTTACTTCTAAAGTCAAGGCAGACCAAAAAGTGAAAAAAGGTGATATTCTTGGCACCTTTGATTCAGCCAAGATTGCAGAAGCAGGTCTGGATAATACAGCTATGATTATTGTGACTAATACAGCTGATTTTGCTGATGTTGTACCATTGGTAAAAGAGGGTGTTGTTACTACAGGTGACATGATTATTGATGTTAAGTGAGGATTAAAGGTTGGGATAATTATCCCAACCTTTGTCTTTGAGATAGAGATTATAGATAGGAAAAAAGATGACAAAGTTATATGGTAGTATTGAAGCAGGTGGGACAAAGTTTGTTTGTGCAGTTGGTGATGAGGAATTAAAAGTTGTAGAAAAAATGCAATTTCCAACAACGACGCCTCAAGAAACGATTAAAAAGACTGTTGATTTCTTTAAAAGATTTGAAAAGAAGTTAGAGGCAGTTGCTATTGGTTCTTTTGGTCCCATTGATATTGATAAAAAATCAAAGACATACGGTTATATCACAACGACCCCAAAGTTGCATTGGGCTAATGTTGATTTACTCGGCTTAATTTCTAAAGATTTCAATGTTCCATTTTATTTCACAACAGATGTTAATAGCTCTGCCTATGGTGAAGTTATAGCTCGTAACAATATTGATTCACTTGTTTATTACACCATTGGTACGGGAATTGGTGCAGGAGCTATACAAAAGGGTGAATTTATAGGAGGAACTGGTCATACTGAAGCAGGTCATACTTATATGGCGATGCATCCGCAGGACCAAGCAAATGATTTTAAAGGTATCTGTCCGTTTCATAATAGCTGTTTAGAAGGTTTGGCATCTGGTCCAACTCTAGAAGCTAGGACTGGTATTCGTGGTGAATTGATTGAAGAAAATTCAATGGTTTGGGATGTTCAAGCCTATTATATTGCTCAGGCTGCAATACAAGCAACTGTATTATATCGTCCACAAGTCATTGTATTTGGTGGAGGCGTCATGGCACAAGAGCACATGTTAAGACGTGTTCGCCAGACATTTGCAACTTTATTAAATGGGTATTTACCAGTTCCCGATTTGTCTGATTATATTGTGACACCAGCTATAGAAGAAAATGGTTCTGCAACGTTAGGAAATTTTGCTTTAGCAAAGAAAATATCAAAAGGTTAATAAAACCCTTAAGCCACTACTTAGTTTAGTTAGCAAATAAAAGATTAAAAAAAGTAAGCGATATGATGGATAAAATGCTATAATAGGCTTGAATTTTACAAAAGATAGGGGATTCTTATGTCGGAACCATTATTTTTAGAAGCAAGCATGCACGATAAAATCTGGGGTGGAACAAAGTTAAGGGATGAATTTGGCTATGATATTCCAAGTGAAACAACAGGAGAATATTGGGCTATTTCAGCTCATCCTAACGGTGTCTCAAGAGTTAAGAATGGTCGCTTTAAAGGTTGTTTTTTAGATAAGCTGTATCAAGGTGAAAAAAGCTTATTTGGCAACCCTGATGATACTGTCTTTCCTTTACTAACTAAAATCTTAGATGCTAATGACTGGCTTAGTGTACAGGTTCATCCGGATGATGCTTATGCTCTTAAACATGAAGGTGAACTTGGTAAAACAGAATGTTGGTATATTATTTCTGCTGATGAAGGATCTGAAATTATCTATGGTCATAATGCTAAAACTAAAGAAGAACTTCGCCAAATGATTGAATCTGGAGATTGGGAACATCTTTTAACCCGAATTCCTGTTAAATCAGGGGATTTTTACTACGTTCCAAGTGGGACAATGCATGCTATAGGTAAAGGGATATTAATTTTAGAAACACAGCAATCTAGTGATACTACTTATCGTGTTTATGATTTTGATCGTCCAGATGCTTCAGGAAAATTACGTGATTTACACATTGAACAATCAATAGATGTTCTCACGATTGGTAAACCTGCCAATACTGTTCCTGCCAATATGAAGTTAAAACATCTATCTTCAACTTTATTAGTTTCAAATGATTTCTTTACAGTTTATAAATGGGAAATTTCTGGTGTTACCAACTTTAAACAATTTGCACCCTACCTTTTGGTTAGTGTCTTAGACGGAGCGGGTCACATTACAGTAGATAACAAAGTTTATACACTTAAAAAAGGTGACCACTTTATCTTGCCAAATGATGTTGTCAAATGGGATATTGATGGACAGTTAGAAATTATAGCAAGTCATGTTAAAAAATAATGAGAGTGGGGATACCACTCTTTTTAATCTCGATTAAAACGACCATTTATTGAAAGACAACATTATTTATGGTAAAATGTGGTGATAAGAGTATCGAAAGGAATTAGAATGGCAAATATTCTACGCACTGTTATTGAAAATGACAAGGGTGAATTAAAAAAATTAGATAAAATAGCTAAGAAAGTTGACTCTTACGCAGATCATATGGCTGCGTTATCAGATGAAGCTTTACAAGCAAAAACTCCAGAATTTAAAGAACGTTATCAAAATGGTGAAACTTTAGATCAATTGTTACCGGAAGCGTTTGCGGTAGTTCGTGAAGCTTCTAAACGTGTATTAGGTTTATACCCATACCACGTCCAAATTATGGGTGGTATCGTTCTTCACCATGGTGATATTCCAGAAATGCGTACTGGTGAGGGAAAAACTTTAACAGCGACAATGCCTGTTTATCTAAATGCTATCTCAGGATTAGGTGTTCATGTTATTACTGTTAATGAGTATTTATCAACACGTGATGCGACCGAAATGGGTGAGGTTTATAGTTGGCTTGGATTATCTGTAGGGATTAACTTAGCAGCTAAGTCACCATTTGAAAAACGCGAAGCTTACAATTGTGATATCACATACTCAACTAACGCAGAAGTCGGATTTGACTACCTTCGAGACAATATGGTTGTTCGCCAAGAAGATATGGTGCAACGCCCACTCAACTATGCTTTGGTTGATGAGGTTGACTCTGTATTAATCGATGAAGCTAGGACGCCATTGATTGTTTCAGGTCCTGTAAGCTCTGAGATGAACCAACTGTATACACGTGCGGACATGTTTGTAAAAACGCTTAATAGCGATGATTATATCATTGATGTTCCAACAAAAACAATTGGTTTATCAGATACAGGTATTGACAAGGCTGAAAACTATTTCCATCTAAATAACTTGTATGATCTCGAAAATGTTGCCTTAACTCACTACATTGATAACGCTCTTCGAGCTAACTATATTATGTTGTTAAATATTGATTATGTGGTTAGTGAAGAACAAGAGATTTTAATTGTGGACCAATTTACCGGTCGTACGATGGAAGGACGTCGTTTCTCAGATGGCTTACACCAAGCTATTGAAGCAAAAGAGTCAGTGCCAATCCAAGAAGAATCAAAAACGAGCGCTTCAATTACTTACCAAAATATGTTCCGTATGTACCATAAATTAGCAGGAATGACTGGTACTGGTAAGACTGAGGAAGAAGAGTTTCGTGAAATTTATAATATGCGCGTTATTCCTATCCCAACAAATCGTCCTGTTCAACGTATAGATCATTCAGATCTACTTTATCCAACTCTTGACTCTAAATTTAGAGCGGTGGTAGCAGATGTCAAAGAACGTTATGAACAAGGACAACCTGTACTGGTTGGTACAGTAGCTGTTGAAACGTCAGACTTAATTTCTAGAAAATTAGTTGCTGCTGGAGTACCACATGAAGTTTTGAATGCTAAAAATCACTTTAAAGAAGCTCAAATCATTATGAATGCTGGGCAACGTGGTGCTGTTACAATCGCAACCAACATGGCTGGTCGTGGTACTGATATCAAGCTTGGTGAAGGGGTTCGTGAACTTGGTGGTTTATGTGTTATTGGTACAGAGCGTCATGAAAGCCGTCGTATTGATAACCAGCTTCGTGGTCGTTCGGGTCGTCAAGGAGATCCAGGTGAATCACAATTCTATCTTTCGTTAGAAGATGATTTGATGCGTCGCTTTGGTACAGATCGTATTAAAGTGGTTCTTGAGCGAATGAATTTAGCTGAAGATGATACAGTTATTAAATCAAAAATGTTGACACGACAAGTTGAATCAGCTCAACGCCGCGTTGAAGGTAATAACTATGACACACGTAAACAAGTCTTGCAATACGATGATGTTATGCGTGAACAACGTGAGATTATTTATGCTAACCGTAGAGAAGTGATTACTGCTGAGCGTGATTTAGGACCAGAGCTCAAAGGGATGATTAAACGTACGATTAAAAGAGCAGTTGATGCACATAGCAGAAGCGATAAAAATACTGCAGCAGAAGCTATTGTTAATTTTGCAAGATCGGCGTTATTAGATGAAGAAGCTATCACAGTTTCAGAACTTCGTGGTCTAAAAGAGGCTGAAATTAAAGAACTTCTTTATGAACGTGCCTTAGCTGTTTATGAGCAACAAATTGCTAAATTAAAAGATCCAGAAGCTATTATCGAATTCCAAAAAGTCTTAATCTTGATGGTAGTGGATAATCAATGGACAGAGCATATTGATGCCTTAGATCAATTACGTAACTCCGTTGGACTTCGTGGTTATGCTCAAAATAACCCAATCGTTGAGTATCAATCAGAAGGTTTCCGTATGTTCCAAGATATGATTGGTTCGATTGAGTTTGATGTGACACGTACATTGATGAAAGCTCAAATTCATGAACAAGAGCGTGAACGTGCTTCTCAACATGCTACGACAACAGCAGAGCAAAATATCTCGGCACAACATGTACCTATGAATAATGAATCACCAGAATACCAAGGGATTAAACGTAATGATAAATGTCCTTGTGGCTCTGGCATGAAGTTTAAAAATTGTCATGGTCTGAGATGTTTACAATAACAATGATTTTAAAATAAAAATAAAACAGTCTGAGAAGACTGTTTTATCATTACTTGTCTAATAGTATGACGACTATATTGTATAGCAGAGCTTATTAATAGACTTAGGTTGTATTAGGAAAAAACATGGGATTTCATCAGTTAAGTGATAAAATTAATATTGAAATATTGAAGCAGAAAACTAGCTTAGATCTAGAAGTTAGCCAAAAAAAATTAGCCAAAGAAGAAGAGTTAAAAAATATCATAAAAGGTGAGGATCAGCGGTTTCTAGTAATAGTAGGTCCTTGTTCTGCGGATAATCCAAAGGCGGTGCTAACTTATGCAAAGCGTTTAGCTAAATTGGAAGCTGCCTTTAAAGATAAAATGTTTTTGGTTATGAGAGTTTATACCGCTAAGCCAAGAACGAATGGTGATGGTTATAAAGGCTTAGTTCACCATTCTGACAAACTAGGAGTTTTTTTTCAAGCACGTAAGATGCACTATGACATCATTCGAGAGACTGGACTCCTGACAGCTGATGAATTACTTTATCCAGAGATGTTATCAGTGATGGATGATTTAGTTTCTTACTATGCTATTGGTGCGCGTTCAGTGGAAGATCAGGGACACCGTTTTATATCTTCAGGTATAGATGCACCAGTAGGTATGAAAAATCCAACGTCTGGTAATTTAAGAGTCATGTTTAATGCGGTCTATGCAGCACAAAATCAACAGGAATTATTCTATCAAAATAAGCAAGTTAGAACAGATGGTAATTTGCTGTCACATGTTATTTTGAGAGGATATCATAATGCCGACTATCGAAGTATCCCTAATTATCATTATGAAAACCTTTTAGAAACTATTACTCATTATGAAGAGACTGATTTGCAAAATCCCTTTATTGTTGTTGATACAAATCATGACAATTCAGGTAAGCAATTTTTAGAACAAATTCGCATTGTGAAATCAGTACTTGCAGACCGACAGTGGCATACTAAAATTAGAAACTATGTTCGTGGTTTTTTGATAGAATCTTATTTAGAAGATGGAAGACAAGATAAACCAGATGTTTTTGGTAAGTCTATCACAGATCCATGTCTAGGTTGGGATAAAACAGAAATGCTAATTAGGGATATTTACAATAGTTTGTAAGTATCGAACTTATAGGAGTTACACATGATTGTTGGACACGGAATTGATTTACAAGAGATAGAGGCGATTACTAAAGCATATGAGCGTAATCAACGTTTTGCAGAACGCGTTTTGACCGAACAAGAATTGCTTCTTTTTAAAGGAATTTCCAATCCCAAGCGTCAGATGTCTTTTTTAACAGGGCGATGGGCAGCAAAAGAGGCTTATAGCAAAGCACTTGGAACAGGAATTGGGAAAGTTAATTTTCATGATATCGAAATTTTATCGGATGATAAAGGAGCGCCTTTGATTACAAAAGAACCGTTTAATGGAAAATCTTTTGTTTCAATATCTCATAGTGGTAATTATGCACAAGCTAGTGTTATTTTGGAGGAAGAAAAATGATTTCAAGTTATCATAGACCAACCAGAGCCTTGATAGATTTAGAGGCGATTGCAAATAACGTTAAATCTGTACAAGAGCACATTCCAAGTGATAAAAAAACATTTGCTGTAGTTAAGGCTAATGCTTATGGGCATGGTGCTGTTGAAGTTTCAAAATACATTGAGTCTATTGTAGATGGTTTTTGCGTATCCAATTTAGATGAGGCTATTGAGCTACGTCAAGCAGGAATTGTAAAAATGATATTGGTATTAGGTGTTGTTATGCCTGAGCAGGTTATACTAGCCAAAAATGAAAATATTACTCTAACAGTTGCTAGCTTGGAGTGGTTACGTTTATGTCAGACATCAGCAGTAGATTTATCTGGTCTAGAAGTACATATCAAAGTTGATAGTGGAATGGGACGTATAGGTGTTCGCCAGTTAGATGAAGGAAATAAGCTAATTTCTGAATTGGGGGAAAGTGGTGCCTCTGTCAAGGGGATTTTCACCCATTTTGCAACAGCTGATGAAGCCGATAACTGTAAATTCAATCAACAACTTACTTTTTTTAAAGACTTTATTTCAGGATTAGATAATTGTCCGGACCTTGTTCATGCTAGTAATTCTGCTACAAGCCTTTGGCATAGTGAGACAATTTTTAATGCCGTTAGATTGGGTGTTGTTATGTACGGCTTAAATCCAAGTGGAACTGATTTAGACTTACCTTACCCTATAAACCCTGCTTTAAGTTTAGAGTCTGAGCTAGTACATGTTAAACAACTACACGATGGTTCTCAAGTTGGCTATGGCGCAACCTATCAAGTTACTGGAGACGAATTTGTTGGAACAGTACCGATTGGCTACGCTGATGGATGGACACGAGATATGCAAGGATTTTCAGTTATAGTAAATGGAGAACTTTGTGAAATTATTGGGCGTGTCTCGATGGATCAAATGACTATCCGTTTACCTCAAAAATATACTATCGGAACTAAAGTAACCTTGATTGGTCAACAAGGTAGTTGTAACATTACAACTACGGACGTCGCTCAAAAAAGACAGACGATTAATTATGAAGTACTTTGTCTTTTAAGCGATCGTATTCCGAGATATTATTAAAAACAAATGACACAGTAGTTAACTGTTTTAAAAAATTTAAAAATATGTTAAACTAATCAGTGACAATTTTTATAGAAGGAAATCATTAGTATATGTCAAAACAAAAAGTAATGGCAACTTTGTTGTTATCCACTTTAGTCTTATCGCTATCATCACCTTTAGTGACCTTAGCAGAAACTATTAATCCAGAAACAAGCCTGACAATGGCAACAGCATCAACAGAAAGTTCTTCTGAAGCAGAGAAACAGGAAAAAACACAACCTACAGATTCAGAAACTGCTTCACCTTCAGCCGAAGGAAGTATCTCAACAGAAAAAACAGAGATTGGTACGACAGAGACATCATCAAGCAATGAATCATCATCAAGTTCATCACATCAATCTTCTTCCAACGAAGATGCTAAAACATCTGATTCTGCTTCAACAGCATCTACTCCTAGCACTAATACTACAAACAGTAGTCAAGCAGACAGTAAGCCAGGTCAATCAACAAAGACTGAATTAAAACCTGAGCCTACCTTACCATTAGTAGAGCCTAAAATAACTCCCGCTCCGTCTCAGATAGAAAGTGTTCAGACAAATCAGAATGCTTCTGTTCCTGCTTTATCCTTTGATGATAACTTATTATCAACACCGATTTCACCAGTGACAGCAACGCCATTCTACGTAGAACACTGGTCTGGTCAGGATGCCTACTCTCACTATTTATTGTCACATCGTTACGGTATCAAAGCTGAACAATTAGATGGGTACTTAAAATCTTTAGGGATTCAATATGATTCTAATCGTATCAATGGTGCTAAGTTATTACAATGGGAAAAAGATAGTGGTTTAGATGTCCGTGCTATTGTAGCTATTGCTGTCCTTGAAAGTTCATTGGGAACTCAAGGAGTGGCTAAGATGCCAGGTGCTAATATGTTTGGTTATGGTGCCTTTGATCATGACTCTAGCCATGCTAGTGCTTATAATGATGAAGAAGCAATTATGTTGTTGACAAAAAATACAATTATTAAAAACAACAACTCTAGCTTTGAAATCCAAGATTTGAAAGCACAGAAATTATCTTCTGGACAACTTAATACAGTTACTGAGGGTGGTGTTTATTATACAGATAACTCTGGAACTGGTAAACGTCGTGCCCAGATTATGGAAGATTTAGACCGCTGGATTGATCAACATGGAGGGACACCAGAAATTCCTGCTGCCTTGAAAGCTTTATCGACAGCAAGTTTAGCAGATTTACCAAGTGGTTTTAGCTTATCAACAGCAGTTAACACAGCTAGCTATATTGCATCAACTTATCCATGGGGTGAATGTACATGGTATGTCTTTAACCGCGCTAAAGAGTTAGGTTATACATTTGATCCATTTATGGGTAATGGTGGAGATTGGCAACATAAGGCTGGTTTTGAAACAACACATTCACCAAAAGTAGGCTATGCTGTATCATTTTCACCAGGACAAGCTGGTGCTGATGGCACTTACGGTCACGTAGCTATTGTTGAAGAAGTTAAAAAAGATGGTTCAGTTCTTATTTCAGAATCTAATGCAATGGGACGTGGTATTGTCTCTTACCGTACTTTTAGTTCAGCACAAGCTGCACAATTAACTTATGTTATTGGCCATAAATAATTAGACATAATAAAGGCGCTCTTGAGGCGCCTTTTTGGTGATCTTTTAGTATAATAAAAGATATTAGAAGGAGAATCTTATGCTATTACAATCACCAATTTCTAATCTTAAGGGATTTGGACCAAAATCAGCAGAAAAATTTCAGAAATTAGATATTTATACAGTAGAAGATTTACTTCTTTATTATCCGTTTCGCTATGAAGATTTTAAATCAAAATCTGTTTTTGATTTAGTGGATGGTGAAAAAGCAGTCATTACAGGCCTAGTCGTTACTCCAGCTAATGTACAATATTATGGTTTTAAACGTAACCGTTTAAGTTTTAAGTTGCGTCAAGGGGAAGCTGTCTTAAATGTTAGTTTTTTTAATCAACCCTATTTAGCTGATAAAATAGAACTTGGTCAAGAGGTAGCTGTCTTTGGTAAATGGGATGCAACTAAATCAGCTATTACTGGGATGAAGGTTTTAGCTCAAGTTGAAGATGACATGCAACCTGTTTATCGCGTAGCTCAGGGAATTTCACAGTCTACTTTGATTAAAGCTATTAAGTCAGCTTTTGAAATCAGTGCGCATTTGGAATTGAAGGAAAATTTACCAGCTACTTTATTGGAAAAATACCGATTGATGGGTCGTAGTCAGGCTTGTTTAGCTATGCATTTCCCAAAAGATATCACAGAGTATAAGCAAGCGCTCCGTCGGATTAAATTTGAAGAATTATTTTACTTTCAAATGAACCTTCAAGTTTTGAAATCCGAAAATAAATCTGAAACAAATGGTTTGCCTATTCTTTATAGTAAACATGCTATGGAGACAAAAATTTCCTCTTTACCTTTTATTCTAACGAATGCTCAAAAGCGCTCTTTAGATGAAATATTATCTGATATGTCATCGGGAGCTCATATGAATCGTTTATTGCAAGGAGATGTAGGATCAGGAAAGACAGTCATTGCTGGTCTATCAATGTATGCAGCTTATACAGCAGGTTTTCAATCGGCTTTGATGGTTCCAACGGAAATCCTAGCTGAACAACACTACATTAGTCTGCAAGAGTTATTTCCAGATTTATCAATCGCTATATTAACTTCGGGTATGAAAGCAGCTGTTAAGCGTACGGTTTTAGCAACTATTGCAAATGGCTCGGTTGATATGATTGTAGGAACTCATGCTCTTATCCAGGACTCGGTACAGTACCATAAACTGGGGCTTGTAATTACAGACGAGCAACATCGTTTTGGTGTTAAACAGCGTAGAATTTTCCGTGAAAAGGGAGAAAATCCTGATGTTTTAATGATGACAGCCACCCCAATTCCCCGAACTCTAGCAATCACAGCTTTTGGAGAAATGGATGTTTCTATTATTGATGAATTACCTGCCGGTCGTAAACCTATTATTACACGCTGGGTGAAACACGAGCAGCTAGGTACTGTGTTGGAATGGGTAAAAGGTGAATTGCAAAAAGATGCTCAAGTGTATGTCATTTCACCGTTGATTGAAGAGTCAGAAGCTTTAGATTTAAAGAATGCAGTAGCATTGCATGCTGAATTATCTACTTATTTTGAAGGAATTGCTAAGGTTGCTCTTGTACATGGACGTATGAAAAATGATGAAAAAGATGCTATAATGCAAGATTTCAAGGATAAAAAAAGTCATATTTTAGTATCTACAACAGTTATTGAAGTAGGGGTAAATGTCCCAAATGCAACGATCATGATTATTATGGATGCCGATCGTTTTGGATTAAGCCAGCTACATCAACTTCGTGGGCGTGTTGGTCGTGGATATAAACAATCATACGCTGTTTTAGTGGCTAATCCCAAAACTGATTCTGGGAAAAAACGAATGACAATCATGACAGAAACGACAGATGGTTTCGTTTTAGCTGAGTCGGATTTAAAAATGCGTGGTTCTGGTGAAATCTTTGGTACTCGTCAGTCTGGAATTCCAGAATTTCAAGTAGCTGATATCGTTGAGGATTATCCTATTTTAGAAGAAGCCAGACGTGTTGCTAGTGATATTGTCAAAGATAATAATTGGAAAGAAAATACAGAATGGGCACTTATTCTAGATAATTTACGCCAACATTCAGATTTTGATTAAGTTTCTATTAAGGCTGTGCTAAGCTCAGTTTAAGCTTGCTGTCATATGATATTCCTATCACAGATGTGGAGGTATGTTATGACAATAATGATTACTGTAATTTATAATAGTACTTTTCAGAATAGATTTTTCTTACCGACTTATTTAGTCAATAATGAGTATCAGAAAAAAAGTTGAGTTAAATTTACTCAGCTTTTTGCATTTGTAATAGTAAGCCTTTTCATAGAAATTTTGTTATAATGAATTGATTAATCTTTCTGTTAATACAAACAGATTAGAATGGGGTGCATATGTTACAAAACATTGGACAAACAGGCATTCAAGCAACTCGAATTGCTTTAGGTTGTATGAGAATGAGTGACTTGAAAGGAAAACAAGCTGAAGAAGTAGTTGGAACAGCATTAGATTTGGGTATTAATTTTTTTGATCATGCTGATATTTATGGGGGAGGGCTATCTGAATTACGCTTTCGAGATGCAATCAAACATTTAAATGTCAATCGTGACAAAATGATTATTCAATCTAAATGTGGGATACGAGAAGGTTACTTTGATTTTTCTAAAGAGTATATTTTATCATCAGTAGATGGTATTTTAGAAAGATTAGGGACAGAATATTTAGATTTTCTCATTCTTCATCGTCCAGATGTATTAGTTGAGCCTGAAGAAGTAGCAGAAGCATTTACCAAACTGAGGGCAGAAGGTAAAGTAAAACACTTTGGTGTTAGCAATCAAAACCGGTTTCAAATGGAGTTGTTACAATCCTACCTTGACGAGCCCTTAGCAGTGAATCAACTTCAGTTATCGCCAGCACATACACCAATGTTTGATGCAGGGTTAAATGTTAACATGTTAAATAAAGCTTCAATTGAACATGATGATGGCATTGTTGATTATTGTCGTCTTAAAAGAGTTACCATTCAAGCTTGGTCTCCATTTCAAATTGATTTATCTCGTGGTTTATTTGTTAATCATCCGGATTATAAGGAATTAAATGAAACCATAGCTAAACTGGCAAAAAACTACAATGTTAGCAGCGAAGCTATTGTGATTGCATGGATTTTACGTCATCCTGCCAAAATGCAGGCGATTGTTGGTTCAATGAATCCATCTCGTTTAAAGGCGATTGATAAGGCTAATGATATCGCTTTAACCCGTAAAGAATGGTATGATATTTACCGTAGTGCAGGTAATATATTGCCTTAAACTAAGGGAGAGAGTATAAATTACATACTCTCTTTTTAATTGAGTCAGTTTTTGGTAAAATGAACTGAAATAAATTGTTAAGAAAGAAGGTTATACAATGAATTCATTAAATGGGGAAACTTTACTAACTGGTCTAATTGCCAATCCTGCACGCCACTCTCTATCCCCGTTAATGTGGAATACCTCTTTTCAAGAAAAAAACATGAATTATGCCTATCTGACATTTGAAGTAGAAGAGGGTAAATTAACAGAAGCTGTTCGAGGTGTCAGGGCATTGGGTATTCGTGGTGTTAATGTTTCAATGCCATTTAAACAGAGTGTTATCCCTTTGCTAGATGATTTATCTCCTCAAGCTAAATTAGTGGGTGCTGTAAATACTATCGTTAATCAAGGTGGAACCGGACGTTTAGTAGGCCATATGACAGATGGCATTGGTTGTTTTAAAGCTTTAGCAGCTCAAGGTTTCAGTGCTAAAAATAAAATAATTACAATAGCTGGTATTGGTGGTTCAGGTAAAGCAGTTGCAGTTCAAGCAGCTATGGAGGGAGTTGCGGAAATTAGATTATTTAATCGTAACAGCTCAAATTACGATAAGGTCATTGACTTATCAGATAAAATTAAAAAACAGTTTCAAATAAAGGTAGTCGTTGATTATCTAGAAAATAAGACAGCATTTAAAGACGCTATTAGAACTAGTCATTTTTATATTGATGCTACTAGTTTAGGAATGAGGCCATTAGATAATTATAGTTTAATTAACGATCCAGAAATTTTAACACCGAATTTAGTAGTTGTCGACTTGGTTTACAAGCCTAAAGAAACAGCATTGTTACGATTTGTTAGACAAAATGGAGTGAAACATGCTTATAATGGTCTAGGGATGCTGATTTATCAAGGAGCAGAAGCATTTCAATTAATAACGAATCAAGAAATGCCTATTAGCAGTGTTGAGAGAGTATTACAAACTGAAAATTAATAAAAAACTCTAGAAATATTTCTAGAGTTTTTTATCAACCTTCAATATAGTCTTTTAGATTTTGCCCTGTGAGACCTGCATTGAGTGCAATGAGTAATTTGAGTCTGGCTTTGGGAGCGTTTAGTTCTTTAACAAACATGACACCAGATTCTTGTAATTTTGCTCCGCCACCTTCATATCCGTAAACTGGCTCAGCAATACCATTAAAACAGCGAGACACTAGAACAACAGGGACACCTTGCTCAATTAATTCTTCGATTTCTTGTGCAGCTTTTGGGGGCATATTCCCTGCACCGAGTGCTTCAATAACTAATCCGCTAATATTTTGAGAATTTAAAAAGCTAATGATACCACTATCACCCATGCCAGCATATGCTTTCACGATAGGAACAGTTCCTGTAATTTTATCTAAATCAAAACGAACTCTCTCTTCAGTTGCTTTAAAGAAAAGCAGGTCTTGTTTCATAATAATCCCAAGGGGGCCATGTGTAGGGGTTTGGAATGTCGAAACGTTTGTTGTATGTGTTTTTGTGACATATTTAGCAGCATGTATCTCATCATTCATGACAACTAGCACCCCCTTGTCGGCAGCTTTAGTACTATTAGCGACACGGAGGGCTGATAGGTAATTATAAACGCCATCGCTACCAAGTTCATTTGTGCTTCTCATAGCACCGGTAATGATGATTGGGATTTTAGGGAGTATCATTGTGTCTAAAAAATATGCTGTTTCTTCTAAAGTGTCAGTCCCATGCGTAATGACAACACCATCAAAATTACTGGCATGTTGCTTCAGATAGTGATAGATATCAAGCATATGATGAGGGGTGATTTGAGGACTGGGAAGATTTAGAAAATCTACAACAGTCAAATCAAGGTCATCTAATGATAAATCAACGTATTTCATTGGGTTATCGGCGCTGGACATGACCTGTCCCTTCTCGTTAGCATTCATGGAAATCGTTCCACCTGTGTGTAGAACAAGGATTTTTTTCATTGATTTTATACTTCTTTCAAGTTGTGATATAATTTATTTTATCATAAAAAAGAGGGGATGTTGACCCAGTGGCAATTAAGGCAGTATTTTTTGATATTGATGGTACACTTCTTAATGATCGTAAGAATGTACAAAAGTCAACAATTAAAGCAATTCGAAATTTGAAAGACCAAGGAATACTAGTCGGTTTAGCAACGGGGCGAGGTCCTAGTTTTGTACAACCTTTTTTAGAAAACCTTGGTTTAGATTTTGCTGTAACCTATAATGGTCAATATATCTATAGTAGAAGTGAAATTATTTATACCAATCAATTATCTAAGACAACTGTCTATCGTCTGATTCGTTATGCTGGAGCAAGAAGAAGAGAAATTTCATTAGGAACAGCCTCAGGATTACTCGGTTCAGGTATTATTGGTCTAGGAACTAGCCGTTTGGGGCAGATTGTATCTAGCCTTGTTCCGAGAAAATGGGCAAAAGCGATTGAACGAAGCTTTAAGCATTTTATTCGTCGGATTAAACCTCAAAATATTGATAGCCTCATGGTTATCTTACGAGAACCTATTTATCAGGTCGTTTTAGTTGCAACAGAGGGCGAATCAGAGCGAATTCAAAAACAATTTCCTCGTGTTAAATTAACAAGAAGCAGTCCTTACTCAATGGATGTCATTTCTGAAGGGCAGTCAAAAGTTAAGGGAATTGAACGTGTTGGTCAACGCTATGGTTTTGATCTATCCGAAGTGATAGCATTTGGAGATTCTGATAATGATATTGAGATGTTATCTCAAGTTGGCATTGGTGTTGCCATGGGGAACGCTAGTCAGCAAGTGAGAGAAAATGCACGTTATACAACTGCTGACAATAATGATGATAGTATCTCTAAGGCATTAGCCCATTATGGACTTATCCAATTTGAGATTGAAAAAACATTCAGTAGTCGTGACGAGAATTTCAATAAAGTAAAATCCTTCCATCTATTAATGGATGGTGAAACTATTGAAACGCCACGCT
The DNA here is from genome assembly GCF_003812685.1 of Streptococcus sp. FDAARGOS_520. Taxonomy (NCBI): domain Bacteria; kingdom Bacillati; phylum Bacillota; class Bacilli; order Lactobacillales; family Streptococcaceae; genus Streptococcus; species Streptococcus sp. FDAARGOS_520. The sequence continues at coordinate 480,368 of NZ_CP033810.1, read as the reverse complement.
TATATGACAGTAAGGAAGCTGGTTTCAGGTCAGACTTTAAAGTAGAAGAAATCGTTGAGTTCTTGTATGCTGCTAGTCAAGGTAACCAAAAAGTATTTGACCAATCTATCCGTAATTTACACTTAGCTATTGATAAAGCAAGAGATAAGGTTATTTCTAAAGACCATCCAGAAACACCATTAGTGGGAGAAGTGGATGCCTTAACAGATTTACTTTATCTGACTTATGGCTCCTTTGTTCTTATGGGAGTCGACCCAAAACCTCTTTTTGATACAGTACATGAGGCCAATATGGGGAAAATCTTTCCAGATGGCAAAGCTCATTTTGATCCTGTTACTCATAAAATTTTAAAACCAGACGACTGGGAAGAACATTTCGCTCCTGAGCCATCAATTCGACGTGAATTAGATAGCCAAATTCAGAAATCCTTAAATCGAAAATAAAAATATCCTGAGTTAATATAACTCAGGATATTTTAGAAAGTGAGCGTATTTAAATTTACATTGTTTTATTAGGGTCACGTACAATGAGTAAATCTACTTTAGCGTGACGAAGGATGTATTCTGAGGAAGATCCGATAAGGAAACGTTCAAAGGTATTAAGACCTGTTGCACCAACCATAATCAAGTCTACTTTTTCTTTTTCTGGAATATCATGTGCAAGTAATGTTTTGGGATTACCAAATTCAATGACTTGTCTAACTTTATCTGCTCCTTTTTCACGAGCTTGTTTTTCATATTCCTCAAGGACATCTTTTGCTTCTTTTTCTAATTTTTCATAGATATAAGTATCAAATGTCGCAAAGCTTTGTAAAGCACGTGTATCTATAACATGTGTCAAGATTAATTCAGAATCATTGCGAAGAGCAACGTTAACTGCCTTTTCAAAAGCAAGTTCAGATTCTGTTGATCCATCAATAGCGACAAGGATGCGTTCATATTTTTGTGACATAAGCCTGTCCTCCTCTAAATATAACCAAAAGAGATAACCTCTTGCACTCAACTAGCCATCTTATCAGAAGGAGTGAGTGATGAGTAAGTTAGATATGTTGGTTATTCATTTTATAGCTATATTATAACGTTTTTTCTAGAAAAATGAAAGCGTTTTATGTTAGTTTTCTGAAATAGCTTAATATTAACTTAATCGCTTGATAAACCGCAGTAAAAGTTTCAATTTTGAGAATATTTGTTTTATAATGGAAGATACGAGGTATTTTTATGAAGATATTTGATAAATCAATGAAGCTGGAACATGTAGCTTATGATATTAGAGGCCCTGTTTTAGAAGAGGCGGACCGCATGAGGGCAAATGGTGAAAAGATATTGCGGTTAAATACTGGAAATCCAGCTGCCTTTGGCTTCGAAGCGCCAGATGAAGTCATTCGTGATTTAATTACGAATGCGCGTGAATCAGAAGGTTACTCTGATTCGAAAGGTATTTTTTCAGCTCGTAAGGCTGTTATGCAGTATTACCAGTTACAAAACATCCATGTTGACATGGATGATATATACATTGTTAATGGTGTTAGTGAGGGAATCTCTATGTCAATGCAAGCTTTGCTTGATAATGATGACGAGGTTCTAGTTCCAATGCCAGATTACCCGTTATGGACAGCTTGTGTTAGCCTTGCTGGTGGAAATGCTGTGCATTATATTTGTGATGAGGAAGCTAATTGGTATCCTGATATTGATGATATCAAATCAAAAATCACATCCAAAACAAAAGCAATTGTCCTCATTAATCCAAATAATCCAACTGGAGCAGTCTATCCGCGTGAAATTCTGCAAGAGATTGTGGATATCGCTAGACAAAATGACTTGATTATTTTTTCAGACGAGGTTTATGACCGTTTAGTTATGGATGGAATGGAGCATATCCCAATTGCTTCTATTGCAGAGGATATTTTTACAGTTACTTTATCTGGCTTATCTAAATCACATCGCATCTGTGGTTTCCGCGTTGGTTGGATGGTATTGTCTGGTCCGCGACAACATGTTAAAGGTTATATTGAAGGTTTGAATATGTTAGCTAACATGAGGCTGTGTTCAAATGTTCTTGCTCAACAGGTTATTCAAACATCGTTAGGCGGACAGCAATCTATTGATAGTATGTTGTTGCCAGGAGGTCGTATCTACGAGCAACGTAATTATATCCATAAAGCAATTAATGAAATACCTGGTTTATCTGCTGTAAAACCAAATGCTGGACTGTATCTTTTCCCTAAAATTGATACAGATATGTACCGTATTGATAATGATGAAGAGTTTGTGCTTAATTTCTTAAAACAAGAAAAAGTATTACTAACACACGGTAGAGGATTTAATATGAATACCGCTGACCATTTTAGAATTGTTTACTTACCACGTGTTGATGAATTGACTGAACTACAAGAAAAAATGGCTCGCTTTTTAAGCCAATACAAGCGCTAGAATGAATTTTTATTAGATAAACATTAAATTAACAATAGAAGTTCTTAAAATGTACTGATATCGATTTGCAAAAGCTAAAATGCTTTGATATAATTGTAACGCAAAACATACAAAGGATGAAGGAAATGCCGAATTTATTAGAAAAAACTAGAAAAATTACATCCATCTTACAGCGTTCCGTAGATAGCTTAGATGCCGAACTACCATATAATACAATGGCGGCTCAATTAGCTGATATTATTGACTGTAACGCATGTATTATTAATGGTGGTGGTAACTTACTTGGCTATGCCATGAAATATAAAACAAACACTGACCGTGTGGAAGAATTTTTTGAAACAAAACAATTCCCAGATTACTATGTTAAATCTGCTAGTCGTGTTTATGATACAGAAGCTAACTTATCAGTAGATAATGATTTGTCAATTTTCCCAGTTGAGACAAAGGAAAACTTCCAAGATGGTATTACAACAATCGCTCCAATTTATGGTGGTGGAATGCGCTTGGGAACATTTATTATCTGGCGTAATGATAAAGAATTTAGCGACGATGATTTGATTTTAGTTGAAATTGCAAGCACCGTTGTTGGTATTCAATTACTTAACCTTCAAACAGAAAATCTAGAAGAAAATATTCGTAAACAAACAGCGGTGACAATGGCTATCAACACTCTATCTTATTCAGAAATGAAAGCTGTAGCTGCTATCTTAGGAGAATTAGATGGACTTGAAGGACGCCTAACGGCATCTGTTATTGCAGACCGTATTGGAATTACACGTTCCGTTATTGTAAATGCTCTTCGTAAATTGGAGTCTGCGGGAATCATTGAGAGCCGCTCACTCGGTATGAAGGGAACATACCTCAAAGTTATTAACGAAGGTATTTTTGACAAATTAAAAGAATATAATTAATCATAGCATGGGACTGGGAGTAGCTTTCAGTTCCTTTTTTGAAATCAAGAGGAGATAAGAAGAAAAATGACAAAAGCACTCATCTCAATAGACTACACATATGATTTTGTGGCAGATGATGGGAAATTAACGGCAGGTAAACCAGCGCAATCTATCGCTTCAGCTATAGCTGACGTTACAGAGAAAGCATACCGGTCAGGGGATTATATTTTTTTTGCGATTGATAATCATGATATTGGAGATGTTTTTCATCCAGAGAGCAATCTTTTTCCTGAGCATAATATTAAAGGGACTTCTGGTAGAAACCTATATGGTCCTTTGGGAACTCTATATGAAACTATTAAGGAAGATAGTCGTGTTTTTTGGATAGATAAGCGTCATTATTCTGCCTTTTCTGGCACTGATTTAGATATTCGCCTACGTGAAAGACGAGTAGATACTTTGATATTGACAGGAGTATTGACAGATATTTGTGTATTACACACAGCAATTGATGCTTATAACTTAGGTTATAAAATTGAGGTCCCAGCAGCAGCTGTAGCTAGCTTAAATGATAGTAATCATCAATGGGCTTTAAATCATTTTAAAACTGTTCTTGGTGCAACTATTCTTTAGTTGAATTATAAAAGAGGTTAGATTTTTATCTAACCTCTTTTATAGTTTAGTCGTAATCATAAAAGCCGTGTCCAGCAGCTTTACCGGTACGTCCTTTATCAATGAATTCTTCTTTAAGCATTTTTGCAAGGTGAGCATGAAGACTATTAGGATCGCTGTTGGTATCTGAATAATTCTTCATGATATTATAAGCGGTATCGATGCCAATAATATCTAAAATTTCTAAAGGTCCCATCGGTGCTCCTGTTCCTAACTTCCAGGTTTTATCAATAGTTTCAGAATCAGAAACCTTATCATAGTACAATGCTAGTGCACTCTCTAAGAATGGAACTAGTATTGAATTAAGAATATAGCCAGGTTGTTCTTTATGAATATGTAAAGGCACCATACCAATATCTTTTGAGAATGCCAAAGCTTCTTTGATAACCTCGTCGTCAGTTCCCTTATGTCCCATAATTTCAACAATATTATTTTGCCAAATATTGTTAGCGAAATGCATTGCTAAAAATTTGTCAGGCCGTCCTGTTATATCAGCAAACTGACTTGGAACAAGTGTTGAAGAATTTGTTGCAAAGATTGTCTTTGAAGGTGCCACTTTAGCTAATTGTTTATAAAAATCTTCTTTTATACTAACTGTTTCTGGGACAGCTTCGATTACTAAATCGGCGTCACTTACAGCTTGGTCTAAGTTTTTTGAAAAAGTAATTTGGTTTGGTAAATCAGCAATCAAGTCTAATGAATCGGCAACTTTTGAAAGAAAAATATGGTCTAAGCTAGGCAATAAGTTTTTATTATACTTGATACTTTTAGCTTTATCACTATATGCTTCTTTTGCTGTTTCAATTTCTGATTGATAGACTTTAGCTAATTTTTTGATGCGTTCTTTTCCCTTATTTAAAGCTTCATCGTTAATGTCATATATGGTGACAGACATTCCTTTGTAAGCTGCTTGAAAGGCGATTTGACTACCTAGAACGCCACTTCCTGCAACAGTGAGATTTTTAATTGTCATATTACAACCTCCGATACTTATATTCGAAAACGTTTTCGAAGAAAGTTTAACAAAAGATATGTCTAAAAGCAAATATATAGTATGATTATTTTTAAAATAGTATCTTTTTTTACTTGATTTCAGTAAAAAAAGATATATAATATAACATATAAAATAAATAGTATACAATATATAAAGAAGGTGATCTTATTCAATTAAATCAAAGGCAAGAAAGAATTATTGATATTATCAAACAGTTTCAGCCCATTACTGGTGAGCTAATAGCTGAGAAATTAGGAGTAACAAGAGCAGCACTAAGGTCTGATTTGGCGGTTTTAAGTATGCTAGGTATCATAGATGCAAAACCTAAGGTTGGTTATTTTTATTTAGGACAGTATCATGCTTCAATAGGGACAAGTCATTTTGAAAAGATGACAGTTTCAGAAATTATGGGGATCCCTCTGACAGTTCATCAAAAAGATTCAGTTTATGATGTTATTGTACATATTTTTATGGAAGATGCTGGTTGTGCTTTTATCTTGGATGATGATGATTTTCTCTGTGGAGTCGTGTCACGTAAAGATTTACTAAAAATCAGTATTGGCGGAGGAGATCTTTCTAAAATGCCAATAGGAATGGTGATGACACGTATGCCACACGTGACAACTGTTTTAGAAAATGAAAGTCTTTTTGCGGCAGCTGATAAATTAGTGAGCAGAAAAGTGGATAGTCTCCCTGTCGTTCGTCATGATAAGCAATATCCCGAAAAATTTAAAGTGATCGGGAAATTATCTAAAACAATCCTCGCTAGTTTGTTTTTAGAAATAAGAGATTATTAGGAGGAAACTGATGGAAGATCAACTCACTATATTTATTATTTCAGATTCTTTAGGGGAAACAGCCAAAGCTATTGCGAAAGCATGTTTGTCACAATTTCCAGGACATGATGATTGGCATTTTCAACGTTTTTCCTATATTAACAGTCAGGAACGCTTAGAACAAGTTTTTGAAGAGGCTAGCCAGAAGACAGTATTTATGATGTTTAGTTTAGTTGATGTTGCTTTGGCTTCCTATGCACAGAAACGATGTGAAAGTGAACATTATGCTTATGTTGACTTATTAACAAATGTTATTCAAGGAATATCAAGGATATCGGGTATAGATCCTTTGGGAGAACCAGGGATTTTACGACGCTTAGACAATGATTATTTCAAAAGAGTAGAATCAATAGAATTTGCAGTAAAATATGATGATGGGAGAGATCCGCGAGGTATTTTACAAGCAGATTTAGTTATTATAGGAATTTCAAGAACTTCTAAAACACCATTAAGTATGTTTTTAGCAGATAAAAATATTAAAGTTATTAATATTCCTTTGGTTCCAGAGGTTCCTGTTCCTAAAGAATTACGTATGATTGATTCTAGAAGGATTATCGGACTAACTAATTCGGTTGATCATCTTAATCAAGTCCGAAAAGTTCGATTAAAGTCCTTAGGTCTTTCTAGTACGGCAAATTATGCCAGTTTAGAACGGATTTTGGAGGAGACGAGGTATGCTGAAGAAGTTATGAAAAATTTAGGTTGCCCAATCATTAATGTATCTGATAAAGCAATCGAAGAAACAGCAACGATTATTTTAGAAATCTTAAAAACAAATGGACAAGTAGCTAAAAATCTGTAAAAGGAGACGCTGATGGAAACTAAGTTTGTGTATCATTTTGATGAAGGTTGTAAGGAAATGAAGGAACTGCTAGGTGGTAAGGGGGCTAATCTAGCTGAAATGACGAGTATTGGGTTACCGGTACCACAAGGTTTTACTATTACAACACAGGCTTGTAATGATTATTATGATAACGCTTGCCATATCCGAGAGAGTATTCTTAGTCAAATTGATCAAGCAATGGCACAATTGGAGGTTGAACAGAACAAGCAATTAGGAAGTGTTGATGATCCTTTGTTGGTGTCAGTTCGGTCAGGATCAGTTTTTTCAATGCCTGGTATGATGGACACAGTTTTAAATTTAGGGTTAAATGATCGTAGTGTCCAAGGTTTAGTGAAAAAGACAGAAGACGAGCGTTTTGCTTATGACAGTTATCGTCGTTTTATCCAAATGTTTGCAGATGTGGTTACAGGCATTCCAAAATATAAATTTGATACCATTTTAGATCGACTTAAGACAGATAAATGTTATCAAGATGACACAGAACTAACTGGTTCAGATTTAAAGAGACTTGTTGAATTTTACAAGGAACTATATCAAAAAGAAGCAGGAGAAAAATTTCCGCAAGATCCTAAAAGGCAGCTTTTGTTAGCAATTGAGGCAGTTTTTAAATCATGGAATAATCCAAGAGCTAAGATTTATCGTAAATTAAATGATATTCCGGAGACGCTTGGGACAGCCGTTAATATCCAAGCTATGGTTTTTGGGAATATGGGAAATAACAGCGGAACGGGAGTTGCTTTTACACGAAACCCATCAACTGGAGCAGCAAATTTATTTGGTGAGTATTTGATTAATGCACAAGGAGAAGATGTTGTTGCAGGTATCAGAACACCACAATCCATATCAAAATTGGCAGAACAAATGCCTATTATTTACCAAGAGTTTGTAAGCGTTACCCAAAAGTTAGAAGCTCATTATCGCGATATGCAAGATATGGAGTTTACAATTGAAAATGGTAATCTTTATATGCTTCAGACGAGAAGCGGTAAGCGTACAGCGAAGGCAGCTATCAAAATAGCAGTAGATCAAGTAAATGAAGGCCTAATTAGTAAAGAAGAAGCTATACTACGTATCGAGCCCAAACAATTAGATCAGTTATTACACCCTTCTTTTGACTTGAAAAGTTTAAAGAAAGCTATTATTTTGACGACAGGACTTCCAGCTTCTCCTGGAGCTGCTTATGGGAAAGTTTATTTCCATGCAGAAGATGTTGTTAAAGAGATGAAAAAGGGAAATCCAGTGCTATTGGTCAGACAAGAGACATCACCTGAAGATATCGAGGGGATGGTTAGTGCAAACGGGATTATAACAGCAAGAGGCGGAATGACTTCCCATGCGGCAGTAGTAGCCAGAGGAATGGGGAAACCATGCGTTGCAGGCTGTAGTCAATTATTGGTTGATGAAGTAAGACGAGAAATTTCTATTGGGCATCAAACGATAAAAGAAGGTGAGATGTTATCAATCGATGGTGCTACAGGAAATGTTTATATAGGACAAGTTCCGATGGCAGAGACTAGCGTAGATCGTGATTTTGAGATATTTATGAAATGGGTAGATGAAAATCGAGATATGATGGTGTGTTCAAATGCAGATAATCCGAGAGATGCTCAAAAGGCCTTGGACTTTGGAGCAGAAGGAATAGGTCTTTGTCGCACGGAACATATGTTTTTTGACGATGAACGTATTCCAGTCGTTAGAGAAATGATTTTAGCGGATGAAATATTGAGCCGAAGGAAGGCTCTAGAAAGGCTTTTATCTTTCCAAAGAGACGATTTTTATCAAATTTTTAAAGTATTGAAAGGTAAAGCTTGTACGATTCGTTTGCTTGACCCTCCTTTACATGAATTCTTACCCCATGATAAAGAGTCTATAGAATCTATGGCAAGACAAATGGGGATATCTACTTTAGCTATTGAAAAACGGATTCAAACATTAGAAGAATTCAACCCTATGTTAGGTCATCGTGGTTGTAGACTTGCGATTACCTATCCGGAAATTTACCAAATGCAGGTGAGAGCTCTTGTACAAGGCGCTATACTTGCAATGAAAGAGGGATATGAGGCAAAGCCAGAAATTATGATTCCTTTAGTGACAGCGCATGAAGAAATCTCTATAATACGTGATCTGATTGAAGAGACAATTGTTGAGGAGAGTAAATCTAAAAAAATTAACTTATCATTCCCTATTGGGACAATGATTGAAACACCAAGAGCTTGTATGATAGCGGATGATATTGCAAAGTTTGCGGATTTCTTTAGTTTTGGGACCAATGATTTAACACAAATGAGCTTTGGATTTTCACGAGATGATGCTGGAAAATTCTTAGGAGAATACGTTGATAAAGGACTTCTAAAAAAAGACCCTTTCCAAGTTTTAGATCAAAAAGGAATAGGAAGGTTTATTGGGCAGGCAGTGAGGTTAGGAAAAGAAGTTAAGCCAAACCTTAAAATAGGTATCTGTGGAGAGCATGGTGGAGAACCATCATCTATTGAGTTCTGTTACCAACTGGGGTTACATTATGTATCGTGTTCGCCGTTTAGGATTCCTATTGCTAAATTAGCGGCTGCACAGGCTAAAATCAAACAAAGCAGAAATGATATAACAATAGATAAATAAACAGTAAACGCTTCTTATCATAGGTAAGAAGCGTTTATTATGAAAAGCTGGGATAATGTGATAACATTGAGAGTTTAATATGCTATAATAGTAGAGACTATCTTAAAACGAAAATGATACAGAGATAAGGAGAACTCATGAAAATTTCTGAAGAAGAAGTGCGTCATGTTGCCAATCTGTCAAAATTGCGCTTTTCTGATCAAGAGACTAAAGAATTTGCGTCAAGTTTGTCAAAGATTGTTGATATGATTGAACTCTTAAATGAAGTTGACACAGAAGGCGTACCAGTAACAACGACCATGGCAGATCGCAAAACCGTGATGCGTGAAGATATTGCTCAACCAGGCCATAATCGTGATGACTTATTTAAAAATGTACCACAGCATCAAGATTATTATATTAAAGTACCTGCAATTCTTGAGGATGGAGGAGATGCCTAATGTCGTTTAATAATCAATCAATTGATCAGTTGCATGATTTTCTCGTTAAAAAAGAAATTTCAGCAACTGAATTAACAAAAGCTACATTGGAAGATATTCATGCGCGTGAACAAGCGGTTGGATCTTTTATTACTATTTCTGATGAGATGGCAATAGCTCAAGCCAAAGAAATTGATGATAAAGGAATTGATGCTGATAATGTTATGTCAGGTATTCCCTTAGCAGTTAAAGATAATATTTCAACAAAGGGGATTCTTACAACAGCTGCTTCTAAAATGCTCTATAACTATGAGCCAATCTTTGATGCTACGGCTGTTGAAAAGTTATATGCTAAAGATATGATTGTGATTGGTAAAGCAAACATGGATGAATTTGCCATGGGAGGCTCTACAGAAACATCTTATTTTAAAAAGACAAATAACGCTTGGGACCATAGTAAAGTTCCGGGAGGATCATCAGGTGGTTCTGCAGCAGCAGTAGCTTCAGGACAAGTACGTTTATCATTGGGCTCTGATACAGGTGGTTCAATTCGCCAACCGGCTTCATTTAATGGAATCGTTGGTATGAAGCCAACTTACGGACGTGTATCACGCTTTGGTTTGTTTGCTTTCGGTAGTTCGCTTGACCAGATTGGACCGATGTCTCAAACAGTAAAAGAGAATGCACAGCTTTTGACAGTTATTTCTGGGTATGATGTAAGAGATTCAACTTCTTCTGAGCGTACTGTAGGCGATTTTACTGCTAAAATTGGTCAAGATATTCAAGGAATGAAAATTGCTTTACCAAAAGAATATTTGGGAGAAGGAATAGCGCAAGGAGTTAAAGAAACGATTATTAAGGCCGCAAAACATCTGGAAAAACTAGGTGCAGTTATTGAGGAAGTTAGTTTACCGCATTCTAAATACGGTGTTGCTGTTTATTATATTGTTGCTTCATCGGAAGCTTCTTCAAACTTACAACGTTTTGATGGTATTCGTTATGGATACCGTACAGAAAATTATAAAAACTTGGATGATATCTATGTCAATACACGATCTGAAGGTTTTGGAGACGAAGTTAAGCGTCGCATTATGCTGGGAACGTTCAGTTTATCTTCTGGGTATTACGATGCTTATTATAAAAAAGCAGGTCAAGTTCGTAGTTTGATTATTCAAGATTTTGAAAAAGTTTTCGCAGATTATGACTTGATTTTAGGTCCAACAGCTCCAACAACAGCCTTTGACTTAGATTCTTTAAATCACGATCCAGTTGCAATGTACCTAGCTGATATTCTAACAATACCAGTTAATTTGGCTGGTTTACCAGGTATTTCAATCCCTGCTGGTTTTGATCAAGGTCTACCGGTTGGTATGCAGTTGATTGGTCCGAAATTCAGTGAAGAAATAATATATCAGGTTGCTGCTGCCTTCGAAGCAACGACAGATTATCATAAACAACAACCTAAAATTTTTGGAGGTGAGAACTAATGAATTTTGAAACAGTCATTGGACTTGAAGTCCATGTTGAATTAAATACGAACTCTAAAATTTTCTCACCTTCTTCCGCTCATTTTGGTCAGGAACAAAATGCTAATACAAATGTAATTGACTGGTCTTTCCCAGGTGTCCTTCCAGTCATGAATAAAGGAGTTATTGATGCAGGAATCAAGGCGGCACTTGCCTTGAATATGGATATCCATCAAAACATGCATTTTGATCGTAAAAATTATTTCTATCCAGATAATCCTAAAGCTTATCAAATTTCACAGTTTGATGAGCCTATTGGTTACAATGGTTGGATTGAAATCGAATTAGAAGATGGTACACGAAAAAAAATTCGTATTGAGCGTGCCCACCTCGAAGAAGATGCAGGAAAAAATACACATGGGACAGATGGTTATTCCTATGTTGACCTTAATAGACAAGGTGTTCCACTGATTGAAATTGTATCAGAAGCTGATATGCGTTCTCCTGAGGAAGCTTATGCTTATTTGACAGCTCTCAAAGAGATTATCCAATATACTGGAATTTCTGACGTTAAAATGGAAGAAGGTTCTATGCGTGTAGATGCCAATATTTCACTTCGTCCTTATGGTCAAGAAGAGTTTGGTACTAAAGCAGAACTTAAGAACCTTAACTCATTCAATAATGTACGTAAAGGTTTGATACATGAAGAAAAACGTCAAGCACAAGTTTTACGATCTGGTGGTCAAATTCAGCAAGAGACTCGTCGTTTTGATGAAACAACAGGTGAGACTATTTTGATGCGTGTCAAGGAAGGCTCATCAGATTATCGCTATTTCCCTGAACCAGATTTACCACTATTTGATATCTCGGATGAATGGATTGATCAAGTTCGTTTAGAATTACCAGAATTTCCACAGGAACGTCGTGCGAAATATGTATCGTCTTTTGGTCTATCATCTTATGATGCTAGCCAATTAACAGCTACAAAAGCAACTTCTGATTTCTTTGAAAAAGCTGTTGCTATTGGGGGTGATGCAAAACAAGTTTCCAATTGGTTACAAGGAGAAGTGGCGCAATTTCTTAACAGTGAATCAAAATCAATCGAAGAAATTGGTCTGACTCCTGAGAATTTGGTTGAGATGATTGGCTTGATTGCTGACGGTACAATTTCATCCAAAATTGCTAAAAAAGTTTTTGTGCATTTAGCTAAAAATGGTGGTTCAGCTGAAGAATTCGTTAAAAAGGCTGGTTTAGTTCAAATTTCAGATCCTGAAGTATTAATCCCAATTATTCATCAAGTCTTTGCAGATAATGAAGCTGCTGTGATTGACTTTAAGTCAGGAAAACGCAATGCTGATAAGGCCTTCACAGGTTATCTAATGAAAGCAACAAAAGGACAAGCTAATCCACAAGTTGCTCTGAAGCTGTTAGCGCAAGAATTAGCAAAATTAAAAGAAGAATAGAAATCAGCCTTTTGGCTGGTTTTTATTCGCTAATTTAGCACGAACACCTAGGGATAAATAATTAAGAAGCTAAGATATTTATCAGATGACTTTAACTACAGTGTTTAAGAAATAAAAATGAGGGGAAAAATGACTAAAAAGGAAAAAGGAACAATGATGACCTTAGCTGCCGGACTAGCATGGGGCATTTCTGGAATTAGTGGTCAATACTTGATGTCGCACGGAGTACACGTTAACCTTTTGACTTCTTTACGATTGTTGATAACAGGTATCTTTCTCTTGTCTTTAGCTAGATCAAAACAAAAGGAGCATTTAGTAGCAGCGTGGAAACAGCCAAAATTTTTAAAGCAGGTTTTACTTTTTTCTATATTTGGTTTAGTTTTAAATCAATATGCTTTTCTCAGAGCGATTCATTTAACAAATGCTGGAACTGCAACGGTTTTGCAATATATGGCACCAATACTTATTTTGAGTATTGTTTGTATCCTAAACAGACAAAGACCAACATCTTTTGAAATAATAGCAATTGCTATGGCAATTTTAGGAACCTATATGATTGCAACGCATGGGAAGTTAGGAAGTTTAGCTATCACACCGAAAGGATTAATGTGGGGGCTTGGTTCCGCCATTACTTATTCTATTTATATTTTATTACCTGTGAAACTTATTCATGAATGGGGAAGTACGATTGTTATTGGTTCAGGAATGTTTATAGGTGGGATTTTATTTAGTTTGGTGACAAAAGCGTGGCAATACCCCTTACAAATTAATGTGATGAGTATACTTGCTTATATTGGCATTATTGGTATTGGGACTATTTTTGCTTACACTTTTTTCCTTAAAGGGGTTAGTATTGTAGGTGCTGTCAAGGGTAGCTTATTAGCATCGGTAGAGCCAGTTTCTTCGGTATTTTTGACAGTACTTGTTTTAGGAGAAATTTTTTATCCAATAGATTTACTTGGGATGCTGTTTATTTTTCTTGCTGTAACTCTAATCTCTTACAAAGATTTAATTGCATTGAAGAAAATGAAACGAGTAAGATAGTATCTTTTGGGGTTGAAACCCTAATTTAAAGGTCTTTAAAGACCTTTTTTCTTTACTCGCTATCTCTTAAGAATTATGGTAGAATGAATAGTAAAATATATTTTTTGGAGATGAAATTGAGTATAGATGATTATAGGCCGACCTTCGTGGTTGAGGCAGTTTATGATTTAAGAGCAGAAGATTTATTACGTCATGGCATTCGTGCGGTTTTAGTTGATTTAGATAATACACTCATTGCTTGGAATAATCCAGATGGTACTGCTGAGGTGCGTGCATGGTTAGATGAGATGACAACAGCGGATATTTCAGTTGTAGTAGTGTCTAATAACAATCATGCTCGCGTAGAACGTGCAGTATCACGTTTTGGTGTGGATTTTGTAAGTCGTGCGATGAAACCATTTACTCGTGGTATAAACATGGCAATTGAGCGTTATGGCTTTGATCGTGACGAGGTGATTATGGTTGGAGATCAATTGATGACAGATATTCGTGCTAGTCATCGCGCAGGAATAAAGTCCGTATTGGTAAAACCAATTGTTAAATCTGATGCTTGGAATACCAAGTTCAATCGCTTACGTGAACGTCGCGTTTGGAAAAAAATAGAAGAGAATTACGGTAAAATCGTATATCAAAAAGGAATTTAATGGAAGAGTTATTTTGTATTGGCTGCGGAGCCAGGATTCAAACTGAAAATAAAGATGCTGCTGGCTATACACCTCGTGCAGCACTTGAAAAAGGTTTAGAGACAGGAGAATTATACTGTCAGCGTTGTTTCAGATTGCGCCACTATAATGAGATTACTGACGTTCATATCACTGATGATGAATTTTTGAAATTACTACATGAGGTTGGAGATAGTGATGCCCTTGTGGTGAATGTCATTGATATTTTTGATTTCAATGGTTCAATTATTCCTGGTCTTAGTCGTTTCGTTGCAGGAAACGATATTCTTTTAGTAGGAAATAAAAAAGATATTCTTCCCAAATCGGTTAAAGATGGAAAAGTAACACAATGGTTAACTGAGAGAGCTCATGAAGAGGGGCTTCGTCCTGTTGATGTCATCTTGACAAGTGCCCAAAATCATCATGCTATTAAGGATTTGATTGATACGATTGAAAAGTATCGTCATGGTCAAGATGTTTATGTTGTTGGGGTTACTAATGTTGGAAAGTCAACTCTTATTAACGCTATTATTCGTGAAATTACTGGTAGTCGTGATGTTATTACGACCTCACGTTTCCCAGGTACAACGTTAGATAAAATAGAAATACCTCTTGATGATGGTAGCTATATTTTTGATACCCCGGGTATTATTCATCGTCATCAAATGGCTCATTATTTGACAGCAAAAAATCTTAAATATGTTAGTCCTAAAAAAGAAATAAAACCCAAAACTTATCAGCTTAATTCAGAACAAACATTATTCTTGGCTGGCCTAGCACGTTTTGATTTTATTTCTGGTCAAAAACAAGGTTTTACGGCATATTTTGATAATAACCTGAATTTACACCGCACTAAACTAGTTGGAGCAGATGAATTTTACACTAAACATGTTGGAAAATTATTGACACCACCAACAGGTAAGGAAGTTTCAGATTTTCCTAAATTAGTTCGTCATGAATTTACAATCAAAGATAAAATGGATATTGTTTATTCGGGTCTTGGTTGGATACGTGTGAAATCAGAAGCAGAAAATCCAGTAGTAGTAGCTGCTTGGGCTCCAGAAGGCGTGGCAGTTGTTTTACGCAAAGCTTTAATTTAATAACTAAATTAACCAGCAACATATGACGGTTTTTCATCTAATTTAGCTGATGATACAGTCATAATCCTATAATAGATAAAAAGGAAACTAATATGTTAACATCTAAACAACGTGCTTTCTTAAAATCAGAAGCACATTCTATGAAAACCATTATTCAAATTGGGAAAAATGGTTTAAATGATCAAATCAAAACAAGCGTACGTAATGCACTCGATGCACGTGAGCTAATCAAAGTAACCCTTTTACAAAATACCGATGAAGATATCCACGATGTCGCTGAAGTTCTGGAAGATGAAATTGGCTGCGATACTGTCCTTAAAATAGGACGTATCTTGATTCTTTATAAAGAGTCAGCGCGCAAAGAAAATCGTAAAATTTCAGTTAAAGTAAAAGCAGTAAAATCAAACTAAACTACAATAGATTAAGAAATAGAGTATAGAACTAAAAAACGATTTACCTAAGTTACACTTCCGTATGATAGCTGATCATGATAATCAGTGTTTGTTTTTTTAGAGATACTACTTGTTCATGGAGGAATTATGGCACTCGAATTGCTAACACCATTTACAAAAGTTGAATTAGAAGAGAAAAAGCGAGATACTAACCGAAAACAAATTGGAATTATGGGAGGAAATTTTAACCCTGTTCATAACGCCCACCTTGTTGTTGCAGATCAAGTACGTCAGCAATTGTGTTTAGACCAAGTTCTGTTGATGCCTGAATTTCAGCCACCACATATTGATAAAAAAGAGACAATTGATGAACAGCATCGTCTCAAGATGCTTGAATTAGCAATAGAAGGCATTGATGGTTTATCTATTGAACCAATTGAAATTGAACGTAAAGGTATCAGCTATACATACGATACGATGAAGCTTCTAATTGAAAAAAATCCAGATGTTGATTATTATTTCATTATTGGGGCAGATATGGTGGAATATCTACCTAAGTGGCATCGTATTGATGAACTTGTTAAAATGGTGCAGTTTGTTGGTGTTCAACGTCCAAAATATAAAGCTGGTACATCATATCCCGTTATTTGGGTGGATCTGCCATTGATGGATATCTCATCAAGTATGATTCGTCAATTTATTAAAAGTAATCGTCAGCCCAACTATTTACTGCCTAGAGAGGTATTAGATTATATCAGGAAAGAAGGTCTTTACAAATGACCTACAAAGATTACACAGGTTTAGATCGGACTGAACTTTTGAGTAAAGTGCGTCATATGATGTCCGACAAACGTTTTAATCATGTGTTAGGAGTAGAGCGTGCTGCAATAGAGTTAGCAGAACGGTATGGTTATGACAAGGAAAAAGCGGGTCTAGCTGCTTTATTACATGATTATGCTAAGGAACTATCTGATGATGAATTTCTTAGATTAATTGATAAATACCAACCAGATCCCGACCTAAAAAAATGGGGTAATAATATTTGGCATGGTCTTGTTGGCATTTATAAAATACAAGAGGATCTAGCTATCAAAGATCAAGATATTTTAGCTGCTATTGCAAAACATACTGTTGGTTCAGCCCAAATGTCCACATTGGATAAAATCGTTTATGTAGCAGATTACATTGAACACAATCGAGATTTTCCAGGAGTTGAAGAAGCTCGTGAGTTAGCGAAAGTTGACCTTAATAAAGCAGTAGCTTATGAGACTGCTAGAACAGTTGCGTTTTTAGCAAGTAAGGCTCAGCCTATCTATCCTAAAACGATTGAAACCTATAATGCTTATATACCTTATCTCGACTAATTCTTTTATTGAATAATGGTCATGATAGGTTTGGCGATGCAGTGGTCATTTTGGAGGAAAGTATGACTTGTGCACTTTTACTAATTGATATCCAACAAGGTATTATGGATAAGAAACCAAAGCATTTAACAAATTTTGCAGTGCTTTTAGATGATTTACTTTTAAGTGCCAAAGGTTCTAATTGTGAAGTGATATGGATAAGGCATCATGATAAGGAATTGCCTCAAGGTTCTCCACAGTGGGAAATTTGGGAACAGCGACATCTTGTGACGCATCACAAAATAATTGATAAAACTTACAATAGTTGTTTTAAAGATACTCATTTACATGATTACTTGCAAAGTAAGCATATTAGTCAATTAATCATGATGGGACTTCAAACAGAATACTGTTTTGATACATCAGTAAAAGTTGCTTTTGAATATGGTTATGATATCTTTATTCCACAAGGTGGACACCTAACATTTGATACACCAACTTTAAGTGGGGATTCTATTAAAAAACATTACGAGAATATTTGGCATCATCGTTTTGCGACAATGGTAGCAAAAGATAGCTTATTGAAATTAATAAACGAGGAATAAAATGACAGAAAAAGACTTACTACAGCTAGTCGTTAAGGCTGCGGATGAAAAACGAGCAGAAGATATTGTAATTTTAGATTTACAGCCTGTAACGAGTGTTGCAGATTACTTTGTGATTATGAGTGCAAGTAATAGTAGGCAGTTAGAAGCAATCGCAGACAATATCCGTGAACAAGTAAAAGGAAATGGTGGGGATGCTAGCCACCTTGAAGGCGATAGTAAAGCTGGTTGGGTACTTCTTGACCTCAATAGCGTCGTGGTTCATATCTTCTCTGAAGATGAGAGACAGCACTATAACCTTGAAAAACTTTGGCATGAAGCACCATTGCTTGATGCTGAAGTCTTTATGACAGAATAAAGCTAAGCAGTCTTGGGACTGCTTTTTGAGAGATGTAATATCAAGAAAGATTTGAGAACTATTATATGGCAACGTATGAAACTTTTGCAGCTGTTTATGATGCTGTCATGGATGATACTTTATATGCTAAATGGACTGATTTTTCACTTCGTCATTTTCCAAAAGGTAAGAAAAAACTTTTGGAATTAGCATGTGGTACGGGAATTCAGTCTGTTCGATTTGCACAAGCTGGTTATGCTGTTACAGGACTTGATCTTAGTGGCGATATGCTGAAACTTGCCAAAAAACGTGCAACTTCTGCTCACCAAAGTATCCAGTTTATTGAAGGAAATATGTTAGATTTATCTAATGTTGGTAAATATGATCTCATCACGTGCTATTCAGACTCTATTTGTTATATGCAAGATGAAGTCGAGGTTGGTGATGTTTTTATCGAAGTCTATAAGGCCTTAGAAGAAAATGGCGTCTTTATTTTTGATGTTCATTCGACTTATCAAACAGATAAAGTATTTCCTGGTTATTCTTATCATGAAAATGCAGATGACTTTGCTATGGTGTGGGATACTTATGAAGATGATGCACCTCATTCTATTGTCCATGAATTAACATTTTTTGTTCAAGAAGAAGATGGTCGATTTACACGTCATGATGAAGTTCATGAAGAGCGTACTTATGATATTTTGACTTATGATATTTTACTTGAACAGGCAGGTTTTAAAGATGTTAAGGTGTATGCAGATTTTGAAGATAAAAAACCAACTGCAACTTCTGCTCGCTGGTTTTTTGTAGCTCATAAATAAGTAATAATTTGGAGGTAAAAAGATGATAATATTCTTATACGCTTGTCTGATGATATTTGGGATACTTTATATTATTGAACGTCGGGTAAGTCAGAAAAAGTCTAAAGTTATTTTGGAATTATTGATGAACCCTAAACTTCATTTGGATTTATTATCGGCATTAAAACCATTTGAAAAAGAAACAGATCGTCTCATATACCTTCGTAAAACTTATCACCTAGATATTATTGATGCTGTTACTTTAAATAATCAATTGAAAGAGAAAGAAGTATGACAGTTACAGGAATTGTTGCCGAATTTAATCCCTTTCATAATGGGCATAAGTACCTTTTAGAACAAGCTCAAGGCATAAAAGTAATAGCCATGTCGGGTAATTTTATGCAACGTGGTGAGCCGGCGATTGTAGATAAATGGACCCGTTCCCAGATGGCACTAGAAAATGGTGCTGATTTAGTGATTGAACTCCCTTTTCTGGTTTCGGTACAGTCAGCGGATTATTTCGCTAGTGGAGCTGTGTCTATCCTGGCACGATTAGGTGTGGATAACTTATGCTTCGGTACCGAAGAAATGCTTGATTATGCCCGTATTGGGGATATTTATGTGAATAAAAAAGAGGAGATGGAAGCTTTTTTGAAAAAACAATCGGATTCTCTTTCCTATCCACAAAAAATGCAAGCTATGTGGCAAGAATTTGCAGGGATTACATTTTCGGGACAAACCCCAAATCACATTTTAGGCTTAGCCTACACCAAAGCAGCTAGCCAAAATGGTATTCGATTAAATCCGATACAACGTCAAGGAGCTGGTTATCATTCATCAGAAAAAACAGAGATATTTGCTTCTGCAACAAGTCTTCGTAAACATCAATCTGATCGTTTCTTTGTAGAAAAAGGTATGCCTAACAGTGACTTGTTTTTGAATAGTCCACAAGTAGTTTGGCAAGATTATTTTAGTTTACTCAAATATCAGATAATGACGCATTCTGATTTGACACAAATTTATCAAGTGAATGAAGAGATAGCCAATCGTATAAAAAGTCAAATTCGTTATGTGGAGACTGTGGATGAGTTAGTTGATAAAGTCGCAACTAAACGGTATACCAAAGCAAGAATTCGACGTTTATTAACCTATATCTTGATAAATGCTGTGGAAAGTCCTATACCAAATGCTATTCATGTCTTAGGTTTTACACAAAAAGGTCAACAGCATTTAAAGTCTGTGAAGAAGTCTGTGGATATCGTGACGAGGATTGGTTCACAAACGTGGGATAGTTTGACGCAACGAGCAGATTCTGTTTATCAGATGGGAAATGCTAATATAGCAGAGCAAACATGGGGACGTATCCCTTTTTATCAACCTGTTAGTCAAAGTGACCTTTGATTTAAGCTTTATAAATTAATCATCACAAAATAATATTTTTCCCTTGACCCTTACTTAACGTTATACATTATACTCTTTACAGAGAGGTTATTATGAAAACAGTTAAAGAAATAAGTCACATTTCTGGTATTAGTGTGCGCACACTTCATTATTATGATGAAATAGATTTGTTATCTCCTTCATTTGTAGGAGAGAATGGTTATCGTTACTATGATGATGAATCACTGATTAAGTTACAAGAAATTTTGTTATTTAAGGAACTGGAATTTCCTCTTAAAAAAATAAAAGAGATAATGGATAGTCCAAATTATGATCGTAATCAAGCACTTCTTGATCAAATTAGGTGGCTGGAACTAAAGAAACAGCGACTAGAAGAAGTAATTGAACATGCAAAGTCTATCCAGAGGGGTAAAAATATGTCAGATTTTACAGCTTATAATCAAGAAGAATTAGAAGCATTTCAAGAGGAAGCTAGAACACGCTGGGGGGATACAGATAGTTACAAAGAATTTGAAAATAGCCATAGTAAGAATGATTTTTCAATGATTTCACAAGCTATGAGTCAGATTTTTAAAGACTTTGGACAGTTGAAAGAACTTTCTCCGACAGATGAGAAAGTTCAAAAACAAGTTCAGATTTTACAAGATTATATCACAGCTCAGTTTTACAACTGCACTAACGATTTATTAGCAAGTCTTGGAATAATGTACATCCAAGATGAGCGTTTCCAAAAGTCTATTGATAATTGGGGAGGCCAGGGAACAGCATTATTTGTTTCTAAAGCTATAGATAGCTATTGTCATTAGGCTATATTTTAGGTTTGCAATGAAATGATAGGAATCAAGGAACAGTAGATATTATTAAAAATGTCAGACTCTTATCTAAATTTTTGACAGTAAGGAGCAAAAAGAGTAGACTGTAGGCATAGAAAGGTAGGTATCGTTATGAAAGGATTTCATGGGAATATCGAAAAATTGACACTAGGAAATACAAATTTCCGCCAAGTCCTCTATACCGCAGAACATTGTCAACTCGTTTTAATGACACTGCCTGTTGGTGGAGAAATTGGTAGCGAGATTCATGCAGAAAATGATCAGTTTTTCCGTTTTGAAGCTGGTCATGGTAAGGTTGTCATTGATGGTAATGAATATGAAGTTGCAGATGGAGACGCTATAATAGTTCCGGCAGGTGCTGAACATAACGTAATTAACACTTCTGAAACTGAGATGTTAAAACTCTATACAATTTACAGTCCAGCTCATCACAAAGATGGTATTATCCGTGCCACAAGAGAAGAAGCTGAAGAAAATGAAGAAGATTTTGATGGAGTTACTACTGAAACTAAATAATACTAGACTAAAAAGCGCTATGTCAATAGCGCTTTTTAGCTTAATAGTAGTCATTTCTTGGAGAATATAAATAGTAATTTAGGAAGTAATGTTAATAACCGAGCTTTTAAGGAAACGTTAAGTAAGGGCGGTTATACTATAAACATCCTAAACTTTTTTCATAAAATCTCCAGAAAGAACACTAAGTATTTTGGTGTTTTTTCTATTTTGAAAGCATACTGCAACTATGAAAAACCAGAAAGTATTAACTTTCTGGTTTTTTAGTTAAACTAAAGTCAAAGCAATATTGTATAAGATAGCCCCAAGGACACCGCCGATAATTGGACCTACAACTGGAATCCAAGCGTATGACCAATCTGAGTTACCCTTATTTTCAATAGGTAAGATAGCATGCATAAGACGAGGCCCTAGGTCACGTGCAGGGTTAATAGCATAACCAGTTGTTGGACCAAGAGAGAATCCTACTGCGAAAATAACTATACCAACGATAATTGGACCAAGACCTGCTGCAACTTTACTAGGACCAATTGCCATAATTGTAATCACAAGAATAGCAGTACCGATAATTTCACCAAGGAGATTCGATGGTGTATGGCGGATAGCAGGTCCGGTTGAGAAGCTGGCAAGGATAAGTCCACTATCTTTTGTTTCTTTCCAATGAGGATAATAGTGTAACCATAAAATAGTTGCCGCAACCATTGCTCCTAACATCTGTGCAATGATAAAGGGGATAACTTGTCCCCAAGAAATTGCTCCAATAGAAGCCATTGCTAATGTGACTGCTGGATTTAGATGAGCGGGACTGAATAATCCAGAAACATAAACAGCAACGGTACAAGCAATTCCCCAGCCAAAAACAATAGCAGTCCATCCAGTTCCTTCTTCTTTGGTTTTACTGAGCACATTTCCTGCAACTACGCCATCCCCAAGAAGAACCAAAATAAATGTTCCTAAAAATTCCCCAAGAAATTGAGTCATAATATCTCCTTATTTATTGATAGTTAATTCAGCTAATTGTGATTGAATACTATCCAGGTCAGCACCTGCCTGTAGAAGAGCAGCAGCGGTGTAAGCTCCCTCCACTACTGGGACAGAGTTAATGATAATATTTTTTTCTGAAAAATCAGCTACTAACTCTAAATTCATTTTTGCTGAACCTAAATCAAAGAAAGCTAATAACGTCTTTTTATCATTTTGCTCTACAATCTGTTGAACTTGATCAAAAGAAGTACCAATCTCACCATCTTCTGTTCCACCCACGTAAGTTATTGAGACATCCTTTGCTACCTCTGAAATAAGATCAACAACTCCTTGAGCAATATTTTTAGAGTGAGAAACAACAATAATACCAATATCAGACATTAGACACCTCCAACTTCTAGTAATGCTTTAAATAATAATCCTGAAGAAAATGATCCTGGATCAATGTGTCCTACTGAGCGTTCTCCAACATAAGAAGCGCGTCCTTTTGTTGCTTTCATCCCTTTTGTAGCATCTACTAAGGAATCGATACGGTCTTCAGTCAATTCATTTTTTTCAATCGCTTCAATAACACCGTGCCAAACATCAACCATTGTTTTTTCATTAAGTTCAGCTTTACCACGTTTTTGAATCATTTCAAGTCCTGCGCCAAGTGCCTCTGAAATGGTACTTTTACTCTGTTCAGCTTTTGTAATTCCCATAAATGCAGAACCATAGAGTGGTCCAGATGCTCCGCCTACTTTGCTTAAAAGTTGCATGGACACGGTTTTGAAAACATCGGCAGCACTACTAAATTCATTGTTATCAAGGTTTTCAATAACAGCAGTCATACCACGCGCCATATTGCCACCATGGTCGCCATCACCTATTGGAGTATCTAGTTCGGATAAATAGTCCTTGTTGGATTGAATTTTTTGGTTAAAAGTGTGCATCCATTCTATTGCAGTTTTTACTTCCATAAGAGTTCCTTCCTTTTGTTCTAATTAACAGGAATGATTACCAAGCAATGGTTGTAACGTCACTATTAAGTGCTTCTAACCACTCTTGATTTTCCAGTTTAATCAAGGTTAGTGATAAACCAGCCATATCAATTGAAGTCATATAGTTACCAAGTTTTTTGTAATTCACTTCAATGCCTTTATCCTCAAGGAGTTTGGCAACATCGTTAGCAAAGACATATTGTTCCATAAGTGGGGTTGCACCCATACCGTTAATAAGGACACCATATTTTTCGCCAGATTTAGCATCGAACGATTCAATTAACTTATCAACTAATTCTGTCGCTAAAGCCTTTGAAGGTTGCATTTTTTCTTTACGATAACCTGGTTCACCATGAATACCGATACCAAATTCAATTTCATCTTCTGCAAGAACAAATCCTGGCTTGCCTACTTCAGGAACAGTAGCCCCGCTTAGTGCAAGTCCAACAGTGTGAATGTTTGGTACTAATTCATCAGCAATAGCTTTGATTTCCTGAAGTGATTTGCCATGACGAGCAGCATGTCCTAGAATTTTATGGACGAGTATCGTACCAGCTACACCACGTTTTCCTTGTGTGTAAAGACTGTCTTCGACTGCAATATCATCATCAACGACCACACTTGCAACTTCTATGCCTTCCATTTCAGCCATATCTTGTGCCATTTCAAAGTTCATGATATCCCCTGAATAATTTTTGATAACCATGAAAACTCCAGCCCCCTCATCAGCTTCTTTAATTGCTTCAAGAACTTGGTCAGGAGTTGGAGAAGTAAATACTGCACCACACACAGCTGCAGATAACATTCCTTCGCCTACGAAACCAGCATGTGAAGGCTCATGTCCACTTCCTCCGCCAGAAATGAGAGCCACTTTTCCTGACTTCTCTTCATTGCGAGCAATGATATCAAAACCTTCTATGCGATGTACTAAATCATTATGAACATATGCTAATCCATCTAGCATTTCAGTAACAACATCAGTTGGTTGATTGAGAATTTTTTTCATTTGGAAACTCCTTTTATGTTTAATTCTCTTTTATTATAAAATTTGTAAGCCTTTTCTGGAATGGACAGATTTTCTTGTTTGTCCGCTTTGTTAGGGTTTTCAATAATCATAAATCATGTTACACTAAACCATAATAAATCATCAGCAATTCAATATAAAATAAAGGAGAAATTATGACTTCTTCGCTTATTACTAAGAAAAAAATAGCCAAGTCATTTAAACGTTTATTTATTTCGCAAGCTTTTGACAAAATATCGGTGAGTGATATTATGGAAGATGCAGGTATTAGACGTCAAACATTTTATAATCACTTTGTTGATAAATATGCTTTATTAGAATGGATTTTCCAAACAGAATTAAGCGAACAAGTTACGGATAATTTAGACTATATCTCAGGTTTTCAGTTGTTATCAGAGTTGTTGACTTTTTTTAAAATGAATCAAGAATTCTATATTAAATTATTTCAAATTGAAGATCAAAATGATTTTTCTTCGTATTTTGAGTCTTACTGTGAGCAGTTAGTAGATAAGCTTCTTTCTGATTATAGTAAATCTAACTTTAATCAGAAAGAAAGAGTTACATTTATTAATTATCATAGTAAAGCCCTCTCTTATTTTATAAAATATGAGTTAATAAATAACTCAAAAGAAGAATTATTTAATAGGAAAGTCATTGAAAAAATTATCAGAACATCAATAGAAAATTATTAGGACAAGGATATGAGAAAAACAGAACATCATAAAATGGAATATGTTTTTGAAACAATAAAAGCAATCACTAAAACTAATCCTAAAGTAGAGCAAATAAAAGATTTGCCCGCTATTCATTATTTAGGGCAATCCGAGCAAGTAATTCCGATTTTATCAGGAGGAGGCAGCGGACATGAGCCGGCTCACTTTGGATATGTTGGTGAGGGAATGCTATCGGCAGCGATTAGTGGTCCTATTTTTGTACCACCATGTGCTAGTGATATTCTAGAGACTATTAGATTTATCAATCGAGGCAAAGGTGTCTTTGTTATTATCAAAAATTTTGAAGCTGATTTGGAAGAATTTTCCCAAGCGATTGAACAGGCTCGTCAAGAAGGCATTCCAATCAAATACATCGTTTCTCATGATGACATCTCTGTTGAAACATCAAATTTTAAAATTCGTCATCGAGGCGTTGCTGGTACTGTGTTGCTACATAAAATTATTGGACAAGCTGCTTTAGAAGGAGCAAGCTTAGATGAATTAGAACAGCTAGGACTATCTTTGACAACTTCAATGGCTACTTTAGGTGTAGCAAGTAAGTCAGCCACTATTTTAGGTCAGCATCAACCTGTTTTTGATTTAGAAGAAGGTTACATCTCATTTGGAATCGGTATTCATGGTGAGCCAGGATACCGGACAATGCCTTTCGTGTCCATGGAACATTTGGCAAACGAACTAGTTAACAAATTGAAAATGAAATTACGTTGGCAAGATGGAGAAGCATTCATTCTATTGATAAATAATCTTGGAGGAAGTTCTAAAATGGAGGAATTACTTTTTACAAATGCTGTCATGGAATTTCTGGCTTTAGACGATTTACAATTACCTTTTATTAAAACAGGCCACCTAATTACAAGTTTAGATATGGCTGGTTTATCAGTTACCTTGTGTCGTGTAAAGGATAGTAGATGGATTGATTACTTAAAACATAAGACAGATGCTAGAGCTTGGTGATAGAATTTCCATTTTACCAATTGCTATCAAAGTGCTATAATAATAGAGTTAAAATTAAGATTGCTTGCCAATATGAGCCAGCAGGTTATTAAAAATGAAATCAAAGGAGATTTTCCAATGGGACGTAAGTGGGCCAATATTGTTGCCAAAAAGACTGCTAAAGATGGTGCTAACTCAAAAGTATACGCTAAATTCGGTGTTGAAATATATGTTGCTGCAAAGCAAGGTGAACCAGACCCCGAGTCAAACTCAGCTCTAAAATTCGTTTTGGACCGTGCTAAGCAAGCACAAGTTCCAAAGCATGTTATTGATAAAGCGATTGATAAAGCCAAAGGAAACACAGATGAAACTTTCGTAGAGGGACGCTATGAAGGTTTTGGTCCAAATGGTTCAATGATTATTGTGGATACTTTGACATCAAATGTTAACCGTACGGCAGCAAATGTACGTACTGCTTACGGTAAGAACGGTGGCAATATGGGAGCTTCAGGATCGGTATCCTACTTATTTGATAAAAAAGGTGTCATCGTTTTTGCTGGTGATGATGCTGACACTGTCTTCGAACAATTACTTGAAGCGGATGTAGACGTAGATGATGTTGAAGCAGAAGAGGGAACAATAACAGTTTATACCGCCCCAACAGATCTTCATAAAGGTATCCAAGCACTTCGCGATAATGGTGTAGAAGAATTCCAAGTTACTGAACTTGAAATGATTCCTCAATCAGAAGTAGTATTGGAAGGTGATGACCTTGAAACTTTTGAAAAGCTTATTGACGCACTCGAATCAGATGATGATGTTCAAAAAGTTTATCATAATGTAGCAGATTTCTAAAAAATAAAACCGTAGTATTAATACTATGGTTTTTATTTTTGTGAGAGTTGATAGGTATTGTTAAAGAAGTGATAGGTAAAAAATATTATTCAAAAAGTTTTTTTAGGTGTAAAATGATAATTATTAGACAGTTGTTGGTTGATGAGGGAGCAAAATGTTAACAAAGCCTATTATTGGTATTACAGGAAATGAAAGAGAAATGTCAGATATTCCAGGTTATTATTATGATTCGGTATCTAGGCATATTTCGGAAGGAGTTAAAAACGCAGGCGGGTTACCAGTTATCCTACCAATAAGTGAAGCAGAAAGTGCCAAAGCTTATGTTGAGATGATAGATAAGCTGATCATATCTGGTGGCCAAAATGTTTTACCATCCTATTATGGTGAAGAGAAGATAATTGAGAGTGATGATTATTCACTTGCGCGTGATATTTTTGAATTTGCATTAGTCGAAGAAGCGTTGAAACAAAATAAACCAATCTTTGCGATTTGCCGTGGCATGCAGTTAGTAAATGTGGCGCTTGGTGGTACACTTAATCAATCTATTGATAATCACTATCAAGAGCCTTACATTGGATTTGCTCATTATTTAAATGTGGAAAAAGGGAGTTTTCTAGAAGGCTTTATATCAGGTGATTTTAAGATCAATTCTCTTCATAGACAAAGTGTTAAACTGTTAGCTGAAGGTCTGATAGTTAGTGCTAGAGATCCTAGAGATGGGACAGTAGAAGCTTATGAAAGTCGAACAGAACAATGTATTATAGGTGTTCAATGGCATCCAGAATTAATGCTTCACCAAATTGAAAACCAAACCTTATTTGGTTATTTTGTTAATGAAACGTAGCATCCATATAATAGCAAAAACTCTCAGACGATAGAAGATAAGTGTTAGTTAAAAACTTAAAGATGTTATGATGTCGTGTACAATTAAAGAGGAGAAAAAAGATGACAATAAAAAAAGTGTTAAGTGTAACAGGAATTATTTTAGTGACAGTAGCGTCTCTAGCTGCTTGTAGCTCAAAATCTCATACTACTAAGACGGGCAAAAAAGAAGTTAATTTTGCAACTGTTGGAACAACGGCACCTTTTTCTTATGTGAAGGATGGGAAACTGACTGGCTTTGATATTGAAGTAGCCAAAGCTGTTTTTAAAGGTTCAGATAACTATAAAGTCACTTTTAAAAAAACAGAATGGTCATCGGTATTTACCGGCATTGATTCAGGAAAGTTTCAAATGGGTGGAAATAATATTTCTTATTCATCAGAGAGATCTCAAAAATATTTATTTTCATACCCAATAGGCTCTACTCCTTCAGTTTTAGCAGTTCCTAAGAATAGTAATATCAAAGCTTATAATGATATTAGTGGTCATAAAACACAGGTTGTCCAAGGAACGACAACTGCCAAGCAATTAGAAAATTTCAATAAAGAGCATCAGAAAAATCCTGTTACTCTAAAATATACTAATGAAAATATTACACAGATTCTAACGAATTTGAGTGATGGAAAAGCTGATTTTAAACTTTTTGACGGACCAACTGTTAACGCTATCATAAAGAATCAAGGTCTCACGAATTTAAAAACCATCCCTTTGACTATGAGAGATCAGCCTTATATTTATTTCATCTTTGGTCAGGATCAAAAAGACTTGCAAAAGTATGTGAATAATCGCCTTAAACAATTACGTAAAGATGGGACACTTTCAAAAATAGCTAAAGAATACCTTGGAGGTGATTACGTACCAAATGAGAAAGATCTCGTTACTCCTAAGGAGAAGTAGTAATAAAAACTAAGGAGATGTCAATCCTTAGTTTTTTGTTATATAGTTTAAAACTATAACAAGAGACAGTTTATAACAATTTGATTCTAATAACTTCCTATGGGATAATATCTTTATCACAAAAATTGAGGGAATTTATTATGAAGTTAAAACATATTGTCTTAGGATTAGCCTTAACAACACTTTTAGGAGTCACATTTAGTAATCAAGAAGTTTCAGCAAGCTCAACTTCAAGTAAAGTTGTTAAAGTTGGTGTTATGACCTTTTCTGACACTGAAAAAGCACGTTGGGATAAAATTGAAAAGCTAGTAGGTGATAAAGCTAAAATCAAATTTACAGAATTTACAGATTATACACAACCAAATCAAGCGACAGCCAATAAGGATGTGGATATTAATGCCTTTCAACATTACAATTTCTTAGAAAACTGGAATAAGGAAAATAAGAAAAACTTAATTCCACTTGAAAAGACTTACTTAGCTCCAATTCGTATCTATTCTGAGAAGGTAAAATCTCTTAAAAAATTGAAAAAAGGAGCCACTATTGCAATTCCAAATGATGCAACAAATGGTAGCCGTGCATTGTATGTCCTTCAGTCAGCAGGTTTAATCAAATTGAATGTTTCTGGTAAGAAGGTTGCAACAGTTGCTAATATCACATCTAATAAAAAGGATATTAATATTCAGGAGTTAGATGCGAGTCAAACACCACGTGCACTCAAAGATGTAGATGCAGCTATTATTAATAATACATACATTGAGCAAGCTAATTTAAAACCTTCAGATGCTATCTTTGTTGAGAAATCAGATAAAAATTCAAAACAATGGATTAATATCATTGCGGGACGTAAAAATTGGAAAAAGCAAAAGAACGCTAAAGCTATCCAAGCTATCTTGGATGCTTATCACACAGATGAAGTGAAAAAAGTTATCAAAGATACTTCAGCTGATATTCCACAATGGTAACGTGAATTGACTGTATAAGTTTAACAGGGAATCCTAATAGGATACAACTTATCAGCCATATAGCCATAAAGGGCCTGGGACGAATACAATGTGCCAGGCTCTTGGATTGTTTTTGAAGGAAGGTGGATGAAAGATGACTTTAACAAACGAAGAAAATCAAATTCAAAAGTTTCTATCTGATACTATTGTTCAGGATGATATCAATATTTTAAGAGATTTAATTGCAATTAAGTCAATTTTTGCTCAGAAAGTTGGTTTAAATGACTTATCAAGCTATCTTGGAGAAGTTTTCATAAAAGCTGGCGCAGAAGTCATTATAGATGACAGCTATAGCGCTCCCTTTATCGTGGCAAATTTCAAATCATCAAAAGTAGATGCTAAGCGTATTATTTTTTACAATCATTATGATACTGTACCAGCAGATGAGGTAGAACAGTGGACTGAGGACCCTTTTACACTTTCACTTCGATATGGTAAGATGTATGGACGTGGTGTAGATGATGATAAAGGTCACATTACCGCACGTTTATCAGCAGTTAAAAAATATTTATCAAGACACAAAGGGGAACTTCCTCTAGATATCACTTTTATTGTGGAAGGAGCAGAGGAATCAGCTTCAGTAGGCCTTGATTATTATTTAGAAAAGTATCAAGAGCAGCTACAAGGGGCTGATTTGATCGTGTGGGAAGATGGCCCTAAAAATCCTAAAGGACAGTTGGAAATTGCTGGTGGAAATAAAGGCATTGTCACTTTTGATTTATCAGTAAGTTCAGCGGATGTTGATATTCATTCATCCTTTGGTGGGGTTGTTGATTCCTCGACATGGTATTTAATTCAAGCCCTCAATACGTTAAGGGATAACAAAGGTCATATATTGGTAGAAGGTATTTATGATAAAGTTATTCCCCCTACTAAGAGAGAGTTAGAATTAGTTGAAAAATATTCTTATAGATCTGCAAAGGCGCTAGAAGGTGCTTACCAATTAGTTTTGCCCAGTTTAGCAGATAGTCATAAAACTTTTTTGAGAAAGCTTTATTTTGAACCTTCTATAGCCATTGAAGGTATAACCTCAGGTTATCAAGGTGAAGGCGTCAAAACAATTTTACCTGCTTATGCTAAATGTAAAGCAGAGGTTAGGTTAGTACCAGGGTTAACCCCGAAAGGTGTACTAGATTCAATACAAAATCATTTGAAAGAGAATGGCTTTAAAGACATTGAGCTAACCTATACCCTTGGTGAAATGTCTTATCGTAGTGATATGTCAGCGCCATCTATCCTAAAGGTTGTTGATTTAGCTGAGCAATTTTATCCAGAAGGGATATCTCTGTTACCTACCTCACCAGGTACAGGACCAATGTATTTAGTTCATCAAGCTCTAAGAGCGCCAATTGCAGCTATTGGCATAGGACATGCCAATAGTCGAGACCATGGCGTTGATGAAAATGTTAGTATTGCTGATTATTACACCCATATTGAATTAGTGGAGGCTTTAATAGAATCATATGAGTAAAGAACCAATTATTAAATTAGACAACATTGATGTTACTTTCCACCAAAAGAAACGTGAGATTAATGCTGTTAAAGATGTTACTATCCATATTAATCAAGGTGATATATATGGAATTGTCGGTTATTCAGGAGCCGGAAAATCTACCCTTGTTCGTGTTATTAATTTGCTACAAGAACCTTCAGCAGGTAAAATTACTATTGATGACCAAGTTATTTACGACAACAAGGTGACACTGACTAGCACACAATTACGCGAACAGCGCCGTGAAATTGGAATGATTTTTCAACATTTTAACCTAATGTCACAGTTGACAGCAGAGCAGAATGTAGCTTTTGCTCTTAAACATTCAGGTTTATCAAAAGAGGCGAAAGCAGCTAAGGTTGCTAAATTATTAGAACTTGTTGGATTATCCGATCGTGCTCAAAACTATCCTTCACAATTATCAGGAGGGCAAAAACAGCGTGTTGCCATTGCGCGTGCATTGGCTAACGATCCTAAAATCTTAATTTCAGATGAGTCTACCTCTGCACTTGACCCTAAAACAACAAAACAAATACTTGCCCTTCTCCAAGATCTGAATAAAAAATTGGGACTTACGATTGTTTTGATTACACATGAGATGCAAATTGTCAAAGACATTGCTAATCGCGTTGCTGTTATGCAAAATGGTAAATTGATTGAAGAAGGATCAGTTTTAGACATTTTTTCACATCCTAGAGAGAGTCTTACACAAGATTTTATAAAAATAGCTACTGGTATTGATGAGGCAATGCTTAAGATTGAGCAACAAGAAGTTGTCAAAAATCTACCAGTAGGTAGCAAATTAGTTCAACTGAAATACGCTGGGCATAGCACGGATGAGCCGCTTTTAAATCAAATTTATAAAGAATTTGAAGTAACTGCTAACATCCTCTATGGGAATATTGAAATTTTAGATGGTATTCCAGTTGGAGAAATGGTAGTTATCTTATCAGGTGACGAAGAAAAATTAAGACAAGCCTGCCAAGCAATTACAGATTCGCAAGTTCAATTAACGTTATTGAAAGAAGGTGGTAAAGCATGATAGAGTGGATTCAAACACATTTACCAAATGTATATCAAATGGGTTGGGAAGGTGCTTACGGCTGGCAGACAGCTATTGTACAAACCCTTTATATGACTTTTTGGTCGTTCCTTATTGGAGGTTTAATGGGATTGTTAGGAGGTTTATTCCTTGTTTTAACTAGTCCTAGAGGAGTTATTGCTA
The DNA here is from genome assembly GCF_003812685.1 of Streptococcus sp. FDAARGOS_520. Classification (NCBI taxonomy): domain Bacteria; kingdom Bacillati; phylum Bacillota; class Bacilli; order Lactobacillales; family Streptococcaceae; genus Streptococcus; species Streptococcus sp. FDAARGOS_520. The sequence continues at coordinate 447,696 of NZ_CP033810.1, read as the reverse complement.
ATAAATTAGTATTTGGAGTTTTAGATAAAGTTGTTTCTGTTTTTAGAGCTCTGCCCTTCATTATTCTTCTTGCTTTGATTGCGCCAGTAACTCGCGTAATTGTAGGAACAACACTTGGTTCACCAGCAGCTTTGGTACCTCTTTCTTTGGCAGTTTTCCCATTTTTTGCTCGTCAAGTTCAAGTTGTTTTAGCTGAACTTGATGGTGGAGTTATTGAGGCTGCACAAGCCTCAGGTGGAACACTTTGGGATATTATTGTAGTTTATCTTCGTGAAGGTCTACCAGATTTAATTCGAGTATCAACGGTTACTTTGATTTCTTTAGTAGGTGAAACAGCTATGGCTGGCGCTATTGGTGCAGGAGGATTGGGTTCTGTTGCTATTACTAAAGGATATAACTATTCTCGTGATGATATTACTTTAGTAGCGACTATTCTGATTTTATTATTAATTTTCTTTATCCAATTTTTAGGTGATTTTTTAACACGTCGCTTGAGTCATAAATAAAAATGTGAGAAGGCTATTCTTCTCACATTTTTATTTGTTTAAAAATTATCAGGCTGGAGTAATATCGTTTTCGATGATAACTTTGAGAGTATTGTTTTCTTCAGCAGCTTTAAATACCTTATAAGCTTCTTCGATTTCAGATAGCTTGAAGTGATGTGTTACTAGTTGTGTTGCATCGATTTTGCCTGTCTCAAGAACTTCAAGGAGCATTTCAGTTGTATTAGCATTAACTAATCCAGTATTAAGGGTTATATTTTTTATCCATAAATCTTGGAGGTTAAATTCAACAGGTTTACCATGAACACCAACATTTGCGATATGTCCTCCAATAGAAACTACATTTTGACAAATATCAAATGTTGCAGGATAACCAACACATTCTAATACGACATCAACGCCACGGCCTTTGGTAATTTTATCAATTTCTTCTTTAACTTCTTGAGTAGACGTTGATAGAATGGTGTGTGTTGCACCAAATTTTTTAGAGGCTTCAAGTCGTTTTTGAGATAAATCAACCATAATAATTTTGGCAGGAGAATAGAATTGTGCAGTTAGTAAGGCAGATAGTCCAATTGGTCCAGCGCCTACAATACAAACAGTATCACCTGGTTTAATGTGAGAAGGTAAGACGCCGATTTCGTATGAAGTTGGTAAAATATCAGATAACATAACCAATGCATCGTCACAAACACCTTCAGGTGCATGATAAAGGCTACCATCTGCATGTGGAATATGAACATATTCTGCTTGAGTACCTTCAATAAGATGTCCTAAAATCCACCCGCCATCTTCACAATGTGAAGGCAACTGGTGCTTACAGTAATAGCAAGTATTACAGGCAGTGACACAAGAAATAATTACTTTATCTCCGACTTTAAAATGATTGACAGCAGAACCAACTTCTTCGACGATACCAATGCCTTCATGACCTAAAGTTGTTCCTGGTTTACAAGCAGGAACATCGCCACCAAGGATATGTAGATCAGTACCACAAATGGTTGTTTTGACAAGTCTTACAACCGCATCTGTGGGTTTTATTACTTGAGGTTTAGCCTTATCAGTAAGTGATAATTCATTAGCTGAAAGATAAGTTGCAGCTCTCATATTAGAGTTCCTCCAAAAATTATTTATTTTCAAGGCTATTATACCACCAAAAGAAAGCGGTTACAATAATTATTTTAAAATAAAAGCAGTAATTTTCGTACTGCTTTAAATTATTATGCTTTTACTTTTTTTAGAATAAGACCAACTAAGACACCACAAATTGCAAAACTAATCCATCCCATAGAATATTCACCTAAAGGAACAACTTTAGTAAAGAATGTGGTCAAAGCGGATGGAATGGTAAATAAACCAGTCATTTCGCCGAGTTTTGATAAGGCATCGTATAAAGCAGCGACAGCAGTGGCGGCAATAGAAGTTTGGTAGACAATGCGGCTACTTTCAAATTTTTGATCAAAAAAGACTAAGAAAATTAAGACTATAGTTAATGGATAGAGAAGGTAGAGAACTGGTAGTGACCAACGGATAATCTCTGATAAACCACCAAAATAGAACGTAATAGCAATTAAAGTAAAGATTGTAGCCCAAGTAATGTGACTAATCTTTGGAAGTAATTTGTGGAAGTATTCCGCACAAGCAGTGATTAATCCAGTAGCTGTTGTTAAGCAAGCAAGAAAAATAGCCGTACCTAAAATAGCTTGTCCCACAATTCCTAAATAGAAGTTAGCTGATTGACTAAGAACATGCCCACCGTCTATTGGAGTATTGTGAAGTAAGAAGGAACCATTTGCAAATTTAAACAAGCTTTGTGAAGTTGCACCAATACGTCCTACAAAAATATAAATAAAAGCTAAAAGAAATGTAGCGATAGCACCAGATTTAAGTGCCATAGAAGTAATTTCTTTTTTGGTAATTGCTCCGTACTGTTTACTTGCTTGAATAACGATAATAGCAAAAGCAATTGATGCAAGGGCATCCATTGTACCATACCCCTGAATCAGTCCTGCTAGGAATGGTAAATCCTTGAAAGCATCGCTGACATTCGTTGAAGCGTTATGTGGTGTTCCAACGATAGCAGCTGGATGGATGAGTGAGGCAATAATTAAAATACTAATAACAGTTAGTAAAAAGGGAGTTAGATATTTACCAATACGATCTACAATCTGACTAGGTCTAATAGCTAAGAAATAAGAAATACCAAAGAAAATTAAACCATAGATAATTTTGACTAAGGAGCTGTCGCCTAAGATAGGTTGAATACCAACTGAGAATGAGGTTGCCCCTGTTCGAGGAATGGCAAAGAAAGGTCCAATAGATAGGTATAGTGCTACTGCAAAGAAAATAGCATATGTTTTAGAGACAGGTTTGGTGAAGCTTTCAACATCGGTTGCTCCTGAGTACGCCACAGCTGCAACACCAAGTAGGGGTAAAGTTACGCCTGTTAAGCAGAACCCAATGATAGCCCACGCCCAATTAGAACCAGAGTAGATACCTAAGTAGGCTGGATAAATAAGATTACCGGCTCCAAAGAACAGCGCAAAAAGCAACAAGCCGATAATGATATAAGTGTTTTTTAGTTTCATCAATGTACCTTTCTGTACAAAAAAATATTTTATTTTCGAAATTGATTGAATATTTCAAAAAGTAATTATATCAGAAAAATTTAGAATTCGTCAACCTCTAAAAAATAAAAAAGGTATTTGACGAATCTTTTTTTTTATCATATCATAGAGTTTAAGAATTTTTTAGGAGTTTAGTATGAAACGATTTTTAAAAGCTTGGAGAAAAACAAGCTTGATAAAAAAAATAACAATTGGAGTCGTTATTGGCTTATTCTTGGGTATTTTAGTCCCTAAAGCCTCTGCGATTGGTTTACTTGGTCAACTTTTTGTAGGAGGGTTGAAAGCTATTGCCCCTCTTTTAGTTTTCACTTTAGTTATTAGTGCCTTGTCGCAACACCGTGAGGGCGGTAAGACCAATATGTCAACGATAATTGGTTTGTATATCACTGCAACTTTTGCAGCGGCCCTAATCGCTGTTGTTGTGAACTATATTTTCCCTTTGACACTGATATTGAAAACGCCAGCAAAGACAGACTTATTACCTCCCAAGGGGATTTCAGAAGTCTTTCAATCTCTTTTGTTGAAAATTGTTGATAATCCCATTCATGCCATTACCGAGGCCAATTATATGAGTATTCTATTTTGGGCGGTTATTTTTGGTTTGGCGATGCGAAGCAGTAATCAGCGTACAAAAGATTTAATGCAAACTTTTGCTGATGCTACTTCACAAGTTGTCAAATGGATTATCAATTTGGCCCCAATTGGTATTATGGGGTTGGTTTTCACTAGCATTTCAGAAAACGGTATTGGTATACTAGGTGATTATGGTCTTTTAATATTAGTTTTGGTGGGTACGATGTTATTTGTAGCTCTTGTCGTTAACCCAATCATTGCTTTTGTTATGATGCGTAAAAATCCTTACCCTTTGGTATTACGATGCTTAAAGGATTCAGGTATTACAGCTTTCTTTACACGTAGTTCTGCGGCGAATATTCCTGTTAATATGAGACTATGTGAGGATTTAGGATTAGATAAAGACACTTACTCAGTATCTATCCCGCTTGGTGCAGCTATCAATATGGCTGGTGCAGCTATTACAATTAATATCCTGACTTTAGCAGCAGTAAATACTTTAGGAATTACTGTTGATTTTCCAACAGCATTCTTATTAAGTGTGGTTGCTGCTGTATCAGCATGTGGAGCTTCTGGTGTAACTGGTGGTTCACTTTTATTGATTCCGGTGGCATGTAGCTTATTTGGTATTTCAAATGACGTTGCAATGCAAGTCGTAGGAGTTGGTTTCATTGTAGGGGTGATACAGGATTCGTGTGAGACAGCCTTAAATTCATCGACAGACGTTCTGTTCACGGCTGTAGCTGAAAAATCAGTTTTTGGAAAAAAATAAACTAATGAAGGTCTTAGGTATTCTATCTGAGATCTTTTTTGGTATTTAATATTATTTTCAATCGTTTTTCAGTTCTTCTTGTCAATAAGGTTTCAAATCAGCTTGAAATATGATAAAATAGAACAGATTGTAAGTGACTGTTTAAGCTTGTTTTTCAGAGAGGTTTTTATGAATACAAACACAATAAAAAAGGTTGTAGCGACTGGAATTGGAGCTGCACTTTTTATCATTATAGGTATGCTAGTTAATATACCAACACCAATTCCAAATACTAATATTCAATTGCAGTATGCAGTTTTAGCATTATTTGCAGTTATTTATGGACCAGGAGTTGGTTTTTTTACTGGTTTTATCGGACACGCATTGAAAGATTCGATTCAATATGGTTCTCCGTGGTGGACTTGGGTTTTAGTTAGTGGTCTTTTAGGTTTGATGATAGGCTTTTTTGCTAAAAAATTAGCTATTCAATTATCTGGCATGACTAAGAAGGATTTGCTTCTATTTAATGTAGTTCAAGTTATTGCTAACCTTATAGGTTGGTCTGTCGTTGCACCGTATGGTGATATTTTCTTTTATAGCGAACCTGCAAGCAAAGTTTTTGCACAAGGTTTCTTATCAAGCCTTGTGAATTCCATTACTATTGGAGTAGGTGGTACGCTTTTGTTGCTAGCATACGCTAAATCACGACCACAAAAAGGTAGTTTATCCAAAGATTAGGATAAGAGAGTAATCTATGAAAGATTTTATTGAATGGAAGGATTTTACCTTTCAATATGACGTTCAATCTGAACCAACTTTAAAAGGGATTAACTTAAGCATTCCTAAAGGTGAAAAGGTCTTGATATTAGGACCTTCAGGGTCGGGGAAGTCAACGCTTGGTCATTGTTTAAATGGTATTATCCCAAATACTCATAAAGGCCAATATAGTGGTATTTTTACGATTAACCATAAAAATGCTTTTGACTTGTCAATATATGACAAGTCTCATTTAGTTTCTACGGTTTTACAAGATCCAGATGGCCAATTTATAGGATTGACAGTAGCAGAAGATATTGCTTTTGCATTAGAAAATGATGTTGTAGCACAGGAAGAAATGGCCTCTATCGTTGAAATGTGGGCAAAACGTTTAGAAATAGCTCCTCTTTTGTCTAAACGTCCACAAGACTTGTCGGGAGGACAAAAACAACGGGTTAGTTTAGCTGGAGTTTTAGTAGACGATAGCCCAATTCTATTATTTGATGAGCCTTTGGCTAATCTAGATCCACAATCGGGACAAGATATCATGGCATTGGTTGACCGTATTCATCAAGAGCAAGATGCGACCACTATTATTATTGAACATCGATTGGAAGATATTTTTTATGAGCGAGTAGATCGTGTAGTTCTTTTTAGTGATGGACAAATTATTTATAATGGGGAGCCGGATCAACTTTTAAAAACTAATTTTTTATCTGAATATGGTATTCGAGAACCACTGTATATTTCTGCTCTCAAAAATTTAGGATATGACTTTGAAAAACAAAATACAATGACGTCTATTGATGACTTTGATTTCAGTGAACTATTGATACCTAAAATGCGAGCATTAGATTTAGATAAACATACAGATAAATTATTATCAGTACAGCATTTGTCGGTGTCATATGATTTAGAGAATAATACTTTAGATGATGTTTCGTTTGATTTATATAAAGGTCAGCGGTTAGCTATCGTTGGGAAAAATGGTGCAGGTAAATCTACTTTAGCTAAAGCGTTATGTCAATTTATCCCTAATAATGCTACTCTAATTTATAATAATGAAGATGTCAGTCAAGACTCTATAAAAGAAAGAGCAGAACGAATTGGCTATGTTTTGCAAAATCCCAATCAGATGATAAGTCAAGCGATGGTTTTTGATGAAGTTGCTCTGGGTCTCCGTTTAAGAGGTTTTAGTGATAATGATATAGAAAGTCGTGTCTACGATATATTAAAGGTTTGTGGGCTCTACCAATTTAGGAATTGGCCTATATCGGCTCTATCATTCGGTCAGAAAAAACGTGTTACGATTGCTTCGATACTGATTTTAAATCCAGAAGTTATTATTTTGGATGAACCAACAGCTGGTCAAGATATGAAGCATTATACTGAAATGATGTCTTTCCTTGATAAACTAAGTTGTGATGGACATACCATTGTTATGATTACACATGATATGCAGCTTATGTTAGAGTATACAGATCGTGCAATTGTAATCGACAATGGTCTGATTGTTGCAGATGATCATCCTATTAACATCCTTTCAAATACAGAGCTTTTGAAAAAGACTCATTTAAAGAAAACGAGTTTATTTGCTTTAGCAGACAGATTAGGGATATCTCCACAGAAACTAACACAATGGTACATTGATAATCAAGGAGGTAAGAATGGCTAAACAATTAATTGGTTATCAAGAGGGTTATGGCTTTCTATACAGGCTATCAGGTGCCAGTAAGTTACTATTTTTTATTTTAGTTTCTGTTGCTTGCATGACCACTTATGATACAAGATTTTTAATTGTTGTTTCATTGGGATCGCTAGTCTTATTTAGATTAGCAAAAATCAAATGGCAACAGGTGTCCTTTGTTATGACTTTAGTTGTTGTATTCGCTGTTTTAAATATTATAATGGTCTATCTTTTTGCTCCCCATTATGGTGATAAGATTTATGGTAGTTCTTCTTTATTGTTAAAAGGAATTGGCCCATATGATGTGACTAGCCAAGAGTTGTTTTACCTCTTTAATCTGATTTTAAAATACTTTTGTACAGTGCCTTTAGCTCTTTTGTTTTTGATGACAACTAATCCTAGTCAGTTCGCATCAAGTTTAAATCAATTAGGTTTATCATATAAAATAGCTTATGCTGTTAGTTTGACCCTTAGATATATACCTGATGTTCAAGAAGAATTTTATACAATACGTCGAGCACAAGAGGCAAGAGGAATAGAATTATCAAAAAAATCGAACTTAGTAGCACGCATTAAGGGGAATTTGCAGATTGTCACACCATTAATTTTTAGCTCTCTAGAACGTATTGATACAGTAGCAACTGCTATGGAACTTCGACGATTTGGTAAAAATAAAAGACGTACTTGGTACTCTAAGCAATCTTTGGAAAAAAGTGACATTGTCTTAATCATACTTGCTCTAGCTAGTCTGTTTGTAAGCCTTTATTTAATTCACCTTAATCATGGACGTTTCTATAACCCATGGCAATAAAAAACTGACCTTAATAGTCAGTTTTTTATTTTCTTTAGTTAAAGTATCCTAAATAGTCATAGCGTTGGAAGGCATCTGAGTTAGCGATAGCCACTAGAATAATACCTTCTTCAAGTGGACTATTGATTGGAACTTCGGTATCGACAGGTTTGTTTTTTGCTTTTCTGATACCTATGAGGTTAAGATCAAACTTGTGACGGATATTTAATTGTTCGACAGTTTTCCCTACCCATGATTTGGGAATTTTAAATTCAATGACAGAAATATCAGATTCAATCTGGAAGACATCTGTAATTTTATTTCTCATGAGGTTTGCAGCAACATTTTGCCCAGATTCTCGCTCCGGAGAGATAACCAAATCAGCACCAATTTCATAAAGTACTTCTTCGTATACAAGGTTTCGAGCTTTAGCAATAACTTGTGGGACGCCTAACTTTTTACAGTGCATTACGGCCAATACTGAGCTCTCTAAACTGTTTCCTGTAGCAATAATAACAGTATCACAGTCACTGATCCCGATGTGTTTTAGGAAAGCTAAATCAGTAATGTCTCCGATAGCTGCTTTTGTAACAACTTCGGCGACAGCTTGTACATTTTCAGGATTGCTGTCAATAGCAATAACATCTTGTTCAAAGTTACTTAGTTCTTGTGCGAGTGTTTGTCCAAATATTCCTAGACCAAGTACACCAATAATTTTTGTTTTCATAAAAGACCTTTTCTAACCTAGAATAATTTCTGTTTCAGCATAGTGAATTTCCTTCTCTTTTTTCTGAAGAATTGATAGCAGTACGGTAATTGGACCGACTCGACCAATAAACATGAGGAACATAATTACAATTCGACCGCCCAGAGTTAATTGATTGGTAGTGTTCATTGTTACACCCACGGTTGCTAAGGCACTAGATGCCTCAAAGAAAAGAGAAAAAGGATCTATATGGGGATTGAGTTCCAGAAGAAGGAGATAGCCGCTAATAAGTATGATAAAAAAGAAAGTTAAAATCGATAGTGTTTGTTTAATAATACTGGAAGGAATTGTTCGATAATGAAAAGTCACTTGGCTTTGGCCACTCAGTTCGGCTTTAAATAGTAAGAGTAAAATGGCGATAACAGTGACTTTAAATCCTCCTGCCGTTCCACCAGGAGCTCCTCCAATTAACATTTGGATAATATAAACAAGGTTGGTTGCGAAATCAGTTTGGGTATAATCAATAGTTGAAAATCCAGCGGTACGCATCGTAACTGTTTGGAAAAAGCTGACCATTAGTTGTTTAGGTAGAGATAAATTAGCAATTGTTCTAAAATTTCCAAACTCTAACAACCAAGAAAGCAAAGTTCCTGTTAGTAAAATAATGGTTGTTGTTTTTAAAACCAGTTTAGAATGGTTGCTGAGGCGTTTTGGAAATGTCTTGATTAATTTTGGTCCCTTGTGAGATGTTTGTATAGTAGCTTCAATTAAATCTTTCCATACGGCAAATCCAAGTCCTCCTGAAATAATCAAGAAACAAACGATAATGTTAACCAAAGGATTTAGTTTAAATTGAGCTAAGCTCGTTGCCCCTAGATTATCAAAACCGGCATTACAAAAGGCTGAGACAGCTAAGAATATACTATTAAAGATACCATGACCCAAACCAAATCGAGGAATAAAATCTATGGCTAAAATGCTGGCTGCTAAAACTTCTAAAGTTAAAGTTACTTTAAAAATCATATAGAGATATTTTTTTAAATCTGTCGAACTGTTATAAGTTATCGCTGACTGCAAAAGGGTCTGATCATTTAACGACATTTTACGTCTTAGGGTATAGTAAGACAACGACATTAGTGTTACTAAACCAAGTCCCCCTGTTTGCATGAGTAAAATAGCTACAATCTGCCCCCAACCGTTATAAACCTTACTGATAGGAAAAACAGATAAACCAGTTACACATACCATTGAAACAGTCGTGAAAAGGTGATCAATGTAATGTGTTTTAGGGGCGTTAGCATATTGAAAAATTGGAAGTGAAAGTAAAATACTTCCCAATAGGATAACAGCGATAAAACTAATGCTGAGTTTACGTGCGACAGACATTGTCTTGTAATCAAAGAAATGTTTCATACTAGCTCCCAACTTTACAAAGGCTTCTTGTTTGGAGTACCAGCTTTACGAGGGTATTTATTAGGCGTTTCTTTTTTCTTGCTAACGATTGTGATATTTCGGTCATCACCATTAGGTAACTTATAATTTTTATTTACAGTTACTTGTGAAAATAGTGTTTTCAAAGCTTTTTCTGCAGAAATTAATTCCTCTTCAGCAGCTGCAGCTTTCAGTGCAATCAAGCGACCATTAACTTTAAGAAAAGGTATTGTCAATTCTGCTAGAACCTGCATTTTAGCTACTGCACGAGCTGTTACGATATCAAATTTAGCTCGAAATACTCTATCTTGACCAAAGTCCTCAGCGCGCCCATGGAAGAAGTGAACTCCTGAAAGTTCAAGTTCATTAGCTAATATGTTTAGAAAATTAATGCGTTTATTCAGTGAATCAATAATAGTAATATCAATTTCAGGATAAAGGATTTTCATAGGAATACTAGGAAAACCTGCACCAGCACCAATATCTAAAATGCTAAGAGGACTATTGTCAATATAACCTTGTAAAATCGGCGCAATAGAATCATAGAAGTGCTTTAAGTAAACCTCTTCCTTATCTGTAATAGCTGTTAGGTTAATTTTCTCATTCCATTCAACAAGAAGTCTAAAATAAGTTTCAAATTGTTTTTTCTGTTTGTCAGTAAGTGTAATACCATGCTCTATCAGAACTTGATAAAATGCTTGGGGTGTCATAGTAAACCTCAATTTCTATATCGTATAATGACTCTATTTTATCACAAATACTAATAATGGGAATAACAGGACTTTCCTAATCTAAAGAAAATTGCTATAATGGAAAAAATGTAAAGGAGCTACTACTATGGGAACTATGATTTTAATAGCAATTATTGCTTTGTTTGTTATTTGGTTGATTGTTGCTTATAACAGTTTAGTTAGAAGTCGCATGCATACTAAAGAATCATGGAGTCAAATAGACGTTCAATTGAAACGTCGTAACGATTTAATTCCAAACCTAATCGAAACTGTTAAAGGCTATGCTGCGTACGAAGGGAAAACACTTGAGAAGATTGCAGAACTGCGTGCTCAAGTTGCTAAAGCTAACACACCTGCTGAAGCAATGACAGCAAGTAATGAGCTAACAAGACAGCTTTCAAGTATTTTAGCGGTTGCTGAAAATTACCCAGATTTAAAAGCCAACAATAGCTTTGTTAAACTTCAAGAAGAACTAACTAATACGGAAAATAAAATTTCTTATTCACGTCAGTTATATAACACAACAACATCCAATTATAATGTGAAATTAGAAACTTTCCCAAGTAATATTGTTGGAAAACTATTTGGGTTCAAACCAAGCCAATTCTTAGAAACTCCTGAAGAAGAAAAAGAAGTGCCAAAAGTTTCCTTTGACTTTTAATTGAGAAGGGAGAGAGGCTTTTGCTGTATCAACAAATTGCAAGTAATAAGAGAAAAACAGTTGTCTTGTTAATTGTCTTCTTCTGTCTTTTAGCAGCTATTGGAGCAGCTGTAGGTTATTTGGTATTAGGCAGCTACCAATTTGGGCTTGTTCTAGCTCTAATTATTGGGGTTATCTATGCAGTAAGTATGATTTTTCAATCAACTAATGTTGTTATGTCAATGAACAATGCGCGTGAAGTTACAGAAGATGAGGCGCCAAATTATTTTCATATTGTTGAAGATATGGCAATGATAGCTCAGATACCTATGCCACGCGTTTTCATTGTTGAAGATGACTCCCTAAATGCCTTTGCCACAGGCTCTAAGCCAGAAAATGCTGCTGTTGCAGCAACGACAGGCCTATTAGCTGTTATGAACCGCGAAGAGCTAGAGGGTGTTATTGGACATGAGGTTAGTCATATTCGTAATTATGATATCCGTATTTCAACCATTGCAGTAGCTTTAGCGAGTGCTGTAACTCTAATATCAAGCATTGGTAGCCGTATGTTATTTTACGGCGGAGGTCGTAGGCGTGATGATGACAGAGAAGATGGTGGAAACATCTTGGTTTTGATTTTCTCTATTTTATCACTAATCCTTGCACCATTAGCCGCTAGTTTAGTTCAATTAGCTATTTCAAGACAGCGCGAATACTTAGCAGACGCTAGTTCTGTTGAGTTAACAAGAAATCCACAAGGAATGATCTCTGCTTTAGAAAAACTTGATCGTTCTGAACCTATGGGGCATCCAGTAGATGATGCTAGTGCGGCTCTCTATATCAATGACCCAACGAAAAAAGAAGGGTTAAAGTCTTTATTTTATACGCATCCACCAATTGCAGATCGTATTGAGCGTTTGCGTCATATGTAGTCGTTAACAAAACGTAGGGTAGCTATGCCTTGCGTTTTGTTTTTTTAAGACAAAGCCTGTAAAACTTGATATAATATGACATATACTATAAAGGGAGATGGCACGTGTTACTTACAGAAATCAAAAAATCACCAGAGGGGCTTTATTTTGATAAAAAAATAGATATCAAAGAGTCGCTTATGGAGCGTCATTCAGAGATAATGGATATTTCTGATATTCAAGTTTCAGGTCATGTGGTGTATGAAGATGGTCTCTATCTACTTGACTATAATATGGCTTACGATATTACATTACCGTCTAGTCGTTCTATGAAACCAGTTGTTTTATCTGAAAAGCAAACTATTAATGAAGTTTTTATTGAAGCTGAAAATGTTAGCACTAAAAAAGAGCTCGTTGATCAGGAGTTGGTCTTAATATTAGAGGAAGATGATATTAATTTAGAAGAAAGCGTTATCGATAATATCTTGTTAAATATACCTCTTCGTGTTCTGGCAGCTGATGAGGTTGGGGTAGAAGCGGATTTATCAGGTAAAAATTGGTCGTTAATGACTGAAAAGCAGTATGAAGAAAAACAAGCTAAAGAAAAAGAAAAATCTAATCCTTTCGCAGCCTTAGAAGGTATGTTTGATAGTGATTAGATAAAAATTATTAATAACATCAGTTGATATTTTAATTTTTTTTTAGTAGAATTGAAAAGTGACAGAGGACACTACTCAATAATAAAAATTAAGTCTCGCTATCGAACAATTGTTTGGGATGGCGATTTATTTATTTAAAGAAACGTTAGTAAAATGTGGGCTATCTTGTTTTTTATCTAGATATTCTAAAAAATAATTGATAGTGTTAAGTAAAGAATAAGAAGGTTGGTGTAGATGGGTAAAAAGATCTTAATAATCGAAGATGAGAAAAATTTAGCTCGCTTCGTCTCGTTAGAACTACTACATGAAGGATATGATGTTGTTGTTGAAACAAACGGTCGTGAAGGATTGGACACAGCATTAGAAAAAGATTTTGATTTGATTCTACTGGATTTAATGCTTCCAGAGATGGATGGTTTCGAAATCACACGTCGCCTGCAGGCTGAAAAAACAACCTATATCATGATGATGACAGCACGTGATTCTGTTATGGATATTGTAGCTGGTCTTGATCGTGGAGCAGATGATTATATTGTTAAGCCGTTTGCAATCGAAGAATTATTAGCACGTGTTAGAGCGATTTTCCGACGCCAAGAAATTGAAACGAAGACAAAAGAAAAAGGTGATAGTGGTAGTTTCCGTGATTTGTCATTAAATACTCATAATCGTTCAGCGATGCGTGGTGATGAGGAAATTTCACTAACAAAACGTGAATTTGATTTGTTGAATGTCTTGATGACAAATATGAATCGTGTTATGACACGAGAAGAGTTGCTAGAACATGTTTGGAAATACGATGTGGCAGCAGAGACAAACGTTGTTGATGTTTATATCCGTTACCTAAGAGGTAAAATTGATATCCCAGGTCGTGAATCATATATTCAAACTGTTCGCGGAATGGGCTATGTGATTCGTGAAAATTAAAAAAGATCAGTTTATAGGGGTAAAACAACCTCTGTCAAAAAAATTATCGCAATTAGTTTTTATCTTATTTTTTAGCCTATTTACAGTATTTTCTGTTTTAGTTTATACTTCGGCAACAAGATACGTCCTTCACAGGGAAAAAATTAATGTCGGTAGGTCATTAGAAAAAACTAGAGTTCGTTTGTCGCAAGCGAACTCTAGTTTGACATCCGATGATATTTTAGAGATCCTGTACAACCAGGTTTTTGCGGATGACATCTATCCTCATAAGCGTCAAAATGGAATTGTTAGAACGGGCGAGTCAATCGATAGTATTCTTTATGTTAATCAAGAAATGACCCTATACGATGTCAACAGGAAACCAGTTTTTTCTACACTGAGAACGGGTATGCCAACTATTGGTAAATCCATGGGAAAAGTTATCATCTCTAAAGTTGCAGATATGGAAGGTTTTGTTGGTACAAAAGCAATCTACTCTCAAAAAACAGGACAGTTGCTTGGATACGTTCAAATTTTCTATAATTTAGGTCGTTATTATAGTATGAGGCAAAACATCATTGTTTTCTTGATTATGATGGAAGTTTTAGGGACTGTTTTAGCCTTGGTCGTTATTAATAGTGCTACTAAGCGTATTGTTCGTCCGGTTAAAAATTTACACGACTTAATGCATCAGATATCTGAAAATCCTAGTAATTTAGAAATTAGAAGTAAGGTCCGTTCAGAAGACGAAATTGGAGAATTGTCTAGGATTTTTGATGGGATGTTGGATCAGTTGGAAGACTATACTCGTCGACAATCACAATTCATTAGTGATGTTAGTCATGAATTAAGAACGCCTGTCGCTGTTGTAAAGGGTCATATTGGTTTATTACAACGTTGGGGGAAAGATGATCCAGAAATTCTTGAAGAAAGTTTAGCAGCGGCATACCATGAGGCAGATCGTATGTCCTTAATGATTAATGACATGTTAAATATGATTCGCGTCCAAGGAAGCTTGGAACTTCATCAAGATGAAGTGACAGATTTATCAAGCTCTATATCAGTTGTTATTGAAAATTTCCGTATTTTGAGAGAAGATTTTCAATTTATTTTTGAAAATAATATTTCAGATATCGTTTGGGGAAAGATATATAAGATACATTTTGAGCAAGCTCTCATGATCTTAATTGATAACGCTATCAAGTACTCTCCTAGTTATAAAGAAGTCAGTGTTGTTTTATCAGTAGACAATGATTTTGCGACAGTAGTTGTAAAAGATAAAGGAGAAGGTATCTCAGATGAAGATATTGAGTTTATCTTTGATCGTTTTTATCGAACTGATAAATCACGTAACAGAGAAAGTACACAAGCTGGTTTAGGTATCGGGCTTTCAGTGTTTAAACAAATTATGGATGCTTACCATTTAAAGGTGGATATTAAAAGTGAACTAAATCAAGGGACTGAATTCATTGTTCGCATTCCTATAAAAAAATTTGAAGAAACTAAAGAAATATAAGAAAAATCCTTATGCTTAATGATAAAAGGCATAAGGATTATTTTGTGTTTTGATATGATGAGGTGATAAGAGAGGCGCTTCTTTTGTTATTACTGAATTTGTGTTAAAATAAGATGATTAAATGATATGATAGAATAGGGGTGTTGACATGCGTTGTCCAAAATGTGGCTATAATAAATCTAGTGTGGTTGATAGCCGACAAGCTGAAGAAGGTACGACTATCAGACGCCGGAGAGAGTGCGAAAAATGTGGCAACCGCTTTACAACATTTGAACGTTTGGAAGAATTGCCTCTTTTAGTCATAAAGAAAGATGGTACTCGCGAGCAATTTTCTCGAGATAAAATTTTGAATGGTATTATTCAGAGTGCTCAAAAACGCCCTGTTTCGAGCGAAGATATTGAAAATTGTATCTTACGTATCGAACGTAAAATTAGGAGTGAGTATGAAGATGAGGTTTCTAGTATCACTATCGGAAATTTAGTGATGGATGAACTCGCCGAATTAGATGAGATTACTTATGTGCGCTTTGCTAGTGTTTATAAATCTTTTAAAGATGTAGATGAAATTGAAGAACTACTTCAACAAATTACAAAGCGCGTACGGAGTAAAAAGAGTGGTAGCGTGTGATGAGTCCAATAGATGAGTTTACATATATTAAGCAAAATAAGATTGTTTATGATAGTAATAGTTTAATACAATTGTATTTCCCAATTATGGGAAGTGATGCCATGGCACTCTATGATTATTTTGTTCATTTTTTTGATGACGGAATACGACGTCATAAATTTTCAGAGGTTCTCAATCATCTGCAATACGGGATGCCAAGATTTCAAGATGCATTGGTAATGTTAACAGCTTTGGATTTGTTGACTGTTTACCAAGCCACAGGTACTTACCTTGTTAAGTTGAATCAAGCTATGTCAAATGAGTTATTTTTATCTAATCCCATCTATCGTCGTTTGTTAGAAAAACGTATAGGAGAGGTAGCAGTGGCAGAATTAGATATGAAAATACCTAAAAATGCTAGAGATATCTCTAAAAAATTTACAGATGTTTTCTCGGATTTAGGACAACCAAAACAAGAGGTAAACCGGAGTAAAAATGTTTTTGACTTGGAAAGTTTCAAACGTTTGATGATGCGAGATGGCTTACGTTTTAACAATGAAAAAGATGATGTCTTAGGTATTTATAGTGTATCAGAACTTTATCATTTAAATTGGTATGATACCTATCAATTAGCAAAACAAACAGCTATCAATGGAATGATTGCGCCTCAGCGAATGAAAGTTCAACAAAATGAGGGGCAGCATATTAAAGATAATCAGAGTTTTACAAATAATGAAAAGGTCATACTAAGGGAATCTAAAAATGATAGTGCTCTAGTGTTCCTTGAAAAAATCAAGAGAAGCCGTAAGGCAGTGACAACAAGTGGTGAGAAGACTTTACTTGAGGATTTGGCAAAAATGAATTTCCTAGACGAAGTCATTAATGTTATGGTTTTATATACCTTGAATAAGACAAAATCTGCTAACTTAAATAAGGCCTATATCATGAAAGTTGCTAATGATTTTGCTTTTCAGAATGTTATGACGGCCGAAGATGCTGTGCTTAAAATTCGTGATTTTTCAGATCAAAAAGTAAGGACTAAAACAGAAACGAAGAAGAAACAATCGAATGTTCCTGAATGGAGTAATCCTGATTATAAAGATGAGGTTAGCCCAGAAAAAGAAATTGAATTAGAACAGTTTAAAACAGATGCCCTCAAGCGTTTAGAACGATTAGGAAAGGATGGTGAATCATGAAATCAGTGGGACAAGCATTAGAAAATCAAGGGAGAGTGCCTCGTAATACAAATGATGAGCTTATTCAAATGATTTTAGCAGATGCTCAGGTAGCGGAGTTCATTAAAACCCACCAACTTTCTCAGCGTGAAATAAATATCAGCATGTCTAAATTTAATCAATTTTTGATTGAGCGTCAGAAATTTAAAAATAAGGATAGTCAATATATTGCTAAAGGCTATGAGCCTATTTTGGTTATGAATGAAGGTTATGCAGATGTTTCTTATTTAGAAACACGAGAGTTAATTGAAGCACAAAAAAAACAAGCTATCAGTGATCGTATTAATTTAGTTAATCTACCCAAGTCCTATCGGAATATCAGAATGACTGACTTTGATATTAATAACGAGAGTCGAATGAAAGCTATGTCACAACTGCTTGATTTTGTAGAGACTTATCCTTCATATAATCACAAGGGGCTTTATTTATATGGAGATATGGGGGTTGGGAAATCCTATTTAATGGCAGCAATGGCGAGGGAATTATCAGAGAGAAAGGGTGTGTCAACGACTCTTCTTCATTTCCCTAGTTTTGCTATTGATGTCAAAAATGCTATTTCAAGCGGAACTGTAAAAGATGAAATTGATGCTGTGAAAAGTGTTCCGATTTTGATTTTAGATGATATTGGGGCTGAACAGGCAACGTCCTGGGTTCGTGACGAGATTTTACAAGTTATATTACAACATCGTATGCTAGAAGAGTTGCCCACTTTCTTTACGTCAAATTATAGTTTTAACGATTTGGAAAGAAAATGGGCTAATATAAAAGGAAGCGACGAAACTTGGCAAGCAAAACGAGTTATGGAGCGCGTACGGTATTTAGCGATAGAATTCCACTTAGAAGGACCGAATCGCCGTTAATAAAATAGAATGGAATTGGGAGTATTCCCAATAGTGAGAGGAGAATTATGGTATTACCTACAGTTGCTATTGTTGGTCGTCCGAATGTTGGAAAATCAACATTATTTAACAGAATTGCAGGAGAACGTATTTCCATTGTTGAGGACGTTGAAGGAGTCACTCGTGATCGTATCTATACAACGGGTGAGTGGCTAAATCGTAAGTTTTCATTAATTGATACTGGTGGGATTGATGATGTTGATGCACCGTTTATGGAGCAAATTAAGCACCAAGCAGACATTGCTATGACAGAGGCTGATGTTATTGTGTTTGTTGTGTCGGGTAAAGAAGGTGTGACTGATGCAGATGAGTATGTCTCACGTATTCTTTATAAGACCAATAAACCGGTTATTTTAGCTGTTAATAAGGTAGATAATCCTGAGATGCGCAATGATATTTACGATTTCTACTCTCTTGGTTTAGGGGATCCTTATCCCTTGTCATCAGTTCATGGTATTGGTACTGGTGATATATTGGATGCTATTGTGGAAAATCTTCCGGTAGAAGAGGAAAATGAAAATCCAGATATTATTCGTTTTAGTTTGATTGGACGTCCAAATGTTGGGAAATCTAGTTTAATTAATGCCATCCTTGGGGAAGACCGTGTTATTGCTAGCCCAGTTGCTGGTACTACGCGCGATGCTATTGATACTAATTTCGTTGATAGCCAGGGGCAAGAGTATACTATGATTGATACTGCTGGTATGCGTAAATCTGGTAAGGTATATGAAAACACAGAGAAATATTCTGTTATGCGTTCTATGCGCGCCATCGACCGCTCAGATGTTGTTCTTATGGTGATTAATGCAGAGGAAGGTATTCGTGAGTATGACAAGCGTATTGCAGGGTTTGCACATGAAACTGGTAAAGGTATTATTATTGTAGTTAATAAATGGGATACTATCGAAAAAGACAATCATACTGTCAGTCAGTGGGAAGCTGATATACGTGATAACTTCCAATTCTTGTCTTATGCGCCAATTATCTTTGTTTCTGCAGAGACAAAGCAACGTTTGCACAAGTTACCAGATATGATTAAACGTATTAGCGAAAGTCAAAACAAACGTATTCCGTCTGCTGTATTAAATGATGTGATTATGGATGCTATTGCTATTAATCCAACACCAACTGATAAAGGAAAACGTCTTAAGATTTTCTACGCAACTCAAGTTGCTGTTAAACCACCAACTTTCGTTGTTTTTGTTAACGAAGAAGAATTGATGCACTTTTCATATCTTCGTTTCTTAGAAAATCAAATCCGTGAAGCATTTGTTTTTGAAGGAACACCAATTAATCTAATAGCACGTAAACGTAAATAACATCTTATTGTTGAAATTGAAATAGAAGGTTAGGACAGTTGTTTTAGCCTTTTTTATTTGTTACTGTATCAAAAAACAATCAATTTAGTATTTTTACAAGAAATTGGACTTGAATTTTGTTATAATTAAGGGATAAGATGAAGGTGGTAGCATAATGAGTAGAATGATTCCAGGACGTATTCGAAATCAAGGTATAGAACTCTACGAACAAGGTTTGGTGTCCTTGATTTCTCAAGAAGGTAATCTATTAAAAGCTAAAGTTGGGGATTGTCAGATTGAATATTCATTAGTAACAGAAGAAACAAAATGTTCTTGTGATTTTTTTGCAAGAAAAGGCTATTGTCAACATTTAGCTGCTCTGGAGCATTTCTTGAAAAACGATCCAGAAGGTAAAGCAATCTTATCTAAAGTTCAAGTTCAACAAGAAAGTCAACAAGAAACTAAGAAGAAAACCTCTTTTGGTAGTGTTTTTTTAGATAGTCTAATTATTAATGAAGATGATACTATAAAATATCAATTATCGGCTCAAGGAGAACAAAATCCTTATGCTAATGATATCTGGTGGACTTTAAAAATTAGACGACTGCCTGATGATAGAAGTTATGTTATTCGTGACATCAAAGCCTTTTTAAATACTGTTCGAAAAGAAGCTTATTATCAGATTGGAAAACAATACTTTGAAACTTTGTCTTTAATACAGTTTGATGAGACCAGTCAAGAATTGATAGAATTTTTATGGAGGCTCATTCCAAGTCATTCAAGCAAAATTGATCTAGAGTTTATTTTACCAAATCAAGGTCGTCACCTTAGTCTCACTCGTGGTTTTTTTGAAGAGGGTGTTACTTTGATGAATGCTTTAGAAAATTTTTCATTTGAAAGTGATTTTCATCAATTTAATCACCTCTACTTTAAGGAATTAGAAGGTGAGGATCATCTTTATCAATTTAAGGTTATTGTCCATAGGCAATCAATTGAATTAGAAATCAAAGAGAAAGACTTAAAACCACTATTTGCGAATTCTTATTTGTTTTATCGCGATACTTTCTACCATCTTAATTTGAAGCAAGAAAAGATGGTAACGGCTATTCGTAGTCTTCCCATTGAGGGAGATTTAGCAAAACATATCCATTTTGATTTAGATGATCAAGATAAGTTAGCAGCTCATTTACTGGATTTTAAGGAGATTGGACTAGTGGATGCTCCACGGAGCTTCTCTATTCATGATTTTAAGGTAAATTTTGAGTTCGATATTAATAGTCAAAATGAAATTTTATTGCAAATGGTATTTGATTATGGTAATGATTTAACTGTTCATAATCGTCAAGAACTAGAACAGTTAACATTTGCTAGTCACTTCAAACATGAAGAAAAAGTATTTAAACTCTTAGAAAAATATGGCTTTGCACCCCACTTTTCAACCAGCCATCCAGCATACAGTGCACAAGAATTATACGATTTTTATACCTATATGCTTCCACAATTTAAAAAAATGGGAACAGTGAGCTTATCCGCAAAATTGGAAAGTTATCGTCTCATAGAACGACCGCAAATTGATATTGAAGCTAAGGGAAGCCTGCTAGATATTTCTTTTGATTTCTCTGATTTACTGGAAAACGATGTTGATCAAGCTCTGGTAGCTTTGTTTGACAATAATCCTTATTTTGTGAATAAATCAGGGCAATTAGTTATTTTTGATGAAGAAACTAAGAAAGTAAGTGCAACTTTGCAAGGGTTGAGAGCTAGACGAGCAAAGAATGGGCATATTGAATTAGATAATATTGCAGCCTTTCAATTATCAGAACTGTTTGCAAATCAAGATAATGTTAGCTTTTCACAACATTTTTACCAATTGATTGAAGATTTGAGACACCCAGAAAAGTTTAAAATACCTGGTCTATCTGTTTCAGCTTCCTTGCGCGATTATCAGCTTACAGGTGTCCGTTGGTTAAGTATGTTAGATCATTATGGCTTTGCAGGGATTTTAGCTGATGATATGGGGCTTGGAAAAACACTTCAAACGATTTCATTTTTAAGTACAAAACTAACTAGAGATTCTCGTGTGCTTATTTTATCACCATCAAGTTTAATTTATAATTGGCAAGATGAATTCCACAAATTTGCGCCAGACGTAGATGTAGCAGTTGCCTATGGTTCTAAGATTCGTAGAGATGAAATTATTGCTGAACGTCATCAAGTAATCATTACAAGTTATTCATCATTTAGGCAGGATTTTGAGACTTATTCTGAAGGAAATTATGATTATTTAATTTTGGATGAAGCACAGGTTATGAAAAATGCTCAAACTAAAATAGCCCATAGCTTGAGATCTTTTGAGGTCAAAAACTGTTTTGCATTATCGGGAACACCTATTGAGAATAAACTGTTAGAAATTTGGTCCATTTTCCAGATCATTTTACCTGGTTTATTACCTGGTAAGAAAGAGTTTTTGAAGTTGAACCCTAAACAAGTTGCTCGTTATATCAAACCATTTGTGATGAGACGTCGAAAAGAAGAAGTTCTCCCAGAATTACCGGATTTGATTGAAATGAACTATCCAAATGAAATGACAGACAGTCAAAAAGTTATCTATTTGGCGCAATTACGCCAAATTCAAGAAAGTATCCAACATTCTAGTGACGCTGACTTAAATCGTCGTAAAATTGAAATTTTATCTGGCATCACACGATTACGTCAAATTTGTGACACTCCACGTCTTTTTATGGATTATGATGGTGAAAGCGGTAAGTTAGAAAGCCTACGTCAACTTTTAACACAAATTAAGGAAAATGGACATCGTGCTCTGATTTTTTCTCAGTTCAGGGGTATGTTAGATATCGCAGAACGTGAGATGGTAGCTATGGGGCTTACAACTTATAAAATTACTGGTTCTACACCAGCAAATGAACGTCATGAAATGACCAGAGCATTTAATGCAGGATCAAAAGATGCTTTCTTGATTTCTTTAAAAGCTGGTGGCGTTGGTCTCAACCTTACAGGAGCTGATACCGTTGTTCTGATTGACTTGTGGTGGAATCCAGCTGTTGAAATGCAGGCGATTAGTCGCGCACATAGGTTGGGGCAAAAAGAGAATGTCGAGGTTTATCGCTTGATTACTAGAGGCACAATCGAAGAAAAAATTCTAGAAATGCAAGAAACTAAAAAACATTTGGTTACAACAGTTCTGGATGGAAATGAAACCCATGCTAGCATGAGCGTAGATGATATTCGAGAGATACTTGGAGTTTCTAAATAAATATGATGATGTGACTATAATATAAAAAAGAAAGTGGTCTCTCGCTTTCTTTTTTATATAAATGAATGAAAAATACCAATCTGATAAGCTTTACTTAGTTGAAAACTTTGAAAAAACAGAAAAATTAGTTTATAATAGGTCTGTTGTAGAAAGGAAGTGATAATGTGAATAGAGGCTCTAGACGATTTCCGTTGATAGCAGATGATGAACCAGTAATGTCTCCGCTTGTAAAGATGAATCTTTATGATAATGAAGATTTAATTAACAACATTCGAGACTTTTATCAAGAAAAAACATATCAAAGCATGGTCAAAAGCAATTATGAACATGAAGAAATATCACATCCTAAGGTAATTGAAAATGATCCTGTACCACCGCAGAGTTTTGTAAAAAAAGCGACAGAGTTGAGCAAATCTCGACAAGAGGCAAAGAGGTCTGTTCGGGAGAAACGACAAGCTTACTATGCGAAACAGGAATTTAAGGCGCCATCAAAGGAAGCTTTTCAGCAACAATTGAAGGCAACAGTACCGAAAAAACAAACTCAGCGAAAGGTGACTGAACTAAGTCATCTTTCTGATCGTTTACAGCAGGAAAGCTATATATTAGCAGAAATTCCAATCATATTTCAAGAACCTGATAATACACCGAACCCAAAAACAAAGAAAAATAATTTTGATTTTTTGAAACGCAGTCAAGTTTACAATAAACAAGACAATCAGTTTCATAAAGAAAGAGCCAAGGCTCAAGAATTAAATCTGACACGTTTTAAAGACATTAATTAAGGAGAGACCATGTCAAAAACTTATCATTTTATTGGTATTAAAGGATCCGGAATGAGTGCCCTAGCACTGATGCTTCATCAAATGGGACATAACGTCCAAGGAAGTGACGTTGACAAATATTATTTTACCCAACGTGGTTTAGAGCAAGCAGGTGTAACTATATTACCTTTCTCACCGAATAATATCAGTGAGGATTTAGAGATTATTGCAGGAAATGCTTTTCGTCCAGATAACAATGAAGAGTTGGCTTATGTTATTGAAAAGGGCTATCATTTTAAACGATATCATGAATTTCTCGGAGATTTTATGCGTCAGTTCACTAGTCTAGGTGTAGCTGGGGCACATGGAAAAACCTCAACGACAGGTTTATTAGCTCATGTTTTAAAAAATATTACAGACACTTCTTTCCTAATTGGAGATGGTACAGGACGTGGTTCTGCTAATGCTAATTACTTTGTGTTTGAAGCTGATGAATACGAACGTCATTTTATGCCGTACCATCCAGAATACTCAATTATTACCAATATTGATTTTGACCATCCTGATTATTTTACAGGCTTAGAGGACGTATTCAATGCCTTTAATGACTATGCTAAGCAAGTTCAAAAAGGTTTATTCATTTATGGAGAAGATCCAAAACTTCATGAAATCACTTCTGAGGCACCAATATATTATTATGGTTTTGAAGATTCAAATGATTTTATAGCAAAAGACATCACTCGAACTGTTAATGGTTCTGACTTTAAGGTTTTCTATAACCAAGAAGAAATTGGTCAGTTTCATGTACCAGCATACGGTAAACATAATATCTTAAATGCAACTGCTGTTATTGCTAACCTTTACATAATGGGAATTGATATGGCATTAGTAGCTGAGCATTTGAAGACATTTTCAGGGGTAAAGCGTCGTTTTACTGAGAAGATTATTGACGATACTGTCATTATTGATGACTTTGCTCACCATCCTACTGAGATTATTGCGACATTAGATGCTGCTCGACAAAAATACCCGTCAAAAGAAATTGTAGCTATTTTCCAACCGCATACGTTCACTCGTACGATAGCTCTTTTAGACGAATTTGCCCATGCCTTGAGTCAAGCGGATAGCGTTTATCTCGCTCAAATATATGGTTCTGCTAGAGAAGTAGATAATGGTGAGGTGAAGGTAGAAGATTTAGCTGCTAAGATTGTCAAACACTCAGATTTAGTGACAGTCGAAAATGTCTCGCCTTTACTCAATCATGATAATGCTGTCTATGTCTTTATGGGTGCTGGAGACATTCAATTGTATGAGCGCTCTTTTGAAGAATTATTAGCTAACCTAACTAAAAATACACAATAAGTTGATGGTAAGGGCTGAGAGAAGTTTCTCAGTCCTCTATCTGACTTTATCAAGAGAATTTCATAAAGAAATTAAGGAGATGAGTATGATTATTAGAAATGGTTGCCTAGAGGATTTACAGCAAGTCATTAGTATTGAACAAATAAATTTTTCAGAAGCAGAGGCTGCGAGTAAAAAAGCAATGCAAGAACGTTTAACGATAATGACTGATACTTTTTTAGTTGCAGAGATTAATGGTCGTTTAGCAGGTTACATTGAAGGACCGGTTATTAAAGGTCGGTACTTAACGGACGATTTATTCCATAAAGTTTCTGAATTCCCTGTAAGGGTAGGTGGTTTCATAGGAATTACTAGTCTATCAATACATCCTGATTTTAAAGGTCAGGGGATTGGTACAGCATTATTAGCAGCGATGAAAGACCTGGTTGTTTCTCAAGAACGAGATGGTATAAGTTTAACTTGCCATGATGATTTAATTTCCTTCTATGAAATGAATGGATTTAAAAATGAGGGAGAATCTGACTCCAAACATGGTGGTTCGCTTTGGTATAATATGATTTGGAATAATCCAACACGATCAATTTGTTAAAAGTAGATAACATTGTCAAAGTTTTGTTGATTTTATAGACTATTTAAGATATAATTGCCTGTGATTATTATTAGGAGGAAATCTCTTTGACCGAATTTAATGACGATCAGCATTCTAACCATGATCAGAAAAGTTTTAAAGAACAAATTCTGGCAGAGTTAGAAGAAGCTAACCGTTTGAGAAAGTTGCGTGAAGAAGAACTCTATCAAAAAGAGCAAGAAGCCAAAGAAGCTGCTCGCAGAACAGCACAATTGATGGCAGATTATGAAGCGCAACGTTTGAAAGACGAACAAGAAGCTAGAGCAAAGGCGCTAGAGACTAAGCAACGCTTAGAAGAGCAAGAGAAGGCTCGGATTGAGGCGAAACTTCTGGCAGAAGCTGCTCGAGAAGAAGAAAGACGTCAGGCGGAACAAGCATTAGCTTCCCAAGAAGAACAAGTTATCAATCAAGGGATGGAACCTTCAAGAGAGCTTGATAGCGGCTCCAAATCTAGTGAATTTAGGACAACTGAAAATGTACCTGACATAGATTTAAAAGCAGATAAGACTGATGTTGCAACTGCTGTGCCTAATCAAGAAACGGAAGAAATCTTTCTTGTGAGAGCAACAGATATTCCTACAGAAGGTGAAAATGTAAAACTTGGTGAGATATCAGAGTTAGAGCCCGTAGCAAAGGAACCTATCCGAGTAGAGGATTTGTCAAAAGAAGAAGAGGGTATAGCTTTGTCAGCCAAGAACAAACATAACAAGCGTGAAAGACGTCAGAAAGCAGATAATGTGGCAAAACGAATTGCACGTATTCTGATATCAATTATCATACTTGTATTGCTCTTGACAGCATTTGTAGGTTATCGTTTTGTAGATAGTGCTATTAAACCTGTTGATTCCAATTCAAATAAATTTGTACAAGTTGAAATTCCGATAGGATCTGGGAATAAATTAATTGGTCAAATTTTAGAAAAAGCAGGAGTCATTAAGAGCGCCACAGTCTTTAATTACTATTCCAAGTTCAAAAACTATAGTAATTTTCAAAGTGGATACTACAATCTTAAAAAAAGTATGACTTTAGATCAGATTGCTGCTGAATTGGAAAAAGGCGGAACTGCAGAACCGACAAAACCAGCTTTAGGTAAGATATTAATTACCGAGGGTTACACTATTAAACAGATTGCTAAAGCTATTGAGTCTAATAAAATTGATACAAAGACTACAAGTACACCTTATAAAGCTGATGATTTCTTGAAACTTGTTCAAGATGAAACGTTTATTAAAAAAATGGTAGCTAAATATCCAAATTTACTAGGAAGTTTACCTGATAAATCAAAAGCTATTTATCAATTGGAAGGATATTTATTCCCAGCTACCTACAACTATTATAAAGATACAACCTTAGAAGGACTTGTTGAAGATATGATTTCAACAATGAATACTAAGATGGCACCTTACTATAACACTATTAAAGCGAAGAATATGTCTGTAAATGATGTTTTGACATTATCATCTCTTGTTGAAAAAGAGGGATCAACAGACGAAGATCGCCGTAAAATAGCAAGTGTCTTTTATAACCGATTATCAGCCGGTCAAGCTCTTCAAAGTAACATTGCAATTTTGTATGCTATGGGGAAATTAGGTGATAAAACAAGTTTAGCTGAAGATGCTCAAATTAATACTTCAATTAAATCACCATACAACATCTATACTAATACTGGTTTGATGCCTGGACCAGTTGATAGTCCAAGTATCTCAGCAATTGAAGCGACTATAAAACCTGCTTCAACAGATTACCTTTATTTTGTCGCTGATGTGAAGACCGGAAATGTATACTACGCTAAAGATTTTGAAACACACAAGGCTAACGTTGAAAAATATATCAATAGTCAAATTAACTAAGCTTATAAACATGGTGCGAGTCATCATGTTTATATCTTTGACTTGAAAAAATGAAAAGAAAAGAGAAATAAAATGGCAGAAAAAACTTACCCAATGACACAAGTGGAAAAAGATCAACTTGAAAAAGAACTTGAAGAGTTAAAATTAGTTCGTAGACCAGAAGTTGTAGAGCGTATCAAGATTGCTCGTTCTTATGGTGACTTATCAGAAAATAGCGAATATGATGCAGCAAAAGACGAACAAGCATTTGTTGAGGGTCAAATTCAAATTTTAGAAACAAAAATTCGTTATGCTGAAATTATTGATAGTGATGCAGTTGCTAAAGATGAGGTTGCAATTGGTAAAACTGTCCTTGTCCAAGAAGTTGGTACAAATGATAAAGATACTTACCATATCGTTGGTGCTGCTGGAGCTGACATTTTTTCAGGAAAAATTTCGAATGAAAGCCCAATTGCTCATGCTTTAATTGGTAAAAAAACAGGAGACTTAGCTACAATTGAATCACCTGCTGGTAGCTATCAAGTTGAAATCATTAGTGTTGAAAAAACAAATTAATAGTATAAATCATAGAATAATATCTAGAGTCTAGACGTTATTCTATTTTTTTAAGTATTTTTTGTTATCTTATAATAAAAATACATTTTATGAGGTGTTTATATGGTTTTTAAAGATGCTACCGCTATGGTACAAGCGATAAAACAGCATAAGATTTCGTCGCAAGAATTAGTAGAGCAAGCAATCTACAAGATCGAGGAACAGAATGTAAGCGTTAATGCTGTTGTCAGCAAGCAATATAATGAGGCGCGTCAAGCAGCCAAATACGCAAATGAATCAAATGCTCCTTTTGCAGGAGTTCCTATTCTTCTGAAAGATTTGGGACAGAATCAAAAAGGACAACTCTCAACCTCAGGTTCACAATTATTTAAACACTATCATGCTAAACAAACGGACTATTTAGTGCAGTCCTTTGAAAAATTAGGGTTTATTATTTTAGGAAGAACAAATACCCCTGAATTTGGTTTTAAGAATATTAGTGATGGTCAACTTCACGGGAATGTTAATCTTCCATTTGACCATTCAAGAAATGCTGGAGGCTCTAGTGGTGGTGCAGCCGCAGCTGTTAGTTCAGGAATGGTTCCAATTGCAGGAGCTAGTGATGGAGGAGGGTCAATCAGAATTCCAGCAAGTTTTAATGGTTTGATTGGTTTAAAACCGAGTCGAGGACGTATACCTGTTGGACCTTCATCCTATAGAGGTTGGCAAGGGGCTTCTAGTCATTTTGCTTTAACAAAGTCAGTTAGAGATACAAAACGACTATTATATTATTTACAATCATATCAAGTAGAAAGCCCATTTCCCCTGAAAAAACTCAGCAAAGAGAGTCTTTTCGAGTTTAGCGTTAGTAAACCCCTAAAAATAGCAGTATTGATGGATTCTCCCTTAAAAACAAAGGTATCAAGTGAGGCTAAAGCAGCTATTAAAGAAGCCGCAGATTTTCTGTCTCAAAAAGGGAATCATTTAGAATTAGTAGAACAACCTTTAGATGGTATTCATTCTATGAAAACTTATTGTATGATGAATAGCGTTGAAACAGCAGCAATGTTTGATGACATCGAAAAGAGTTTAGGGCGTTCAATGGAATTTAGCGATATGGAATTAATGACCTGGGCTATGTATCAGAGTGGACAAAGGGTATTGGCTAAAGATTACAGTAAACTCTTAGATTCATGGGATCAATTTGCAGCTACCATGGCGAGGTTTCATGAAAATTATGATTTAATTTTAACAGCAGCAACTAATCAACCAGCTCCTTTTCATGGACAATTTGATTTAGACGAGACACTCCAGAAACAATTGAGGCATATGGGAGAATTCTCAGTAAGTGAACAACAGGATTTAATTTGGAAAATGTTTGAAGACTCAATGGCCTGGACACCTTTTACACATCAGCCAAACTTGACAGGGCAACCTTCTTTAGCCATACCAACTCATCTAACTAAAGAGGGGCTACCTTTAGGTGTACAATTGACAGCGGCTAAAGGGAGAGAAGATTTATTGCTTGCTGTTGCAGAGTTGTTTGAAAAAGAGAAGCAATTCAAAGGGCCTGTTTACCATTAATTTGAAAAGTAAACAATATTTTTGCGAAAACGGATACAATATGGTACTCTTAACAATGGTTGTATTATTATCGTAAATTTATGTATTAATTTTCATTAAATTTAATTTTCGATAGAGTACGCCAAACCATTTTAATATAATTTAATCTACAGGAGTACTTATGAAAAAGACAATTTTACTTGGTTTAGTCGGTTTATCTGCAATGACATTAGCAGCTTGCTCAAATGGTCAATCTAGCAAAGAAACAACATGGGACAATATTAAAAAAGATGGTGTCCTTAAGGTTGCTACCCCTGCAACGCTTTATCCAACAAGTTATTATGATGACCATAAAAAATTGACTGGTTATGAGATTGATATGATGAAAGCGATTGCTAAAAAACTTAAGATAAAAGTTAAGTTTGTTGAAGTTGGAGTTGCTGAATCATTTACTTCTGTAGATAGTGGTAAGGTGGATGTTGCTGTCAATAACTTTGACACAACTCCCGAGCGTTTGAAAAAATACAATTTCTCTCAACCTTATAAATATTCTGTTGGAGGTATGATTGTACGTGCAGATGGTTCTTCAAAGATTACAGCAAAAGATTTATCTGACTGGAAAGGTAAAAAAGCTGGTGGTGGCGCTGGAACGCAATATATGAAAATTGCAAAACAGCAAGGTGCTGAACCTGTTATTTATGACAATGTAACTAATGACGTTTACCTTCGAGATGTATCAACTGGACGTACAGATTTCATTCCGAATGATTACTACACACAAGTCATTGCTGTAAAATATGTAACAAAACAATATCCAGATATCAAAGTAAAAATGGGTGATGTGAAGTATAATCCGACTGAGCAAGGTATTGTGATGAGTAAAAAAGATAAGAGCCTCAAAACAAAAATTGATGCAGCTATCAAGGATATGAAGAAAGACGGTTCTTTGAAAAAAATCTCTGAAAAATATTATGCTGGTCAAGATCTCACAAAAGAACCTGCTGGAACGGATAAAATTCCAGTAATTAAAGTTAAATAAAAAATTTCGAGAGGAGTAGATAAGTGATAAACTGGGATGCCATTTTTAATTTGGAACTAGCTGTTAAGGCTTTTCCAAGTGTTATTCAGGGGTTACCATATACCATTGGATTATCCTTGGTTGGCTTTATTTTAGGAGCTATCGTAGGATTCTTTGTAGCTCTAATGAAGATGTCTCATTTCCGCTTACTGAGGTATCTAGCTAATATTCATATTTCCTTAATGCGTGGGATTCCTTTAATGGTTCTACTCTTTCTTATCTACTTTGGTTTGCCTTTTATAGGGATACAGTTAGATGCTGTGACTGCTTCTATCGTAGGTTTTACCATGATGTCTAGTGCATATATATCAGAAATTATCAGAGCAGCTCTTTTAGCTGTTGATCATGGTCAGTGGGAAGCTGCTAGAGCTTTAGGGTTAAAAACACCGACGATTTATAGAGGCATTATTATTCCGCAAGCAACAAGAATTGCACTCCCTTCTTTAAGTAATGTTTTGCTAGATATGGTCAAGAGTTCCTCATTGACTGCGATGATTACGGTACCTGATATCTTTAATAATGCTAAAATAGTTGGGGGAACCTACTCCGACTATATGACCGCCTATATCTTAGTAGCCCTTATCTATTGGGTAATTTGTACGCTTTATGCAATTATTCAAGACTGGTGGGAAAAACGATTACTTTATTAATAAGGTAGTCTGTTAGCTAGATTACTTGCACTTTAAAAGCTAGATTTTTATCTGACTTTTAGGGTGCTTTTTATATGAAAAGTTAGGCAAAACTAAAAAGACTTAGCTATGTAGGACATAGAACTAAGTCTTTTTTACTTGAATTACATAATAATCTTTAACTGTTTAGGACAACACACCATTATTTAGTATGCTTGTTTTATCCCCGTCTTTTTTGTTTTCCGGCGTTACGATTTGTTTTTTTAGATGTAATAATTGCTTGATTAGATTCAGTGGCTTTAGTTGAATTTGTAACATCTTTTCGTGCGTTATTAGCTTTGTAGGCTTTAGGAGGATTTTTAGTATATTCTTCTTCTACTTTTCGGCGTAGTTTAGGCTTAAGTACATAAGTCGTAACTAGCTGCTGGATAATACTGAAAATACCACCAATAAACCAATAAAGCGCAACACTAGCAGGTAAACTAATAGACATGAATACCATCATTATTGGCATCAGATACATCATTGTTTTCATTTGCTGACGTTGTTCATCTGGAACACCTTGCATTGACAACCAAGATTGTACAAAATAAAGAATGGCGATAATGACAGTAAGTGTCAGACTCTTTTGACCTAAGTTAAGTCCCAAGAAGGTTGCACTAGAGACTCCAGGAGTATAGCGTGCAGCAAAGAAAATAGCTGAGAAAAATGGCATCTGAATGAGTAATGGCAAGCAGCCAATACCGCCAAACATGCTAAGGCCATTCTCACGTTGAGCTGTCATTAATTCTGTCTGAGCTGCTAATTTTTCTTCTTGTGTTTTAGCATTGCGTAGTCGTTCATTAATAGGTTCAAATAAAGGCTTAAAGTATGCCATTTTTTCAGCTTGATAGCTAGCTTTCCAAGACTGATAAAGTCCAAGTGGTAAGATAACGACACGTACGATGACGGTTACAATAATGATAGCGACACCAAAACCAAGCCCTTGGTGTTGAGCGAAATAAGTAATGAGGTTGGCCATAGGCACTCCAAGAGTATTCCAGATAACTCCATAGGGTTTTCCAGCCTTATCAACGCTAACACATCCTGTCAATAATAATAACATAGACAAAGATAAGCTAGAGAATAAGATACGTTTCAATGTTTTTTTCAATGTTTTTAGTTCCTCTAATTTTTAATATACCTATCTATTTTACTTTTTTTTTAAGAATTAAACAATACTTCCGCAGAATGATTTTTAATTACTCATTTTAAAGTCATTAAAATCATCGAAGTTATCTAGTTTAATATCAACATAAGTTACTTTAGACCATTTTGAAGGTCCTTTTCGAATTTTCTGAATAAATTGTGTCATTTTATTTGAATCTGTAGATTGTGCTAAAATTTCAACAGTTCCATCATCGTTATTCCAAACGCGACCGTAAATATCACCTATTTCTAAAGCTAAGGAATAAGTTGCATAGCGAAATCCGACTCCTTGAACGCGCCCTGAGACAATTAAATGAACTTTTTTCATAACTTGACCTCTTTTCTGATATAATAGGTTTATGACTACTATTATAACTTCAAAATCAAATAATCTCATTAAAAAAACGAAAAAGTTGTTACAAAAAAAATATCGGAAATCTTCATATCTTATTGAAGGCTGGCATTTATTTGAGGAAGCTGAAAAATATGGTGCACAATTTTTAAATATTTTTGTGACAGAAACGGCAATAGATCGTTTGAGAAAACCCGAGAGAGCTATTGTTGTTACAGATGATGTTTTGAAAGAATTAACTGACTCACAGACTCCTCAAGGGATTGTAGCTGAGATTGCCTTTCAAGAGACAAGATGGACAGATATTAAAAAAGGACGTTTTCTTGTATTAGAAGATGTGCAGGATCCAGGAAACCTAGGAACAATGGTTCGAACTGCAGATGCAGCGAATTTTGATGCTGTTTTTTTATCTCAGAAATCTGCTGATTTGTATAACCAAAAAACACTTCGTTCTATGCAAGGCAGTCACTTTCATTTACCAGTATTTAGGGTAGAAATAGAGCAGTTTGTTAACTTTTGTAAAGCAGAAGGGATAACTATGATTGCGACAACTTTATCTGAACAATCGGTAAATTATAAGAATCTCCCTAAATATGATTATTTTGCTTTAATCATGGGAAATGAGGGACAGGGAATTTCCAAAACTATGACAGAAGAAGCAGATGTTTTAGCACATATTGAAATGCCTGGACAAGCAGAAAGTCTTAATGTAGCAGTAGCTGCGGGAGTAGTCATTTTCAGCTTAATTTAAGTTCATATGTTATAATATCCCCAGAGGGGTGATTATAATGAAAAAGTATCAAGACGATAAGGACTTCATGGATTTGGTCGGTCACCTTATTGACCATCCACGTTTCCAAAAACTCGAAGCTATTGTCCAACATCATCACTCAACTCGCTTAGAGCATTCTATAAATGTTAGTTATACAAGTTATAAAATTGCTAAGAAGTTTGGTTGGGATGCGAGTAGTACTGCTCGAGGTGGTTTACTACATGATTTCTTTTATTATGATTGGCGTGTAACGAAATTTAACAAGAGCCATGCCTGGGTTCATCCAAGGATAGCGGTTCGTAATGCGCGAAAATTAACTGATTTAAACGCTAGAGAAGAAGATATTATTTTGAAGCACATGTGGGGAGCGACTATTGCACCGCCACGTTATAAAGAAAGTTATATTGTGACTATGGTTGATAAGTATTGGGCAGTACGAGAGGCTTCTCGTCCACTCAAACGTATTTTTAAGAAACCTATCCGTTTTAGTCGCAAATTCTTAGGTAGTCATAATCATTAAAATTTAGAATAGGAAAATACATATGAATGATAACGTCATTTACACACAATCTGATTCAGGGCTGAATCAATTTTTTGCTAAGATTTACGGTCTTGTAGGGATAGGAGTAGGTTTGTCAGCTGCTGTTTCTGCGATTATGCTGTATATGTTTCCACAAAATATGATTGCCATCATGCAAAAAATGCCAGGGTTGTATTTTGGAGCAATCATCTTAGAATTGGTTTTAGTCTTTGTTGCTAGTGGAGCGGCGCGTCGAAACACACCAGCTGCATTACCATTATTTTTGATTTATTCAGCTTTGAATGGGTTTACTTTAAGTTTCATTATCGCAAGGTACACGCAAACTACAGTTCTTCAAGCTTTTATAACATCTGCGGCTGTTTTCTTTGCAATGGCTTTGATTGGAGCTAAGACTAAAAAAGATTTATCAGGTATGCGTAAAGCGTTAATGGCTGCTTTAATTGGGATTTTAATTGCAAGTCTTGTTAATTTATTTATCGGTAGTGGGGGTATGAGTTATATCATTAGTATCGTATGTGTCATCATCTTTTCTGGATTGATTGCTTACGATAACCAAATGATTAAATATGTCTACAATAGCCAAGGCGGCCAAGTCGCAGATGGTTGGGCAGTTTCGATGGCACTAAGCCTTTATCTTGATTTTATTAATCTATTCTTAAATATTCTTCGTCTTTTTGCACGAAATGATTGAGGCTAACTGGTTAGATATTCTAGCCAGTTTTTAATTGTGAAATAACACCAAAGAAGGAATTTGTTATATGAAGGCACAGGAGCGTCGAGAAAATATTTTAACGACTTTAAAAGGAACAAAAGAAGCTATATCGGCAAGCACATTAGCAAAGATTTTTAGTGTTAGTAGGCAGGTGATTGTTGGAGATATTGCCTTATTGCGTGCACAACAATGTGATATTATTTCTACCCCAAAAGGATACCTTATGTCCAGTGCTCTAAGTACTCATCAATTCACAGCTAGATTGGTTTGTCAGCATGGCATAGAACAGACAGAAGAAGAACTGGAAATTATTTTGCGGTATCAAGGAATCATTATGAATGTGGAGGTAGAGCACCCTATTTATGGGATGCTGATTGCTCCCTTAAACATTCAAAGCCAAAAAGACATTGATAATTTTACTGCTAAATTAAAAGTTTCCAATGCAGAATTGCTATCCTCTTTGACAGATGGTCTACATACACATATGATTTCTTGTCAAGATCAGTCAGTTTTTGACCAAATATGTGAGGCTCTAAAAAAAGCAGGAATTTTATACATAGACAAATAACCTTACAGGTGTCTTTACACCTGTAAGGTTATTTTGTATAATAGCTTCAAAGGAGATAAAAATGTCAAAAAAAACAACACAAATGGTTTCTTATACTTCTATTTTAGTAGCTTTTGCAATCATGATTCCTATAATCATGCCTGCTAAAATAATTATTGGGCCTGCTTCTTTCACCTTAGCAAGCCATGTACCTTTATTTTTAAGTATTTTTATATCTGTTCCAGTTGCAATATTGGTAGCTTTAGGGACAGGACTTGGATTTCTACTAGCTGGTTTTCCGATTGTAATCGTTCTTAGAGCTTTATCACATATCGGATTTGCATTAATTGCGGCTTTCTTGATTAAGTCAAAGCCCTCTTTATTGATGAGTAAATGGCAAACATTGTTATTTGCTGTAGCTATTAACATAATTCATGGTCTGCTCGAATTTATTACTGTTTATATAATCACAATGACTTCTAACAGTAGTTCAACTTATTTATGGTCACTATTTTCTTTGATAGGACTAGGCTCTTTGCTACATGGATTGGTAGATTTTTACATAGCTCTCTTCATTTGGAAATGGATGACACAAAAGTTGGGGAAAACACTTAGGATAAGATAAAGGACTCGACTATGTGCTTAACCATGCTCTAGTGAAAATTTAATAGTGTATTGACGTGACAAGGACGATAGAGGCTTTGATTTTGTTTACATATATTTGTAAACTCTTTCTTTTTTTGCTATAATGAGTCATGTAAATAAATGAGGAGAATGAATAGATGTCAACAACTATTTGGATTTTATTAATTATCGTCGCTTTGTTTGGTGGTCTCGTGGGAGGCATTTTTATTGCTCGTAAACAAATTGAAAAAGAGATTGGAGAGCACCCTCGTTTAACACCGGATGCTATTCGTGAAATGATGAGTCAAATGGGACAAAAACCTAGTGAAGCTAAAGTTCAACAAACATACCGTAATATTGTAAAACACGCAAAAACAGCTATCAAAACTAAAAAATAAGAGTGTTTTAGCATTGAAGCGTTTAGTGATGAAATAGTGAGTGATAGTCCATCAGATTTCTAGACAAGATTTGGGCAAACTTGGTCAAGTGTAGATTTGACTGATTGGTTATTGTATAGAGAGGCTAGGACTGTTGTCCAGCCTCTTTTAGTCACTAATATTGGAGGAATAAAAATGGATAGTAGGCCTATTGGCTTTCTAGATTCTGGTGTAGGTGGTTTAACGGTTGTTAAGGAAATGTTCCGTCAACTTCCAGAAGAGGAAGTAATCTTCATTGGAGATCAGGCTAGAGCTCCGTATGGTCCTAGACCTGCTCAACAGATTAGAGAGTTTACCTGGCAGA
Source organism: Streptococcus sp. FDAARGOS_520 (assembly GCF_003812685.1). NCBI lineage: Bacteria > Bacillati > Bacillota > Bacilli > Lactobacillales > Streptococcaceae > Streptococcus > Streptococcus sp. FDAARGOS_520. The sequence continues at coordinate 411,317 of NZ_CP033810.1, read as the reverse complement.
TGGTTAACTTCTTATTGACTAAAAATGTTAAGATGATTGTTATAGCTTGTAATACAGCAACTGCAGTTGCCTGGCAAGAAATTAAAGAAAAACTAGACATCCCTGTTTTAGGCGTTATTTTACCAGGAGCTAGCGCAGCTATCAAATCAACTAATTTAGGGAAAGTTGGTATTATAGGTACTCCCATGACTGTTAAATCAGATGCTTATCGTCAAAAAATTCAAGCTTTGTCTCCAAATACTGCTGTGGTATCCCTTGCTTGTCCGAAATTTGTTCCAATTGTGGAATCAAATCAGATGTCTTCTAGTTTAGCCAAAAAGGTGGTTTATGAAACGTTGTCCCCATTAGTTGGTAAATTAGATACTTTAATTTTAGGTTGCACGCATTATCCCCTATTACGTCCCATCATTCAAAATGTTATGGGGGCTGAGGTTAAATTAATTGATAGTGGCGCAGAAACCGTTCGTGATATTTCTGTTTTATTGAACTATTTTGAGATAAACCATAATTGGCAAAATAAACACGGTGGTCATCACTTTTACACAACCGCCAGCCCAAAAGGTTTTAAAGAAATTGCAGAACAATGGCTTAGTCAAGAAATAAATGTGGAGCGTATCGTATTATGACAAAAACAATTTTTGAAAGTAAAACTGAAGGCAATTGGTTTTTAGGTAGTTTCCAAGCTTTTAATTATTTTACTTGTTTTGGTAATGATGAATCTTACGAAGCCATCCAAGATGTTTTTCATCGTCTATTATCAACTTTGAAAGTTGAAGGTCTACAGCTTCACGTTGTGCAGATGACTTCGGATTTTCAATTATTAGCATTCCTCGTTGATATGATTAATCAAGAGTATTCAAGGCATATCAAAGTGACTCAACATAAAGGGGCCATCTTAGTTAGTGAAGATGATCAGTTGTTCTTAGTTCACTTACCTAAAGAGGGCACTTCTTTAGAAAAATTCTTTGATTTAAAGAATGATAATAATTTTGGGGATACCATATTAATTGCGACTCACAATGAAGGAAAAACGAAGGAATTTAGAGAATTATTTGGGAAATTAGGACTCAAAGTTGAAAATTTAAATGATTACCCAGATTTACCAGAAGTTGAAGAGACTGGTATGACCTTTGAAGAAAATGCTCGACTTAAAGCAGAGACTATTTCAAAATTAACTGGAAAAATGGTAATTTCAGATGATTCCGGATTAAAAGTAGATGCTTTAGGTGGTTTGCCAGGGGTATGGTCTGCTCGTTTTTCAGGTCCTGACGCGACAGATGCTCGTAATAATGCCAAATTATTGCATGAATTAGCCATGGTATTTGACAAAGAAAGACGTTCAGCACAGTTTCATACAACCTTAGTCGTGTCAGCTCCAAATAAAGAAAGTTTGGTAGTTGAAGCAGAGTGGCCAGGTTATATTGGTACGGAACCTAAGGGGGAAAATGGCTTTGGTTATGATCCGCTCTTTATTGTCGGAGAAGGTAGTAGGACAGCAGCTGAATTGAGCGCACAAGAAAAAAATAATCTATCACATCGTGGGCAAGCTGTCCGTAAATTGATGGAGGTATTTCCAAAATGGCAATTAGAAAATTAGTTGTAATGAGTGATTCTCACGGAGATCGTGACATTGTAAAAGATATAAAGAATCATTATTTGGGAAAAGTGGATGCTATTTTTCACAATGGGGATTCCGAACTTCCTAGCTCAGATCCTATATGGGAAGGCATTCATGTGGTCACAGGAAATTGTGATTATGATTCAGGTTATCCGGAAGTTTTGGTTACAAAAATAGATAATGCTGTTATTGTTCAAACCCATGGTCATCTCCATCAGATTAATTTTACCTGGGATAAATTGGATTTATTAGCTCAGCAAGAAGACGCGGATATTTGTTTATATGGTCATCTTCATCGTGCAGATGCTTGGAAAAATGGTAAAACTATTTTTATCAATCCAGGTAGTGTTTTGCAGCCAAGAGGACCAATAAATGAGAAGCTTTACGCTGTTGTAACTATAACAGATAGTAAGGTTTTGGTAGAGTATTATACTCGCCAACACCAACCCTATCCTAACTTGACAAAGGAATTATCAAGATGATTGCTAAAGAATTTGAGTCGTTTTTGCTAAATCATTTGGACCACTATCTAATTCCAGCTGAAGACGTTGCTATTTTTGTGGATACACACAATGCAGACCACGTTATGTTACTATTAGCAAGTAATGGTTTTTCACGTGTACCAGTTATCACTAAAGAGAAAAAATATGTAGGTACTATTAGTATCTCAGACATTATGGGCTACCAATCTAAAGGTCAATTAACAGATTGGGAGATGGCACAGACTGATATTGTTGAGATGGTTAATACAAAAATCGAGCCGATTAATGAGGCAGCTACTCTGACAGCAATTATGCATAAGATTGTAGATTATCCATTTTTACCTGTTATCAGTGATCAAAATGATTTTAGAGGCATTATAACCCGTAAATCGATTTTAAAAGCTATTAATAGCCTCCTACATGATTTTACAGACGAATATACTATCACTCCTAAAAACAATGATAAATGATATTAATAATTTTATTGAGAGTAAGAAATTATCTCTCAATTCGCGTAAGTCCTATCACTATGATTTAAAGCAATTTTATAAAATAATTGGTGGACATGTAAATTCTGAAAAACTGGCATTGTATCAACAGTCTCTAAGTGAATTTAAGTTAACAGCTCGTAAGCGAAAGTTATCTGCAGTCAATCAATTTCTTTTCTTTTTATATAATAGAGGAACGCTGAAGGAATTTTACAGACTACAAGAGACTGAAAAAATCACTTTGGCTCAGACAAAGTCTCAAATAATGGATTTATCAAATTTCTATCAAGATACTGATTATCCGAGTGGTCGTTTGATTGCTTTGTTGATTTTATCTTTAGGTTTAACTCCGGCTGAAATTGCTAATTTGAAGAAGGCTGATTTTGATACAACTTTTAATATCTTAAGTATTGAAAAATCGCAGATGAAGCGTATTTTAAAACTTCCAGAAGACTTGCTTCCTTTTCTTTTGGAATCTTTAGAGGAAGATGGTGACTTAGTCTTTGAGCATAACGGTAAGCCTTATTCTAGACAATGGTTTTTTAATCAATTAACAGATTTCTTAAATGAGAAGAATGAGCAACAACTAACTGCACAACTTCTGCGAGAACAATTTATTCTAAAGCAAAAAGAAAATGGCAAAACGATGACGGAGCTCAGTCGCCTTCTAGGCTTAAAAACTCCTATCACTTTAGAGAGATATTATAGATAATGGATATTAAGTTAAAAGATTTCGAGGGGCCCCTAGACTTACTCTTGCACCTCGTATCTAAATATGAGGTTGATATATACGATGTACCGATTGTGGAAGTTATTGAGCAGTACCTTGCTTATATAGCAACATTACAGGCGATGCGTCTAGAAGTAGCTGGTGAGTATATGCTTATGGCAAGTCAGCTGATGTTGATAAAAAGCCGTAACTTATTACCTAAAGTAGTGGAGTCAAATCCTATTGAAGATGATCCAGAAATGGAATTGTTGAGCCAATTAGAGGAATATAGACGTTTTAAAGTGCTAAGTGAAGAGTTAGCTAATCAGCATCAGGAACGCGCCAAATATTTTTCAAAACCAAAACAAGAAGTTATCTTTGAAGATGCAATTCTTCTACACGATAAATCGGTGATGGATCTTTTTTTGACTTTTTCTCAAATGATGTCCCAAAAACAAAAAGAATTGTCAAATAGTCAAACGGTAATTGAGAAAGAAGACTACCGTATTGAAGATATGATGATCGTTATTGAAAGACATTTTAATCTTAAAAAGAAAACGACATTACAAGAAGTGTTTGCGGATTGCCAAACAAAATCTGAAATGATAACTTTATTTTTGGCAATGTTAGAGTTGATAAAATTACATCAAATCACAGTAGAACAAGACAGTAATTTTAGTCAAGTTATCTTAAGAAAGGAAGAGAAATGACTTATTTAGGCTCAATAGAAGCTCTTCTTTTTGTTGCAGGTGAAGATGGACTGAGTTTGCGTCAAATGGCAGAATTATTGTCTTTGACACCATCAGCATTAATACAGCAACTAGAAAAGTTGGCTAAACGATATGAAGAAGATGACGATTCTAGTCTATTATTGCTTGAGACAGCACAAACTTATAAATTGGTAACAAAGGATAGTTATATGACTTTGTTGAGAGATTATGCGAAGGCTCCGATTAATCAGAGTCTATCTCGGGCAAGTTTGGAAGTTCTATCTATTATTGCTTATAAACAACCTATTACTAGGATTGAAATTGATGATATTCGTGGCGTGAATTCCAGTGGAGCTATAACGAGACTGATAGCTTTTGGTTTAATTAAAGAGGCTGGAAAGAAAGAAGTGTTGGGACGTCCTAACCTTTATGAGACAACTAATTATTTCTTAGATTATATGGGAATTAATCAGTTAGATGACTTAATTGACGCCTCTTCAATTGAATTAGTTGACGAAGAAGTATCGTTATTTTCAATGGATTCAATTAATACAGAAGATAAGGAAAACAATGAGAATTAATAAATATATTGCGCATGCAGGGATTGCAAGTCGTAGAAAAGCTGAGGAATTAATCAAGCAAGGAATGGTCACGATTAATGGTCAAGTGGTTAATGAATTGGCGACCCAAGTAAAGGCTGGTGATCTGGTTGAAATTGAAGGAAGTCCAATTTACAACGAAGAGAAGGTATATTATCTCTTAAATAAACCACGTGGTGTTATTTCAAGTGTCTCAGATGATAAAGGACGTAAGACAGTTATTGACTTGTTGCCACAAGTCAAAGAACGGATATATCCTGTTGGTCGCTTGGATTGGGATACAACTGGACTTTTAATTTTGACTAATGATGGTGATTTTACTGATAAAATGATTCATCCTCGTAATGAAATTGATAAAGTTTATTTAGCACGTGTTAAAGGAATAGCTACTAAAGAAAACCTTCGACCATTAACGCGTGGCGTTGTTATCGATGGTAAGAAAACAAAACCTGCTCGCTATACTATCATAAAAGTGGATCATGAAAAAAATCGTTCAGTAGTTGAATTAACTATTCATGAAGGTCGTAATCATCAAGTTAAGAAAATGTTTGAACAAGTTGGGTTATTAGTGGACAAGCTATCTCGTACACAATTCGGTACCTTAGATTTAACGGGTCTCCGTCCTGGGGAAGCACGACGATTAAATAAAAAAGAAATTAGTCAGTTGCATAATGCGGCTATTAATAAATCTTAATGCTTAAATCTTTTTTGATTTTCTTAGTTCGCTTTTACCAAAAAAATATTTCTCCAGCTTTCCCAGCTAGCTGTCGTTATCGTCCAACTTGCTCTACGTATATGATAGAAGCTATTCAAAAACATGGTCTAAAAGGTGTGTTGATGGGGATTGCACGTATTTTGCGATGTCATCCCTTAGCCCACGGAGGAAATGATCCTGTCCCTGATCATTTTAGCTTAAGACGTAATAAAACGGATATATCAGATTGATATATCCGTTTTATTATTTGTAATTATAGTTTTGACCATGTTTTAGGAATAAACATCAATAAAACAGGGTATATTTCTAAACGTCCTGCTATCATAGCAAATGAAAGAAGGAGTTTTGAGAATGGACTAAAGAATGAGAAAGTTTCATTGCTACCTAAGAGTGGGCCTATGTTGTTAAAACATGAGGCTGCAGCACTGATAACAACCAAAAAATCATTAGTATCAAGCGTTAAAACAAGAACGAGTGCCATGAAGATAGCTAAATAGATAGTTAGATATTTTAAAACACCATGTTGTGTATTTTTATCTAGAACGCTTTTATTAATGTGTAGTGACATGACTCTATTAGGATAGAGTGTAGACAATACTTGGTTACGTGCAATCTTTGCTAGGATTAAGCTACGCATGACTTTAAAGCCCCCAGCTGTAGAGCCAGCAGAACCACCGATAAACATCAAGAATAGCAAAATAACCTGTGAAAACAAAGGCCAACGAGTGATATCAGTCACGCCAAAACCAGTTGTCGTAATAATAGCTGATACTTCAAAGAAAATATGTTCGAGGCCTTGTCGAAAATTATCATACATACCGATGACGTTTAGAGCAATCATGAAAGTTGCTATTGCCACGATGCGGAGATAGGTTTTTAGTTCCTCATCACCAAAGAATGCTTTAATTTTTCGGAGTAAAAGAAGATAGTAAAGATTAAAGTTAACCCCGAAGATAAGCATACCAATAGAAACTAAGTTAGTTATCAGAGGACTATTATAATGAGCAATGCTATCATTGTAAACTGCAAAACCACCTGTACCTGCAGTTCCCATCGCTATGATAATACTATCAAAGAAAGGCATACCTGCAAAATATAATATTACTGCAAATACTGCAAACATAAGAAGATATAACAAATACAAAATTTGTGCAGTTTTTTTAAGTTTCGAGACAACTTTACCAAATACAGGTCCAGGAACTTCAGCTCTCATAACCTCTAAATGGCTATTTTTAGAATTTTCCATGATGGCAAGGGCAAATACTAAAACCCCCATTCCACCGATAAGATGGGTAAAGCTACGCCAAAATAAGAGCGCGGGTGATAAGACACTGACGTCATCAAGAATAGTTGCTCCTGTTGTCGTAAAACCAGAAGATACTTCAAAGAAAGCATCGATAATATTAGGGATTTGCCCTGAAATAACAAATGGAAGGGCGCCAAAGAAGGACCAAAGTATCCAGCAGAGTGCAACAATTAACATGCCTTCTTTAGTGTAGATATGATAATTTTTAGGTTTAAAGAGAGAACCCAGTAATCCAAGGATGATTAAAATAATCATGGTAATGACTATACTCATCATGACACTTTGCGGTTCACGGTAAATAAGTCCAACAGTTAGAGGAATCGCTAGAAGAGCAGCTTCAATTAGCAAAAGTTTTGAGAGAAGGAAACGAATCATACTTTTATTCATATTCCTACCTCGCTAACATATCACTAGTTCTAGTAATATTTTTTAATAAGGTGATAACAACGATACGATCACCCACTGTTAAAACATCCTCACCAGTTGGGAAAATCGTTTTATTATTGCGAATAATCGCTGCAATTAAAATATTTTGCTTTAATTTTAAAGATGCAAGGCTACGATTTGCTAATTTGCTAGTTTCTTTTATTTCAAATTGTAAGGTTTCAATGCGATCGTTAGCAATATGATGCATAGCTTCTAGGTTGGAATCCTGAGCATTTACACGCCCGCGTACAAAGTGCATCACATGGTCTACGGCAATACGCTTGGGTGTGATAATGCTTGATAGTTGTTTATCGTCAATGATTTCTAGTAGGCTAGTTCGATTAACTTTGGTAATGTTTTTAGGGATACCGATACTTTCTAAGAACATTGAGGTAATGATATTTTCTTCATCAACACCAGTCAAAGTAGCAACTGCGTCAAAACTTGTAACGCTTTCTTCTAACAAAATATTTTTAGCAGTACCATCCCCATGAACGACAGGAACATTGGGAAATTCTTGACTAAAATATTCAGCTTGCTCTTGGTTGAGTTCAACTAGTTTGACGTGTGTATTGGTATTTTTAAGGATATTGAGTAGGTAGTAGGCGATGCGTCCTGCACCGATAACCATCAAGTTTTTGACAACTTTATTTTTAACGTAATTATGGAAAAGTATCATTTCAATACGATTTCCAGTTACAAAGATTTTATCTTTGACTTGGATAGTTGCATCGCCATCAGGAATAATCAATTTGCCATCGCGTTCAATTGCGCAAATAACAATATTACCAAATTTTTTACGAATTTGACTCATTGAAGTATGACAGAGTTTATTTCCTTCTAAAATTTTAAATTCCATTAACATCACACGCCCGTTGGCGAAGTGTTCAACTGAAGTTGCATTTGGAAATTCTATGGTATTAGCGATATATTGTGCTGCTAACAATTCAGGGTTGACAACTGAAGAGAAGCCAAGAAAGTTTTTATCTTTGAAGTAAGGATTAGAATACTCAGGATTACGCATGCGAACAACAGTCTCTTTTGCCCCCATTTTTTTGGCAAGAACTGCTGAAATCATATTAACTTCATCTCGATCAGTGATAGCGATAAAAATATCACAATTTTTGACTTCGGCTTGTTCTAAAATTTTATAGTTTGCTCCATTCCCAACAATTCCCATAATATCATGCTGTTTAGTGACACGTTTAAGGACGTTTTCTTTTTTCTCAATTAAAACAACATCGTGCTTTTCAGCAACAAGTGAGCGACAAAGTGCGGTTCCGACTTTACCTCCGCCGACAACAATTATTCTCATTTTTACCTCCAATAATAAACTCTATGATACCTTTTTTTTAGTAAAAATGCACGAGAATTATGGTTAAAAAACGTTTTCATCTTTCTGATAAGAGTAATATGATTCTCTTATCAGAATCTGGTGAAAAATAACACAGATAAACTTGTGACAAGCCCTAAATTAGGTTATAATTAACCTTTAAGCGTACAGTAGAAATGGAGATATTATGGAGAATCATAATTCTATTAAACAGACCTATGGATTAATGACTACAATTGCTATGATTGTAGGTGTAGTGATTGGTTCAGGCATTTATTTTAAAGTTGATGACATCCTTAAATTTACTGGTGGAGATGTCTTTTTAGGCATGGTAATTTTAGTACTAGGTTCTTTTTCGATTGTTTTTGGAAGTTTGTCAATTTCTGAGCTAGCTATTAGAACGAGTGAAAGTGGTGGTATTTTTTCTTACTACGAAAAATATGTTAGCCCAGCTTTAGCAGCAACTTTAGGCTTGTTTGCGTCTTTTTTGTATCTTCCAACTTTAACAGCAATCGTTTCATGGGTAGCTGCATTTTATACTTTAGGTGAATCATCAAGTTTGGAATCACAGATTATTTTAGCTGCTGTTTATATTTTAGCGCTTAGTCTCATGAATATCTTTGCTAAGCGTATTGCAGGGGGATTCCAATCTTTAACGACCTTTGTAAAAATGATTCCTTTAGTTCTAATTGCTTTAATTGGTGCTTTTTGGTCTGATAAAGCTCCACAACTTCCACAACATTTAACAGCTATTCAACCGTCAAATGTTGGATGGAGTTGGGTGTCAGGTCTGGTACCATTGTATTTTGCATATGATGGTTGGACAATTTTTGTTAATATTGCACCAGAAGTCAAGAATCCCAAGAAGAATTTACCACTTGCCTTTGTCATTGGTCCAGCGCTTATCTTATTATCATATTTGGCATTTTTCTATGGTTTGACACAAATTTTAGGTGCTAGCTTTATTATGACAACCGGTAATGATGCTATTAATTATGCAGCTAATATTATTTTCGGTCCTAGTGTTGGGCGTTTATTATCTTTCATTGTTATTCTATCTGTATTAGGTGTTGCCAATGGACTTTTACTTGGGACGATGCGTCTACCTCAAGCTTTTGCGGAACGCGGATGGATCAAAAGTGAGAGGATGGCTAACATAAATTTGAAGTATCAAATGTCATTGCCAGCTAGTTTGACGGTGACGGCTGTAGCTATTTTTTGGCTTTTTGTTCATTTTATGGTTACAAAATTTAACTTATTGCCGGGTAGTGATATTAGTGAAATTGCTGTGGTGTTTAATAATACCAGTTTAATCATTCTTTATGTTTTAGTACTCAGCCTTTATCTCAAAAAAGATATTAAAAATAAATTTACCGGCTTAGTTTCACCGATTCTAGCAATTTTAGGCGGTTTGATCCTCCTTATCGGGAGTTTGTTAAGTAATTTCTTTACGGTTTTAATTTTCCAATGTTTTTGCTTATTATTCTGTTTGATTTGTCATTATATCTATCAAAAAAATAACCCAAAAACTCATGAATAGGTTGACTTTGTAGACTGAAGTGCTATAATAGTGTCAACGATTTGTTAGTTTAAATCAAACCTGTTATGATTTAAGTTAACAAACCACCATAAACCACATTGTTTGCTGAGATTGACTCCGAGCAGTGTGGTTTTTTTGCGAGTCAGAATGAGTTCTAGAAAGTGATGATGAGATGAATATTGAAACACTAACGCAGAAAAATCATCGTTCCGATAGCGGACGAAATCATATTGTTTTATTTGAACCACAGATTCCAGCAAATACTGGTAATATTGCTAGAACTTGTGCGGCAACAAATGCTCCTTTGCACATCATACGACCGATGGGATTTCCTATTGATGATAAAAAAATGAAACGAGCGGGACTGGATTACTGGGATAAGCTAGATGTTAGTTTCTATGATGGTTTGGAAGAATTTATGTTGTCATGTCGAGGGAAAGTTCACCTAATTAGCAAATTTGCTGACAAGGTTTACTCAGATGAAAATTACAATGATGATCAAGACCATTATTTTATGTTTGGTCGTGAAGATAAAGGATTGCCAGAAACTTTTATGCGCGAGCATGCCGAAAAGGCCTTACGAATTCCCATGAACGATGAGCATGTGCGTAGCTTGAATGTTTCAAACACTGTTTGTATGATTGTTTATGAAGCCCTTAGGCAGCAAAGCTTTCCTAATTTAGAATTAAGCCATACTTATGAAAATGATAAATTAAAATAATAAAGAAAGTGATCGTTTAAAATGGTCACTTTTATCTTTAGAATGTTAATTAGTAGACTTCCTGCGAAACTAAAATCCTAGTTCACGGTTGATCATTCCAGCAATCAAATTCATTCGTAATCCAAACCGTTTGCGTCGATTTCGATAGGTTGTTGAAAATATTTTAAACGTTTTTACTTTGGCAAAAATATTCTCAACCTTGATTCTCTCTTTGGATAGCGTATGGTTATAGGTTTTATCTTCAAGAGTTAGTGGCTTAAGTTTGCTTGATTTCCTCGGAGTTTGCGCTTGTGAATACATCTTCATGATCCCTTGATAACCACTGTCTGCCAAGATTTTAGCAGCTTGTCCGATGTTTCTGCGACTCATTTTGAACAACTTCATATCGTGGCAATAGTTCACTGCAATATCCAAAGAAACAATTCTCCCTTGGCTTGTGACAATCGCCTGAGCCTTCATAGCATGACATTTCTTTTTACCAGAATAATTCGCTAGTTGATTTTTTAGGACGATTGATTTTACCTCTGTTGCATCCACAATCACCGTATCCTCAGCACTAAGATGAGTTTTTGAAATCGTAAAACCACTTTGAATAAGAGTTGATTCAACCCATTGACTTCGACGGATTAAGTTGCTTTCGTGAATGCCAAAATCAGCCGCAATTTGTTCATAAGTGCGGTATTCTCGCATGTATTGAAGAGTAGCCATGAGGAGATCTTCTAAGCTTAACTTAGGGGTTCGGCCACCTTTTGCGTGTTTACGTTGATAAGCTGTTTTTAACACAGCTAACATCTCTTCAAAAGTAGTGCGCTGAACACCAACAAGGCGCTTAAATCGTACATCAGTTAATTGTTTGCTTGCTTCATAATTCATAGAACTATTGTACCATATTTTGTTTCGCAGGAAGTCTAGTATATAGTATCAAAAACAAATGGTAAAATAGTCACCAAGGCGACAAGGGATATTTTTAGCTGTAGAATAGTCAGGAGTAATTATGATTACATATGATTTCACAAGTTTACCAGAACGTTTTTCAAGTAATACCATAAAATGGAAGGCGGTTCAAAAAGACCAAGAAATCCTTCCCCTTTGGATTGCGGATATGGATTTTCCTATCTTTCCAGAAATGTCGGAGGCTATTGAAGATTTTTCACACCAAATGGTTTTTGGCTATGATAGTCCTAAAGACAGTTTATACCAAGCTATCTCTAATTGGGAAGTGCAAGAACATGGTTATCAATTTGATAAAAAATCATTATTATTAATTGATGGGGTTGTACCAGCGATTTCAGTTGCTATACAAGCCTTCACAAAGGAGGGAGATGCTGTTCTAATTAATACCCCAGTCTATCCGCCCTTTGCTAGAACTATAAAATACAATAATCGTCATTTAGTTTCAAATAGTTTACTTAATAATAATCAGTATTTTGAGATTGACTTTAAACAATTAGAAAAAGATATCATTGAAAATAATGTAAAGCTTTATATTTTTTGTAGTCCACACAATCCCGGTGGGCGTGTCTGGACAAAAGGAGAAATTCAAAAAATAGGAGATATCTGTAAACGATATAATGTTATCCTCGTTTCTGACGAAATACATCAAGATTTGGTATTATTTGATAATGTACACCATAGCTTTAATACTGTTGATTCTAGTTTTAAAGAATTGAGTGTTATTTTATCTAGTGCAACTAAAACGTTTAATATTGCAGGGACTAAAAATAGTTTTGCAATAATTGAAAATGAAAAGTTACGCTCGGATTTTAAGAAGAGGCAAATAGCTAACAATCAACAAGAAATTTCTTCATTGGGGTTATTAGCTACAGAAGTTGCCTTTACAAAAGAGAAACAATGGTTAAAGGCCCTAAAAATGGAGTTAGAAGGATCAATAGAATACCTTTATGAGCAATTAACGCAAAAAACTCATATCAAAGTGATGAAACCAGAGGGAACTTATCTTGTTTGGTTAGATTTTTCTGCTTATAATTTAACGCATTTAGAAATTCAAGAAAAACTTCGATATGATGCCAAATTAATATTAAATGATGGTTTAACTTTTGGAAAAGAAGGGAAAAAACATGCTAGAATCAATGTCGCAGCTCCTAGGTCTGTTATTGAGGAGGCAGTTTTGCGATTAGTGACAAACTTTAGAAAAAATGACTAGACTATAAAAAAAGTCGCATGGAAAGGGTTTTTATGTTATAATACTTTGAATGTAAACAAGCATTAGAATGTTTTTAATGCTCAAAATTAAATAGAAAGCGGTCATTATAATGGGAAAATTTCAAGTCATTTCACATCCACTTATTCAACATAAACTGTCAATCTTACGTCGCACTACAACATCTACTAAAGATTTTCGTGAGTTAGTTGATGAGATTGCGATGTTAATGGGCTATGAAGTGTCTCGTGATTTGCCTTTAGAAGATGTTGAAATCCAAACACCAGTAGCGACAACTGTACAAAAACAATTAGCTGGGAAAAAGTTAGCAATTGTTCCAATTTTACGTGCAGGTATTGGTATGGTTGATGGTTTCTTAAGCCTTGTGCCAGCTGCTAAAGTTGGTCATATCGGTATGTATCGTGATGAAGAGACTTTCCAACCAGTCGAATATTTAGTTAAGTTACCTGAAGATATTGATCAACGTCAGATTTTTGTAGTTGATCCAATGCTTGCTACAGGTGGGTCTGCTATTTTAGCAGTAGATTCTCTAAAAAAACGTGGCGCAGCTAGTATCAAATTCGTTTGTTTAGTAGCAGCTCCAGAAGGAGTGGCAGCACTTCAAGAAGCACATCCAGATGTAGATATTTATACCGCTGCTTTGGATGAAAAACTCAACGAACATGGCTACATTGTTCCTGGACTCGGAGATGCTGGGGATCGCTTATTTGGTACAAAATAAGATTTGAGATGAATAAGGCTTTTCTGAAGAACTCAGAAAGCCTTTTCTTAAAAAAGTTATTATTTGACCTTTGTTGACCAAATGATTATAATAGTGACAGTGATAAAAAGAAATGGAGAAAGATATGATTCCAGTAGTTATTGAACAAACAAGTCGTGGTGAACGTTCTTATGATATTTACTCACGTCTTTTAAAAGATCGTATTATTATGTTGACAGGCCAAGTTGAGGATAATATGGCCAATAGTATCATTGCACAGTTATTGTTTCTCGATGCACAAGATAATACAAAGGATATTTACCTTTATGTCAATACACCAGGTGGTTCAGTATCGGCTGGACTTGCTATTGTGGACACCATGAACTTCATTAAATCGGACGTACAGACGATTGTTATGGGGATGGCTGCTTCGATGGGAACCATTATTGCTTCAAGTGGTGCTAAAGGAAAACGTTTTATGTTACCGAATGCAGAATATATGATCCACCAACCAATGGGCGGAACAGGCGGAGGTACACAGCAATCTGATATGGCTATCGCTGCTGAGCATCTTTTAAAAACGCGTCATACTTTAGAAAAAATCTTAGCTGATAATTCTGGTCAATCTATTGAAAAAGTCCATGATGATGCAGAGCGTGATCGTTGGATGAGTGCTCAAGAAACACTTGATTATGGCTTTATTGATGCTATTATGGAAAATAATAATTTACAATAATAGATTTAAAAGAGTTGAGTTTACCAACTCTTTTTTTATTTGTTGGAATTATGTTATAATCTTAGTAATTACAGATATGACGCAGAAAGGAAAAAATTATTGAATAAACAAGAGCGTTTAGGAATGAGCGTTTATCTTTACTATAATCGTGACGCTCGTAAATTATATAAATACGGAGATGTTCATTATCATTCTCGTAGATTAAGATATCTAGTCATTTATGTTAATAAAGAGGATATTGTTAGCGTTAGTAAAGAGATAAAACATTTAAAATTTGTTAAGGATGTTCGGTTATCAGCAATTGATGATATTGATCAGGATTTTGTTGGAAACTTATATCGTTAAGATATTTACTAGTAGTTATTAGAAAGAAGGAGTTCAGATGTCCTTCTTTTTTATTTAGTTTCTATAATTTTCAAAAAAACAATTTAAAAACTATTGACAATATTCTGATAATTCTGTATTATTTTAGTTACCATTTTCAAAAAAGGAGAAAAATATGGAAAAGAGACTTAGTTTAGGAGCGCTTGTTTTAGCTAGTACAGTTCTTTTAGCAGCATGTGGAAATGTCGGAGGAGGAGCATCTTCGACAGGAACAAAAATAGGGAAAGATATTAAGGTAGGGTATAACTGGGAATTATCAGGAAACGTTTCTTCGTATGGAAATTCAATGAAGAATGGAGCTGACTTAGCAGTAAAAGAAATTAATGCTGCTGGAGGGGTTGGCGGCAAGAAGTTAAAAGTCCTATCACAGGATAATAAATCAGAAAATGCAGAGGCAGCAACGGTTGCCACAAACTTGGTTACCAAAGGAGCTAATGTCATTATCGGACCAGCAACATCGGGTGCAGCTGCATCTTCAACTCCAAAAGTAAATGCAGCAGCAGTTCCAATGATTGCACCTGCTGCGACACAAGACAATTTAGTCTATGGTTCTGATGGAAAAACCTTAAATCAGTATTTCTTCCGAGCTACTTTTGTCGATAATTATCAAGGAAAGCTATTGTCTCAGTATGCTACAGACAACCTTAAAGCTAAAAAAGTTGTTCTATTTTATGATAATTCATCAGATTACTCAAAGGGGGTAGCAAAATCATTTAAGGAAAGTTATAGTGGAAAAATTGTTGATAGTATGACATTCTCCGCTGGTGATACTGATTTCCAAGCGTCATTGACTAAGTTGAAAGGGAAAGAATATGATGCTATTGTGATGCCAGGTTACTATACCGAGACAGGATTAATAGTTAAGCAAGCGCGTGATTTAGGTATCTCTAAACCGGTTCTTGGGCCTGATGGTTTTGATAGTCCGAAATTTGTGCAATCGGCAACACCTGTAGGAGCTTCAAACGTTTATTATTTGACAGGTTTCACTACACAAGGATCAACCAAAGCTAAAGCTTTCCATGATCATTACGTTAAGGCATATGGTGAAGAACCATCCATGTTCTCGGCTTTATCATACGACGCTGTGTATATGGCAGCTAAATCTGCTAAAGGAGCTAAAACTTCAATTGATATTAAAAAAGCTTTAGCTAAGCTGAAAGATTTTAAAGGTGTGACAGGGAAAATGTCTATTGATAAAAATCACAATGTTGTTAAATCAGCTTACGTTGTCAAATTAGAGGATGGAAAAACAAGTAGCGTTAACATTATTTCAGCAAAATAAGTATTCTCTAGAAAAATGGGAGTTTAATTTTCAGCTCCCCTTTTTTAAAAAGTAATTTTTCAGAATAATTCGACAATAATATATAATAGAAAGTATGGTTATAATATGCTTCAACAGCTCGTTAATGGACTTATCTTAGGATCCATATATGCTTTACTTGCCTTAGGATATACTATGGTATATGGCATTATTAAGCTGATTAATTTTGCTCATGGGGACATCTATATGATGGGCGCTTTCATGGGCTATTATTTGATTAATCATCTTCATCTTAATTTTTTCCTAGCTTTATTAATTGCAATGCTGGGGTCTGCTTTCCTAGGTGTTGTAATTGAATATTTAGCTTATCGTCCACTGAGAAAATCAACTAGAATTGCCGCGTTAATTACAGCTATTGGTGTTTCTTTTCTTTTGGAGTACGGGATGGTATACCTTGTTGGAGCGGATACTAGGGCATTTCCGCAAGCCATTCATACTGTTAAATATAATTTAGGACCGATAACTATAACCAATGTTCAGCTCATCATTTTAGGTATTGCGCTATTACTAATGCTTACTTTACAGTTCATCGTTCAAAAAACTAAAATGGGGAAAGCTATGAGAGCTTTATCAGTGGATAGCGATGCCGCACAATTGATGGGAATTAATGTTAACCGTACCATTAGTTTTACATTTGCGCTGGGGTCTGCTTTAGCTGGAGCAGGTGGAGTACTGATTGGGCTTTATTATAATTCTGTTCAACCTCTTATGGGGGTAACTCCAGGGTTGAAAGCATTTGTTGCAGCTGTCTTAGGTGGTATTGGTATCATTCCGGGAGCGGCTATCGGTGGTTTTGTTATTGGCATTTTAGAAACTTTAGCGACTGCACTTGGTGTGTCAGATTTTCGAGATGGTATCGTTTATGCTATTTTAATTCTCATTTTCTTGATCCGTCCAGCAGGAATTCTTGGAAAAAATATTAAGGAGAAGGTCTAGGCATGAAAGAAAATATGAAATCAATTTTATCTTGGTTAGCTATAGTAGTGTTAGATTATCTCTTGATTAGCGTGCTAATATCTATGGGTATATTTAACCTCTATCATATTCAAATTATTGAAACAATTGGGATTAATGTTATTTTAGCAGTTGGTTTGAACCTAATTGTAGGTTGTTCGGGACAGTTTTCACTAGGACATGCAGGTTTCATGGCTATTGGCGCTTATGCAGTTGCTATTATCGGCGTTAAAATGCCAACTTATGTAGGTTTTTTGATAGCTATACTTGTTGGAACTCTTGTTGCAGGAGGTATTGCCTTAGGTGTAGGAATTCCTACTTTGAGACTAAAAGGTGATTATTTAGCTATAGCTACTTTAGGTGTTGCTGAGATTATCCGTATTTTGTTGGTTAATGGAGGTGATATTACGAATGGTGCTGCGGGTATCATGGGGATTCCGCCTTTTACAACCTGGTCTTTAGTTTATGGGGTGGCAGTTGTGAGCCTTATCCTTGCAATGAATTTTTTGCGTAGTCCCTTAGGGCGTAATACAATTGCTATACGAGAAGATGAAATTGCAGCAGAGTCTATGGGTGTGGATACAACAAAAGTGAAAGTAATTGTTTTTGTTTTTGGAGCTATTTTAGCTTCTATCGCTGGTAGTTTACAGGCTGGCTACGTTGGAACTGTTATGCCAAAAGACTTTTCATTTATGATGTCTGTCAATGTTTTAATTATTGTTGTTTTAGGTGGTTTAGGTTCAATGACAGGGACAGTTTTAGCAGCAATTTTATTAGGATTATTGAATATGTTACTACAAGACTACGCTTCTGTTCGAATGATTATCTATGCTTTAGCCCTGATTTTAATTATGATTTTTAGACCTAGCGGTTTATTAGGAACGAAAGAGTTAACTCTATCTCATCTATTTCGTAAGACGAGTAAGGGAGGCAATTAGATGGCACTTCTTGAAGTAAAAAATTTAAGTAAACATTTCGGTGGCCTAACTGCTGTAGGTGATGTTTCGATGAAATTACATAAAGGTGAATTAATTGGCTTAATCGGCCCCAACGGTGCGGGTAAGACAACGCTTTTTAATCTCTTAACAGGAGTATACCTTCCTAGTAAAGGGACAATATCAATTGATGGTAAGATATTAAATGGGAGGAAACCAGCTAAAATAGCTTCTTTAGGTTTAGGTAGAACTTTTCAAAATATCCGACTTTTTAAAAATATGACTGTTTTAGACAATGTACTAGTAGGACTCAGTAATCATCACTTATCACATCCTATTGCTAGTTTTTTACGATTACCCAAATACTATCATAGTGAAAAAGCCTTAAGGAAAAAGGCACTGGAGCTATTAGAGATTTTTGGTTTGAAAGCATATCAAGATGCTCTTGCTAAGAACCTCCCTTATGGAAAACAACGGCGTTTAGAAATTGTTCGTGCTTTAGCAACAGAACCAAAAATATTGTTTTTGGATGAGCCCGCGGCAGGAATGAATCCTCAAGAAACTGCAGAATTGACGCAGTTAATTAGTCAAATAAAGAGTGATTTTGATATTACTATTATGCTGATTGAACATGATATGAACTTGGTTATGCAAGTAACAGAGAGAATTTATGTATTGGAATATGGTCGTCTGATTGCTCACGGGACACCTGAAGAAATTAAAAATAATAAACGTGTTATAGAAGCATACTTGGGGGGTGAGCTATAATGACCATGTTGAAAGTAGAAAATCTATCTATTCACTATGGTGTTATTCAAGCGGTGAATGATGTCTCGTTTGAAGTTAACCAAGGTGAGGTTGTAACCTTAATTGGAGCCAATGGTGCAGGAAAGACATCAATTTTGAGGACAATTTCTGGTTTAGTAAGACCAAGTCAGGGTTCTATTTCTTTTATGGGGAAACCTATACATAAGTTAGCAGCTAGAAAAATTGTTGGCAATGGTTTAGCTCAGGTTCCAGAAGGGCGCCACGTTTTCTCAAGTTTGTCTGTTATGGAAAATTTAGAAATGGGAGCCTTTCTTCAAAAGGATCGTGAACAAAATCAAAAAATGTTAAAAAAAGTGTTTGATCGTTTTCCTCGCTTAGAAGAACGTAAAAACCAAGATGCAGCAACCTTATCAGGTGGTGAGCAGCAAATGCTCGCTATGGGGCGTGCATTGATGAGTCGTCCTAAATTATTACTTTTAGATGAACCGTCAATGGGCCTAGCTCCAATTTTTATTCAAGAAATTTTTAATATCATTGAAGACATCAAAAAACAAGGGACTACAGTTCTTTTAGTTGAACAAAATGCAAATAAAGCTCTGACGATTGCTGATAAAGCATATGTTCTAGAGACTGGGAAGGTTGTTTTATCAGGGACAGGTAAGGAATTACTAGTTTCAGATCAAGTTCGTAAAGCTTACTTAGGTGGATAATATTTAGAGGAGTCAGGTATGCCAGTGAAAGATTTTATGACAAAAAAATTAGTTTATGTCTCTCCAGATACTACAGTTGCAGAAGCTGCTGATTTATTGAGAGAACACCACTTAAGGCGTTTGCCAGTTGTTGAAAATGATCAGCTAGTGGGGTTAGTGACAGAAGGGACAATGGCAGAAGCACAACCTTCTAAAGCAACCAGTCTTTCTATATATGAGATGAACTATCTTCTTAATAAGACAAAAATTCGAGATATTATGATTAAAGATATTGTGACTGTTTCACAGTATGCTAGCCTTGAGGACGCTATTTATTTGATGATGTCTCGAAAGATCGGTGTTTTACCAGTAGTTGATAATGGACAACTTTATGGGATTGTCACGGATAGGGATGTTTTTAAAGCCTTCCTTGAAATTGCGGGGTATGGTCAAGAAAGTTATCGCTTGGTTATATTAGCTGATGAGGGGATAGGGGTACTATCAAAAGTCCTAAATCGTCTTTCTAGTGCAAATTTAAGTGTTAAACGTTTAGTCATTATTGAACGAAAAGCAGGTAAGAAAGCGGTCGAGATACAACTAGAAGGATACGCTGACAAGGATGTTTTAAAACAAGAACTAGTATTTGATGATGTTATTGTGGAAACTTTAGAAAAGACCATGAAAAAACCACTTTCTTAAAAATATCAGCTAAATTCTCAAAGTAAGTTCCACCTCTAGTAGAAATGGAATTTAGTCTGATAAAAACCAATAAAAACCAACGAAAATCCGTCTCAGACTAAGTTCCGTTGGTTTTTATAATACTTGATTTCATAGGTTTTCAGAGTTAAAAATCGCAAAAAAAGGGTACAAGAAAACATCCTCATCTGAAAGCGTTTCAGATTAAGTTCCGCTATGGTTGAAGTTAGTGTGAGACGTTTAGGTTGTATCAGTTAGTTGATTAGGTTAGATTTGTCTTTTAATAGTTTGGGAGATTGGCAGACGTCTTCCGCAGTAATTTCCTCAATACCGAGTATACTTGCGATGTCTTTTCCGTAAGTAAAAGAGAATAGCTCATAAGCCGTTTTACCATTTAGAGCCTGTCTCTTAACGCTGTTGATATGAGATAGTGCCAGATTAATGTCCTCTTGAGTCAAGTTGTCGAAGGAAGTCCCCTTAGGCAGTATGTCTCTCACGAGGGTATGATTCTTCTCGATTCTTGCTTTCTGGTCAGACCGATTAGGGTCACAAAAGAAGAGTTGAGACTGTCCACAAACATCTATCTCAATATCATCCACTCTAGCGAATTCCCCACCATTATCCGTTAGGATAACAGGAAAGAGTTCGAAGAAGTCTCTCTTGTTATCATAGAGTGTCCTCTTAATGACCTGTATGTGTTTAGCAGTTTCGATAGCTGTCTTAGAATCCATCAGTTTGGCAAAGATGAAGTTACAGAAGGCGACATTGAAGGTGAGAAGGACCTTTCCACCAATCCGTCCAATAACCGTGTCCATTTCAAGCCAGGAGTTCAGCTCTGATTGGTTCATGTGTTCTATAAAATCCTCGTACCGTCGCCCTTCTTTAATCGCTTTTGGAATAGGAGGGAGTGTGCTCTTTCGCCTTTTTTGAACTTCACAGCTCTGGGTAGGTCGATTGGTGTGATGGATAGGTAGCCTTTCTTGATGTGTCGATAAACGGTTGAAGAACTCACTTCTAGATCGTTGGTTTTGAGGATATGATAGATACGTTGGCCCTTCTTGACCCCATTAGAAAGCACTCTATCTATTTTCCAGAAGGTCTCTTTGTTCAAAGGGATTCCTTCTCTAGATTCAACTAAAAGTTTTCATAGTTTCTTTGAGCTTGCTTAGCAAGATAGAAGGTCTTCTTGTAACCACAGTTGATCCTCCTCTTTGGACACCCATTACAAACATAGGGAGCTTTTCTTAGTAGCGGACAGTCTAGGCAGTCTTTGGTTGATTCTCTTAGTTGCTTATTTCGTTTGACTTCTTTTGCGATAGTAGTAGGGTGTTTCAGTAGATTAAGCCCGATGGCTTTAAAGGTTTCTCCTCTATCCAAACCAGATTGGATGTCATTACGGTCTAAGAGAGTTAGGTGTTTGTGTTTTGTCATGATGGATAAACTCATTTCTAACCCAAACGTCTCAGACTTAATTCCACCATAAAAATCCTTTTCACACTAACTTCCGGTTTTGGAGGGCAGACGGAACTTACTTTGAGAAATTACTCTTAAAAATATCAGACATGCACAATCAAGTTGTGGGTGTCTTTTTTTGATAAATTTTGATAGAATAGTAGTAATTATAAATAAAGGATGTACCATGAAAAAAGGACTAATGATTTCTTTTGAGGGCCCAGATGGTGCGGGTAAAACAACCGTTTTAGAAGCTGTTTTACCCTTGCTCAGAGAAAAATTATCACAAGATATTCTCACCACCAGAGAGCCTGGTGGCGTAACTATTTCAGAAGAAATTCGTCATATTATTTTAGATGTTAAACACACGCAAATGGATAAAAAAACAGAGCTATTGCTTTACATGGCTGCTCGACGCCAACATCTAGTGGAAAAGGTACTCCCAGCTCTAGAAGAAGGGAAAATAGTCCTAATGGATCGTTTTATTGATAGTTCTGTTGCCTATCAGGGATCAGGAAGAGGATTAGATAAGTCACATATAAAATGGCTTAATGACTATGCGACTGATAGTCATAAACCTGATTTAACTTTATATTTTGATGTTCCTTCTGAAGTAGGTTTAGAGCGTATTCAAAAAAGTGTTCAAAGGGAGGTAAATCGTCTAGATCTCGAGCAATTAGATATGCATCAACGCGTCCGTCAAGGTTACCTTGAATTGGCGGATTCGGAGCCAAACCGCATTGTGACGATTGATGCCTCCCAACAGCTAGATGAAGTAATAGCTGAGACATTCTCTATTATTTTAGATCGTATCAACCAATGAATCAGGAAGTACAAAGGTCATGGATTTAAAGCGAACACAACCCAAATTGCTGGAAAAGTTTAATACTATTTTACAGTCAGATAGGATGAGTCATGCCTATCTTTTTTCGGGAAATTTTGCAAGTCTAGATATGGCACTTTATTTAGCACAAAGTCAGTTCTGTGAAAAGCGCCAGAGTGGTTTACCATGTCAAGAGTGTAGAGCCTGTCGTTTAATCGCTAATGGGGAATTTTCAGATGTTAAAATCATAGAACCACAGGGGCAACTTATTAAGACAGAGACTATAAAAGAGCTGACTAAAGATTTTTCAAGATCAGGTTTCGAAGGGAAATCACAGGTCTTTATCATCAAAGATTGCGAAAAAATGCATGTCAATGCAGCCAACAGTCTTTTGAAATTTATTGAAGAACCTCAAAGTTCATCTTATGTCATCTTATTGACTAATGATGAAAACAATGTTTTGCCAACAATTAAGAGTAGAACGCAAATTTTTCGTTTTCCAAAACAATTGGACATGTTGGTTCATCAAGCTGAACAAGCAGGATTGCTAAAATCACAAGCTAGCTTATTAGCTCAAGTAGCAGACGATCCTAAACATTTAGAAATATTGTTGACTAACAAAAAGTTATTAGATTACTTGAATTTAAGTCAACAGTTTGTGACGACTTTGGCAAAAGATAGGCAAACTGCTTATTTAGAAGTATCTCGCTTGACATCGCAAGTTGTAGATAAAAATGATCAGGCATTTGTTTTTCAATGGCTGACAATAATGCTGGCTAAAGAAGGCCAACTTTATGATTTAGAAAATACTTATAGAGCTCAGCAAATGTGGAAGAGCAATGTTAGTTTTCAAAATAGTTTAGAGTATATGGTGCTTTCTTAGAAAATAATACGCGCAGAGAGGAAGAGTGAATGGATAAAAAAGACTTGTTTGATGCCTTTGATGATTTTTCACAAAATTTATTAGTTGGGTTGTCTGAAATTGAGACTATGAAAAAACAAATCCAAAAATTATTGGAGGAGAATACTGTTCTACGCATTGAAAATGGTAAACTTCGTGAGCGTCTGAGCGTTATTGAAGCAGAAACAGAAACTGCAGTTAAAAATTCTAAACAAGGAAGAGAATTACTCGAAGGCATTTACAATGATGGCTTTCACATTTGTAATACTTTCTATGGTCAACGTCGTGAAAATGACGAAGAATGTGCTTTTTGTATTGAATTATTATATAGAGATTGATGGAAATGCAAGTTCAAAAAAGTTTTAAATCAAATATACATTACGGAACACTCTATCTAGTCCCAACTCCAATTGGTAATCTAGATGATATGACTTTTCGTGCCATTAGGATTTTAAGAGAAGTTGATTTTATTTGTGCAGAGGATACACGAAATACGGGACTTTTACTCAAGCACTTTGATATTACTACTAAACAAATTAGTTTTCACGAACACAATGCTTACGATAAAATCTCTGGGTTAATTGATTTGTTAAAAGAAGGGAAATCTTTAGCCCAAGTATCTGATGCAGGAATGCCCTCTATTTCTGACCCAGGACATGACCTTGTCAAGGCTGCTATTGAAGGGGATATCCCAGTTGTATCTATACCAGGAGCTAGCGCTGGTATTACTGCTCTCATCGCTTCAGGTTTAGCTCCACAACCTCATATTTTTTATGGCTTCTTACCACGTAAGAAAGGTCAACAAATAACTTTCTTTGAAACAAAGCAAGATTACCCTGAAACACAAATCTTTTATGAGTCACCGTTTCGAGTCTCTGATACGCTAAAACACATGAAAGAGATTTACGGAGATCGCCAAGTTGTTTTAGTACGCGAATTGACGAAACTCTATGAAGAGTATCAAAGAGGAACCATTAGTCAACTTTTAGAGCATATTGAAAAGGTCCCTCTCAAAGGTGAATGCTTAATTATTGTTGATGGTAAGAGAGATACCGAGCGAGTGAAAGACAGTAGCCAACAAGATCCACTAGTATTAGTAAAAGAATATATCGCTAATGGTGATAAAACTAATCAAGCGATAAAAAAAGTAGCAAAAGAATTTAATCTCAATAGACAAGAACTCTATGCTAGTTTCCATGATTTATAAGTAATAATATAAAAAGGTTGCCAAAGAAAAATTTGGCAACCTTTTATAATCTCCGATTTAGCTATTGGAATAAAGAAGTAAGATACTTCCAATTTCCTTAAAATTTTTAATTTCAGCTCTTTTGAATACCATTGCAAATTGGATTTTATTTCTGAGAGTAGGTTATAAAAGATGGTATGCTCTTATTCCGGTTCTTTCAGGTTTTAGAAAACATGAGAGAACTTAGTAGTAAATATACTAAAGAAACTTATAGCCCTGTTTCGAATTTTTTATTGAGTTATTCTAGTACCATGGGCTTGTTTAACCCCAGTTTCTTGGCAAATATATTGATAGTTTTCAGCAGTCACACCGCCGCCAACCATAATTTCAATACGATTATTAGCATATTCAACTAATGCTTTGATATGTTTGATATTTTCTATAATTGGTTCGCCATTAGATGAACCATGTAGGAGAATCCTTGTAAAGCCTAAAGCAACTAATTGATCTATTGATTTTTTTTGGTCAGATTTCGGGATAACATCAAATGCCATATGAAAAACAAGTGGCAAACCTTGGGTAGCAGGTAGAAGTTGTTCAATGGCTTCAGTATCAATATGATTATTTGAAGTTAATATTCCCAAAACAAGAGCATCTGATTCTAACTCAACAGCACGTAGGATATCCTCTTCCATAATACGTAATTCTAAATCATTGTATACAAAATTTCCTCCACGGGGACGAATCATAACAGCGACACTAATACCTTTTTCATGTAAATATTGATTAGCTTCTTTGATAACACCGTAGCTAGGAGTAGTGCCTCCGACAGCAAGGTTATCACAAAGCTCGACACGTGAAATAATAGCTTTATCTAATCTGGTTAAGTCTGTTAAATTCTCTGCACAAAATTCCCTCAAAATCATAAATTACTCCTTTAAACTTGATTGTTCGCCTTTACCATTATATCACGAATAAAAAGCAAAATTAATCAAAAAAATCTTTACAATATTCAAAATACTGTGCTATAATCTTACACAATTATATGGAGGTGTTATATGACAATTTATAATTTTTCTGCAGGTCCTGCAGTCTTACCAAAACCAGTGCTTGTAAAAGCCCAATCTGAACTCCTTAATTATCAAGGGTCTAGTATGAGTGTTTTGGAGGTATCGCACCGCTCCAAAGAGTTTGATGATATTATCAAAGGTGCTGAGCGTTACTTAAGAGATTTGATGGGAATTCCGGATAATTATAAAGTAATCTTTTTACAAGGTGGTGCATCCTTACAGTTTAGTATGATTCCCTTGAATATTGCCAGAGGGCGTAAAGCTTACTATCATGTTGCTGGTTCGTGGGGGGAAAAAAGCTTATACAGAGGCTGTAAAACTATCAAAAACAATTCCTTTTGAACCAATTCTATTAGCTTCATCAGAAGAATCAGTTTATGATTATATTCCAGAGTTTGATGAAAAAGAGATTGATCCTAAAGCTGCCTATGTTCATGTGACAACAAATAATACCATTGAAGGAACATCGCTTTATGATATTCCTAAAACTAATGAAGTGCCTGTTATTGCGGATATGTCTTCTAATATATTAGCTGTAAAATATAAAGTAGAAGATTTTGCAATGATTTATGCAGGAGCTCAAAAAAATATTGGACCTGCTGGTGTAACGGTAGTTATTATCCGTGAAGATATGATTAATGAGGAACCAACTTTATCATCAATGTTGGATTATAAGATTCAGTCAGATGCTGGTTCTCTTTATAATACGCCGCCTGCTTACAGTATTTACATTGCTAAATTAGTCTTTGAATGGGTGAAAAGTCTAGGTGGTGTTGATGCTATGGAAAAAGCTAATCGTGAAAAATCAGGACTTCTCTATGATTATATTGATTCCTCAGAATTTTATAGTAATCCTGTCAGAGATAAAAAGAGTCGTTCTCTATGTAACATTCCTTTCATAACTATTAATAAAGATTTAGATTAAAAATTTGTAAAGGAAGCGACAGAACGTGGATTTAAAAATATTAAAGGACATCGTTCGGTAGGTGGTATGAGAGCTAGCCTTTATAATGCCTTTCCTAAACAAGGTGTCATCGAATTAATTGATTTTATGAAAACATTTGAAGCAGAAAATACATAGTAAATGTTATCACGAAAGAAAATTAAACCGTTATTATAGTCTATAATATATAAAAGTGGGTAATATAATGCAAATCAGATTAGCTTTTCCAAATGAAATTGACCAAATTATGCTTCTTATTGAGGAAGCGCGTGCCGAAATTGCTAAAACAGGAAGTGATCAATGGCAAAAAGAAGATGGATACCCTAATCGTAACGATATTATTGATGATATCTTGAACGGTTATGCTTGGGTTGGTATTGAAGATGGGATGCTAGCGACTTATGCGGCTGTCATTGATGGTCATGAAGAGGTTTATGATGCTATTTATGAGGGAAAATGGCTCCATGATAACCATCGCTATCTTACATTTCATCGTATTGCGATCTCAAATCAATTTCGTGGTAGAGGACTAGCACAGACATTCCTTCAAGGGTTAATTGAAGGTCATAAAGGACCTGATTTTCGTTGCGATACTCATGAAAAAAATGTCACTATGCAGCATATTCTAAATAAATTAGGCTATCAATATTGTGGTAAAGTACCTCTAGATGGGGTACGATTGGCTTATCAGAAGATAAAAGAAAAGGGAGAAACGAGCATCTATCGTGAGATTGATGAAAGAAATCCCATGTAAGAAAAAAAGAAAGGGGTTATTTTGGTCAATGATGACTAAAGAGATAACCTTAGTGAAAAAGAATGGTTTTTAGTGTCAAAACATTTAATAATATTAATCAAATTGGTTTACAAGAGTTAGGGAATCGTTTCCAGATTGATGGGGATATGTCAGAAAATCCTGATGCCTATATTATTCGTAGTCAAAATTTGCATAATCAGGATTTCCCAAGTAACCTCAAAGCTATTGCTAGGGCGGGTGCAGGAACAAATAATATTCCTATTGAAGAGGCAAGTGCACAGGGAATAGTCGTGTTTAATACCCCAGGTGCAAATGCTAATGCTGTAAAAGAAGCGGTCATTGCTGCCTTATTACTTTCAGCTCGTGATTATTTAGGAGCTAACCGATGGGTTAATACTCTAACTGGAACAGATATTCCCAAACAAATTGAAGCAGGAAAGAAAGCTTTTGCTGGTAATGAAATTGCAGGAAAAAAATTGGGAGTTATCGGCCTTGGTGCCATTGGAGCTAGAATTGCGAATGATGCTAGACGCTTAGGAATGACAGTTCTTGGTTATGATCCCTATGTTTCAATTGAAACAGCTTGGAATATTTCAAGCCATGTTCAAAGGGTTAAAGAGATTAAGGATATTTTTGAAACTTGTGACTATATCACAATTCATGTTCCCTTAACAAATGAAACTAAGCATACTTTTGATGCGAAAGCTTTTTCAATCATGAAAAAAGAACTACGATTATCAACTTTGCTCGTGCAGAATTAGTCAATAACCAAGAGCTATTTGAAGCGATAGAAACTGGTGTTGTCAAGCGCTATATTACTGATTTTGGAGACAAAGAATTATTAAACCAAAAAGGAATTACAGTCTTTCCTCATGTAGGCGGATCAACAGATGAGGCAGAGCTAAATTGTGCTATTATGGCAAGTCAAACCATTCGTTGTTTTATGGAGACAGGAGAAATCACTAATTCAGTTAATTTCCCCAATGTACATCAAATTCAAACCGCACCATTTCGTATTACTTTAATTAACAAGAATGTTCCTAACATTGTGGCTAAAATTTCAACTGCTGTATCAGAGTTAGGTATAAATATTGATAACATTATTAACCGTTCAAAGGGTGACTACGCCTACACACTAATAGATTTAGATGAAACGGATAATAACAAGATTTCTACTTTAATTGAAGAATTTGAAGGTGATGAGAATATCGTCCGTGTACGTTTAATTGCAAAACAACAATAAAGAACTAAAAAGTCATGAATTGCTTTTCATGGCTTTTTAAGTTATGCTTATCATATGTTATATCAAGAATTCTATCAGTCCCCTCTTGGAGAAATTCGCCTTCTAGCAGACAATCTAGGTTTATCAGGGCTTTATTTTGTTGGGCAAAAATATGATATGCTAGCAGTCAACCAAGAGGAAATTGTTAATATGTCAAATTCCTATACTTTACTTGGTAAGAAGTGGTTAGATGCTTATTTTTCACAGCAAAATTTACCTAGTATTCCATTATCATTGAGAGGGACAGCATTTCAGACGAGAGTATGGCAGGAATTACAGAAAATCCCTTTTGGAGATACCAAAACTTATGGAGAATTAGCGAAAGAGCTAAATTGTCAATCTGCACAGGCTGTTGGAGGAGCAATAGGTAAAAATCCTATTTCTCTAATTATACCTTGTCACCGTGTTTTAGGAAGATATGGTCAATTAACTGGTTATGCTGGTGGCTTAGAAAGAAAATCTTGGTTATTAGAATACGAAAAGGAGAAATAATATGTATACGTTTTATGAATACCCCAAATGTACCACTTGTCGTTCAGCAAAAAAAGAGTTAACTGAACTCGGCTTGACTTTTGAAGCGATTGATATAAAAAGCAATCCTCCCAAAGTTTCGTTATTAAAAGAATTGTTAGAGAATTCGCCTTATGACCTTAAAAAGTTTTTCAATACTTCAGGAAATTCTTACAGAGAATTAGGCTTAAAAGATAAATTTGATGATTTAACTCTTGACCAAGCTTTGGACTTATTGGCATCGGATGGAATGCTTATTAAGCGTCCATTGCTAGTTAAAGATAATAAAATTCTTCAGATTGGCTACCGTACTAAGTATAAAGACCTCAACTTAGTATAAAAAGATGATTGAGTTATAACTCAATCATCTTTTTTTGGTTTATAGTTCAATCTCCAAAATAATTGGTGTATGATCTTGACGATCACCAGAATGAATCATTTCTGACTTGGTAATTTTATCTGCGACACGGTTACTTGTTAGCCAATAATCAATTCTCCACCCTGTATTGTTGATTTTGGATGTACGACTTCGTTGTGCCCACCAGCTATAAACATTTGGAACATCGCCATGAAGGTAACGAAAAGTATCTGTAAAACCTTTGGCTAGTAGATTTGTAAAGCCTTGGCGCTCTTCAGCTGTGAATCCAGCAGAACGACGATTACTGCTAGGATTAGCTAGGTCTATTTCCTTGTGGGCTACGTTATAGTCACCTGTTGCTAGAACAGGTTTTTGACTATCCAATGTTGCTAAATACTCAGCATATTTAATATCCCATATTTGACGGTCAGCTAAGCGCTTTAGGCCATCACCTGCATTTGGAGTATAGACCTGTGTGATATAGCAGTTTTCCAATTCGAGAGTAATAATGCGACCTTCATTATCCATTGTAGTAGGAGCATCGATTTCAGGGAAGCTAACAATAGGATTTAACCCTTTACGATATAAGAACATTGTACCAGCATAGCCCTTACGAGCAGGTTCGACTGATGATCGCCAAACCAAATCATATTCTGGGAAGTAAGTTTCAAGTACTTCCAAATGTTTTTTAGTAGGTCCTTTGGCAGACAGTTTAGTTTCTTGAATCGCAATGATGTCGGCATCTTCAGCAACTAAAGTATCAATAACTTGGCGTGACATTAAAGCACGTGTTGATTCACTTGTTAATGCCGCATTGAGGGAATCAATATTCCATGAAATGAGTTTCATAATAATATCCTTTTTTATTTAGTTTAATTCGCAATATATTATATCAAAATACCAGAGGCGTTGCTATTTTACAGCTTTAGTGAGGTTTTGGTAATTTACCTTTCTCATTTTTAAGAATTTTTTCTGCGACATATTGGATAACTTCAGGATTATCAGGCAAGTCAGAATGTGTAGCATTATTACCAGTTACTGTTAGTTGGGTATAGTGTTTAGCGGTTTCTTGGAAAATATATTTACCAGTCTCCACACTAGCAAATGGAACAATTTTATCACCATCATATGAATTAGTTCCTGCCAAATTGTATACCATGAGACTTGATGGAATATTTCCTTTATTACTGATTAAATCTTTAAGCATTTGAGTATGATTTGAGGTGTTACTTTCTTCAAAGTTAAAAGGTGTTCCCATTGTTAACAATGATTTCATATCAAATTCATCAGAGTCGTAATAATCTTCTAGGAAAATAGTCCATGATAAGCCACCATTTGAATGACCGATAGCGTTAAAACGTTTAAATTTATATTTCTTCTGAAGATCATTCATAGCAATCTGTAGCCATTTTGTTTGTTTTTTGATGTTACTATAACCATCTTCATTATTTTCAAATCCAATGACAATGTAGGGTTTGTGGTCATTGCCGCTAATTTGTCCATTGTAGATAATGCTATTGTCTTTTTTGACAGTTAACTTTAAAACGCTATGTTTTTCTCCCATTTGGTTGAGCTGTGCTAACATGCTGTTAAATCGTTCTTGAGTAGCACTGGATCCTGGAATTAAAATAGTAGGAGTCATTCGAGAGTTATAGAGTTTTATTTTGTGAGCTGTTACTTTATTGATATAGGACTTACCTAAGATAGTCATTCCTATAAGGATAATAATGAAAAGTACAGGAGGAAGCCATCTAAGTAATTTTTTCATATTGCTCCTCCTTAGCGAAAGCGATTTTGACAAACGGACGATAAATAAAGAAGCCAACAACTAGAATAATTGCAGTGACTGGAAGGTAACGCCAATCCCCATTTGAAGCAAGAAAGCCAAATAGTAGACTAGGTGTACCACTTGGGACAGTATAAACTGCAGGGTCGACAAATTTTAGGTAGAGCATAAGAGCTCCAAAAGCCTCTGCAAAGATAGTTGTTAATACCATCGGAATGAATAATATTGGTTGTAAAATGACAGGTAGACCTACTAAAAATGGTAAATTTTGATCAAAAATAAGAGGAGTTAAGGTCAGTAATGTCAATTTATAGTAATTCTTCGATTGTAGTTTTCTACTTTCATATAAAACTGCTAAAAATAAGGATAATAGGATTCCAATACCGCCAAACATAGCAAAGCTATTTTTAACAGTATAAAAGGTATACAGATAAGGGATTTTATCTGTATGTTGGCTCAAGGCAGCATTTAAATTTTCGCTAACTACTGAAAAATAGGAGTAAGGACGAAATAAAATATCTGGTACAAAAAGACCTGATAAGGTTAGAAAAATAGCTAAGATAGACCAAAGCATAATAGGAATTAATTGATGTGGCCCATCACCCAGCCATTGAGAAAAGTGATTTTGTATAAGGTATTCTAAATCAATATTAGGATAACGATATAAGATATGTGACAAAATAGAAGAGATTAATAGTAGTATAGCTAACATACTATACTGGAAAATATGATGTCGATTTTGAAGCAGTCGAGTTAAAAAGATAAAAAGATACGAAATCAAAGCCAGCATAAGCCAAATGGGTTGGCTAGGATAGTGATAATCTGTACCTGGAACAACTGAAGTTAGAAGCAACCAAACAGTGGCAAAGCCAAGTAAACTTGCAGAAAAACTTTCTTTAGTTTGGTTAGATAAGTCTCTCCATACTAAACTAGCCACAAAATAACTAGCCATAAAGTAGATTAGTAAATGAGATAAATCATAAAGAGTATTGGAAACCGTATATAACCACTCGTTTTTATAAATACTGGACTTTGTTGTTTGAGCTAAAAAAGAATCATCTGATATAACGAGTTTTTGAAGGATTTCAATCCAAGAAAAAATGAGAGCAAAAGGAAAGATATCTTTAAAACTTTTATAAATTAGATAACGGCAATGATGACATTTATAAATAGTGCTGTGCATAATCTGTACTGACCTCCTAATAGGTTGTATTTATTGTAACAAATGTTAAGAATGGTGCAAGTTTTTTGGTAGTAAAATTAAAAGTAACTAATTAAACTTCAAATTAAGGGTAAATGACTTATGAGATTTTCTTTATCCTTTCATAAAGTGAGATTGCTTCAATGCTGAGGTTATGATATACTAAAACTACATTTATCATTGCTTAATAATTTATTTAGAACTGTTAGGCTAGCTAGTGCTAATATTAATACTATTTTAAACCAATCTATTAGAAAAAAAGTGCTGAGCAAGATTGCCCAGTCTTATTTTTGTTTGCCATAAAGTTAGAGGAAAATATGTCTAAAAAGTCTCACCGTCAATATCAAATATATGAAGGGCTCAGGTGTGCGGTTGCACTCTGTTTTATTTCAGGTTATATCAATGCTTTTACTTATGTAACACAAGGAAAACGTTTTGCAGGTGTACAAACAGGGAATTTGTTATCTTTTGCTATTCATCTTAGTAATAAGCATTATAGTCAAGCGCTTGCTTTTTTGCTACCTATAATGGTTTTCATGTTAGGTCAATCGTTTACTTATTTCATGAATCGTTGGGCGAATAAACATCAACTGCACTGGTACCTATTATCTAGTTTTGCGTTGACACAGGTTGCTATAGTAACAATTATATTGACTCCTTTCTTACCATCGTCGTTTACTGTGGCAGGACTAGCCTTCTTTGCTTCAATACAAGTAGATACCTTTAAATCGCTCAGAGGAGCACCTTATGCTAATATGATGATGACTGGTAATATCAAGAATGCTGCTTATTTATTAACAAAGGGACTTTACGAAAAAAATTCTGATATTTTCTTAATTGCTAGAAATACGATTATTATTATTGGAGGATTTATCTTTGGTGTTGTTTGCTCGACTTATTTTTCAAGTAAACTGGGCGAATGGAGCTTATCATTAATATTAATTCCTCTTTTATATGTCAACTTGCTGTTAGGCCATGAATTTTATAACCTACAAGTAGAAAGGCACTCCTAATGTATGGCGTTTTATGTTGAAGAGCTATACTAAAGCTGATTGTTACAATAATGATTTGAAATATCATCTCTATATATTTTATAGGATAATTATGTATGGGTTTAGAATATACTTATTACCTAACCAAAGATAAAAGTGAGTAGATTTCTACTCACTTTTATGATCTTAATTTTCGAGCTAATAAAGTCGCAAACTGTAATTTTAAGCGATTACCGTTTTCATCCACCCTGTGCAATTCACCTAAATTTTCATTATATTTGATGATTTCCCAGTCATTGTAATAAGATTTCAATTGTCCTTCTTTGAAGGTAAAAGGGAATGGAAGCGGGCAAGGATTTTCAGCGGTATCCATAGCAGAAACGATAAGATTGTATCCTCCAATCTGAGTATGTGATTGCATTTGTAAAATAATATCAGAAATGCAGTCGGGATTTAAAAACATAAATACCACAGTTGATAAAATAAAATCATAGTGCCCTTCAATAGCAGCAGTATTAATATCATACCTTTTTATATTGTAAGGAAGCTCTTCTTCTAATGCCATATTTTCTAAAGCTACAAGGCTCTGTCCGTTTGAATCGACAGAAGTCACTTGATGTCCCAGCAGCGATAAATAAAGTGAGTTTCGCCCTTGACCACACCCAAGGTCTAATATATTACTCTTCTCAGATAAGAGAGGTGCACTGGCGATAACCTCAGAATGTGTGCGCGTGAGACCATATTTTTTATGGAAGTAATCTTCTTTTTGGCAGTAAAAAGTTAGATAGCAACTTAAGTCTGGACTATTCGGCGAAACTTTATGCCAGACTTGTGGATCAACAAAAGGAATATCACTACTAGCATCAAAAATATGCCGCGAGATTTCCTCTCCATCAGGAGATAACTGGTAAAATACTAAAGAACCACTTAGAATGGTTAGTTTTGCCCAGGTGCCTTCCTTAGTATTATGCTTTTCTAAAAATGCCTTTGGAATAGACTGTGCAGTCCAAACCGGCATAGTTTTGTAGGGGAGAAGTGTTTTTGTATTAACCATATATTAACTCTCTATTTTTAATACCTTTATTATAGCAAAAGTAGATATATTATTCAGAGATATATCCAGTTGAAAAAGATTTTATGTTATAATGTATCATGATAAAAAACACCTCTCATTAGGGTGGCTTATAGGAGAAATCATGACAGAAAAAAAATCATTTTACATTACTACCCCAATTTATTACCCATCAGGTAAATTGCACATCGGTTCTGCCTATACAACGATAGCATGTGATGTTTTGGCACGTTACAAACGCATGATGGGCTTTGATGTTCAGTATTTGACTGGTCTTGATGAGCATGGTCAGAAAATTCAACAAAAGGCTGAAGAAGCAGGCATTACACCACAGGAATATGTTGATGGCATGGCTGAAAGTGTCAAAACATTATGGGAACTTTTAGATATTTCCTATGACAAATTCATCCGTACAACAGATACTTACCATGAAGAAGCGGTTGCTAAAATTTTTGAACAATTGTTGGCACAAGGGGACATCTATCTTGGTGAGTATACCGGATGGTATTCTGTTTCAGATGAAGAATTTTTTACTGAAAGCCAATTAGCAGAAGTTTATCGTGACGAAAACGGTAATATGATTGGTGGTGTTGCGCCATCTGGTCATGAAGTTGAAAAAGTTTCTGAAGAATCTTATTTCTTCCGCATGAGCAAATATGCAGATCGTTTAAAAGCGTACTACGCTGAGCATCCAGAATTTATTCAGCCAGATGGTCGTATGAATGAAATGCTTAAAAACTTTATAGAACCAGGTTTAGAAGATTTAGCAGTGTCTCGTACAACTTACACATGGGGAGTTCAGGTACCATCAAATCCAAAACATGTTATTTATGTCTGGATTGATGCTTTGATGAACTATATTTCTGCTCTTGGTTATGGTTGGTCTGACGATCTCAGTCAATATCATAAATTTTGGCCAGCAGACATTCATATGATTGGTAAAGATATTCTTCGTTTCCACTCTATTTATTGGCCTATCATGTTGATGGCGCTGGATTTGCCATTACCAAAACGTCTAGTTGCTCATGGTTGGTTTGTGATGCAAGATGGTAAAATGTCTAAATCAAAAGGGAATGTCGTTTATCCAGAAATGTTAGTAGAGCGTTTTGGTCTTGATCCACTCCGTTATTATCTCATGCGTTCATTGCCTGTTGGTTCAGACGGAACTTTTACGCCAGAAGATTATGTTGGACGTATTAACTATGAACTTGCTAATGATTTAGGAAACCTTCTCAACCGCACTATTGCTATGGTTAACAAGTATTTCGATGGAGAAGTACCAAGGTTTGCTGTTGCAACTGACTTTGATGCCGATTTAGCTTCTGTTGCGACAGATAGTATTGAAAACTATCATAAACAAATGGAAGCGGTGGATTTCCCACGTGCCCTTGAAGCTGTATGGAATCTTATTTCACGAACTAACAAATATATTGATGAAACAGCACCGTGGGTACTTGCAAAAGACGAAACAGATCGTGATAAGTTAGCAGCTGTAATGAGTCATTTAGTTGCTAGTCTACGTGTTGTTGCTCACCTCATTCAACCGTTCATGATGGAAACTTCCGATGCCATTATGGAACAACTTGGTTTAGGGGCAACATTCGATCTTGAAAAATTGACTTTTGCTGATCTACCAGAAGGTGTTCGAGTTGTTGCAAAAGGTTCACCAATTTTCCCAAGGTTGGATATGGAAGACGAAATTACTTATATCAAAGAACAAATGAATGCTGGAAAAGCACCAGTGGAAAAGGAGTGGGTTCCTGAAGAAGTTGAATTGACATCAAGCAAAGGTCAAATCAAGTTTGAGGATTTTGACGCTGTTGAAATCCGCGTTGCAGAAGTAATTGAAGTTGAGAAAGTGGAAGGTTCTGATAAACTTCTTCGTTTCCGTCTAGATGCTGGTGATGAGGGCCATCGTCAAATCTTATCAGGGATTGCAAAATTTTACCCAAATGAACAAGAGTTAGTAGGGAAAAAACTCCAAATTGTTGCTAACCTCAAACCACGTAAAATGATGAAAAAATATGTCAGTCAAGGCATGATTCTCTCAGCAGAACATGATGGTAAATTGACAGTGTTGACGGTCGATTCAGCAGTGGCAAATGGATCAATTATTGGTTAATCGAAAAGAGCATTATGCTCTTTTTTTGTTTTCAAGAAAAAAGTGACTGAATAGTTGGAAAATTATGAAAATGACCTAGAATTTATTTTTATTTTTGATATAATAAAAGACATCGATTCTAAGCATTTAGATAGAATTTGATAAGGAGAATTTATGGAAAGGGTGTAAATAGATTATTTACACTAATGGTTGCTTATGGTAAAAAAAGGCTTTTTAACGGGATTACTCTTATTTGGTATCTTCTTTGGTGCAGGGAACCTCATTTTTCCACCAGCATTAGGTGTAGCATCTGGACAAGATTTCTGGCCAGCGATTTTAGGATTTTGTTTGTCAGGAGTTGGATTAGCTATTATTACCCTCCTACTAGGCACACTAACTAATGGTGGTTATAAGACAGAGATGTCGGAAAAATTTAGTCCGTGGTTTTCTTTAACATTTTTAGTTATACTCTACCTAACTATTGGTCCACTTTTTGCTATTCCTAGAACAGCAACGGTTTCTTTTGAAATTGGGGTTGCTCCAATTGTAGGGCATAGTCCGATTGCTCTTTTGTGTTTTACAGCCTGTTTTTTTGCTGCAGCTTATTATCTCGCTATTAGACCAAATGGTATATTAGATAGTGTTGGAAAAATCTTAACGCCTGTTTTTGCCTTTTTAATTCTCTCTTTGGTTGTTGTTGGAGCTATTGCTTATGGAAACTTGGAGAGTGCTAAGGCGAGTGCTGACTATGCAGGAAAAGCGTTTGGAAGTGGTGTCTTAGCAGGCTATAATACACTTGATGCACTTGCAGCAGTTGCTTTTTGTCTAGTAGCAACAGAAACGCTTAAAAAGTTTGGTTTTAAAACTAAAAAAGAATATTTATCAACCATTTGGATTGTTGGAATTGTTACT
Source organism: Streptococcus sp. FDAARGOS_520 (assembly GCF_003812685.1). Classification (NCBI taxonomy): domain Bacteria; kingdom Bacillati; phylum Bacillota; class Bacilli; order Lactobacillales; family Streptococcaceae; genus Streptococcus; species Streptococcus sp. FDAARGOS_520. Next base: position 373,962 of record NZ_CP033810.1, on the reverse strand, counting down.
AGTTTAGCATTTAGTATTTTATATATTGGCTTAGGTTTTTTAGGGAATAAGTTTCCTGTCCCAGCTGATATTTTAGCTGACCCAAATGTTAATAAAGGAGCTTATGTATTATCACAAGCATCTTATAAATTATTTGGAAATTTTGGTCGTTATTTCTTGAGTATTATGGTAACATTGACATGCTTTACAACAACAGTTGGGCTTATTGTGTCAGTATCTGAATTTTTTGATAAGAACTTTCGTTTTGGGAATTATAAATTATTTGCTACTGTTTTTACTTTGATTGGCTTTTTAATTGCTAATCTTGGTTTAAATGCTGTAATTACTTTTTCAGTTCCTGTGCTAACTTTATTGTATCCGATTGTTATTGTTATTGTCTTAATTATTTTGATTAATAAGTGGTTGCCGCTTTCAAAAAAGGGAATGTCTTTGACAATTGGTCTTGTCACTTTAGTGTCGTTTGTTGAGGTTCTAGCGGGACAATGGCAAGAAAAAACATTAACTCAGTTAGTTGGATTCCTCCCCTTTCATACTATTTCAATGGGGTGGCTAGTTCCAATGTTGATTGGTATAGTATTTTCTTTGGTGCTGTCAGATAAACAAAAAGGCCAAGCATTTGATTTAGAGAAATTTGAAGGATAGCACTATTTCAATTTTATAGATATGTCAAAAAGGTTAAAACTTAGTTTTAGCCTTTTTTATATCAGATTTTTTTAAATGATATATAGATTGTAGTAAGGTGTGATTAAACTAAGATATAAACACTTTTTAAAAATTATTTTATAACAGCTGTGGATTGAAAATATACATTTTTCTTCTAGGTTTAAATGAGCGTAACAATCATATTTATAGTATAAAAATAAAGTTTGAAATGCCTTCGTATAAAAAAATATACATTATATATTTTCCTGTTGACAAGGTGTATAATTTCTGATATATTTATTTTTGCTTAATTTATTGTTAATATTTATATATAAATTAATATTTAATTAAACATAGGTGAGTGATGAACGAAGTTCTTAGACAGGAAAAAAAATATTTAATATCACTTGAAGATTACTATCTTTTATCTAAGAAATTTTCCCAAGTAATGACGCTCGATTCGCATAGTTCAGACGACGGCTATACTATCCGTTCGCTATACTTTGATTCTTTAGAAGATGTTGATTGGCAAGAAAAGGAAGATGGTGTTGAGATACGAAGAAAGATTCGTTTGCGCAATTATGGTAGTCAAAGCAATTTTGCGAAATTAGAAATGAAACAAAAACAAGGTGCTAATCAAAAAAAGCGCTCTCTAAAATTAAGCAAGACAGATGCTCAAGCGCTGATTAATGGTAACAATAGTGTTTTATTAAATTATCCGGATACATTTGCTGCGGAGTGTTGTTCAAGGATAACAACGCAACTTTATCAACCTAAAACGGTTATTGAGTACCAAAGAAAAGCTTTTGTTGCTAAGGAAAACAATATCCGAATCACCTTTGACCACCATATAATAGGTACAGAGGCTAGTTATGATATTTTCTCAGAGGATTTAAATCAAAATTATTTATTAGATCCTTATCTTGTTATTTTAGAAGTTAAATATAATGGATTTTTATTGTCTTATATTAAAGAACTCTTAGATTCGGTAGATAGAAGTGAACTTTCAGCGAGTAAGTATTGTTTAGGAAGAGCTGTTAGTAAACATTATCGTTTTTAGTGAAAAAGTATATACGTTAATTATTATTAAATGTGAGAGGATAACAAAAAAATGAAAGACCTATTACGAAATAGTCTAGAGCAAAGTGGAAATTTAAGTTTTCAAGATATGATTTTACATATTCTTGTAGCAGCTTTATTGAGTGTAGTTATTTATGTTTCCTATGCTTATACGCATAGTGGAACTGCCTATAGTAAAAAGTTTAATGTTTCATTAATGACATTGACGGTCTTGACTGCAACAGTAATGACCGTTATTGGTAATAATGTAGCCTTGTCATTGGGTATGGTCGGTGCCTTGTCAGTTGTTCGTTTTAGGACAGCCATAAAAGATTCAAGAGATACAGTTTATATTTTTTGGACCATAGTTGTTGGTATCTGTTGTGGTGTCGGTGACTATGTGGTAGCTGCATTAGGAAGTAGCGTTATCTTTATCTTATTATGGGTTATGGGACGTGTTAAAAACGAGAATCGTATGTTATTGATTGTGAAGTGCGATAGAACACTAGAAGTTGATTTAGAAGGAATTTTCTTCCAATATTTTGACGGAAAAGCTGTTCAGCGTGTTAAAAATTCAACAACTAATACTATTGAAATGATTTTCGAAATCTCTAGAAAAGATTACGATAAGCAACTCCATGTAGATAATCAGTTAACTGAAAAAGTGTACCAATTGGGAAATATTGATTATTTCAACATTGTTAGCCAAAGCGACGAAATCAATGGGTAGACTTATGAGAGGGAAGGTTATTTACGGCACAACCCTTATAGGTCTTTTTCTATTCTTATTTTTCTATTTTTGGATTCCTAAGCATCACATCGAGAGAATACATCATCATCGTATAAAGCAGGTAGATGCGAAGAGTGATTTAACAGGATTTAAAACCCATTTGCCCATTATCAGCATTGATACAAAGCAACAAGTTATTCCTCTTGTTACAAAAGAAGGCGGAAAATATGTCAAAGCTAGGGATAATATTAATGTTGATATCGAATTACGGGATTCTCCAAGTAGATCACATCATTTATCAGAAAAGCCGAGAATTAGGACAAAAGGGTTAATATCATATAGAGGAAATTCCTCTCGTTACTTTGATAAGAAGTCATTGAAAGTTAAGTTTGTTACTAATAAGTTAAAGGAAAAGAAGCATCGATTAGCAGGAATGCCTAAAGAATCGGAGTGGGTATTGCATGGTCCCTTTCTAGACAGAACATTATTAAGAAATTATCTGAGTTATAATATTGCTGGTGAGATTATGTCCTATGCCCCAAACGTTCGCTACTGTGAGTTATTTGTCAATGGTGAATATCAGGGAGTATATCTAGCAGTTGAGAATATCGAACAAGGTGAGCAACGAGTTCCCATTGAAAAAAGTGATAAAAAGTTGCATAAAACACCTTATATCGTTGCTTGGGATCGTGAACATAAGGCAAAGCAAAAGTTAGATAACTATGTACATTATACACACCAGTCTGGTATCTCAGCTCTTGATGTGAAATATCCAGGTAAACAAAGATTGACATCAAAACAATTAGAGTTTATTAATAAGGACATCAATCATATTGAAAAAGTCCTTTATTCTTATGATTTTTCACAATATCCTAAATATATTGATAGAGAATCATTTGCAAATTATTTTGTCATCAATGAATTTTTTAGAAATGTGGATGCGGGTAAATTTTCAACCTATCTATATAAAGATCTTCGTGATAGAGCAAAACTAGTAGTTTGGGATTTTAATAATGCTTTTGATAATCAAATTGAAGGACGTGTTGATGAGGCAGATTTTACCTTGACGGATGCACCGTGGTTCAATATGCTCATTAAGGACAAAGCATTTATAGACCTGGTTGTTCATCGCTATAAAGAATTACGAAAGGGAGTTCTAGCGACAGAATATTTATCTAATTACATAGACGAGACAAGGCATTTTTTAGGTCCAGCTATTGATCGAAATTATAAAAAATGGGGCTATGTCTTTGATTTAAAGAATACTGATCCAAGGAATTATTTGATTCCTACTGAACGCAATGTGACAAGTTATCACAAATCAGTAGAACAATTAAAAGATTTTATCAAAAAGCGTGGCAGATGGATGGATAGAAATATTGAGACCTTGTATCAATATAGTGCACCATCGAAAAATACTAATACTTTACTGGAGTAGAACATTATGAAAAAATATCTAAGTATTGTAGCCCTTTTAACTATTTTGTTTAGCTCTATTTATTATTTGTATTACTTTGATGGTAGTTTGTATTTACCAAAGGGCTTATTAAAAGAAAATACAAGAACTAACTTTGTTGTTAAAGGTGATACTGTACTTCACAAGCCCACCAATAAACCTTTTGTTGTTAAAGGAGTAGACGTTGAGTCTTCCTTAGCGGGTTATCATCACAACGATTTTCCTATTACTCAAAAAACGTATCGTGAATGGTTCCATTTAATTTCCAACATGGGGGCAAATACTGTAAGAGTCAAGGTACCGATGAATGTTGCATTTTACGATGCCTTATATCACCACAACAAAGCATCAAAGAGGCCACTGTATTTGTTGCAAGGAATACGTATAGATTCTTATCGCAATAATGCTTCTATAACAGCTTTTAATGATAATTATAGGGGGTATTTAAAACGAGAAGCAAAAGGCGTTGTGGATATTCTCCATGGGCGTAAGCAAGTATGGAATACTGATTTGGGTAGCCGTCATTATCATTATGATCTTAGTCCTTGGGTACTTGGTTATGTCGTAGGGGATGATTGGAATAGTGGTACTGTCGCTTATACTAATCATCAAGAGAAAAAAACGCAATATAAAGGACGTTATTTTAAAACTTCTGTGGCAGCTAATCCATTTGAGGTCATGCTAGCTCAAGTAATGGATGAATTGACACATTATGAGACAGCTAAATATGGTTGGCAACATTTGATTAGTTTTTCAAACTCACCAACAACAGACCCTTTTCATTATCGAAAACCATTTGAGGCACAGGCTCCTAAATACGTACAACTAAATGTAGAAAATATTCAAGCTAATTCAAATGTTAAAGCAGGTATGTTTGCAGCATATAAAGCTATTGATTTCCATCCTCGATACAAGGATTATCTATTATTTGATAAAGAGAATATCAGTAAAGAAGATAGACAAAAGATTAAAGAACTTTCTTTGTCACAGGGATACGTTAAACTGCTAAATGCTTATCACAAAATCCCTGTTCTAGTCACGGGTTATGGCTATTCGACAGCGAGAGGTATTGCCCAAAAAGAAATTGATAAACGTCCTCTGCCGATTAATGAAAAAGAACAAGGTCAGCGTTTACTAGAAGATTATGAATCTTTTATATCATCCGGTAGTTTTGGAGCGACTATCAATGCATGGCAAGACGATTGGAATGCAAGGGCGTGGAATACATCTTTCGCCACAAATAAACATAGTCAATTCCTATGGGGGGATGCACAAGTATTTAATCAAGGTTATGGTTTATTAGGCTTTAAAAACGCAAAACATCATTATCAAGTTGATGGTAAAAGAGGCAAAGGAGAGTGGAAACATCCTCTGATGACTAGTGCAACAGGAGATGACTTATATGCTAGCAGTGATGAAAGCTATCTCTACCTTGCGATTAAAACAAAACCTGAAAAACTAAAAGAAAAACGATTATTACCAATAGATATTACACCAAAATCTGGTAGTAGAAAAATGAATGGTAGTAAGGTCACATTTTCTAAATCTAGTGACTTTGTATTGTCTATTGATCCAAATGGCAAGTCTGAATTATTTGTCCAAGAGCGCTATAATGCCTTAAAAGCGAACTATCTTCGACAGCTTAACGGTAAAGATTTTTATGCTTTCCCACCAAAGAAGAACAGTAGTAATTTTGAGCAGATAAATATGGTATTGAGAAATACAAAGATTGTTGAAGACATGGAAAAAGTAAAAGCAACAGAGAGGTTCTTACCAACTCATCCTACTGGTCTTCTCAAAACAGGAACAACTGATAGGCACCAAAAAACATTTGATTCACAAACAGATATTTCGTTTGGAAAGGACTTTATAGAGGTCAGAATTCCGTGGCAGTTGTTGAATTTTTCTGATCCATCATCTCAAAAAATTCACGATGATTACTTTAAACATTATGGTGTGAAGGAGTTAGAAATTGAGAGCATTGCTTTAGGATTAGGTGCTAATAGCAAAGAAAACACACTGATAAAGATGGCAGATTATCGTTTGAAAAATTGGGAGAGACCCGATACCAAAACCTTTTTAAAAGACTCCTATTATAGTATTAAGAAAGAATGGTCTAAAGAAAGAGAGAGAACATATGGTACATAATATTTTATATTTTTACATTTTGATTTGCTTAGCAATTATTGTTTTTAACATTCACTATATCTTAAGACAACGATTAGATAAGCTTAGTTGGCTTCGTATTCGGAAAAAGGATATAAATATCAAATAAAGGGGATTTTCTATGGCATTATTTTTTACCTTCCTAAAGGTATCTCAAGTCATTTTCTTAGTATTATTGATTGCCTATGCCAGCTTTTTAGTGATTTCATTAGTCATTGGAGGTGTTCATCTCTATGAAAAAAATGAGCGCAAAAAAAGTTTAACTAGAAATAAAGAAAAAATTCCAATTTCAATTATTGTACCAGCCTATAATGAATCAACAACCATTGTGAGTTCGATTGATTCGTTATTGCACCTTGATTATGAAGCGTATGAAATTATCGTTGTGGATGACGGTTCCAGTGACAATACTTCAGATGTTCTCAAGGAAGAGTTTGCATTAATGAAAATCTCGAATACGATTGATTCAATTATTGCTACTCAAACTTGTAAAGATGTCTTTCAGAGACAGGTTGGTAAGGTTAAACTGACACTCATTGTTAAAGAAAATGGTGGCAAAGGGGATGCCTTAAATATGGGGATCAATGCTGCTAATTACGATTATTTTCTATGTCTAGATGCAGATTCTATGTTGCAGGTAGATTCTTTGAGTCAAATTAGCAAATCCATACAGGTAGATCCGACGGTTATAGCAGTGGGAGGGCTCGTCCAAGTTGCCCAAGGTGTTAAGATTGAGCAGGGGAAAGTAGCATCTTATCGTTTGCCTTGGAGAATTATTCCTTGTGCACAAGCACTTGAGTATGATTCATCATTTTTAGGAGCTCGAATCTTTTTAGACTATTTAAGAGCTAATTTAATTATTTCGGGGGCTTTCGGTCTTTTTAAGAAAGACCTTGTTAAAGCGGTGGGAGGATATGACACCCAGACTCTAGGAGAAGATATGGAGTTGGTGATGAAATTACATTTCTTCTGTCGTAATAATAATATTCCTTATCGTATTTGTTATGAAACAGATGCTGTTTGTTGGAGTCAAGCACCAACGAATTTAGGGGATTTACGTAAACAGAGACGCCGATGGTATCTTGGCTTGTACCAATGTTTAAAAAAATATAAAAGTATTTTTGCCAATTATCGCTTTGGAGCTGTAGGATCAATTTCTTATATTTACTATATTTTATTTGAATTACTGACCCCTTTTATAGAATGTTTTGGTATTGTCATTATATTTTTGTCCTTATTATTTAATCAATTAAACATCCCATTCTTTATATCATTGGTGAGCCTTTATATCTTTTACTGTGTTTTAATTACATTAAGCTCTTTCTTACACCGTATTTATTCTCAGCAACTAGTAATAGGAATTTTAGATATTGTTAAAGTATTTTATATTGCTGTTTTTAGGTATCTTATCCTACATCCTGTATTAACTTTTGTTAAGGTTGCAAGTGTTATTGGCTATAAAAATAAAAAAATGGTTTGGGGGCATATTACGAGAGAGAAACAAATGAAGGATTTTGAAACAAGTGTTACTTAGAAGTTATAGCGATTCATATATATAAAATAATCACTAAAAGAGCGTAATTATCTACGCTCTTTTAGTGATTATCAATAATTGGCCTAATCTGAGGTTAATGTTTAAAACCATCTAAAATTTTAGAAATATAATGATAAATGAGAACCAGAACTGTTCAAAATAAAAATTAATATCACGAAAATGGTATAATTGGAGTAGTTATCAGGCAGTTAATAATAATTTTTGAAAGGATTTTAGTTATGGCTTGCATAATCAGGAGAGCAAGATTAGGAGATGAAGTCAATTTAGCTTATATTCAAACGGAGAGCTGGAAAGCTGCTTTTGGTAAGATACTACCTGAGGATATCATTCAAAAAACTACGGAAATAGAACCTGCCATAACAATGTATCAACAGCTACTACACAAGGAGGTTGGTAAGGGGTATATATTGGAAGTAGATAGCAATCCTCATTGTATGGCTTGGTGGGATAAAAGTAGAGAAGATGGTATGCTTGATTATGCAGAACTCATTTGTATACATAGTCTTAAAGAAGGTTGGGGAAAAGGTTATGGGTCTCAAATGATGAATCATGTACTATCAGAGATACAACAAGCAGGTTATAATAAAGTGATACTTTGGGTATTTACAGAAAATACACGCGCAAGGAAATTTTACGATAGGTTTGGTTTTTCTTTTAAGGGTAAATCAAAAACTTATTTTGAAAAGGAAGAAATGTGTTATGAGAAGATTTTGCACTAGCGAGATAAAGCATCCGATAATACAATAGTATAAACATCCTATTTTGAAAAACAATTTCCTTTAAGGGGAACAAATTTGTAAAAGAAAATTGTTATAGGTATAATGAAGATTATGAAGGTAAAATTTTTTGAGTGAAAAACAGTGTATCAATTTTAGGTTCTCTAGTCTACAAATAGTTATGCTAACTCTATGGAAGAATGGAGAAAATTACGAATGATTTTGAAAAAGTTATAGCTGTGCTAAATCAACTAAGTATTTCTTATGAATTAGTGGAAAATGGACCTGTTTTGTTGACGGAGCAAGCAGATAACTTTATTGTGGGAATTGAAGGAGTAAGAACAAAAATAATGTTCTTGACCAACAAGAAAAAGACGAAATATTATTTACTAATAATGGATGACCAGAAACTATTTTATCCTATGAAAACAATAGTAGCCTTTAGATGAACTAAAAGGCGAAGAAACTTTAAATTATGATTTTAAATAAGCAATAAACCTTGATATATCAATGGTTAAAGACAATAAAGGAGAACAATATGACATTTGAAGAAATTTTACCAGGTTTAAAAGCAAAGAAAAAATATGTACGTACAGGTTGGGGGGGCGCTGAAAATTATGTTCAGTTATTTGATACCCTTGAAGTTAATGGGAAAGTACTACAGGCTACACCTTATTTTCTTATTAATGTTACTGGTGAAGGTGAAGGTTTTTCCATGTGGGCACCAACACCATGTGATGTTTTAGCAGAGGATTGGATCGAGGTCAATGACTAAAGTTGTTTTAGTGACGGGCTGTGCTAGTGGAATTGGTTATGCACAGGCTCAATATTTTTTGAAACAAGGGTATCAAGTATATGGTGTGGATAAGTCGGATAAACCGAACTTAAATGGTAATTTTAACTTTATAAAGTTGGATTTATCCTCTGATTTATCCCCACTATTCACAATGGTACCGACTGTTGATATTTTGTGTAATACTGCAGGTATTCTAGATGCCTACAAGCCACTTCTAGAAGTAAGTGATGAAGAACTGGAACACCTATTTGATATTAATTTTTTCGTGACTGTTAGGCTAACACGTCATTATCTTAGACGTATGGTGGAAAAGAAGTCAGGTATTATTATCAATATGTGCTCAATAGCAAGTTTTATAGCGGGTGGCGGTGGAGCTGCATATACTAGTTCTAAACATGCCCTTGCGGGATTCACACGTCAATTGGCTTTGGATTACGCAAAAGATTGTATTCAAATTTTTGGTATAGCGCCAGGTGCTGTACAAACTGCTATGACTGCTAGTGATTTTGAACCTGGTGGATTAGCAGAATGGGTAGCTAGTGAGACGCCAATTGGTCGTTGGACTAAACCAAGTGAAGTTGCTGAATTAACTGGATTTCTTGCTTCAGGAAAAGCGAGATCAATGCAAGGTGAAATTGTCAAAATTGATGGTGGCTGGAGTTTGAAATGAGAAAATAGATTGAATTTGGTTGTGGTAATACTTGGTTATTACGTACGGAATTTGAAGCATCTGATGGTACTGAGCGGGAAGTTAAAGGAATATCAGGTGATATTTTAATAAAATCTGTTTATTTACGTGTTTGGATTGGTCAAACTGTTTATATTTTAGATGTTAAAGAAGGATTTAAAAGACAAAGAAAAATGAGTAACGCAGTTAAGTTTGTTGTGGGAATTGCTTCGGAGGTAATATGAAGGCACAAGAATTATGGAATAAGTTTAAATCTTTGAATCCTTCAATCGGTGATGAGATAGACGCATGGCAATTTGGAGCAGAACCAGATCTTCTGGCAAAGTTAGTTGTAGATGGGACAAAAACTGCAACGGCCTCTGCCTATGATTTATATGAATTAGATGAGGAAGGGTTACACAAGTTGGTTCATATGATATTATTTTGGATAGCAATGATGAAGCTATCTGTATTATTGAAATAACTAAAGTTGATATTGTCCCTTTTAAAGATGTCTCTGCAGACCATGCTTTTAAAGAAGGAGAAGGAGATAAAACTTTAGAATGGTGGAGAAAAGCTCACATTGATTTCTTTAAACCTTATTTTGAGGAGTTTGGTTTAATGTTTAGTGAGGACTCTAGGATAGTTTTAGAGGAATTCCAAGTGGTTTACCCAAAGGAGATTAACGAATGAAATTAGCGGTTTTGGGGACAGGTATGATTGTTAAGGAAGTTTTGCCTGTCTTGCAGAAAATTGAAGGTATTGATCTAGTTGCTATCTTATCAACAGTTAGAAGTTTGGAGACAGCTAAAGATCTAGCTAAGGAATATAACATGTCTCTAGCTACGAGTGAATATAAGGCTGTCTTGGACAATGAGGAGATTGACACAGTCTATATTGGACTGCCGAATCACTTGCATTTTGACTATGCTAAGGAGGCACTCTTGGCAGGAAAACATGTCATTTGTGAGAAGCCATTTACATTAGAAGCAAGTCAATTAGAAGAACTTGTATCTATTGCCAATACTAGGCAACTAATATTACTCGAAGCAATTACAAATCAATATTTACCTAATTTTGACCTTGTAAAAGAACATTTAAGCAACCTTGGAGATATTAAAATTGTAGAATGTAATTATTCCCAATATTCATCGCGTTATGATGCCTTTAAACGTGGGGAAATAGCACCAGCTTTCAATCCTGAAATGGGTGGAGGTGCGTTGAGAGACCTTAATATTTATAATTTACATTTAGTAATTGGACTTTTTGGAGAACCTATAACAGCACAGTATTTACCAAATATAGAGCGTGGTATTGATACTTCAGGAGTTCTAGTCCTAGACTATGGGCACTTTAAAACAGTCTGTATTGGAGCAAAAGATTGTAGTGCAGAAGTAAAATCTACTATTCAAGGTGATAAGGGGTCTATAGCGATTTTAGGGCCAACTAATACTATGCCTAAAATTTCATTAACTATGAATGGACAAGAAAGTCATGTTTATCAATTAAATGGTGATAGGCACCGCATGCACGATGAATTTGTTATTTTTGAAGGTATTATTAGCAATTTAGATTTTAAGCGTGCTGCTCAAGCTTTAGAACATAGTAGAACGGTGATGAAAGTTCTAGATATGGTAACGAAATAAGTAAATGACTCTTTTGAGTCATTTTTTACTTATTTTAAATACTGTATGTTATACTAATTAGTAATAAAACCGAAAGTGAGATAATAAAATGATTTCATCAATTGGACAGGTAATGCTCTACGTTAGCAATGTTGAAGCATCAGCAGATTTTTGGAAAAACAAGGTGGGTTTTGAGCGTGTTGAAAAACAGACACAAGGAGATTATGTAACCTATATAGTTGCACCGAAGTTGGATAGTGAAGTTAGCTTCGTCTTACATGACAAAGCAATTATAGCTCAAATGAGTCCTGAGCTAGATTTAGCAACTCCCTCTATTTTATTTGAAACTACTGATATTGACAGTACATATCAAGAATTAACAGCAAATGAGGTTATGACAAATCCTATTGTTGATATGGGAGTATGAGAGTTTTTAATTTTTCCGATAATGACAATAATTACTTTGCAATCCGTGAAGTAAAATAAAAAGGAGAACTTATGGTTAAAGCACTAGAAACATACATCGTAACAAATGGAAATGGGCGACAAGCGGTTGATTTTTATAAAGATGTCTTTCAAGCGGATTTAGTGAATATGATGACATGGGAAGAGATGGACCCCAACTGTCTTGAAGACCGCAAGGATTTAATCATTAATGCTCAGCTTATTTTTGATGGCATTCGTCTTCAAATCTCGGATGAAAATCCAGATTTCGTGTATCAAGCTGGTAAAAATGTTACAGCCGCTATTATTGTGGGTAGCGTAGAGGAGGCGCGTGAAATTTATGAAAAATTAAAGAAGAGTGCACAAGAAGTTCAGTTAGAGTTACAAGAAACTTTCTGGAGTCCTGCTTACGCAAACTTAGTAGACCAATTTGGTGTGATGTGGCAAATTTCAACAGAGTTAAACTAATCGTTTTTACCATCTGAGCATTGCAATGATAGATTTATAAAAATACTGATTGCAAACAGAGAAGAAAAAATTAACGGATTTCATGTATTGAATAGCTACCAAAAGGTAGCTATTTTATTCCTAATTGAAGTAAGCTATTTTAGCTAAAGTCTATTGTAATAGGGATTTAAAGGGGTATTAGTGATAAGTTGAAGGCATTATGATATAATAGGTTGAATTATATTCAGAGATAGAGGAATTAATATGTCAAATTATGCCATTATTTTAGCTGCGGGTAAGGGAACTCGCATGAAATCTGATTTACCAAAAGTTATGCATAAAGTATCTGGTATTACCATGCTTGAGCATGTTTTCCGTAGTGTGCAAGCTATTGAGCCAAGTAAAATTGTTACTGTTATTGGACATAAGGCGGAGCTTGTACGTGATGTTTTAGGTGACAAATCAGAGTTTGTAATGCAAACAGAACAGCTAGGAACTGGCCATGCTGTAATGATGGCGGAAGAAGAATTAGCGACATCAAAAGGACATACACTAGTTATTGCAGGTGATACACCCCTGATTACTGGAGAAAGTTTAAAAAACTTAATTGATTTTCATGTCAATCATAAAAACGTTGCAACAATCTTAACAGCCGATGCTGCAAATCCATTTGGATATGGTCGTATTATCCGTAATTCAGATGATGAAGTTACTAAAATTGTAGAACAAAAGGATGCTAATGACTTTGAGCAGCAGGTTAAAGAGATTAATACTGGAACTTATGTTTTTGATAATCAAAGTCTATTTGAAGCACTTAAAGACATTAATACAAATAACGCTCAAGGAGAGTATTATCTAACTGATGTTATTGGAATTTTCAAAGAAGCGGGTAAAAAGGTAGGTGCCTATAAACTTCGTGACTTTGACGAAAGTCTAGGAGTTAATGATCGTGTAGCACTTGCAACTGCTGAAAAAGTGATGCGTCACCGAATTGCACGTCAACATATGGTTAATGGGGTCACAGTGGTTAATCCTGATTCCGCTTATATTGATATTGATGTTGAGATTGGAGAAGAATCTGTAATTGAGCCTAATGTGACTTTAAAAGGACAGACGAAGATTGGTAAAGGTACTTTATTAACCAATGGTAGTTATTTAGTAGATGCTCAAGTCGGAAATGATGTTACCATCACTAATTCGATGGTTGAAGAATCCATTATTTCTGATGGAGTAACCGTAGGCCCTTATGCGCATATTAGACCAGGAACAAGTCTTGCAAAAGGTGTTCATATTGGTAATTTCGTTGAAGTAAAGGGTTCTCAAATAGGTGAGAATACGAAGGCAGGTCATTTAACTTATATCGGCAATGCAGAGGTAGGTTGTGATGTTAACTTTGGCGCAGGGACGATTACTGTCAATTATGATGGACAAAATAAATTTAAAACAGAAATCGGAAGTAATGTCTTTATCGGAAGTAATTCTACTCTGATTGCACCACTTGAAATTGGTGATAATGCTTTAACAGCAGCTGGATCTACCATCACAGATAATGTTCCAATTGATAGCATAGCTATTGGAAGAGGACGTCAAGTCAATAAAGAAGGATATGCCAATAAAAAACCACATCATCCTTCACAAAAGTAACACTTATTTGGGAGGTTCTTATGGATTTTGAAGAAAAAACAATTAATCGTCAAACTGTTTTTGATGGACAAATTATCAAAGTAGCTGTTGATGATGTAGAGTTGCCAAATGGATTGGGACAATCCAAACGTGAACTTGTTTTTCATGGAGGAGCTGTTGCTACTTTGGCGGTAACTCCTGAGCATAAAATTGTTTTAGTGAAACAGTATCGTAAGGCTATTGAAGGTATTTCTTACGAAATTCCAGCAGGGAAACTTGAGACGGGTGAGTCAGGTTCTAAGGAAGAAGCTGCCCTTCGGGAATTAGAAGAAGAGACTGGCTACACAGGGAATCTTGAAATTCTTTATAGTTTCTACACTGCTATTGGTTTTTGTAATGAGAAAATCGTCCTCTATCTAGCTACTGATTTACAAAAAGTTGAAAATCCTAGGCCACAAGATGATGATGAGGTCCTTGAGCTTCTAGAGTTAAGTTATGAGGATTGTATGCAAATGGTAGAAAAAGGCATGATTCAAGATGCGAAAACGATCATTGCTTTACAATATTACGGTTTAAAAATGGGAGGTCATTCTTAATGGGAAAACCATTGTTAACAGATGATATGATTGAACGTTCAAATCGAGGTGAAAAAGTTTCAGGTCAAACAATCTTAGATCAAGAAACTAAAATTATTTCTACAGAAGATGGCATGGAGCAACTAACTGACGAGAACGGTAAACATATCTACAAGAGTCGCCGGATTGAGAATGCAAAACGAAATGAATTTCAACGTAAGTTGAATTTAGTTTTATTCATTTTGCTTATTTTGTTGGCTCTCTTGTTTTATGCAATTTTTAAATTATAAGGAAATATCATGAAAATTGGAATTATTGCAGCCATGGAGGAAGAGTTAAAACTCCTTGTGGAAAATCTTGAGGATAAATCTCAAGAGACAGTATTATCAAATGTATATTACAGTGGACGTTATGGTGAACATGAGCTTGTTTTAGTACAGTCTGGTGTTGGGAAAGTCATGTCAGCGATGAGTGTTGCTATTTTAGTAGAAAGCTTTAAAGTTGATGCTATTATTAATACAGGATCAGCTGGTGCAGTAGCAACAGGATTGAATGTAGGAGACGTCGTTGTCGCAGATACATTAGTTTATCACGATGTAGATTTAACCGCCTTTGGTTATGACTATGGACAAATGTCAATGCAGCCACTTTATTTTCATTCGGATAAGACTTTTGTTTCCACTTTTGAAGCAGTTTTATCTAAAGAAGAAATGATTAGTAAAGTTGGTTTAATTGCAACTGGGGATAGTTTTATTGCTGGCCAGGAAAAGATTGATGTTATTAAGGGGCATTTTCCACAGGTTTTAGCTGTCGAGATGGAAGGTGCAGCAATTGCCCAAGCTGCTCAAGCTACAGGAAAGCCCTTTGTGGTGGTACGTGCTATGAGTGATACTGCAGCTCATGATGCCAATATCACATTTGATGAATTTATCATTGAAGCTGGTAAACGCTCTGCCCAAGTATTAATGGCATTTTTGAAAGCATTATAAAAAAGCCCGTGTATCTAATGAATACACGGACTTTTTTATTTATGTAGCAGATACATATATTTGACTTGCGATACGCTCAGGGATTGTTAGATTTTCATCGTTATAGGTGATGTGATAAGTTTTTGCATAAGGGTCAATTTGTGTCAATTCAATGGTATCGTTGATATGCAAACGGTGTTGTTCTAGGTATTTCAGTAGCTGAAAATCATCATGAACACGACTGATAACATATGTGCCAAGCTGACTAATTTGGTCCAATGTCATTTGGTTAATTTCTACTAAAAACTCTCCCTTTTTAGGAATAGTCCCACCGTGTGGACAAAATTGTGGAAAGTCTAACAACTTTTCTAATTGATCAACAAAAGTTGTTGATACAGTATGTTCTAAAACTTCCGCTTCTTCATGAATATCATCAGCAGTATAGTGCAAATGGTTAACTAAAAATACCTCTACTAGACGATGTTTACGGTAAAGGTCAGAAACAACTAATAAACCTTGTTTGGTAAGATAATATCCTAAATCTTTATCTTTAACAATCAGTTGTTCACTTATCATTTTTTTAATCATTTCTGACACGGCAGGAGCCGAGACTTGCATCATTTCAGCGATTTTCTTATTGGAAATTTTGTTGTTTTTTTCACCTAATTCATGAATGCATTTTAGGTAATCTGCTTTATTTGGAGTCATATTCAGTCTTTCTTATACTTCTTAAAATCTATTTTTCTAAGACCATTATATCAAAAAATACTGAAAAAGTATTTGACAAATACTTTATAATAGGTTATGCTAATATCAAAATTAAGTTAACTTAATTTAATACATAACTTATATTAATTTTAAAAGGAGCATTTTGATGAAAAAGTGGTTAGTTATTGTATCATGTTTTGTAGCATTTTTAGGCTTAGGTGCCTGTGCTAACAAGCAGGATCAAGCCAAAAACGAAAAATTAAAAGTAGTTGTAACCAACTCTATTTTGGCAGATATAACAAAAAATATAGCCGGTAACAAAATCGACTTACATAGTATTGTACCTGTTGGTAAAGATCCTCATGAATATGAGCCATTACCAGCAGACGTTGAAAAAACAACTCAAGCAGACCTTGTTTTTTACAACGGAATTAATCTTGAAACAGGCGGTAATGCTTGGTTTACAAAATTAATAAAGAACGCTAAGAAGAAAGAAAACAAAGATTACTTTGCGGTTAGCGATGGAGTTGATGTTATTTATCTAAATGGTCAAAGCGGAAAAGGTAAAGAAGACCCACATGCTTGGTTGAACCTTGAAAATGGTATTATTTACTCAAAAAATATTGCTAAGCAATTAATTGCTAAAGATCCAAAAAACAAAGCTACTTATGAGAAAAACAGAGATGCTTATGTAGCTAAATTAGAAAAATTGGATAAAGAAGCAAAATCTAAATTTAATGCCATTCCAGCTAATAAAAAATTAATTGTTACTAGTGAAGGTTGCTTTAAATATTTCTCAAAAGCTTATGGAGTTCCATCAGCATACATCTGGGAAATTAACACTGAAGAAGAAGGTACACCAGATCAAATTACTAGCTTAGTTAAGAAATTAAAACAAGTAAGACCTTCAGCTTTATTCGTTGAATCAAGTGTTGACAAGCGTCCTATGAAATCTGTTTCAAGAGAATCAGGTATCCCAATTTACGCAGAAATCTTCACAGACTCAATTGCTAAAAAAGGTCAAAAGGGTGACAGCTACTACGCTATGATGAAATGGAATCTTGATAAGATTGCAGAAGGTTTAGCAAAATAAGAGTGAGAATCGACATTGAAATCATAATGAAATCAATGATGTAGTATTCTCGCTTAAGGCTGAGTTGTAACAATGTCGAAATCCTAATCTAAAAACTGACTTAGCTTTAATAAATACAGAGAAGTGGAGTCTGGTTTTATAACCAGCTCCATTCTACTTTTGGAGGAAAAATGATTATTAGTAAACACTTAAGCGTAAGTTATGATAATAATTTAGTGCTAGAAGATATTAATTTACGCTTAGAAGGCTCCGGAATCATTGGTATTTTAGGGCCTAATGGGGCGGGGAAATCTACGCTTATGAAAGCTCTTCTTGGTTTGGTTGATTCTACTGGAGAATCAGGGATTGGGGGAGATTTGCTACCTTTAATGGGGAGAGTAGCATATGTTGAACAAAAAACTAATATTGATTACCAATTCCCTATAACTGTTGGAGAATGCGTTTCTTTAGGATTATATAAGGAACGAGGCCTCTTCAAGCGACTATCAAAAACTGACTGGGAAAAAGTATCCCGAGTGATTGATCAAGTTGGTTTGAGAGGGTTTGAAAATAGACCAATTAATGCCTTATCAGGTGGACAATTTCAACGTATGCTTATGGCAAGATGTCTCGTTCAAGAAGCGGATTACATTTTTTTAGATGAGCCGTTTGTAGGGATTGATTCCATTAGTGAACAAATCATAGTTAATTTACTAAAAAAATTAAGTAAGGCCGGAAAATTAATTTTAGTCGTCCATCACGATTTGAGTAAAGTTGATCATTATTTTGATCAAGTAATTATTTTGAACCGTCATCTAATTGCTTGTGGACCAATAGATCAGGCATTTACCCGTGAGAATTTAAGTGCTGCTTACGGTGATGCTATTTTGTTAGGACAAGGAGACTAGAATGTTTACGAAATTTTTTGAAGGCTTATTGACTTATCATTTTTTGCAAAATGCTTTTATAACTGCAATTGTGATTGGTATTGTAGCGGGTGCAGTAGGCTGTTTTATTATCTTGCGCTCAATGTCTTTGATGGGTGATGCTATTTCTCACGCTGTTCTACCAGGTGTTGCTATATCTTTTATTTTAGGGATTAACTTTTTTATAGGTGCTATTGTCTTTGGTTTGTTGTCTTCGATTATCATTACTTATATTAAAGAAAATAGTGTCATAAAAGGAGATACTGCTATTGGAATTACTTTTTCGTCCTTTTTAGCCTTAGGTATCATTTTAATTGGACTTGCTAATAGTACAACTGACCTCTTTCATATTCTTTTTGGGAATATTTTGGCAGTACAAGATAGTGATAAATATATGACTATTATTGTGGGATTAATTGTACTGACTCTGATTACTATCTTCTTTAAAGAATTATTATTGACTTCTTTTGATCCTGTTTTAGCAAAATCAATGGGAATGAGAGTTTCTTTTTATCATTATTTATTGATGATTTTGTTAACATTAGTTGCAGTAACAGCTATGCAGAGTGTGGGAACAATATTGATCGTAGCACTTTTAATTACACCAGCTGCAACAGCATATCTTTATGTTAAAAGTCTCAGAACAATGTTGTTTTTATCATCTGCATTAGGAGCAGTAGCATCTGTTCTGGGGTTATATATCGGTTATACATTTAATATTGCCGCAGGATCAAGTATTGTTTTAACATCTACTTTTATGTTTTTACTTGCTTTCCTATTTTCTCCTAAACAAAGTTTGTTTAAAAAGAAACAATAGTGTTGTTAAAAAATGAGACTAGAAAATGTTCTAGTCTCATTTTTGATAGAATTATTTAAATTTGTAGTCTTTAATAACTTTGATACTTGTAATAGTAATTTTTTCTTTTGGTTGATCTGATTTTGTAACTTCTACCGAAGCAATTTTATCCACAGTTTCCATGCCAGAGATTACTTGTCCAAAGACGGTATAACCACCATCTAAACTTGGATTTCCTCCCTCTGAATAGGCTTTAATAATCACCTTAGGAACTTTTTTATCTGACAGTTGTTTGGAATGATCTTGCTGGCTTTGATTGATAAAGAATTGGCTGCCATTAGTATCAGCTCCAGCATTTGCCATTGCTAAACTTCCCCTGATATTGTAGAGGTAAGGGGATATTTCATTAACAAAACCATTTCCAGAATCTTTCTTTTTATCTTTGCTATTCCATATAGATTTTCCACCGGTCCCGTCTCCATTAGGGTCACCAGATTGTATCATAAAATCTTTGATAACTCTGTGGAAACTTAACCCATTATAGTATCCTTCTTTTGCATGTGTTAGAAAATTTTCAACAGCTAAAGGAGCATATTTTGGAAATAACTTGATATTTATATCACCTTTAGAGGTTTTTATAAGCACTTGTGCCTCGTTTTTGGCAACAGCCTTGTCCAATTGAGGAAAAGCTTTTTTATCAGCTTTTAAGGCTTGCTTAGTTTTTTTGTTTAGTTGTTCAGTAGCTTCCTTTGAAGAGTTTTCAGCTAGTTTTTGGTCAACATAACGGTCTCCTTTTAGAGAACGCTCAATTGACTCGCAACCACTTAAAGTTAATATACTGACACAGGCTAAACCAAGATAAATAATTTTTTTCATACATACTCCTTGATTAAGTTATTAAGATGATTATATTTTATCATAAATTTTTAAATAATTTATAAAAGTAAATAGTAAACCTATTGGGGGACTTGTTGAAATTATGATAGAATAGTATAGCATGAGTTGATAGAGAAAGTGAGGAACAAGTATTTCACTTGAAATATGGTATTTATGGCAAATAAGAAAAAAACAAAAGGAAAGAAAACCAGAAGACCTACTAAGGCAGAAATAGAGCGTCAAAGAGCTATTCAAAGGATGATTACTGCTCTTGTTTTAACAATTATTCTCTTCTTTGGTATTATCAGATTAGGTATTTTTGGTATTACAGTCTATAACGTCATCCGTTTTATGGTAGGTAGCTTGGCTTACTTATTTATTGCGGCAACTTTAATCTACCTTTATTTCTTTAAATGGTTGCGAAAGAAAGATAGCTTAGTAGCAGGTTTTTTGATAGCTTCTTTAGGATTATTGATTGAGTGGCATGCTTACCTTTTCTCAATGCCTATTTTGAAAGATAAAGAAATTTTGCGTTCAACTGCTCGATTAATTGTGTCTGATTTAATGCAATTTAAAATCACTGTTTTTGCCGGTGGAGGTATGTTGGGTGCTTTGATTTACAAGCCAATTGCTTTTCTCTTTTCTAATATTGGTGCCTATATGATTGGTGTTCTCTTCATCATTTTGGGTCTCTTTTTAATGAGTTCTCTGGAAGTTTATGACATCGTCGAATTTATTAGAGCTTTTAAAAATAAAGTGGCAGAGAAGCACGAGCAAAATAAAAAGGAGCGTTTTGCTAAGCGAGAGATGAAAAAAGCAATCGCTGAACAAGAGCGCATAGAGCGTCAAAAAGCTGAAGAAGAAGCTTATTTAGCTTCGGTTAATGTAGACCCTGAAACGGGTGAGATTCTAGAGGATCAAGCTGAGGACAATTTGGATGATGCGCTACCACCTGAGGTAAGTGAAACATCAACTCCGGTATTTGAGCCAGAGATCCTTGCTTATGAGACATCGCCTCAAAATGATCCTTTACCAGTAGAGCCGACAATTTATTTAGAAGACTATGATTCGCCGATTCCTAATATGAGAGAAAATGATGAGGAAATGGTTTATGATTTAGATGATGATGTAGATGATAGTGATATAGAAAATGTCGACTTTACACCTAAAACGACACTGGTTTATAAATTACCAACGATAGATTTATTTGCACCAGATAAGCCTAAAAATCAATCCAAAGAAAAGGATTTAGTCCGAAAGAATATCAGAGTTTTAGAAGAAACATTTAGAAGTTTTGGTATCGATGTAAAAGTAGAACGTGCTGAAATTGGACCATCAGTTACTAAATATGAAATTAAACCAGCAGTTGGAGTTCGTGTGAATCGTATTTCAAATCTATCTGACGACCTAGCTCTTGCTCTTGCAGCAAAAGATGTGCGTATAGAAGCACCAATTCCTGGAAAATCATTAATAGGTATTGAAGTTCCTAACTCAGAAATTGCAACGGTTTCTTTCCGCGAACTTTGGGAACAATCTGATGCCAATCCTGAAAACCTTTTAGAAGTACCACTAGGAAAAGCTGTTAACGGCAATGCTCGCAGTTTTAACTTAGCTAGAATGCCGCATCTTTTGGTAGCTGGTTCAACTGGTTCAGGTAAATCTGTGGCAGTTAATGGAATTATTTCAAGTATTTTGATGAAGGCACGTCCAGATCAAGTTAAGTTTATGATGATTGATCCCAAAATGGTTGAATTATCTGTTTATAATGATATTCCACATTTATTAATCCCTGTTGTAACCAATCCGCGTAAAGCAAGTAAGGCACTCCAAAAAGTTGTTGATGAAATGGAAAATCGATACGAGTTATTTAGCAAAATTGGTGTGCGTAATATAGCAGGTTATAATACAAAGGTTGAAGAGTTTAATGCTTCCTCTGAGCAAAAACAAATACCTTTGCCTTTAATCGTTGTCATTGTAGATGAATTGGCTGACTTGATGATGGTTGCTAGTAAAGAAGTTGAAGATGCTATTATTCGTTTGGGGCAAAAAGCACGTGCTGCAGGTATCCATATGATTCTTGCAACTCAACGTCCATCCGTAGATGTTATTTCTGGTTTGATTAAAGCAAATGTTCCGTCGCGTATTGCATTTGCTGTTTCAAGTGGTACTGATAGCCGTACGATCCTTGATGAAAATGGTGCTGAAAAGCTCTTGGGACGGGGTGACATGCTCTTTAAGCCTATTGATGAGAATCATCCAGTACGACTACAAGGTTCCTTTATTTCAGATGATGATGTTGAAAGGATCGTTGGTTTTATCAAAGACCAAGCCGAGGCTGACTATGATGATGCCTTTGATCCTGGAGAAGTATCTGAAACAGATAACGGCTCTGGTGGTGGCGGCGGAGTACCTGAAAGTGATCCTCTTTTTGAAGAAGCCAAGGGACTCGTTTTAGAGACGCAAAAAGCAAGTGCCTCAATGATTCAACGCCGATTGTCTGTTGGTTTCAATAGAGCAACAAGACTAATGGAAGAATTAGAAGCAGCGGGGGTTATTGGTCCAGCAGAAGGAACCAAGCCACGAAAAGTTTTAATGACTCCAACTCCGAGTGAATAAGAAAAAACTAATCTGACAAGAAATTGTCGGATTAGTTTTTTATGTTATAATGAAGCAAATAGATGAAGAAGAAGGTTACGAATGCATATTGAGACTGTTATTGATTTCAAAGAATTAGGAAAAAGATATCGTTTTAAAAATCCTACAAAAGAATTAATAGCTGATACTTTAGAACAAGTCTTAGAAGTGATAAAAGAAGTTGATTATTATCAATCTCAAAATTATTATGTTGTTGGTTATTTATCTTATGAAGCATCTGCTGCTTTTGATTCACATTTTAAAGTTTCTCAACAGAAGTTGGCTGGAGAACATCTAGCTTATTTTACAGTACATAAAGATTGTGAGAACGAAGCTTTTCCTTTAAGTTATGAAAATGTTAGATTAGCAGATAATTGGACTGCTAATGTTTCTGAGCAAGAATATCAAGAGGCAATTGCTAATATTAAAGGACAAATTAGACAAGGAAATACTTATCAAGTAAATTATACACTAGAGCTTAGCCAACAATTATGCTCGGATCCCTTTAGTGTTTATGAACGCCTAATGGTAGAACAAGGAGCAGGATATAATGCTTATATTGCCTACGACGATAAAAGGATTTTATCTGTAAGCCCGGAATTGTTCTTTAAGAAGAAGGATGAAGTCTTAACAACTAGACCAATGAAGGGAACAAGCGCTAGAAAGCCTACTTATCAAGAAGATGTGGCGGAGCGAGATTGGTTGGCAAATGATCCTAAAAATCGTTCTGAAAATATGATGATTGTTGATTTATTAAGAAACGATATGGGCCGTATCTGTGATGTTGGAACAGTTAAGGTAAAAAAACTATGTCAAGTGGAGCAGTATGCAACTGTGTGGCAAATGACATCAACTATTGAAGGAGTTTTATCGCCAGAAGTGACACTTATGTCTATTTTTCAAGCTCTATATCCTTGTGGATCTATCACTGGAGCTCCTAAGATATCAACAATGGCTATTATTAATGAGTTGGAAAAACGGCCAAGAGGTATTTATTGTGGGACGATAGGACTTTGCATGCCAGACGGACAAGCTATTTTTAACGTTCCTATTCGCACAGTACAAATGAAAGGTCAACAAGCCTATTACGGCGTTGGTGGAGGTATTACGTGGGAGAGCCAGACAGATTCTGAATATGAAGAAACCCGTCAAAAATCAGCTGTTTTAACACGTGTCAATCCAAAATTTCAATTAATAACTACAGGAAGAGTGACTGAAAATAAACTTCTTTTCTCTCAACAACATGTCGAGAGATTAGTTGAATCAGCGTCTTATTTTGCTTATTCTTTTGATAAAAGTAAATTCGAAAGGGAACTGAAAAAATACCTTCATCAGCTAGATGAGAAGGATTACCGCTTGAAAATAATGCTTGATAAAACTGGTAAGGTAACGTTTGAGGTAAAACAACTAGTGAATTTATCAAAAAAGTTTTTAACGGCAGAGGTGGTCGTACAAGACTACCCTATTAAATTATCCCCGTTTACTTATTTTAAAACTTCTTATCGCCCACATATTATTGAAGGTCAGAATGAAAAGATATTTGTATCTCCTGAGGGGTTGCTATTGGAAACAAGTATTGGGAATATTGTTTTAGAAAAAAATGGAAGGTTTTTAACCCCAGATTTATCAGAAGGAGGGTTGAATGGGATTTATCGTCGTCATCTCCTTAAAACCCAAAAAGTAATTGAAGCACCACTAACTTTAAAAGATTTAGAATCAGCCGATGCTATATACGCCTGTAATGCTGTTAGAGGGCTTTATCCTCTAAACCTAAAGTAAAAAGAGTTGGAAATTTTGTACTGACCCCCAAAAGTTGGACAATTTATTTTAAGTGAAGGATTTAGTTCTGTATTGCACAGGACTAAGTCCTTTTAGTTTTGCTTTGATTCGCTTGTTGTTGTAGTAAAAAATGTAATCTGTGATAGCTTGCTCAAGGTCATCAAGTGATTTGTAAGACTTCTCCAAGCCATAGAACATCTCAGATTTTAGAATCCCAAAGAAAGATTCCATCATACCGTTGTCAGGACTGTTCCCCTTCCGTGACATAGAAGGACGAATGCCTTTGTCCTCCAGAAATTGATGGTAGGACTTGTGCTGGTACTGCCAGCCTTGGTCGCTGTGGAGAATGGTTTCGCTGTATGAAGCCGCAGGAAAAGCCCTCTCAAGCATGGTTTGAACCTGTTTCAAGTCAGGAGACCGAGACAGGGTAAAATCAATTATCTCACTGTTATAGCCATCAAGAACAGGCGATAGATAAAGTTTCCCTTCAGGTAAAGCAAACTCCGTCACATCGGTATAGCACTTCTCATAGGGCTTCGACCCCTCAAACTGGCGTTGAATCAGGTTATCAGCCTTCTTACCAACCTCACCTTTGTAAGAGGCATACTTGCGCTTACGACGAATACGAGCAGTCAAGCCCATACTTTTCATCAAGCCTTGCACCCTTTTGTGGTTGATGACAAAGCCACGATTTCGCAGTTCTAAATAAATCCGACGATAGCCATAGTTTCCTCTATGTTCATCATAAATGGATTGAATGTCAGATTTGATTGCTTTGTCTTTATTTGGTTTATTCAGTTTCTTTAGTTGATAATAGTAAGTTGCACGAGCTATCTTAGTTATCTCAAGTAAGAGGTCTAGTCGGAATCCTCCTGTGACCATTTCTCTAATTGTTTCTGCCGTTCGCTCTGTAAGGCTTCGTCCCTCAAGCGCAAATCCCTCAACTTTTTAGAAAGGCATTCTCCGTTCTCAAGCGCTCATTTTCTTCCTGAAGTCGCTCGAGCTCTGTCATTTCTTCCCAAGTTTTCTTACGCTTACGTCCCATTTTACTCGGTCTCCCTCTTGTTTCTCAACAATAGTATAACCATTTTTCTTAAATTGGGAAAGCCAATTTGTGAGTATAGAACAATTAGAGAGAGCATAATCAAGAGAAACAGAGAGTTGAGAACAACCATGAATCAAGACTTTATCTATCATTTCCTGCTTTAATTCAGGTGGATAATACTCATTTCTACCTTTTTCGACGATTTCTACACCATACCGATCCATGAGTTTTATCATGTATTTAAGATTCGAGATACGAACATCATATCGTTGACTAATCTGAGACCAGGACATCCCGATCTTTCTTAACTCGTATATTTCTAGTTTATCTTCATAACTTAATTTCATCAGAAAAGCACCCCAATCGTTAGATTTTTTGTCTAACTTTTGGGGTGCAGTTCAATTTATCCAACTCTTTTTATTGTACTTTGATAAAGATGATAACCAATAATCCTAGGTAAAAAAGGAAAGTTAGAATAAAGCCAGATCTCCAAAATAATTTTAAAAAACGTTTATAAGAAAAAAGAGTCTTTGTTCGTAGAAGCTTTATTGTAATTCCGATTGCCAGTAATGAAATGAGAATCAGATAGTAAGGTAAAAGATTTTGTTTTAACAGACTAGATGATATTAATGGAATTAAAAAAACAAAAATAGGAAAAGCAACATCTGGAAACATAATGTTAAATTTTTTAAGTTTAAATATTTTGACAAGAACCTGTGAAAATATAGGGATTAAAACAAGAAATAAAGAAGAAATAATTTTGTATATCATAGGTCTATTTTATACCGATTTTGGTAAGAAGTAAACTGATTTTCAATAGAATTAGCGAAACTACTTGGTTAAAAAAGCTTTATAAAGTAGGAGAGCAATTCCAGATAATTCAACATCTTTTTTATAAATCATAATGTACTCTGAAAATAACTTATTCTTATGAAAATGGTAGACATTGCACTCTTTATCCAAATAGCGATGAATGAGAGTTTGTGGAACAAATGTTGCTCCCATCCCTGACAAAGATAGGCTAGCTGCTGTAGGAACGGTACTAGTTGTAATCATCTGATTTAATGACATGTGATGAAGCTCATAGAATTGTGCAATTGTTTTGCCAATTCCGTACTCTAATGGTGTTAGGATAAGAGGTTCATTGTCTAGAACTGAAATAGGATATTCAAAAGGAATAATCTGTCCACGTTTTTCAGCGTTGTAGAGTTGGCTGGTGGTAGGTATCATTAAAAACAATTCGTCGCGGTAAATAGTGGTTGATGCAATTCCATCTTTATAAAGGATAGGAGCCATCCCAACAGCTAGGTCAATATCACCACTCGCTACCAATTGTTCAGAAATATTTTGATTGTTTTCGAGTAATTTGACAGAAATTTCTGGGTGCTCCAAGTTAAATTTGGGAAGTACATTTGCCAGAATAGAACTTGCTAAGCCAGAGTTAATCCCAAGTGTGATTTCTCCTTTTTTATCAGAACGGATGAGATATAGTTCTTTGGCCATTTGACGCTCAATCATATCAATTTCTTTTAGGTAGAATAGATATCTCTGTCCAGCATAAGTTAAAAAGGTTTGGTGTCCTTGGCTCTGGATGAGTTTTATTTCTAACTCATTTTCTAATTGCTTGATCACTTTGCTTAGGTAAGGTTGAGAAATAAAAAGGTGTGCAGCGGCTTTAGTGATGTTTGAGTATAGCTCGATACTCTCTAGATACATTAATTTTTGTTGATTTTTCAAGACTTTATAACCAGTTTGATATCCTTAGATTAATAATAAGTTATGATACGTTATGGCTATAAGTTTACTATCATTTTGAGCTAAAATCAATCTATTTAATTTAGTAGTATAACATGATATATTCATAACTATTTAGTTATAGAAATATCTAAAAAAATTTATTTGTAAAAAATTATTTTCAAAAGTAGACTATATAAGAGCAGATTGTTAGAATAATAGCCTTATTTTAACTGTTCATATTTTAAGGAGGAAAGCAAATGGCCAATGCATCTTTGCGACATCAATTATTTGAAAAACTTGACCAAAAATGTGATCAAATGGTTGCTATTCGTCGCTATTTACATGAAAATCCCGAATTATCATTTAAAGAGACAAAAACAGCAGCTTATATTTCAGATTTTTATAAAGGTAAGGACTGTCATGTTCAGACACAATTTGGTGGTATGAATGGCGTCGTAGTTGATATCTATGGTGATAAAGCGACAGATAAGCCCATCAAACACATTGCTTTGAGAGCCGACTTTGATGCTCTTCCAATTCAGGAAGAGACAGGGCTTTCTTTTGCTTCAAAAACAGCGGGCGTCATGCATGCTTGTGGACATGATGCCCATACAGCTTATTTATTGATTTTGGCTGAGAGCTTGATTGAATTAAAATCAGAATTTTCAGGTCATATCCGTATCTTACATCAACCGGCTGAAGAGGTGCCACCAGGCGGAGCAAAAGCAATGATTGAAGCAGGATGTTTAGATGGCATTGATGCTGTCCTTGGTATCCATGTTATGTCAACGATGGAAGAGGGAACGGTACAATATCACGCAGGTCCCATTCAAACAGGGCGTGCCACTTTTAAAGTTATTTTGCAAGGTAAGGGTGGACATGGTTCCATGCCACATCGTGCAAATGATACAATTGTTGCAGCTTCTAGTTTTGTTATGGCAGCGCAAACGATTGTCAGTCGTCGAGTTAATCCATTTGACACAGCAGTAGTTACTATCGGATCTTTTGATGGTAAAGGTTCTGCTAATGTGATCAAAGATAGTGTAACCTTAGAAGGTGATGTGCGCGTGATGTCTGAAGAGACACGAGGTGTTGTTGAGGAGGAATTTAAGCGTATTCTAGATGGAATAGCACAAACTTATGGTGTTAGTTATCAGTTAGACTATCAGAATGATTATCCTGTTTTAGTTAATAACAGTGAAGTGACACAGAAAGTTGCAAATAGTTTAAAATCTGTTGCTATAAAAGAAATTTTAGATGTCATTGATTGCGACCCTCAAACGCCGTCTGAAGATTTTGCCTATTATGCTCAAACAATCCCAGCTTGCTTCTTCTATGTTGGAGCACATGAAGAGGGGCAACCATATTACCCACATCATCATCCAAAATTCCAAATTGCAGAATCATCATTGATGGTATCTGCTAAATCAATGGCAACAGCAGCGCTTGCTATGCTTGTAGAAGGAGAATAGATAACATATGTTAACGACAAAGGAAAATTTCAAAGGAAATAACAAATTATTGGTGGGAATTGTACTCGCTGTACTATCATTTTGGTTATTTGCACAGTCTATTTTAAACATGGGACCAGATGTTCAGTCATCATTAGGTATTTCATCTGGTGCAATGGATATTGGTGTCTCAAGTACGGCATTGTTTTCAGGTTTATTTATTGTTGTAACTGGTGGTTTAGCAGATAAACTTGGTCGAGTTAAATTTACTTTTATTGGTCTTTGCTTAAATATTATTGGTTCTCTACTAATTGTTTTAGCTAATGGAGCAGTGCTATTTATTATGGGACGTATTTTTCAAGGATTGGCAGCAGCTTTTATTATGCCATCAACAATGGCCTTGGTTAAAACGTACTATGATGGTAAAGATAGACAACGTGCAGTTAGTTTCTGGTCAATCGGATCGTGGGGTGGCTCAGGTCTATGTTCTTATTTTGGTGGAGCGGTGGCAAGTACTCTAGGTTGGCGTTATGTCTTTATCTTTTCAATCATCGCATCAGTAGTTAGTTTTCTATTAATTTTAGGAACCCCAGAAAGTAAAAATGTTGGACAAAAAACTCACTTTGATTACCTTGGTTTAATTATTTTTATTATTTCAATGTTATCGTTAAATATTGGGATATCTATGGCTCAGGAACATGGATTGATGAACGTTATTCCATTGAGTCTTTTTACAGTGATGCTTATTGGATTTGTTCTGTTTTATTATGTTGAAACACGTAAATCTAATAGTTTTATTGACTTTCATCTGTTTGAAAATCGATTTTACTTAGGTGCGACAATATCAAATTTCTTACTGAATGCAGTTGCAGGAACTCTGATTGTTATTAATACTTACATGCAACAAGGTCGCCAGCTAACACCAAAGGTTGCAGGTGAAATGTCTTTAGGCTATTTGGTTTGTGTACTAATTGCTATCCGAGTTGGTGAGAAAATTTTACAACGTTTTGGTGCCCGTAAGCCAATGCTTTTGGGAGCTATGAGTACATTTGTTGGGATATTTTTAATGACTTTGGTCAATATTCAAGGACCTTTGTATCTTGTGTTAGTCTTTGTTGGTTATGCTTTATTTGGAACAGGCTTGGGGATCTATGCGACACCATCAACAGATACAGCTATTTCTAGTATTCCTAATGAAAAAGTAGGTTCTGCATCTGGAATTTACAAAATGGCAAGTTCACTAGGTGGTGCAATTGGTGTAGCAACTTCAATTGCGATTTATCATGCTTTTTCTGGTAATGCAGATTTTCACAAAGCAGCTTTGTGTGGATTAATTTTAAACCTAGTTTTTTGTAGTCTATCGATCTTATCAATTCTTTTTGTTATCCCTAAGAAAATTGAGGATAAATAAATAACAATACTTGAGATTCAAAATCTCAAGTATTGTTGTAATAATGTAAAAGGAATTGGGAAAGAAATTTAAAATATGCTAAATTCTCAAAGTAAGTTCCACCTCTAGTAGAAATGGAATTTAGTCTGATAAAAACCAATAAAAACCAACGAAAATCCGTCTCAGACTAAGTTCCGTTGGTTTTTATAATACTTGATTTCATAGGTTTTCAGAGTTAAAAATCGCAAAAAAAGGGTACAAGAAAACATCCTCATCTGAAAGCGTTTCAGATTAAGTTCCGCTATGGTTGAAGTTAGTGTGAGACGTTTAGGTTGTATCAGTTAGTTGATTAGGTTAGATTTTGTCTTTTAATAGTTTGGGAGATTGGCAGACGTCTTCCGCAGTAATTTCCTCAATACCGAGTATACTTGCGATGTCTTTTCCGTAAGTAAAAGAGAATAGCTCATAAGCCGTTTTACCATTTAGAGCCTGTCTCTTAACGCTGTTGATATGAGATAGTGCCAGATTAATGTCCTCTTGAGTCAAGTTGTCGAAGGAAGTCCCCTTAGGCAGTATGTCTCTCACGAGGGTATGATTCTTCTCGATTCTTGCTTTCTGGTCAGACCGATTAGGGTCACAAAAGAAGAGTTGAGACTGTCCACAAACATCTATCTCAATATCATCCACTCTAGCGAATTCCCCACCATTATCCGTTAGGATAACAGGAAAGAGTTCGAAGAAGTCTCTCTTGTTATCATAGAGTGTCCTCTTAATGACCTGTATGTGTTTAGCAGTTTCGATAGCTGTCTTAGAATCCATCAGTTTGGCAAAGATGAAGTTACAGAAGGCGACATTGAAGGTGAGAAGGACCTTTCCACCAATCCGTCCAATAACCGTGTCCATTTCAAGCCAGGAGTTCAGCTCTGATTGGTTCATGTGTTCTATAAAATCCTCGTACCGTCGCCCTTCTTTAATCGCTTTTGGAATAGGAGGGAGTGTGCTCTTTCGCCTTTTTTTGAACTTCACAGCTCTGGGTAGGTCGATTGGTGTGATGGATAGGTAGCCTTTCTTGATGTGTCGATAAACGGTTGAAGAACTCACTTCTAGATCGTTGGTTTTGAGGATATGATAGATACGTTGGCCCTTCTTGACCCCATTAGAAAGCACTCTATCTATTTTCCAGAAGGTCTCTTTGTTCAAAGGGATTCCTTCTCTAGATTCAACTAAAAGTTTTTCATAGTTTCTTTGAGCTTGCTTAGCAAGATAGAAGGTCTTCTTGTAACCACAGTTGATCCTCCTCTTTGGACACCCATTACAAACATAGGGAGCTTTTCTTAGTAGCGGACAGTCTAGGCAGTCTTTGGTTGATTCTCTTAGTTGCTTATTTCGTTTGACTTCTTTTGCGATAGTAGTAGGGTGTTTCAGTAGATTAAGCCCGATGGCTTTAAAGGTTTCTCCTCTATCCAAACCAGATTGGATGTCATTACGGTCTAAGAGAGTTAGGTGTTTGTGTTTTGTCATGATGGATAAACTCATTTCTAACCCAAACGTCTCAGACTTAATTCCACCATAAAAATCCTTTTCACACTAACTTCCGGTTTTGGAGGGCAGACGGAACTTACTTTGAGAAATTACTAAATTTAAAATATAATGAAATTAATGGCTTAAAACTATTGCTTTTATTTATGATTATAGTATAATGGTAAGGTATGTTATAAACATGCCTGTGGGAGGTAAAAATTTCTAATTACCGCCAAAACCACAACAGGAGGATTTTTAAAAATGGCTAAAAAAGTTGAAAAACTTGTAAAACTTCAAATTCCTGCTGGTAAAGCAACTCCAGCTCCACCAGTTGGACCAGCACTTGGTCAAGCAGGAATCAACATCATGGGATTCACTAAAGAGTTTAACGCTCGTACAGCTGATCAAGCTGGTATGATTATTCCAGTTGTTATCTCAGTATATGAAGACAAATCATTTGATTTCATCACTAAAACACCACCAGCTGCTGTTCTTTTGAAAAAAGCTGCAGGTGTTGAAAAAGGATCAGGTGAACCTAACAAAACTAAAGTTGCAACAATTACTCGTGCGCAAGTACAAGAAATTGCTGAAACTAAAATGCCAGATTTAAACGCTGCAAACCTTGAGTCTGCAATGCGTATGATCGAAGGTACTGCTCGTTCTATGGGATTCACTGTTACTGACTAATCAGAAACACCCACATAACCCGCAAGACTTCATCGTAGTTTGATGAGTGACGTGGGAGATTTTAAATCAAATCGATTGACCACATTACAAGGAGAATTTTAAAATGGCTAAAAAAAGTAAAAACTTACGTGCTGCTCTTGAGAAAATTGACAGCACTAAAGCATACAGCGTAGAAGAAGCTGTAGCTCTTGCAAAAGAAACTAACTTTGCTAAATTTGATGCAACTGTTGAAGTTTCTTATAACCTTAACATTGACGTTAAAAAAGCTGACCAACAAATCCGTGGTGCTATGGTTTTACCAGCAGGTACTGGTAAAACTTCACGTGTTCTTGTTTTTGCTCGTGGTGCTAAAGCTGAAGAAGCTAAAGCAGCAGGTGCAGACTTTGTCGGTGAAGATGACTTAGTTGCTAAAATCCAAGGTGGATGGCTTGACTTTGATGTTGTTATCGCAACACCAGATATGATGGCACTTGTTGGACGTCTTGGACGTGTCCTTGGACCTCGTAACTTGATGCCAAACCCTAAAACTGGTACAGTAACTATGGACGTTGCTAAAGCAGTTGAAGAGTCTAAAGGTGGTAAAATTACTTACCGTGCTGATAAAGCAGGTAACGTCCAAGCCCTTATTGGTAAAGTTTCATTTGATGATGCTAAATTAGTTGATAACTTCAAAGCATTTAATGATGTTATTGTTAAAGCTAAACCAGCTACTGCAAAAGGAACTTACATCACAAACCTTTCAATTACAACAACACAAGGTGTTGGTATCAAAGTTGATCCTAACTCACTTTAATCAATAAAAAACTAGGAATTCCTTCCTAGTTTTATTTATTCTATATACTTAACTAGTTAAGTATATATTTTAATAATCAAAGGATATTATATGTGTTTCTTTTGAAAAATAGCTTTTTATCTGTATTAACCTTCTTAAAGACTAATGAATGTGCGATGTGTTTTAAGTAACAGATGAGAATAAGGAAAAATGAAATTGGCGATATGGTATGTGACTATTATGATTATTCTTTAGCAATAATCTATTAAAATGAGTTCGCAGGGAATAAGTAAATTTTGTATCGTTGTAGATTTTTTATTTTAAGATTCTTGACAAGACATTACTAAAATGATCTAATTAAGTTTGCTTAAAAAAATAATTAACTAAACTTAAAAGAAAGTTGGTAAAAATGAGACGTAACATATTATTGAGCATTACTTGTTTATTGATGGTGACTCTGACTGCATGCCATTCACAGGATAGCAAAAGTCATAAACTAAACAGTGATAAACTCACGCTTGCTTGGGGAGAAGACTTTGGTGATGTTAATCCGCATCGCTATAACCCTGATCAGTTTGTTATCCAGGATATGGTTTATGAGGGGTTGGTACGATATGGTGACAATGGGAAAATTGAACCAGCTTTAGCGAAAAGCTGGAGCATTAGTCAAGATGGAAAAACCTACACTTTTAAATTGAGAAATGCTAAATATTCTGATGGCAGTAACTTTAATGCTGCGAATGTCAAACGTAATTTTGATAGTATTTTTTCGAAGTCTAATAGAGGTAATCATAATTGGTTTAATTTAACGAATCAATTGGAAAATTATCGTGCCTTGAATCAAAGTACTTTTGAAATTAAACTGAAACAAGCTTATAGTGCTACTTTATATGATCTCTCTATGATTCGACCAATTCGCTTTTTATCTGATAGCGCTTTCCCTAAAGGTGATGATACAACTAAGAAGAATGTAAAAAAACCAATTGGAACGGGTCAATGGGTTGTGAAAAGTAAAAAGCAAAATGAATATATTACCTTCAAACGTAATGAGAATTACTGGGGAAAGAAACCAAAATTAAAAGAAGTAACCGTAAAAGTTATACCCGATGCTCAGACGCGTGCTTTAGCATTCGAATCAGGTGACGTTGATTTGATCTATGGGAATGGCATTATTGGTTTAGACACTTTTGCCCAATATACGAAGGACAAGAAATATGTCACAGCTATTTCTCAACCTATGTCAACAAGACTTTTGTTGCTAAATGCTAAGGAAAGTATTTTCCAAGATAAAAAAGTTCGTCAGGCAATGAATCATGCTATTGACAAGGTTTCTATTGCTAAGAACACCTTTAGAGGAACAGAAAAGCCAGCAGACACTATTTTTTCAAAATCAACATCTCACTCAGATGCTAAGTTAAATCCTTATAGCTATAATGTTGATAAAGCAAATCAGCTATTGGATCAAGCTGGTTGGAAGATGGGAAAAGATAAGGTTCGTGAAAAAGATGGTAAAACTCTAACCTTACGTCTTCCTTATATCGCCACTAAGGCAACTGATAAAGACCTGGTAACTTATTTCCAAGGAGAATGGCGTAAAATCGGTATTAATGTTTCTCTTATTGCTATGGAAGAAGATGATTATTGGGCTAATGCTAAAAAGGGTAATTTTGATATGATGTTAACCTATTCTTGGGGAGCACCATGGGACCCTCATGCTTGGATGTCGGCATTAACTGCCAAGGCAGATCATGGACATCCAGAAAATATAGCTTTAGAAAATCTAGCAACTAAAACTGAAATGGATAGACTTATTAAGTCAGCTCTAGTAGATCCTAAGGAAGAAAATGTTGATAGAGACTATAAGAAGGTTCTTGAATTATTGCATGATGAGGCTGTATATATCCCATTAACTTATCAATCGGTGATTTCTGTTTATAGGAAAGGTGATTTTAAAACCATGCGTTTTGCGCCAGAAGAAAATTCATTCCCATTACGCTATATAGAAAAAAACAATGTATCTAAGTAGTTCGATCATCAAAAAAATATTGTCAGCTTTTTTGGCATTGTTTTTCATATCACTTCTAACATTTATTCTTATCAAACTATCAACAGTTAATCCAGCAGAAAATTACCTTCGTTTATCAAAAATAAGTGTTAGTCCAGAAGCGCTAAAAGAAGCAGAGCACTATTTAGGTTTAGATAAGCCATTATGGAAGCAGTACTGGCTGTGGTTCCAAAAAGCATTAACAGGAGATTTTGGATATTCTTATGTGCTCAGGTTGCCAGTATTAGATTTGGTTTTACAACGGTTTTTGGCTACTTTATTTTTAGGCACGAGTGCCTTCTTGCTAATTGTTACCATTTCTACCCCGTTAGGTGTGTGGGCTGGCTTACATGAATCTGCTCGGAGTGATCACTTGATTCGATTTTTGAGTTTTTCTAGTGTGTCTATGCCAAATTTTTGGGTTGCTTACTTGTTGATGCTGCTATTTTCGGCAAAATTAAATCTTCTGCCTGTTTCAGGAGGTAACGATTTACAAAGTTTAATTTTGCCAAGTATTACCTTAAGTTTTTCTACCGTAGGTCAATACATAGCCCTTATTCGAAAAGCTATTAGTCAAGAAAATAGAAGTTTAAATGTGGAAAATGCCCGATTAAGAGGAGTAAAAGAACGTTATATTGTCACACATCACCTCCTTAGAAATGCCTTACCTGCGATAATGACAGCACTTAGCTTGACTTGGGTTTACTTATTAACAGGATCAATTATTGTTGAAGAAATTTTTTCATGGAATGGAATAGGACGTTTATTTGTGACCAGTCTAAGAACTTCAGATCTTCCAGTAATACAAGCTTGTATGCTAATTTTTGGAACCTTATTTTTAGCTAATAATTTTATGACACAGTGTTTTATGAATTGGGTTGATCCTCGGTTACGAAAGTCAAGGGAGAAATAATATCAAAAAGAATTTATTTTTCGAGTAGCTTACTGGTATTGTTAGTGATTAGTGCCATTTTTGCCCCTATTCTATCTAGCTTTGATCCACAATACGTAGATTTATCACAAAAATTATTGGCTCCCAATAATGTTCATTTGTTAGGGACTGACCAATTGGGTAGAGATGTATTATCTCGCTTGCTTTATGGTGCTAGATATTCACTGTTTTTAGCTATTATTATTAGCTTATTGGAATTAACGATTGGTATGTTTGTGGGTCTTATTGTTGGTTGGTATCAAGGAAAGTTAGAAAACCTCTTTTTATGGATAGCTAATATTATTTTAGCTTTTCCGAGCTTTTTGCTCTCTCTTGCAACCGTGGGGATCTTAGGTCATGGTCTAGGGAATTTAATTTTTGCAATTGTCTTTGTGGAATGGGTTTACTATGCTAAATTAATGACCAATTTAGTTAAGAGTGCAAAAAAAGAGCCTTATGTGATAAATGCGCAAATTATGGGACTTTCAGTCTGGCATATTTTAAGAAAACATATTTTTCCTTTTGTGTATCAGCCAATCCTCGTTATGGTCCTTATGAATATAGGAAATATTATTTTAATGATTTCTGGCTTTTCTTTCTTAGGGATTGGTGTGCAACCTAATGTCACAGAATGGGGAATGATGTTGCACGATGCTAGAGGATATTTTAGGACAGCTACTTGGATGATGTTATCTCCTGGAATTGCGATTTTTTTAACAGTATTTTCCTTTAATACTTTAGGCGATGCCATAGATAAAAAAGATTGGAAACGACAATGGAACAGTTAGAAATAAGAAAATTGTCATTACAGATAGGAGAGGTCCCTGTACTAAGAGATTTTAGTTGTAAAATAGATATGGGAGAATCGCTAACTATTATTGGTGAGAGTGGTTCAGGGAAAACCCTCTTGGCAAAATTATTGGTTGGTCACATTCCACAAGGTATGACAGTTAGAGGAAACATATTTTTTAAGGGAGTTGATTTAGGTAAACTAACTGTAAAGCAGTGGCAGAAATTAAGGGGACGAGATATTGCCTATTTAGTGCAAAATCCCATGTCTATGTTTAATCCTTTTCAAAAAATTGAAGCGCATATTTTGGAAACAATCCTTAGTCATGAGAAATGTTCAAAGAGAGTAGCCTTATCTAAAGCGTTAGAATGGATGAAACGTTTAAATTTAGATGATGCGATATCCCTGTTAAAAAAATACCCTTTTGAGCTTAGTGGAGGAATGCTACAAAGAATTATGTTAGCCACTATATTATCTCTTGATCCTCAGGTAATCATATTAGATGAGCCGACCTCAGCGGTTGATTGTCATAATTGTTCTACTATATCAGCTATTTTGCAGGAATTGCAAAATAATGGAAAAACCTTGATTACTGTAACGCATGATTATCAGTTAGCTAGAGACCTGGGGGGACAATTATTAGTTATAAGTGAGGGAGAAGTTGTTGAACAGGGACAAACCCAAGCTATTTTAAGCAATCCTCAACATAACTATACGAAAGCACTGACAGTGCAAATGGAGTATGAAGGAGATATTCTTAATGTTGGTTTGTAATCATGTCGGAAAAACATTTGGACGACAAGAGGTTTTAAAGGACTGTCATTTTCATCTTAAAAGAGGAGAAATAATTGGTATAATGGGTAAAAGTGGCAGTGGTAAAAGTAGCCTTGCCCGACTCATTATAGGACTAGATAGTCCTACTTGTGGTTCGATATATTTTCAAGGAAAAATTTACACACCTAAAGATGGTAAGGCGCAGATTATCCTTGTTTTTCAAGATGCGCTTAGTTCGGTCAATCCATATTTTAGTATTGAGGAAATTTTGAATGAAGCTTTTTATGGAAAAAAAACAACTTTTGAATTATGTCAAATATTAGAAGCGGTGGGTTTAGATGGAACTTATCTAAAATATAAAGCTAGACAACTTAGTGGTGGTCAGCTACAGAGAGTTTGTATCGCTAGAGCTTTACTCTTAAAGCCTAAAATTATTATTTTTGATGAATCCTTAAGTGGATTAGACCCAGTAACTCAAATTAAAATGCTACGTTTATTACAAAAAATAAAACGCCGTTATGAATTAAGTTTTATAATGATTTCTCATGACCCTAAAATTTGTCAAGCTATCTGTAACCGGGTCTTTCTGATAAAAAATGGTTATTTAGTAGAAGATAATGAATTCTTGAAGAGAGCGTGTTCTACTAACTGTTTGACCAATCTCTGAATTATTATGTTTTTCTTATTTTAGGAGTTGATAAAGAAATCAACTTACTAGTGTCATTGCTCTATTAAAATTTTGCCTTTTATGGTAAAATAATAAAGACAAAATAAGGAGAACATAGTAGTGGAACCTAAATATCAACGTATATTAATTAAGTTATCTGGTGAAGCATTGGCGGGAGATAAGGGTGTCGGTATTGACATTCCTACCGTTCAATCTATTGCAAAAGAAATTGCCGAAGTACACAATTCAGGTGTTCAAATAGCGCTTGTCATTGGTGGAGGTAATCTTTGGCGTGGAGAACCTGCAGCAGAAGCAGGGATGGATCGTGTTCAAGCTGATTATACAGGGATGTTAGGGACAGTAATGAATGCTCTTGTAATGGCTGATAGCCTTCAACAATATGGGGTAGATACTAGAGTTCAAACAGCTATTCCAATGCAAACTGTTGCTGAGCCTTACGTACGTGGTCGTGCTTTACGTCATCTAGAGAAGAATCGTATTGTTGTCTTTGGAGCGGGTATTGGTTCGCCTTATTTCTCAACTGATACAACAGCAGCGCTTCGTGCTGCTGAGATTGAGGCAGAAGCAATTTTAATGGCTAAAAATGGAGTAGATGGTGTTTATAATGCTGATCCAAAGAAAGATGCCAATGCTGTCAAATTTGATGAATTAACTCACGTTGAAGTAATAAAACGAGGGTTAAAAATCATGGATGCAACCGCATCAACTATTTCAATGGATAATGATATTGACCTTGTTGTTTTCAATATGAATGAGACTGGTAATATTAAGCGTGTTGTTCTTGGAGAACAAATCGGAACAACTGTTTCAAACAAAGCATCTGAATAGGAGTGTATAAAAAATATGACTAAGGAAATCGTTACAAAAGCTCAAGAGCGTTTTGAGCAATCACACCAAAGTTTATCAAGAGAATTTGCAGGGATTCGTGCAGGACGTGCTAATGCTAGCTTGCTTGATCGTATTCAAGTTGAGTATTATGGAGCGCCAACCCCCCTTAACCAATTAGCTTCTATTACTGTACCTGAAGCTCGTGTCCTTTTAATTTCACCATTTGATAAATCATCAATCAAAGATATTGAGCGTGCTATTAACGAATCAGATTTAGGTATTAATCCTGCAAATGATGGTTCAGTTATTCGTCTTGTTATTCCAGCTTTGACAGAAGAAACACGTCGTGATTTAGCTAAAGAAGTGAAAAAAGTCGGAGAAAATGCTAAGATTGCTATCCGTAATATTCGCCGTGATGCTATGGATGAAGCTAAGAAGCAAGAAAAGAATAAAGAAATTACAGAAGATGACTTGAAATCTCTTGAAAAAGATATTCAAAAGGCTACTGATGATGCTGTAAAACATATTGATGAGATGACTGCTAATAAAGAAAAAGAATTGTTGGAAGTTTAATAGTAACGTTTGCTATCTTTATTATGATTGGCAAGTAATAAAATGATTATGGAGGTAACTGATAGAATCAAAACCAGATGGATTTGGTTTGTCGGTTACCTTTTTAAAAGGAGAAAAATGAATACATTATTAGCGACAGTCATAACAGGCTTAGTAACTGATGAAAACAAAGATTTTTACTTTATCCAAAAAGATGGCTTTACCTTTGCATTATCAAAGTCAGAAGGAGAGCATCACATTGGTGAAATGGTTAAAGGATTCGCCTATACAGATATGCAACAAAAAGCACGTCTTACAACTAAAGAAACATTTGCGACTCGAGATCATTATGGTTGGGGGACAGTTACTGAGGTACGTAAAGACTTGGGAGTATTTCTTGATACTGGTCTTCCAGATAAGCAAGTGGTTGTTTCTTTGGATGTTCTTCCTGAATTGAAAGAACTTTGGCCTAAAAAAGGTGATCGCCTCTACGTTTGCTTAGATGTTGATAAAAAAGATCGTCTCTGGGCTCTCCCTGCAGATCCTGAAGTGTTTCAACGAATGGCAACCCCTGCATATAACAATATGCAAAATCAAAATTGGCCAGCAATCGTTTATCGCTTAAAATTGTCAGGAACTTTTGTTTATCTACCAGAAAATAATATGCTCGGCTTTATTCACCCTAGTGAACGTTACAGTGAACCTCGTTTAGGGCAAGTGCTGGATGCACGAGTTATTGGCTTCAGAGAAGTTGATAGAACCTTAAATTTATCATTAAAGCCTCGTTCTTTTGAAATGTTAGAAAATGACGCACAAATGATTTTAACGTATTTAGAAAGTAACGGAGGATTCATGACTTTAAATGATAAATCTTCTCCAGAGGAAATTAAAGCTACTTTTGGAATTTCCAAAGGTCAGTTTAAAAAAGCACTTGGAGGACTCATGAAAGCTAAAAAGATCAAACAAGATCAGCTAGGTACAGAATTATTATAAACTTTTGAACTTTTAAAGTTTTCTCACGAGGTCGTTTTAGTTATAGCTAGAATTAATGGCTAATTATAGAAAAAAGCTGAGAGGAAATTTTGGCTTTTTTTGTTATAATGTATCTATTAAAAAGAATGGAGAACGATATGGAACGTGCGATTTTTGCTGGAGGTTGTTTTTGGTGTATGGTACAACCATTTGAAGAATTAGATGGTATTGAATCTGTTTTATCTGGATACACTGGAGGACATGTTGAGAATCCAACTTATAAAGAAGTTTGTAGTAAAACTACTGGACATACAGAAGCTGTTGAAATTATTTTTAATCCTGAAAAAATCTCTTATGCAGATTTAGTTGAGTTATATTGGGCACAAACAGATCCAACAGACGCTTTTGGTCAGTTTGAAGATCGTGGGGATAATTATCGTCCTGTCATCTTTTATGAGAATGAAGAGCAACGTCAGATTGCTCAAAAATCAAAAGATAAGCTACAAGCTTCGGGTAGATTTGATAGACCAATTGTAACCAGCATTGAGCCTGCTGATACTTTTTACCCAGCAGAAGACTATCATCAAGCATTCTATCGGACTAACCCTGCTCGTTACGCCTTGAGTAGTGCCAGAAGACATGCATTTCTAGAGGAGAACTGGCATTGAGAAAATCATTTTACAGTTGGTTGATGACACAAAGAAATCCAAAATCAAATGAACCAGTAGCAATCCTAGCAGATTACGCTTTTGATGAAACCACTTTTCCAAAACATAGTTCGGATTTTGAAACAGTTAGTCGCTATTTAGAAGATGAGGCCAGTTTTTCCTTTAATTTAACAGATTTTGATGATATTTGGGAAGATTATCTCAATCATTAACAATAATATAGAGATTGTATTTTCAATCTCTTTTTTAGGTTATAGAAATTGGACACATTGTCTAAGACTGTCTGAAAAGCAGGTTTTTTAATGGCAATCGTTTTCACAAAGGAGTAGAATATAGTCATCTAAAATATAGCCCTAGGGAGGTTGTTTATGAGATATACAAATGGAAATTTTGAAGCCTTTGCAAGACCTCGAAAACCTGAAGGTGTGGATAAAAAATCCGCTTATATTGTTGGTTCTGGTTTAGCAGGATTAGCTGCCGCTGTCTTTTTAATACGTGACGGTCAAATGGATGGTCAACGTATTCATATTTTTGAAGAACTACCTCTTTCTGGAGGATCACTTGACGGTGTCAAACGACCTGATATCGGTTTTGTAACGCGTGGTGGTCGTGAAATGGAAAATCACTTCGAATGTATGTGGGATATGTACCGTTCCATCCCCTCTCTCGAAGTTCCAGATGCTTCTTATCTAGATGAATTTTATTGGCTTGACAAGGATGATCCCAATTCATCTAACTGTCGCCTCATTCATAAACAGGGGAATCGCTTAGAATCTGATGGTGATTTTACACTCGGAACACATTCCAAAGAGTTAGTTAAGCTAGTCATGGAGACTGAAGAGTCTTTAGGTGCTAAGACGATTGAAGAAGTTTTTTCAAAAGAATTTTTTGAAAGTAATTTTTGGACTTATTGGGCTACTATGTTTGCCTTTGAGAAATGGCATTCAGCGATTGAAATGCGTCGATATGCTATGCGCTTTATCCATCATATTGGTGGTCTGCCTGATTTCACTTCATTAAAATTTAATAAATATAATCAATATGATTCTATGGTGAAACCAATCATCAGTTATTTAGAGTCTCATAATGTAGATGTTCAATTTGATAGCAAGGTAACTAATATCTCCGTAGACTTTAAGAACGGTCAGAAGCTTGCAAAAGCTATTCATCTCACAGTTGGTGGTGAAGCAAAAACAATTGATCTTACTCCAAATGATTTTGTTTTTGTAACGAATGGTTCTATCACTGAAAGTACGAACTATGGTAGTCATGATACTGTAGCTAAACCTAATACCGATTTGGGAGGTTCTTGGAATCTTTGGGAAAACTTAGCTGCTCAATCTGATGAATTTGGACATCCTAAAGTCTTCTACAAAGATATTCCAAAAGAGTCATGGTTTGTTTCTGCTACTGCAACAATAAAAGATCCAGCTATTGAACCTTATATAGAGCGTTTAACACATCGTGACCTCCATGATGGTAAAGTAAATACCGGAGGCATTGTTACAGTTACAGATTCTAATTGGATGATGAGTTTTGCTATCCATCGCCAACCGCATTTCAAAGAGCAAAAGGAAAATGAAACAATTGTTTGGATTTATGGACTCTATTCAAATGTGGAAGGTAATTATATTAAAAAACCAATTGAAGAATGTACTGGTCGAGAAATCACAGAAGAGTGGTTATATCACTTAGGTGTTCCTGAAATGAAGATTCATGATTTATCTGATAAACAATATGTAAGTACAGTTCCTGTTTATATGCCTTACATTACTAGTTATTTCATGCCTCGAGTTAAAGGTGACCGACCAGATGTTATCCCACAAGGATCTGTTAACCTAGCCTTCATTGGTAATTTTGCAGAATCTCCATCCAGAGATACAGTATTTACAACGGAATATTCTATTAGAACTGCTATGGAAGCTGTTTATACTTTCTTAAATATTGAACGTGGTGTTCCAGAAGTCTTTAATTCAGCATTTGATATTCGTGTCTTGTTGCAATCTTTATACTATCTCAATGATAAGAAATCTGTTGAAGATATGGATTTACCAATACCTGCCTTAATGCGTAAAGTAGGCATGAAAAAAATTAGAGGAACTTATTTAGAAGAATTACTTCGAGAAGCTCATCTTTTATAATGTAAAATAAAATCGAGAAAACTTGTTTTTCTCGATTTTTTAGTTTTACAACGACTAAAATCACCAAAGAAAATGAAATTTTGTTATAATGTAGTCACTTACTGTACGAAAAGGAAGAATAATTTGCAAGAATACTCTATCGAAATTACTTTACAACATCCAGATGATATGATGTCACTCTTTGGCAGCAATGAGCGCCATTTAAAATTAATCGAAGAAAATTTAGATGTTATCATTCATGCTAGAACTGAACGTGTTCAGGTATTAGGTGACTCTGAAGAAGCAGTAGAAACCGCTCGGTTAACCATTGAAGCATTATTAGTGCTTGTTAACCGCGGGATGACTGTGAATACTTCAGATGTTGTAACAGCCTTATCCATGGCACAAAATGGTTCAATTGATAAATTCGTTGCCCTTTATGAG
The DNA here is from genome assembly GCF_003812685.1 of Streptococcus sp. FDAARGOS_520. Lineage (NCBI taxonomy): Bacteria > Bacillati > Bacillota > Bacilli > Lactobacillales > Streptococcaceae > Streptococcus > Streptococcus sp. FDAARGOS_520. The sequence continues at coordinate 330,288 of NZ_CP033810.1, read as the reverse complement.
GAAGAAATTATTAAGGATAGCTATGGTAAGCCTATCCGTGTTAAGACTTTAGGGCAAAAAATATACGTTGATAGCGTTAAAAATCATGATGTTGTTTTTGGTATTGGGCCTGCTGGAACGGGAAAAACTTTTTTAGCAGTCACTCTAGCAGTAACGGCACTAAAGCGTGGTCAAGTTAAACGAATAATCTTAACGAGACCAGCGGTTGAAGCTGGTGAAAGCCTTGGTTTCTTGCCTGGAGATCTCAAAGAGAAAGTTGATCCTTATTTGAGACCAGTTTATGATGCCCTATATCAAATTTTAGGTAAAGAGCAAACAAGTCGCTTAATGGAGCGTGAAATCATCGAAATTGCTCCATTGGCTTACATGCGTGGTCGTACTTTAGATGATGCATTTGTCATATTAGATGAAGCGCAAAACACCACTATAATGCAAATGAAAATGTTCCTAACACGTCTTGGCTTCAATTCTAAAATGATTGTAAATGGCGATGTTAGCCAAATTGACTTACCAAAGAATGTTAAATCTGGTTTGATTGATGCTGTTGAGAAATTACGAAATATCAAAAAGATTGACTTTATTCATTTATCAGCAAAGGATGTTGTAAGACACCCTGTCGTTGCTGAAATAATAAATGCTTATTCAGATTCAGAAAGTAGTCACAAGCTACAATCTGATAAGGACTGATGTTTGCCACTAGGAGACGTTGTTAGAGAGTGTGTCAATATGTAAAAAACGCCTAATGCTTTAGGCGTTTTTATGATGGTGTACTTCAACTTAACCTATAAAGTGTTGAAAATTTTCTTTAAGCATGACGTCGAGATGCATTATTATATCGTTTAATGTTTCTTTAACAGTGTGTTCGTTGGAGTTGTGATGACATAGTTTAATGATATTTTCTTCGAAATGTTTAGGAAGCAATGTAGCATTCTTCTTAGCATAGGAAATCATTCTTTTTTCGCCAGGATGTGTCAACTTATTAAGTGCAAAAATAATATCAAAGTAGGAATCTAAGAAAGCAGTAGTTCTATGGTGAGTACTAACAAAGTCTTGGCGTTTAAGGGCTTTTATAATTTGTTTATCGTAAGAGGGAAGCTTGCCAGTTAATAAGTTACGATTTTGAATGATAATTTGTTTTTGTAACTGACTGGGATAAGAAACTTCGAATCTCTCTTTGAGTGATTGTAATTGATTTTCAGGATCATAGAGTATTTGGCAATTGATGAGGTTATGCCAAAAACAAGTAGTGTATCCAATTCGAGAATTGTGGTGTTCAACGACATCTTCTAGGTCTGATAAAAAGTTATCTATGTTACGATAGAGAATATCAATATCAGTTCCGTCGTTTAAAGTACCATTATCTTCAAGCTCCCAGTAATGATTGTTAAGTTCAATGTAATGACAGTGCTTGTTAAGGATACGTTTACGACTAGTGATATCAGGAGTTGCTGCACAATAAACATACAAATCATAATCGGAAGATTGGTCAAAACTGTCACCAGAGCGTGAGCCTCCGAGTGCTATAGCAACAACATTTGGAAGTTTAGAGAAATCTTGCCAGAGTTTTGTGAAATGGTCCATAAATGCTCTCCTAAAAATGTAAAATATTGATGTGTCTCCATTCTACAGGGCTATCTCTTTTTAGTCAATAATTAATAGTAAGTTAATAAAAGAGGTAACGGTTCTAATATTCAAGAAGTGTATATGAGTGATTTGAAAAGGAGATATTTTATGCTACAATACGTACATATTAGTTTAAACAAGGTGATAGAATGAAACAAGATTATATTTCCTACATTAGGTCAAAAGTTGGACATGAGACTATCTTTTTAACATATTCTGGTGGTATTTTGACAGATGGTAAGGGACGTGTCTTACTCCAATTAAGAGCTGATAAGAATTCTTGGGGAATTATTGGTGGATGTATGGAGTTAGGTGAGTCATCAGTAGATACATTGAAAAGAGAATTTTTCGAAGAAACTGGATTGAGAGTGGAACCAATCAGACTGTTAAATGTTTATACTAACTTTCAAGACTCTTATCCCAATGGCGATAAAGCACAAACCGTCGGTTTTATTTATGAAGTAAGCTGTCCAAAACCAGTTAATATAGAAGGTTTTCATAATGAGGAAACATTGCAATTGGACTATTTTTCTAAAGAAGACGTCAAAAATATTACGATCGTAAATGAACAACACCAATTAATTTTAGATGAATATTTTTCACAAACATTCCAAATGGGGCGTTAAAAGGATGGGAAATACTAGGTGTGACTTTAAAGAACTTCTAACTTTTATTGATATGTTGTTAGGCATTCTTGTAGAAACAAATGTTAAGAAAATAAGGAGTTCTCATTTGTATATTTTATAATTATTAAAAAGAAAAACAGTAGCTTGCAATAATTTAGTGACTGTTTTTTTAGAAAGCATAAGAAGTACAGAAAAAGAAAATTATGGAATATTTGATGGTGGGGATATGCTTTACTTACGGTATTGGAATGATATACTTAAAGAAATCCAGTTTTAGAAATCCAAATTTCTAAGTAAAATAGCATAAAGGAGAGTAGATGAATGAAGATAACATTACACGGCGTTGCTGAAACGTTATTAATCACCTTATATATTAGGGCTAAAGATGCGATGGCTAAACATCCGATACTTAATGATCAAAAATCCTTAGCAATTGTTGAACAGATAGAATATGATTTTGATAAATTCGATAATTCAGAAGCTTCTTTTTATGCAACATTAGCTAGAATTCGCGTTATGGATAGAGAAATCAAAAAATTTATTAGAGAAAATCCAAATAGTCAAATCCTTTCAATTGGTTGTGGACTTGATACAAGGTTTGAAAGAGTCGATAATGGACAAATTAGGTGGTATAACCTTGATTTGCCAGAGGTTATGGAGATAAGAAAATTATTTTTTGAAGAGCATGAAAGAGTTACTAATATAGCAAAATCAGCCCTAGATGAAACTTGGACACGGGAGGTAAATCCCCAAAATGCCCCTTTTCTAATCGTGTCAGAAGGTGTTTTAATGTTTCTAAAAGAAGATGACGTAGAGACTTTTCTTCATATCCTGACAAATTCATTTAGCCAATTTATGGCACAATTTGATTTGTGTCATAAGGAAATGATTAATAAAGGAAAGCAACATGATACAGTAAAGTATATGGATACAGAATTTCAGTTTGGTATCACAGATGGTCATGAGATTGTGGATTTAGACCCTAAATTAAAGCAAATAAATCTGATTAACTTTACAGATGAGATGAGCAAATTTGAGTTAGGCACACTTCGCTCTTTACTTCCAACAATTCGTAAATTTAATAATTGTTTAGGTGTGTACGAATATAAAGCATCTGAGAAAAAGTAACAAAAATCTATTTATATAAAGAGACATTCTAAATGTAAATTTGTCATAATCGTTATAGCATTTGTAGCTTTGTTTATTTAGGAATTAGTTTTACGTAAGTTAGGCGCTCTAAAGTTTGTATTTTGAAGTAAATACTAATTCATAAGTCAGAATTTTATTGAAATGGATTATAAGTGTGTAATAGTGATTATTAGCTTTCTCTCCCTTTTTTAATACTCTTATGGTATAATGATGTGAAAGAATAGCTTGAAGGAAGGAAGAGAACGCACTTTTATTTTGAGAACTAGTTTTAGATAAAAGTGAAAAACTTAGGAAAGTAGATGTGTCGATTATTTAGAATTATGCATTACACTTTATCTTTTCTAAACGTTTTGGGTCGTTCTTACTATATAAGATGTACGTTGAAATGATTGATGAAACTGGACAAGTTTCAGAAGATATCAAAAAGCAAACTCTTGATTTGTTAGAGTTTGCAGCACAAAAAACAGGTAAAGAGAATAAAGAAATGGCTGTAACGTTTGTCACTAATGAACGTAGCCATGAATTGAATTTAGAGTATCGAGATACCGATCGTCCGACTGATGTTATCAGTTTAGAATATAAGCCTGAGGTTGATATTTCTTTTGATGAAGAAGATCTGGCTGAAAATCCTGAACTTGCTGAGATGCTAGAAGATTTTGATTCTTATATTGGTGAACTTTTTATTTCTATTGATAAAGCTAAAGAACAAGCAGAAGAGTACGGTCACTCTTATGAACGTGAAATGGGTTTTTTAGCTGTACATGGTTTTTTGCATATTAACGGTTATGATCATTATACACCCGAAGAAGAAAAAGAGATGTTCAGCTTACAGGAAGAAATTTTAACTGCTTATGGACTTAAACGACAATAATCAAAAAAAATGGAAAAATCGCACCTTAACATCAAGCATGGAATTTGCTGTTACAGGGATTTTTACAGCTTTTAAAGAAGAAAGAAATATGCGTAAGCATTTGGTTTCTGCCATTTTAGTAATACTTGCTGGTCTTACTTTCCAAGTATCTATGGTGGAGTGGTTATTTCTTTTATTGAGTATTTTTTTGGTAATTACTTTTGAAATTATCAATTCAGCTATTGAAAATGTAGTTGATTTGGCAAGTAATTACCATTTCTCGATGCTGGCTAAAAATGCTAAAGATATGGCAGCAGGAGCGGTTTTAGTTGTTTCCTTATTTGCCGTATTGGTGGGATTGATTATTTTTATACCCAAGATACTTGCTTTACTTTTATGATGAGAAGTATTACGAATAAATTGAATGGAGAAAGAAAAGAAATGACATTTAAGTCAGGATTTGTAGCAATTTTAGGTCGTCCAAATGTTGGAAAATCAACCTTCCTAAACCATGTTATGGGACAAAAAATTGCTATCATGAGTGATAAAGCTCAAACAACACGTAATAAAATTATGGGGATTTATACAACAGAAACTGAGCAAATTGTTTTCATTGATACCCCAGGAATTCATAAACCAAAGACCGCCCTTGGTGATTTTATGGTTGAATCTGCTTATAGTACTTTACGTGAAGTTGAAACAGTTCTTTTCATGGTTCCTGCCGATGAAAAGCGAGGCAAAGGCGATGATATGATTATTGAACGTCTTAAGGCTGCCAAGATTCCTGTTATTTTAGTAATCAACAAAATTGATAAGGTTCATCCAGACCAACTTTTGGAACAGATTGATGACTTCCGTAGTCAAATGGATTTTAAAGAAGTAGTGCCAATTTCTGCCCTTCAAGGAAATAATGTGCCAACCCTAATCAAGTTATTGACTGATAATCTTGAAGAAGGTTTCCAATATTTCCCAGAAGATCAGATTACTGATCATCCGGAACGATTTTTAGTATCAGAAATGGTTCGTGAGAAGGTACTTCATTTAACGCAACAAGAGGTTCCTCACTCAGTAGCTGTTGTTGTCGAATCCATGAAACGTGATGAAGAAACTGATAAAGTGCATATTCGTGCAACTATCATGGTTGAACGTGATAGTCAAAAAGGCATTATCATTGGAAAACAAGGTGCTATGCTCAAGAAAATAGGAAAAATGGCGCGCCGTGATATTGAACTTATGTTAGGTGATAAAGTTTACCTAGAGACTTGGGTAAAAGTCAAGAAAAACTGGCGTGATAAAAAGCTTGATTTAGCTGATTTTGGCTATAATGAAAAAGAGTATTAATGAGTTTATTTTGAGATCCGCAAGTTAGTGGGGAAGAGTTAGATAAGTTCACCGTGAGACTTGATTCGCACAGAAAAAGCAATTCACGAGGATAAAACCAACTAGTCATAATTTTGAGATTATATTCACAAATTAATTAAAGGGAGCCAAACATGCTTGTTGGCCCCTTCTTAAATAAAGGAGAGCACATGACTCAAGATTATATTTGCTACCTATAAAGTAGAGGAGGTGAGGATATGCATAATATATTAAGATTTTTAGGCATTGTTATTATTTCTGCAGTGATTCTATTTAGTATAGGTAGTTTCTACGATTTAACATTAATGAAAAATATACTACTTATCTGTTGGAGTTTTCTCTTTGATCTATTGGTTTTTGTCTTCAAACAAAGACAAACGACAGAAGTACTCACATGGTATCAAGTTGTTAAGCAATTTTGGTTATTTATTAAGTGTACTATTCTTATTCCTATCTTAGTTGCTTTTATTATAATGAAAGGATGTTTGACAAGTATATCAGATATATTAATTTACTTTTATTTACACCTTGTCGTTGTTTATTATACGATAGGAATGATTTTATCATTAGGTCGTATCATTTCTCCTGAACACTCTATGTTTAATAAACTTAGAAAGTGAAATGAATTATATTTAAAATTTGTTTTCAACAGAGCGGATTTGACCATCTGTTGTTTGCCATGCCTTTCATAATTTTTCAGTAATTATGATAGTTGTTCTGTTCTCCCAATCATAAAACTTTAAATAAGATTCTATTAGTTCTTGCCTCACTCTCCTTAAGTTTTTGGTAAAAATCGAAAAGTTACCAGACTTTAAAGGGGAGTTTTTTATTTGTCAACAGTTAGTAGAAAAACGATATATTGCTCCATTTAGATTAATTATGGAGATAACCAAATAATAGCTTGTGATAAGAAGATACCTTTGAAGTTTCAGAAACAATCTGTTTTCCATCCTGCTATATTCATCTTTGCCAAAGTTGCAACAACACAATAATAACAATTGCTTGGGCATTGGGTGATTAGTTTACTATCAATAGGGTTAGAGTGGAGTTGGAGTATATGGATTGGCATTAATCTTATAATGATGATTCTGTTGAGTTATGTGCTAACAAAAACTGAGCCAATCAGTAACTACCAAGAGTCATCATCTAACCTCAAAAAATGGCTATTTGCAATAGGTGCTTTTAGCGTTTTATTTTGCTGGGCACTACTAGTAAAAACATTTTTCCCAATAAGGCAAAACCAGGAGGGATTAATAGCTGATATGAATCAGGTCAATCACTACTTTCGAGTTGTCTTATTATTGACTATCTGTCTTATTGCCCCAATTTAAGAAGAGATAACGTTCAGGTTGTTTGTCATGAGAACATTTGGGAACTCCCTGAGTGGTCCCTTGGTTGTGATCTTATCTTCTATACTATTTAGCTGGTCTCACTTACATGGTCTATCTGTCGTCGACTTTGTTGTCTATTTTGGTATGGGTTTGATTTTCGCTAGTTTGCACCACTATACAAAATCCATTCATTATTCGATTGGCGAGCATATTGTTTGGAATAGTTTGTCATATATTTTTTATTTTCTAACATTTTTGCTTGATTTACTCTAAGTAATAAGATTGAGAGACTAATCACATTACTAAGACATTTTTGTCAGTTTAAAAGAGCTTTTTGGCTCTTTTGTTATTCGTTTTTTTAATGAATAAAATGTTATTATTTTATTGTTAACTAAATAAAGTTCGTAACTTTATATGATTTATATAGAATTACGAGTTTTTTGTTAGATAAATATGAGAAAATATAGTATGACGAATTCCTAAATAAAAAATAATGAAAGGAACATGATGTTAAAAGATGTTAATGTTGGAATGAGTCATTTATTAGTTAGAGGTGCTATTATTCTAGTAGTAGGGATTGTTTTTCTGTTGCAACAGATTCAGTAAGTACTTCAAGTGGGAGCTTTGGAATAGGTTATCGAGAAGAAAAGACCCAGACGTTCTCTTTGGATCAGCTGTCCCAAGTGATTTTGTATTGCGGGGAGCCCAATACTGTTAGATTTACTTATACAAATAGCTTCTATATGATGAAAGATATTTATATCGCTCTGGATGGTGCTGGTAGCTCTTTGACCACTCATGATCATGCTGTTCCTAATGATTAAACCAGATTATATAAGGTATTTCAAAGTCATTGACGATATGCATGATACCATGTACCAACAGACTGTTTTTCATGTTCAACTGCAAGCTTGGAAATACACCATGAAATCGATTGATCAATTAGTTGTAGATGATTTGAATCATATCAGTAATGAGAAAACCACTTTGGTTAAATAAAAAGGAACACTGTCAAAAATGGCAGTGTTCCTTTTTATTTTAGGAGAGAGCTAAGATTGGTCATCTAATGGGATTTCCACATGTTCAACTGTCATAGTAATGACAGGTTTGATAACACAATCTCTGTCTTTAGGGATAGTCTCCTGTTGCAGAGGCGCCTCATCGCTCCAAATTTTCTTGTCAGAACAATTGGAATGTAGATAATTTGAATCAGTCTTTTTAGACATTTCATATCCTTTCCAGGCTCAATACAATTTTTGAGTTATGCACCTTGATGGCGATCAGCTGGAATATCTTTAGCTAATGCATTGTATTGACTATCCAAAAGATGATCAGCATCCATTATTGTTTTACCAACAAGGAAATATTTATTGCTTTTTATATTATTATCCCATGTTGTATCAACATAATATTTAACGCCATTAATAGTAACAATGTTCCAAGCGTGATTTCCACCTCCAGCTTGACCAGTTACATACCATACTGATAAGCCAGCAGTAGCAGCCATATCTTTAAACATTACTGCAAAGGCTTGACAAACACCACGTTTATCTTTGTAGAGTGCTTCAGGAGCATGGATACTGATACCACTAGCAGTTTCACGAGTGGTTGCCAGTTCTTCAGTCGCGTAAGTGTAATTATTAACCAAGTGGTCATGAATTACTTTAGCTTTTTCATAATCACTTGTGATATTTTTGTTAGTAATATTTTCTTTGACAAAAGAATCTACAAACTGTTTATATTCTTTATGTAATCCTACCATGTCACCTTTAAGAGTATAGGTGATTGTGATGTCGCTTTTTACAATAATGCGTTGGATTTGTCCACCAAGAGTATAAGTGCTAATGTTACTTTTGGCATTGAATTCAGTTGCTGTTCCAAGTGTATCTCCAATTTCCCGGATGATGCTTCCGAGATTTTTTTGGTATTCGTCAACTTGTTCTTGAGTTTTAAACTCCATTTGAACACTGATGTGTGGTACTTGGTTGCTAATATTATTTCGTAAAACTTCTTTTAAACTATCGTAATCGGCAATATTAGCTGACTCAGGCTGTGATGCCTTTGCATCAGAGGTAGCCTGTTTTTCCTCACTCTTAGTTACTTCTTGTTTATTGCCTGACGCTTCTGATTGAGTAGTTTTTTCTTCTACTTTGTTTGCAGGAACAGAAGTATTTTCGCTAACTTTGAGAGTAGCAAGTTTAGAAGTCTCAGTTTCAATAGCCGCTGTTGATAGGGCATCTACTTCTTGTTGAAGGATTGCCATAGCAGCTTTGTAATTATTAACTTCAGCTACAAGAGGTTCAATTTGATTTCTGAGTGAATGAAATAAATTTTCAGCTTCTTGTATAGAATTCACAGAGTTGTAGTTTACAGTTGCTAAAATAGCTTGAATTTTGTTAACAACCTGATTACGTTGCCCCACGAGCTGAGCTGCTTTATTTTGACTTGTCTGAAGCTTATTATGATTTTGGTCAATCAGATTTTGAACAGTTTGGTTAATGACATTACGTTGATTAACGATAGCATTATAGTTACTGGGAGAGAGATGACCAGCTTTCACCTGGTTAAATAATTGCTCATCTTTTTGTTTAAATAATGTTATAGCTCTATTTAACTGTTCAATAGTTGGATTAGCATTTAGTTGAGTGAATGAGTTGACATTATCAACAACAAATTGATTGAGCAAACGATGTTGTTCCTTGATGTAACTAATAAGCTGCTCTTCATTATTTTGCTTACTGATATAGTGATACTCACTGGTGGTGTCATCAGCTTTAACCTCATAGTTAATAGTTGATAGTGAACTGATAATTAAAGCTGCGGCAAGGCCACTAATAATTTTTTTAATCTTCATTAGTTCTCCTGTTATAAACTAAATAAAATGGGATTCCATAACAACCATTTGTGGGGAGTTTTATCCACCAACGATAATTAGGATATCCATGATTAATGTGAACAACAAAGCTTTGTTAATTTTTTTCATGACTATCTCCTTTCTGATTTTCTATTTTGTACTTGTATTATATAATGGATTTAAAGGGTCTTTTAAATTGTTGTGAAAGTGGGAAAAATGGAAAAAGAATTAGGAAAAACACTAAGAAGATTACGTAAAGGAAAAAAAGTTAGTATTTCTTCTTTAGCAGATGAGCACCTATCCAAGTCACAAATCTCAAGGTTTGAGAGAGGAGAGTCAGAAATTACTTGTAGTCGTTTGCTTAATATTTTAGACAAACTCAACATCACTATTGATGAATTTGTGTCGATTCATTCTAAGGCGCACACTCATTTTTTTATCCTTTTAAATCGAGTAAGAAAATATTGTGCTGAAAAAAATGTAACTAAATTAGTGGCTCTCTTAGAGGATCATAACCATAAAGACTATGAAAAGATTATGATTAAGGCTCTTATTTTTTCAATTGATCAATCAATAGAGCCTAATCAAGAAGAATTAGCACGCTTAACAGACTATCTTTTTACGGTGGAGCAGTGGGGATATTATGAAATTATTCTCTTAGGAAATTGCTCACGTCTCATTAATTACAATACTTTATTTTTATTGACCAAAGAAATGGTTAATTCGTTTGCTTATTCAGAACAAAATAAAACCAATAAAATCCTAGTTACACAATTAGCAATTAATTGTCTAATCATCAGCATTGATCACTCTTACTTTGAGCATAGCCACTACTTAATTGATAAGGTTAGATCATTGTTACAGGATGAAGTTAATTTCTATGAAAAAACTGTTTTCTTATATGTAACTGGATACTATCATTTAAAACTTGGTGATACTTCTTCAGGAAAAGAAGATATGAGGAAAGCTTTACAGATTTTTAAATATTTAGGTGAAGATTCATTTTACAATACTTATAATGAACATTATTGTCAAAAAGTACTTGGCAATAATAAAGAATGCTAATGAGTGCAAGTTTATGAGTAATTTTTAAAGCTTTTGTCTCAAAATGATAATAAGAAAGGAAAATAGAAATCGAATGGTCAGGTGACATCAAGAACGTTTGGAAATTATTGCTCTAAGCAATGACTATTGATTTTTAGACTATATATTTATGCCAGAATTACCAGAAGTAGAAACCGTTAGAAAAGGACTAGAAAGACTTGTAGTTAATCAAGAAATAGCTTCTATAACGATTAAAGTCCCTAAAATGGTGAAAACTGATTTGAATGACTTTATGATAAGTCTACCAGGAAAAACAATTCAACAGGTATTGAGACGAGGGAAGTATCTTCTTTTTGATTTTGGTGAAATGGTTATGGTATCACATTTACGCATGGAAGGAAAATATCTACTCTTCCCAAATAAAGTACCAGATAACAAACATTTTCACCTTTATTTCAAATTGACTAATGGCAGCACATTGGTTTACCAAGATGTCCGTAAATTTGGGACATTTGAGTTGGTTCGTAAATCATCTCTCAAAGATTATTTTACTCAAAAAAAATTAGGTCCTGAGCCAACTGCTGACACATTTCAATTTGAGCCTTTTTCAAAAGGCTTAGCAAACTCCAAAAAGCCAATAAAACCTTTACTATTAGATCAGAGATTAGTAGCAGGACTTGGAAATATTTACGTAGATGAAGTCTTGTGGGCAGCAAAAATTCACCCACAGCGTTTGGCTAATCAATTGACCGAATCTGAAACAAGCTTATTACACAAGGAAATTATTCGCATTTTAACTTTAGGCATCGAAAAAGGTGGCTCCACGATTAGAACATATAAGAATGCTCTTGGAGAGGACGGTACGATGCAAAAGTATTTACAGGTCTATGGTAAAACTGGGCAACCGTGTCCAAGGTGTGGTTGTTTAATTAAGAAGATAAAAGTAGGAGGGAGAGGGACGCATTATTGCCCTCGGTGTCAATGCTTATGACAAAAATAATAGGACTGACAGGAGGGATAGCTTCTGGAAAGTCAACGGTAACAAAAATAATACGAGAATCAGGTTTTAAAGTCATAGATGCGGATCAAGTGGTTCATAAATTGCAAGCTAAGGGTGGGAAACTTTACCAAGCTTTATTAGAATGGTTGGGTCCCGAGATACTTGATGCTGATGGTGAGTTGGATAGACCAAAGCTTTCTCAAATGATTTTTGCTAATCCAGACAATATGAAGACATCAGCTAGGCTACAAAATAGTATCATTCGTCAAGAGTTAGCATGTCAGCGCGACCAATTAAAACAAACAGAAGAGATATTTTTCATGGATATTCCTTTATTGATTGAAGAAAAGTATATAAAATGGTTTGATGAGATTTGGTTGGTATTTGTTGATAAAGAAAAACAATTACAACGATTAATGGCCCGTAACAACTACAGTCGAGAAGAAGCAGAATTACGACTTTCACACCAAATGCCTTTAACAGATAAAAAAAGTTTCGCTAGTCTTATTATTGACAATAATGGTGATTTAATAACTTTAAAAGAGCAAATATTGGATGCTCTTCAACGTTTATAGAACTACTAAATGGATAATGTATTTATCCATTTTTTGTCTTTATTACACTAGTTTTAAAAAACTTGCGATTAAACCACAGTAATAGTACAATGATATAAAAGGTTTACTTTCAAAGGAGTTTTTATGGAGTTAGTAATTAGAGATATTCGTAAGCGGTTTCAGGAAACAGAGGTCTTGAGAGGAGCAAGTTACCGATTTTATTCAGGTAAAATAACAGGGGTCTTAGGTAGGAATGGTGCTGGGAAAACAACTTTATTTAATATACTTTATGGGGATCTTGCAGCTGACAACGGGACCATTTGTTTATTGAAGGATAATCACGAGTATCCTCTTACCGATAAGGATATTGGTATTGTTTATTCCGAAAACTACCTTCCAGAATTTTTAACAGGGTATGAATTTGTAAAATTTTACATGGATTTACATCCTTCAGATGATTTAATGACAATAGATGATTATTTAGATTTTATGGAAATAGGACAAACAGAGCGTCATAGAATTATCAAAGGATATTCTGATGGAATGAAGAGTAAGCTCTCATTAATTTGCCTGATGATTTCTAAGCCAAAAGTAATTTTACTAGATGAGCCACTGACTGCAGTTGATGTTGTATCAAGTATTGCAATAAAACGCCTTTTGTTGGAATTAAGTGAGGATCATATTATTATATTATCAACTCATATAATGGCCTTAGCAGAAGATCTATGTGATATTGTGGCTGTATTAGACAAAGGAAAACTCCAAACATTAGATATTGATCGTAAACATGAACAATTCGAAGAGCGTCTTCTTCAAGTGTTGAAGGGAGATGAATATGACAAGTAAAGCATTAATATGGTCTATATTACAGATTGATAGTGCTAGAGCTTATAATAGTTTTTTATATTACCTTCAGAAAATCCCCTGGTTGGGAAGAAAAATCCCTAACCGATGGTTTAAAACCGATGATATAAAAGGTGTAGTACTATTTATTCGTATCATTTTCTTTTTCTTAAGAGGTTTTGGTCGTTCCATAGGTTACGTACTATATTGTTATGTTTTATCATTTTTTGTTAGAAGTGGCATGAAGCAGTTAAATATTTTACCGCAAGAAGGTTTTACCCTAACTTTAACATTGATGGTGATTACCTCTCTTTTAATTGTCATAAATTTCTATATAAAACTTATAGAACCTAATGATATGCAACAAACTCATATGATTCGCCTTTTCAGAATTGAGCCATCGAGGTATTTCCAATCCGCTGAACTTTTAGAAGCCAGTAGTGAACTATTTTTTAGAAGTTTGAGCTTTGGCATATTTTTCCATTTAAATCACTTTGCTTTTTGGCATGGTTTGACTTTTGCTTTATTTTTAGCAGGTAGTCGCCTTGGAATCAAGGTGCTCTGTTTACCTTTATATGGTAGAGGTAAAGACCAAGAGAATCCAGAGTCTTTACTAAATATTTTATTTTACTTAGGGATTGGTATAGGAGTCTTCCTTTCTCTCTTTTTCCTTCTTCTTGGCAAACAGTTCTCTCCATATCCATTTTTTTCATGGTACACCGGTATTGCAGGACTTATCATATGGTTAGTTAGTTACTATCGATTAAAAACTTATTCTAAACTTAACCACTTGACCTACCTTACCCTAACGCATGAGACGATGAAGGAGAAAATTGCAAAGATTGATAATATAGAGCTGCTTGGGATTGAAATGAAAGATAGGGATATAAATGTCAGTGAACTTTCTCCCCTGCTATTTGAAAATTTATCAGGTATTTCATATTTAAACGCTATCTTTTTAAAACGGATGAGTATATACTTGCAAAGGAAAATTTTGGTACGTTTAGCTGTTTTAAGTGTTCTGTTTGGAATAGAACTCCTTTTCCTGCTATTTTTTAAAGAAAAGATAAATATTCCGATGAATGAGCATAGTTTTTCAAAATTCCTATTTTTGAGTGCAGTTCCAGGATATCTAATATATATCGGTGAATCCTATTCAAAATTTTGTTTCTATCATTTGGATCGTCCATTATTAAGATATAATTTCTATCGTGAAAGAGAAAATATCTTAGCAACCTTAAAAATACGTTTCCTTTATAGTATAAAACTTAATTTCCCCATTTTTGTAGCTTTAAACATATGTTTTGGAACCTATTATTTTAATTTTTTCACCCCTAAGATTGATCAGATTATCATATTAGTAATTACACAAGCTATATCAATGATTTTATTTAGTTTTTACTTTTTGTATCTTTATTTCTTCTTACAGCCTTTTACAGAAGGATTAAAATCAAAGAGTGCTATGTATAATATTTTAACCTTTATTATATACTATATGGGATATAAGCTATTTACCTTTACTAAATCTATAACGATGCCAATATTATTAGTAAGCCTAGGAATTATAGTTGTTATTTTAATTATTGGCTATTTAGCAGTTGTAGTATTTGCTCCAAAAACTTTCCGTTTAAAAAGTTAATTTTAATTGTGGTATAATAACAGAGGCATGTGATAACATAGGTTTAGTTACATAAAGGAAATTATAATGGAAATAACATCTCAAATAGATGTTAAATCTCAATAAAACTGCTAAGATAGTTAGTGGTAGAAAAGTTTAGAAAGAAGATGATGTTTTATCTCAGTTGAAACGGTTAACTGGAAGCAAAATTTAAAAGTGGCTTGGCTCGGTAATTTTTTTACTGGGGCAAGCTTTTCACTTGTTATGCCTTTTATGGTATTATATGTAGAACAATTAGGAGCACCTAGCAACAAAGTAGAGTGGTATGCAGGCCTATCAGTATCCTTATCAGCCTTGTCTTCAGCTTTAGTTGCCCCATTATGGGGGCGCTTAGCTGATAAATATGGTAGAAAACCGATGATGGTAAGAGCAGGGTTGATGATGACTTTTACTATGGGAGGTCTTGCTTTCATTCATAGTGTTACAGGACTTCTGATTTTACGTATATTAAACGGCATTTTTGCAGGCTATGTACCTAACTCTACAGCTTTGATAGCAAGTCAAGCTCCTCAAGAGGAATCAGGATATGCCTTAGGAACCTTAGCGACAGGAGTGACTGGAGGTATGTTAATTGGTCCACTTTTAGGGGGACTTTTAGCAGAGTGGTTTGGTATTAGGGAAGTTTTTTTATTAGTGGGAACCATATTGTTAATATCTACTTTAATGACCATTTTTATGGTAAAGGAAGATTTCAAACCCATTTCTAACGAAGAAACCATGCCAACTACAGAAGTGTTCAAAAGCGTTAAAAGCTTACAAATTTTAATAGGGCTGTTTGTAACAAGCATGATTATTCAAATTTCTGCACAATCAATTGCACCTATTTTAACACTTTACATTCGTCATTTAGGACAGACTGAAAACTTGATGTTTGTTTCCGGATTAATTGTTTCTGGTATGGGATTCTCTAGTATTCTGAGTAGTCCAAAGCTAGGAAGAATCGGGGATCGCATAGGCAATCATCGTTTGCTATTATTAGCTCTACTGTATAGTTTCCTCATGTATGTCTTATGTTCATTGGCACAGACTTCATTACAGCTAGGGGTTATTAGATTCCTGTATGGTTTTGGAACAGGTGCCTTGATGCCGAGTATTAATTCAATCTTGACTAAAATTGCTCCAAGACAAGGTTTATCAAGGATTTTCAGTTATAACCAAATGTTTAGCAATTTAGGACAAGTATTAGGTCCTTTTGTCGGTTCAGCAGTTTCTATTCATTTAGGATTCCGATGGGTTTTCTTTGTGACTAGCTTCATCGTTTTAGCTAATTTTGTTTGGTGTTTTATTAATTTTAGAAAATATATTAGAGTTAAGGAAATTGTGTGAGAGTTAAAATTAATTTAAAGTGTAGCTCTTGTGGTAGTAAGAATTATTTAACCAGTAAGAATAAAAGTAATCATCCCGATAAAATCGAGGTTCCAAAGTATTGCCCAAAGGAGAGAAAAGTAACACTACATATTGAATCTTAATAAGTTTTATGTTAGAATGTACTTTGACCATAGTGGAGGAATTAATATGTATAACCTATTACTCACCATTCTACTTGTTTTATCAGTATTATTGATTATCTCAATTTTCATGCAACCACAAAAGAATCCAAGTAGTAATGTTTTTGATAGTAGCGGTTCTGAAGCCCTTTTTGAACGTAGTAAAGCTCGAGGATTTGAAGCTTTTATGCAACGTTTTACAGGTGTTTTAGTCTTTTTCTGGCTACTAATCGGCTTAGTATTATCTATTTTATCAAGTCATTAATGATAGCTAAATACAGATAAGTGAGGATGGGGGATAGCCCAACCTCACTTTTTGTTAGTAGAATGGTTGTAGAGTAATAATAAAGTGACTAAAGTTACTAGAAAAGGAAATAATGAAAGAAAAAATTATAAAATATTTGGAAGAACACGGTAAAACCAGCGTTAATGATTTAGCTGCTGCCCTAGATATGGCAGGCGCAAAAGCATTTCCAAAATTAATCAAAACAATCTCAAATTTGGAGAGCCACAGGCAATTAAGATTTGACGATAATGGAAGTCTTTCTCTTCAAAAGAAAGAAGCTAAGAAAAAGGAAATCACAGTAAGGGGTCTTTTTAGAGCAAATAAAGCAGGATTTGGTTTTCTTAGTATTGACCAAGACGAAGATGATATGTTTATCGGAAAAAACGATATTGCTTATGCTATTGATGGTGACACGGTAGAAGCTGTTGTAAAGAAACCAGCGGACCGTCTTAACGGGACTGCAGCAGAAGTGCGTGTTGTTAATATTGTTGAACGTAGTTTAAAGACGCTTGTTGGTAAGTTTGTCTTAGACGATGAGCGCCCTAAATACGCAGGATATATCAAATCGAAAAATCAAAAAATCAATCAAAAGATTTATATACGCAAAGAACCGGTCGTTTTAGACGGAACAGAAATTATCAAAGTAGATATTGATAAATATCCGACACGAGGACATGATTACTTCGTAGCAAGTGTTCGTGATATCGTTGGACATCAAGGAGATGTTGGTATTGATGTTTTAGAAGTCTTGGAAAGTATGGATATCGTCTCAGAATTTCCTGAGGACGTTATTGCAGAAGCCAATGCTATCCCAGATGCTCCAACGGAGAAAGATTTAATTGGGCGTGTTGATTTACGTCAAGAGGTCACTTTCACTATTGATGGAGCGGACGCCAAAGATTTAGACGATGCTGTGCATATTAAATTACTGGATAATGGTCATTTTGAACTTGGAGTTCATATCGCAGATGTATCATACTACGTTACTGAAGGCTCTGCCTTAAATCGTGAAGCACTTAGTCGTGGTACGTCCGTATATGTCACAGATCGCGTTGTACCAATGTTACCAGAGCGTCTATCTAACGGTATATGTTCATTAAATCCAAATCTTGATCGTTTAACGCAGTCTTGTATTATGGAAATTGACCAAAATGGGAGAGTTGTTAATCATCAAATTACACAGTCAGTGATTAATACCACTTATCGTATGACTTATACCGCTGTAAATGATATTATTGCTGGCGATGAGGAAATCTGCTCAGAATATGAGTCTATTGTGTCCTCAGTACAGCATATGGTCACTTTACACCATACTTTGGAAGCTATGCGTACGCGTCGTGGAGCGCTGAATTTTGACACATCTGAAGCAAAAATTATGGTTAATGATAAGGGAATGCCAGTTGATATTGTTATTCGCAACAGAGGCATTGCTGAACGCATGATTGAGTCATTTATGTTGGCGGCAAATGAAACGGTTGCTGAACATTATGCTCGTCTAAAACTGCCATTTATTTATCGTATACACGAAGAGCCTAAAGCTGAAAAATTACAAAAATTCATCGATTATGCTTCTGTTTTCGGTGTTCAGATTCAAGGAACAGCAACTAAAATCACCCAATCTGCTTTACAGGACTTTATGAAAAAAGTACAAGGGCAGCCAGGAAGTGAAGTGTTATCTATGATGTTATTGCGCTCGATGCAACAAGCTAGATATTCTGAACACAACCATGGACATTATGGACTTGCTGCGGAATATTACACTCACTTTACTAGCCCCATTCGACGTTATCCAGACTTGTTAGTTCATCGTATGATTCGTGATTATGATGATAAAGCGATGGATAAAGCTGATCATTTTGCTAACCTTATCCCAGAAATTGCAACTCAAACGTCTAGTCTTGAGAGACGTGCCATTGATGCTGAACGTATTGTAGAGGCAATGAAGAAAGCCGAATATATGGAAGAATATGTTGGTGAGGAATTTGAAGGTGTGGTTGCAAGCGTTGTTAAATTTGGTATGTTTGTAGAATTACCAAATACTATTGAAGGATTGATTCACGTAACGACCTTGCCTGAATATTATCACTTTAATGAACGTACGCTGACGCTTCAAGGTGAGAAATCTGGGAAAGTTTTCCGTGTTGGTCAACAAATTAAGGTTAAGTTGATTCGTTCTGATAAGGAAACTGGTGATATCGATTTTGATTATTTACCATCAGATTTTGATATTGTTGAAAAGGTAAGTAAAAGTTCGCGTGAGGGTCGTCCTAATAGAAGTTCTAAACGAGAACATCAGCATAGAATTTCTGATCGTGATAATAAGAATAAAAATACATCTAAGAAAAAAGCATCTCGAAACCCCAAAAGGAACTCGGATAGCAAATCACATCATCATAAAGACGATAGAACAACAGGTTCAACCAAGAAAAAAACGAAAAAACCTTTCTATAAAGGCGTTGCTAAGAAAGGTCAGAAACGGAAATCTAAGAAAGGTTAAGTATGGTTAAAGGTCAAGGAAACGTTGTAGCACAAAATAAAAAAGCGCATCACGACTATACTATCGTTGAAACAATAGAAGCAGGAATTGTTTTGACAGGAACAGAAATCAAAAGTGTCCGCGCAGCGCGTATTACATTGAAAGATGGACATGCACAAATAAAAAATGGTGAAGCGTGGTTGATTAATGTTCATATTACACCATATGATCAAGGTAACATATGGAATCAAGATCCTGATCGTACACGAAAGTTATTACTAAAAAAACGTGAGATTGAAAAAATATCAAATGAACTGAAAGGGACTGGTATGACTCTGGTACCTCTAAAAGTTTACTTAAAAGATGGTTTTGCTAAAGTTCTATTGGGTTTGGCAAAAGGAAAACATGATTATGATAAGCGAGAGTCTATCAAACGTCGTGAGCAAAACCGTGATATTGCCCGTCAGTTAAAAAACTATAATTCACGATGATTATCAAAAGGTTAGGCAATTGCCTAACCTTTTTTGGACGAAAAAAGTGAAGTTGATTGACCAACTTCACTAATAATATAGACTTAATGTGATTTATGTTTGAAGTGACTATATAAACCAAATCCAATAATCCAGATGGTTGCTCCAATAGCCCCGATGTATGTTGAATCTTGCAAGAAGAGAGAAACGAATACAAAGAGGAAGAAGAGAAGTGTGATTGGTGAAAGGATTTTGTAGGCAGGCATTTTATAACCATCTTCCATAAAATCAGGTGATTTACGATATTTCCAATGTGCAATCATAATAAGAACATAGATAGAAATGTAAACACCAGAAGATGATGCAGTAATTAAGGAGAAGGCATCTGAAATACCAGGTAAAACACTGATAAGTGCTGAAGCTCCAACGATTACAGCTGATGCAATAATAGCTCGACTTGGAACGCTTTGACGAGATAATTGGTCTAATTTTAACGCTTTTGTAAGAGCATTTGGTGATTCATTAGCCAATTGGAATAAATGACGCCCTGTTGAGTACAAAGTAGAATTAAGAGCAGATGCTGCAGACGTTAGGACAACAAAGTTAATCAAAGCGGCAGCCCACTTAATCCCAGCTAGTTTGAATACTGTAACGAAAGGTGACTCATTAACTGGTAACTGTTGCCATGGGAAGATGGCCATAATTGCTAATAATGAACCTGCGTAGAATAAAATAATACGCATCGGAATTTCTTGGATTGCTTTTGGTAAAACTTTACGTGGATTAGCTGTTTCAGAAGTTGTTACTCCGACAAATTCAATAGCTAAATAAGCAAAGAATACCATTTGGAAAGCCATGAAGAAATTCAATTTACCTTTAGGGAACCATTCAAAATGATTGGTGATATTTGAGATTGAAGCATGGTATCCGTGACCGGTGTCAAAGTTTGTCAATACCATAAAGATACCGGTTGCTATTAAACCAAGAATTGCAATAACTTTTATCATAGCAAACCAAAACTCGGTTTCTCCGAATGCTTTTACAGCAATTAAGTTGATAGAACTTAGGATAGCTAAAAAAACAATTTGGATAATCCAGGATGGCCATTCAGGGAACCAAAATTGAACATACTCTCCTACGGCTGTAATCTCTGCCATACCGATAAATATTAGGGAAATCCAATAAGAAAGTGTTGAGAAAAATCCCCAACCGGGTCCTAAATATTTGGTAATGAAATTAATAAAAGTATGCTGATTTGGATCTTGATAAAGCATCTCTCCAATAGCACGCATCATGAAGAACATGAAAGCGCCAGTGATAGCATAGACAAGAACTATTGAAGGACCCGTCAGGCTAATTGAACGACCTGCACCAAGAAAAAGCCCAGTTCCGATTGTCCCTGCAATCGCAATTAACTGTACGTGACGATTTTCTAGGCCGCGTACCATACCATTCTCAGATTTTTGAGTGTGGTCATTATTATTTTTTGACATTATAAATACTCCATCTATTTTTGAAAAACTCCTTTATTATATAATTTTTTTGCAAAATTCGCAATAATTACTATACAATATTTTTCTATGATAAAATCTCCTAGCTAAGTGAGCTAAGAGATTTCAATTCATCCCTCTTCCTTGACAATATAGACTGGGCGTTTTTTAGTTTCTAGGAAAATCTTAGAGATGTATTTGCCTATAATTCCTAGCGACAATAACTGAATACCACCCATAAAAAGTACAATGGTAACTGTGCTTGCCCAACCTGAAACGGGATCCCCAAATAGTAATTTTCGAATTATAATAAAAATGATAGCTAAAAGTGATAGTACTGAACTAAGGGTTCCAATCCAGGTAGCTATAGCTAATGGAATTTCTGAGAAGTTGATGAAACCGTCTAGAGAGTATTTTAAGAGATTAAAGAAACTCCATGAGGTCTTACCCGCAATTCGTTCTCGATTCTCATAACTAATATAAGCGACATCATATCCAATCCAGGAAAAAATCCCTTTTGAGAAGCGATTCACTTCATTTAGCTCGAGAATACTGTCAACAACTTGTTTTGTCATGAGACGAAAATCACGCGCACCATCAACCATTTTAGTATCTGACACTTGATTGATTAATTTATAAAAAAGCTTGGCAAAAAGAGAGCGTATCAACGGCTCCCCTTTACGATCTTTTCGCCTTGTAGCGACAATATCATAACCTTCTTGAAGTTTTAGGTACATTTCTGGTAATAAAGTGGGTGGATCTTGCAAGTCAACATCCATAACAGTGATAAAATCACCAGTAGTATGTTCTAAACCAGCCAATAAAGCAGCATCTTTACCAAAATGGCGTGAAAATGAAAGGTAATGAACATTGTCAAATTGTTTAGCTGCTTTCTTAAGAAGTTCGAGTGTACGATCAGTAGAACCATCGTTTACGAAAATGTATTCAAAATGGGTGTAACGAGCCATTTCGGATTCAACTTTTTTGATTTCTGTTAAAAAAGTTGAGACAGTCTCTTGTTCATTATAACAAGGGACAATAACTGATAATAAAGCCATTTGTAATTCTCCGTATCATTCTTGCTTAAATTTTAACATAATATGGGAAAAAATAGAAAGATTATAAGGTAATCATAAAAAGGACTAGGTTTTTGCCTCAGTCCTTAACTTAATATGATGAGATGTTATTAGTCAGCTTTAAATTGACTGAGTCGAATAACTTCAATTTTATAGCCATCTGGATCTTGAATAAAGTAGAACATATTAGGTTTACCTGGTAATCCAGAAATTTTTGTTACAGAGTAACCTGCTTTCTGATGGGCATCATAAGTAGTTTCCAAATCGTCTACACCAACAGCAATATGACCATACCCATTTCCTAAATCATAAGCTTCGTGATCATAGTTATAGGTTAACTCTAATTCGTAACTAGGGTCGTCCTCTAGGGCCATATAGACTAAAGTAAATTGATTTTCAGGAAAGTCATTACGACGAACTTCCTTAAAACCAAGTGCTTCTTGATAAAAAGCAATTGAGGCGTCCAAATCTTTAACGCGAATACAAGTATGTAAAAATGGCATAGTCTCTCTCCTATTTCTTTATTAGACGTATTATGTCAAAATAAAATTGTCTTTTCAAAAATATTGATTATAAATTAGGCTGTCTATTTACTCAACCCAAGTAATGACTTCTTGGCGTTCTTTCCTAGCACGGGAATGTTTAGGTTCACGCAAACGATAACCAAATGAAACCATACAAGAAATAGCTTCTTTCTTATCGTCTATTAATCCTTCTTTACTAAGGATATTATTGACCTTTTCATAGTCAAATCCTTCAATTGGGCATGAATCTACGCCGATCATAGCAGCAGCCGTCATCATATTACCGAGTGCGATATAAGTTTGTTTTGCTGTCCAATCCCAAAGAGAACGTTCAGAATCAATTTTCATATCGTTTTCTTGGAAGGATTTGTAGAGAGGTATCCTACTCTCAAGGGCAGCTGGATCACCTAGACCACGTCGAATGAGACTGTTAATCATGCTATCAGCGTTATAATAAGCACCTTTTTCAGCTAGTAGTAAAACAAAGTGACTAGCAGTATCTAGTTGATATTGTGCTCCCCAAGCAACTTCCTTAAGTTTATCTCGAAATTTTGCAATTGTTTGTCTATCTAGTACCAAAAATCGCCAGCCTTCTAAACCGACTGAAGAAGGACTCAACCAAGCAGTATCTAAAATATACTCCATATCTTCTTTAGGAATATCATTATTATTATAAACACGAATCGCCATACGAAAATCAAAAGCTCTTCGAACTTGTTTTTTGATATCTTCTTTTGTCATTTTAGATCCTCCTGTTATTAATGCTATCATATCACAATTTAGAAAAAATCTCAGCAGGCGATATCGTAGCAAAGTAGAGCTACAAAATTCTAATGACTGTCAGAAAAATAAAGGGAATGAACAAAATGATAGGGTTTTGATGAAGAAAGTTATATAATTTTACATAAGGAGGGGATAATACCATATATCAAACTATCATTTAGATGTTTAAAATAGATGTTTTTCACTATGAAATTCATTTTTGTCACATAGAAAAGGAGATTGTTATGGAAACATATACTTTATCGAATACTCTTAACATTCCTAAAATTGGTTTTGGGACATGGCAACTAACTGAAGGTGAAGAAGCTTATAAGGCAGTGACTCATGCTTTAAAAGTTGGTTATACTCATATTGATACTGCTCAGATTTATGGTAATGAACATAGTGTTGGACGTGCTATAAGAGACAGTGGTTTGGCAAGAGAAAGTATCTTTTTGACAACTAAGATTTGGAATGACAAACATGACTATCATTTAGCCAAAGCTTCTATTGATGAATCTCTGCAGAAATTAGGTGTTGATTATATTGATCTTCTTTTGATTCATTGGCCAAATCCAAAAGCTCTTCGTGAAAATGATGCGTGGAAAGCTGGGAATGCAGGCACTTGGAAAGCGATGGAAGAAGCTTATAAAGAAGGAAAGGTAAAAGCTATTGGTGTTTCGAATTTCATGAAACATCACTTAGAGGCTTTATTTGAAACTGCCGAAATAAAACCTATGGTTAATCAAATTATCCTAGCACCAGGTTGTGCTCAAGAGGATTTGGTTCGCTTCTGTAAAGGAAATGATATCTTATTAGAAGCTTACAGTCCATTTGGAACAGGTGCTATTTTTGAAAATGAATCTATAAAAGCTATTGCTGAAAAATATGGTAAATCAGTTGCGCAAGTAGCTCTTCGCTGGTCACTTGATAATGGCTTTTTACCATTACCTAAGTCAGCGACTCCCAAAAATATTGAAGCAAACCTTGATATTTTTGATTTTCAATTAAACGAAGATGATATTGCTACCTTAATACAACTAGATTCAGGTATTAAACCCAAAGATCCAGATAATGTCTCATTTTAATAAGAAAAGATGGAAATGTATTTCCATCTTTTTTATGTGGGATAGTTCCTTAAAGTTAAGAAAACCATTAAGACCTCCATTGACGAGGAGAATATATTAATGATAGTATTACTAGAAAAGTAGTAATAAAGGATGAGTATGGAAAAATCCTTTACAATATATCATTATCGAAAGAGGTTATAACATCTAAATGAGACTTGATAAATTTTTAGTAGAATGCGGACTTGGTTCACGTACTCAAGTCAAATTAATATTGAAAAAAAAGCAGATTAGTGTTAATGGTAATAGCGAGACATCTCCAAAAGTACAGGTAGATGAATATAGAGATGAGATTAAATATAATGGAACTCTAGTGTCATATGAAAAGTTTGTTTATTATATGCTTCATAAACCCAAAGGTGTTATATCAGCAACGGATGATCCTTCGCATAAAACCGTGTTAGATTTGCTAGACAAAACTGCTCGAGATAAAGCTGTTTTCCCAGTGGGGCGTTTAGATATTGATACAACAGGCCTTTTGTTATTAACTAATAATGGGGAATTAGCGCATAAAATGTTATCACCTAAAAAACACGTTGATAAATGCTATGAGGTAAAAATCTCAGGGATAATGACAGAAGACGATATTTTGGCATTTGATAAAGGGATTATTCTGAAAGATTTTACTTGTTTACCAGCATTATTAGAAATTGTGGAAGTAAATCAGGTGAAGAAGCAGAGTCTTGTTAAAATCACCATTAAGGAAGGAAAATTCCATCAAGTTAAACGTATGGTTGCTGCGTGTGGTAAGGAAGTCTTAGAGCTAAAGCGTCTAAGGATGGGAAATCTACAATTAGATAAACAGCTAGAAAGTGGACAATGGAGACGGCTAACAATAAAAGAAATAGAAAAATTAGAAAAATATATGCAATAATATAAAACAACAGTTAATATTTTAGCAATTTGATAACACTTAGATTATAATGTAAACGTATACTTTTTTAGATTGGAAGATCAAATGAAACGTAAATACTTTATTCTTAATACGGTGACGGTTTTAACGTTAGCTGCTGCAATGAATACTAGCAGTATCTATGCTAATAGTACTGAGACAAGTGCTTCAGTAGTTCCTACTACAAATACTATCGTTCAAACTAATGACAGTAATCCTACCGCAAAATTTGTATCAGAATCAGGACAATCTGTAATAGGTCAAGTAAAACCAGATAATTCTGCGGCGCTTACAACAGTTGACACGCCTCATCATATTTCAGCTCCAGATGCTTTAAAAACAACTCAATCAAGTCCTGTCGTTGAGAGTACTTCTACTAAGTTAACTGAAGAGACTTACAAACAAAAAGATGGTCAAGATTTAGCCAACATGGTGAGAAGTGGTCAAGTTACTAGTGAGGAACTCGTTAATATGGCATACGATATTATTGCTAAAGAAAACCCATCTTTAAATGCAGTCATTACTACTAGACGCCAAGAAGCTATTGAAGAGGCTAGAAAACTTAAAGATACCAATCAGCCGTTTTTAGGTGTTCCCTTGTTAGTCAAGGGGTTAGGGCACAGTATTAAAGGTGGTGAAACCAATAATGGCTTGATCTATGCAGATGGAAAAATTAGCACATTTGACAGTAGCTATGTCAAAAAATATAAAGATTTAGGATTTATTATTTTAGGACAAACGAACTTTCCAGAGTATGGGTGGCGTAATATAACAGATTCTAAATTATACGGTCTAACGCATAATCCTTGGGATCTTGCTCATAATGCTGGTGGCTCTTCTGGTGGAAGTGCAGCAGCCATTGCTAGCGGAATGACGCCAATTGCTAGCGGTAGTGATGCTGGTGGTTCTATCCGTATTCCATCTTCTTGGACGGGCTTGGTAGGTTTAAAACCAACAAGAGGATTGGTGAGTAATGAAAAGCCAGATTCGTATAGTACAGCAGTTCATTTTCCATTAACTAAGTCATCTAGAGACGCAGAAACATTATTAACTTATCTAAAGAAAAGCGATCAAACGCTAGTATCAGTTAATGATTTAAAATCTTTACCAATTGCTTATACTTTGAAATCACCAATGGGAACAGAAGTTAGTCAAGATGCTAAAAACGCTATTATGGACAACGTCACATTCTTAAGAAAACAAGGATTCAAAGTAACAGAGATAGACTTACCAATTGATGGTAGAGCATTAATGCGTGATTATTCAACCTTGGCTATTGGCATGGGAGGAGCTTTTTCAACAATTGAAAAAGACTTAAAAAAACATGGTTTTACTAAAGAAGACGTTGATCCTATTACTTGGGCAGTTCATGTTATTTATCAAAATTCAGATAAGGCTGAACTTAAGAAATCTATTATGGAAGCCCAAAAACATATGGATGATTATCGTAAGGCAATGGAGAAGCTTCACAAGCAATTTCCTATTTTCTTATCGCCAACGACCGCAAGTTTAGCCCCTCTAAATACAGATCCATATGTAACAGAGGAAGATAAAAGAGCGATTTATAATATGGAAAACTTGAGCCAAGAAGAAAGAATTGCTCTCTTTAATCGCCAGTGGGAGCCTATGTTGCGTAGAACACCTTTTACACAAATTGCTAATATGACAGGACTCCCAGCTATCAGTATCCCGACTTACTTATCTGAGTCTGGTTTACCCATAGGGACGATGTTAATGGCAGGTGCAAACTATGATATGGTATTAATTAAATTTGCAACTTTCTTTGAAAAACATCATGGTTTTAATGTTAAATGGCAAAGAATAATAGATAAAGAAGTGAAACCATCTACTGGCCTAATACAGCCTACTAACTCCCTCTTTAAAGCTCATTCATCATTAGTAAATTTAGAAGAAAATTCACAAGTTACTCAAGTATCTATCTCTAAAAAATGGATGAAATCGTCTGTTAAAAATAAACCATCCGTAATGGCATATCAAAAAGCACTTCCTAAAACAGGTGATACAGAATCAAGCCTATCTCCAGTTTTAGTAGTAACCCTTTTATTAGCTTGTTTTAGCTTTGTAACAAAAAAGAATCAGAAAAGTTGATTGTAATGTAAAATAATTCCTATTTTTCACTTTTTAGTATCATATTTTCGATTTTTATGTTGTAATAAATTATAATGAAGATGTAAGGAATTATAAAATAGGAAATAATATGAAAGTGAAAAATAAGATTTTAACGATGGTAGCACTTACTGTCTTAACATGTGCTACTTATTCATCAATCGGTTATGCTGATACAAGTGATAAGAATACTGACACGAGTGTCGTGACTACGACCTTATCTGAGGAGAAAAGATCAGATGAACTAGACCAGTCTAGTACTGGTTCTTCTTCTGAAAATGAATCGAGTTCATCAAGTGAACCAGAAACAAATCCGTCAACTAATCCACCTACAACAGAACCATCGCAACCCTCACCTAGTGAAGAGAACAAGCCTGATGGTAGAACGAAGACAGAAATTGGCAATAATAAGGATATTTCTAGTGGAACAAAAGTATTAATTTCAGAAGATAGTATTAAGAATTTTAGTAAAGCAAGTAGTGATCAAGAAGAAGTGGATCGCGATGAATCATCATCTTCAAAAGCAAATGATGGGAAAAAAGGCCACAGTAAGCCTAAAAAGGAACTTCCTAAAACAGGAGATAGCCACTCAGATACTGTAATAGCATCTACGGGAGGGATTATTCTGTTATCATTAAGTTTTTACAATAAGAAAATGAAACTTTATTAAATATAAAAAGGAGGACTAACCTCCTTTTTATATTTAAATAGCCCATTCGCCATTTCTAAAGATTGGGACAGCAGTTCCATCTGCACGAATACCATCAATATCCATTTGTTCTGAACCAATCATAAAATCAACATGTGTTGAAGAACGATTTAAACCAGCTTCATCCAATTCTTGACTTGTCATTTCTGTTCCTCCTTCTACATTGAAGGCATATGCAGTTCCAATAGCGAGGTGATTAGAGGCATTTTCATCGAATAAAGTATTAAAGAAAATCAGTCCAGATAGTGAAATTGGTGTTTTATGTGGGACAAGTGCAACTTCCCCAAGCGATCTTGCCCCATCATTTTCCTCGATTAAGCGTTGGACTGTTTCTTGCCCTTTTTCTGCAGTGACATTGATAATTTTACCGTCTTTAAAGGTAAATGTCATATTTTCGATAATAACGCCAGCATAACTGAGAGGTTTTGTACTTGTCACATACCCATCTGCACGACGGTAATCAGGTGCTGAAAAGATTTCTTCAGTAGGCATATTAGCGATAAAAGTCTCTCCCTGAGCGTTGAGACTACCGGCTGCCTCCCAAATATGATTTTTAGGCATACCAAGCGTTAAATCTGTACCTGGTGCGGTATAATGAAGAGCATCAAATTGTTCTTGATTTAGTCTAGTAGCTTTTTCTAATAATTTAGCTTCATGTGCGTCCCAAGCAGCAATAGGATCATCTTCATAAATACGATTTAATTTGAAAATGGTATCCCAAAGAGCATCAACTTGTTGGTCGCTTGTTTTTAATTCTGGGAAGACAAGTGCAGCCCATTCTCTACCAGCAGCTGCAGCCACGTTCCAAGATACTTTATTAGCTTGTATTGCTCTACTTTGTTCCTCTAAGGCAATAGCGGTTGCTCTAGTTGTTTCAGATAAACGTTTAGGATCAACAGTAGCGAAAGCGTTAGGGTTAGAAGATTTCACAACTAATCGACTAGCCTTCTTATTTAATAGTGCTAAAGATTTATCAACGGTATACTGTGGAACATTCGTGAGAACTTCGTCTGAAGCATGAAGTAGTCGCTGGCGCGTGATAAAATCATCTGTATAATCAACAATAACTTCACTTGCTCCCTTTTCATAAGCGGCTTCAGTTAAAAGCCTTGCTAAGTGGACTTGTTCCACATCGATTGTTAAAGCGAGAGTGTGCCCTTTTTGGACATTTAAACCTTTAGAAATAATTAATTGGGCATATTTTTTTAAAAGGTTGTCGAAATCTTGTAAAACCATACTAGCTCCTTTAAATTTACTATTTTTTATAATTTATCATAAACTCTTATAAAGCACAAGGAAATATGGAAGCGATTTAATAAAGATATATTGATTTAATAAAGATATATTTAAGCTAACGGTTTGTAGTTTGCGAAATAAGACGTTTCGTGTTAATATAGACTTAACTATATATTCAGTAAATGAGGTGACATGAGTGGCTTTTGGAGATAACGGACAACGAAAAAAAACTGGGTTTGAAAAACTAACTCTTTTTGTTGTTATTTTGATGGTACTAGTAACAGTTGGTGGTTTGGTATTTGGTGCTATTAGTGCAATCATGTAATGAGAAACGCTGTAAAGCGTTTTTTTATACTGAATAGAATAAAGAATAGGAATTTTAGAAATGAGTATGTTTTTAGATACTGCCAAAATTAGTGTTAAGGCAGGTCGCGGTGGTGATGGCATGGTTGCTTTTCGCCGTGAGAAATATGTCCCCAATGGAGGCCCGTGGGGCGGTGATGGCGGTAAAGGCGGATCGGTCATTTTTAAAGTAAACGAAGGTTTACGAACTTTGATGGATTTTCGATATAACCGTAATTTTAAAGCAAAAGCTGGTGAAAAAGGGATGACTAAAGGTATGCACGGTCGAGGTGCAGAAGACCTTATTGTGTCATTACCACCTGGAACAACTGTTCGTGATGCTACTACAGGTAAGGTTATTACCGACCTTGTGGAGCATGATCAGGAATTCGTTGTAGCCAGAGGTGGCCGCGGTGGTCGTGGAAATATTCGCTTTGCAACCCCACGTAATCCAGCTCCTGAAATTGCTGAAAATGGGGAGCCTGGTGAAGAACGTGAATTACAATTAGAATTAAAAATTTTGGCTGATGTTGGTCTCGTTGGTTTCCCATCAGTTGGGAAGTCGACGCTACTTAGTGTTGTTTCAGCAGCAAAGCCTAAAATTGGTGCCTATCATTTTACGACAATTGTCCCTAATTTAGGGATGGTTCGTACAAAATCAGGTGATAGCTTTGCAATGGCTGATCTTCCTGGTTTGATTGAAGGGGCTAGTCAAGGTGTCGGATTAGGAACTCAGTTTCTTAGACATATTGAGCGTACACGTGTTATTCTACATGTTATTGATATGTCGGCAAGTGAAGGACGAGACCCTTACGATGACTATGTTTCAATTAATAATGAGTTGGAAACTTACAATCTTCGATTGATGGAACGTCCGCAAATTATTGTTGCCAATAAAATGGACATGCCTGATTCAGAAGAGAATTTGGCAGCATTCAAAGAAAAATTAGCAGCAAACTATGATGAGTTTGATGACATGCCTATGATTTTTCCAATTTCAAGTTTAGCACATCAAGGACTAGAAAACCTTATGGATGCGACGGCTGAATTATTAGCCAATACAGAAGAGTTTCTTCTTTATGACGAAACTGACATGCAAGAAGATGAAGCATACTATGGATTTAACGAAGATGAACGTCCATTTGAGATTACACGTGATGATGATGCAACGTGGGTATTGTATGGTGATAAGCTAGAAAAACTCTTTGTTATGACAAATATGGAACGCGATGAATCAATAATGAAATTTGCTCGTCAGTTACGTGGTATGGGCGTTGATGAAGCCCTTCGAGAGCGCGGAGCTAAGGATGGAGATATTGTTCGTATAGGTAACTTCGAATTTGAATTTGTAGATTAATGCAGTACTTGATTGGAGGTTTTTTATGGGAGATAAACCGATATCATTTCGTGATAAAGATGGGAATTTTGTTTCAGCGGCCGATGTCTGGAATGCTGAAAAATTAGAAGAACTCTTTAACACATTAAATCCTAATCGTAAACTTCGTTTAGAACGCGAAAAATTAGCAAAAGAAAAAGGATAGTTAAGTAACTATCCTTTTTAGTTATTTTGGTATGAAAAAAGACTCTAAAACATAATTGATAGAGTGTTAAGGTACAGATTACTTTATTATTTTAAACGTTTTTGAGCTTTTTGATATACTGAAGAGCATTTTTTACAATGGTTGGAGTATAAGTAATAAATTTATAAGCAAAATAAAAAGCACAAACTAAAGTTATAAAAAATAGTAAGTAAATAATAGGGTTTTGCGTTAAGAATCCTTGAAAAAGAAGTACAAGGTTAAGAATTACGGTAGAGATACTTAAGATAAAAATAACTAAATAAGCAATAATAGTTGTCCAAAACCTTAAATGGATGTTACTCACCTTTTCCCATTTAATATCTAAAAAGTCATCTATAAAGTTGACATGATAAGTCATATGTTCTTTAATAAAGTGCAATATTCTGTTAATATAGTCTTTCATACTGCTATATTATCATACTGAAAGCCCTTGTGCAACATTATTCAAACATTCTAGCTGATGTTTTGCTAATTTTAGAAGAAAACTTATCCTATTATAATTTGTTTGTGATTAGGATATAAAAAAAGATGACACGAAGTCATCTTTTTTATTAAACGTTTAAAACTTTATTAAGGAAGTCTTGGAGACGTGGGTGTTGAGGTGTATCAAAGATTTGCTCAGGTGTCCCATCTTCGAGGAAACGACCACCATCTGTAAAGATAACACGATTGGCAACTTGACGAGCAAATCCCATTTCGTGTGTCACAATTAACATAGTCATACCTTGTTCAGCTAAATCTTTCATAACATTGAGAACATCTCCAACCATTTCTGGATCAAGTGCAGAAGTTGGTTCGTCAAAAAGTAAGATATCTGGATTCATCGCTAAGCTTCTTGCGATAGCTACACGTTGTTTTTGTCCTCCAGATAAACTATCTGGTTTGGCATTAGCTTTATCGGCTAAACCAACTTTTTCAAGTAATTCCATCCCATGCTTTTCAGCTGCTTCTTTAGATTCTTTACCAAGTTCTATAGGAGCAAAAGTGATGTTTTCAAGAACTGACATATGTGGGAAAAGATTGAAGTGTTGAAATACCATTCCGATATTTTCACGTGCTTTGTCTATGTCTGTTTTTGGGTTTGATAACTCAAAGCCGTCCACAACAACTTTTCCACTTGTGATTGATTCAAGTAAGTTCAATGTGCGAAGGAAAGTTGATTTTCCTGAACCAGAAGGTCCAATAATACAAACAACATCACCTTCATAAAATTTAGCATCAATACCTTTTAAAACTTCATTTTGCCCATACGACTTGTGTAAATCTTGGACATCAATTTTTAATTCTGCCATTATTTAAGCCTCTTTTCTAAACGTTTTGCTAGACGGGTGAGAAGGGTAATGATTACAAGATACATAATTGCAAGGATAGCATACATACGGAATGATTGATAGTTACGTGCAATTATGATTTTACCAGTTTGGAAGAGTTCCACAAGTCCGATTGCTGATACAATTGTTGTATCCTTTAATGAGATGACAAATTGGTTGATAAAGTTTGGTAACATAAGGCGTACTGCTTGAGGCAAGATAACCTTTTGCATAGTTTTGCCGTAAGAAATACCTAAACTACGACTTGCTTCCATTTGACCAGAAGGAACAGCTTCAATACCACCACGTACAATTTCAGCAATGTACGCACCACCATTTAAAGAAAGAGCGATAGTAGCAGCAACGAAGTCATTAATTGGACTTTGGTGACCTGTGATGCTTTCGATTAAATTAGGAATACCCCAGAAAATAAAAGCGGCCACAATCATGAGTGGAATACCACGGACAATATCAACAAAAATCATTGAAATTGTGCGGAGAGTATTACTTGGTGATACGCTCATCATACCAAAGATAATACCAATAACCATAGCAATCGCAAATGAGATAAGAGTTAAACTTAAAGTAGTTCCAATACCAGATAGCAATTGTTTGTAGTTATTAGAAATTAACCCTAAAATAGTTGATTCATCTACAGGTTTAGCAGCTTTATCGTTTGAAGAGGTGCTGGCTGTGGAAAGGTATTTTTTAACAAGTTTATCGTACTCACCCGATTTTTTGAGTGAAGCAAGACCGTTGTTAAACATTTTAATTAATTCTGGATTTGCCCCTTTTTTCACTGCAAATCCGATATCGCCTGATTTTTCACCTTTGATAGGTGTTTCAAATTTACGACCTTGATTAATAGCGTAAGCAAGAACTGCTTCGTCATCCATTAGAGCATCAATTGAACCTGAGTTCATACTATCATACATTGTAGATGCTTCATCAAATGCTTTAACATGATAGTTGTACTTATCTGCGTGGTCTGATAACCAAGTATATGAGGCAGTACCATTTTTAGCACCAACTGTTTTTCCTTTTAAATCTTGGTATGATTTGACATTGCTTCCTTTTTTAACCGCTAAGATAACGCTAGATGTGTAATAAGGATCAGAAAAATCAAAGATTTTTTGGCGTGCTTCTGTGATTGTAGCTCCTGCAATAACACCGTCAGCTTGTCCAGATTGGACAGCATTTAAAGCGGCATCAAAACCTGGATTTGAGATATCAAGTTTAAAACCTTGCTGTTTAGCAATTTTCTTGATTAATTCCATATCAAAACCAGTATATTTCCCTTTACCGTTTTGATATTCGAATGGTGCGAATGAAGAATCAGAAACAATTTTATAACTTGGCTTTACAGGAGTTGCTTTTTCATTGGCATTACCTGTTGCTTTGCCGCTTGTTTTTGTAGCGTCTTTCCCAAGCCATTTATCCATGATGTCATTATAAGTGCCATCTGATTTCATTTGTGCAAAAGCTGTGTTAAATTCTTTAATTAGGTTATCGTGTCCACTACCTTTTTTGACAGCAAATGCAAAGCTACCAACTGCCTCGCCTTCCATGTTAATGGCGTAAGCTTTTCCTTGATTTATCGCAAATTGCACAACTGGTTGATCGTCCATAGCGGCGTAAATAGAACCAGAATCAAGGCTGTTATTCATTAGGTCACTTGTATCAAATGTTTTAACTTTATAGCCGTATTTAGATTTATTTTCCTCTAAGAAGCTTTGAGCAGCTGTTCCATTTTTTACACCGACTACTTTTCCTTTTAGTTGTTTGTAGTTTGTGACTTTATTATTATTTTTAGTATAAAGAATAACGGAAGTATCGTAATAAGTATCTGAGAAATTAAAGACTTTTTTACGTGCTTCAGTAACAGTAGTTCCGGCCATTAGCGCGTCTGCCTGTCCAGATTGAACAGCGTTAACTGCGGCATCAAAACCTGGGTACGTCATGTTAACATTCCAGCCAGCACGCTTAGCGACTTCGTTAACGATGTCAACATCGATTCCTTTATAAGTTTGATCAGAATCTTTAAATTCGAATGGAGCGTATGCTGTATCAGAAACAATATTCACAGTCTCTGCACTGACCTTTCCACCAAACACAAAGAATATTGAGAGTAAAGCAAGCGTAAAAGCTTTTAACTTGTGCTTCATGTAAATCTCCTTTTTATAAATATGTGTTTTATTATATCAAAATAAATAAGATAGAGCAACAAAATGTCATTTCTATGTTAGAAAACGTAACATGTATGTTATGTTAATTTTATATATATCTTTAGTTAGTATTATGATATAATCGTTCTAGTGTTATCACACAAAAAGGATTTAGGATTATTATGAATAAAAGGATTTTAAATAGTCAGTTCGCTGTCTATAAAAACTGGCCGTCATGGCTATTATTGTTATTTGCTTGTTTTATGGTATACCTATTTTTTTTCGTTGGTCTAACTCTAGGTGGTGTGGGAATTGTTCTAGTGTCTTCTGTACTCTATAAGTTTTCTTCCTATACTTTTTTTGAGTTTATTAATTTATTTAATAATATCTATGGAGAATTAGGAACCTTTAGTTTTTCAGCATTCCTTTTGCTTATCTGGGTAAAATTCGTAGAAAAAAGACCTTTTTCAGAATTGGGGTTTTCTACAAAGTTTAAAAGAACTCTGTGGTCACTTATAAAAGGCTGGAGTATAGGTTTTATTCTATTTTCAATTTCTGTCATCACTGCTTATATATTGGGAGGACTTGACTTTCATAGCTATGATGTTTCTAAGGCAACGATTTTCTATGTTGTAACTCTCCTTCCTTTTTGGCTTATTCAAAGCGGTACGGAAGAATTGCTAACACGAGGGTGGCTTCTTCCTCTAATTAATCATCGTTTTCATTTAGCTGTTGCCATAGGGGTCTCATCCACTTTATTTGGCATTTTGCACTTGGTAAATGCCCATGTCACTTTTCTTTCTATTGTAAGTATTATATGTTCGGGAGTTTTAATGTCCTTGTATATGATTAAAAGTGGTAATATTTGGAGTGTTGCAGCCTTACATGGAGCTTGGAATTTTAGCCAAGGTAATCTCTATGGTATTGCCGTAAGTGGTCAGAAAGCAGGAGCATCTCTTTTGCATTTTACCGTTAAAGAAAACGCACCGGACTGGATATCAGGTGGTGCATTCGGAATAGAAGGAAGTTTGATTTCTATTTTTGTTCTCTTAGCAGCAATTATATACCTTCTATGGCTAATTAAGACTGAAGAAACAGATTGAGTGTTGCAGCTCAGTCTTTTTCTTTTTTCTATGTTAAAATAAAGTAATCGAGGTAAAGAAATGATAGATAGAAAAGATACTAACCGATTTAAATTAGTTTCCAAATATAGCCCTTCGGGAGATCAACCTCAAGCTATTGAAACGTTGGTTGACAATATTGAAGGAGGAGAAAAAGCTCAGATTTTAAAAGGTGCTACTGGTACTGGTAAAACCTACACAATGAGCCAAGTTATCGCCCAAGTTAACAAGCCAACCTTGGTGATTGCACATAATAAAACCTTAGCAGGTCAACTTTATGGAGAGTTTAAAGAATTTTTTCCTGACAATGCCGTAGAGTACTTTGTTTCATATTATGATTATTATCAACCAGAAGCTTATGTGCCTTCTTCGGATACTTATATTGAAAAAGATAGTTCAGTCAATGACGAAATTGACAAATTACGTCACTCAGCGACTTCTTCGTTATTAGAAAGAAATGACGTTATTGTTGTAGCATCTGTTTCTTGTATTTACGGTTTAGGTTCTCCTAAAGAGTATGCAGACAGTGTTGTTAGCCTTAGGCCAGGTCAAGAAATTTCACGTGATCAGTTATTGAACAATCTCGTTGATATTCAATTTGAGCGTAACGATATTGATTTTCAACGTGGAAAATTTCGCGTTCGTGGCGATGTTGTAGAAGTTTTTCCTGCGAGTCGTGATGAGCATGCCTTTCGAATTGAATTTTTTGGTGATGAAATTGATCGTATAAGAGAAATAGAATCGTTAACAGGGCGTGTGCTAGGAGAAGTGGAACATTTAGCTATTTTCCCAGCAACACACTTTATGACAAATGATGAACATATGGAAGAAGCTATTTCAAAAATACAAGCTGAAATGGAAAATCAAGTAGAACTTTTTGAAAAAGAAGGGAAATTGATTGAAGCGCAACGTATTCGACAAAGGACAGAATATGATATTGAAATGCTTCGTGAAATGGGATATACAAATGGTGTTGAGAACTACTCACGTCACATGGATGGTAGAAGTGAAGGTGAGCCACCTTTTACTTTGTTAGATTTCTTCCCAGAAGATTTTTTGATTATGATTGATGAGAGTCACATGACAATGGGGCAAATCAAAGGGATGTATAATGGAGACCGTTCGCGTAAAGAAATGTTGGTTAATTACGGTTTCCGTTTACCATCTGCCTTAGATAACCGTCCACTTCGTCGTGAAGAATTCGAAAGCCATGTCCATCAAATTGTCTATGTATCTGCAACGCCAGGAGACTATGAAATGGAGCAAACAGATACAGTTGTTGAGCAAATTATCCGGCCAACAGGACTTCTTGATCCAGAAGTTGAAGTTAGACCAAGTATGGGGCAGATGGATGACTTGCTTGGTGAAATCAATTTGAGGACTGAAAAAGGTGAGCGTACCTTTATTACAACATTGACAAAGCGTATGGCAGAAGACTTAACAGATTATCTCAAAGAAATGGGAGTTAAAGTTAAGTATATGCACAGCGATATTAAAACCTTAGAACGTACAGAGATTATTCGTGATTTACGACTTGGTGTGTTTGATGTTTTAATTGGTATTAATCTCTTACGTGAAGGAATAGATGTTCCTGAGGTTTCCCTTGTTGCAATCTTAGATGCTGATAAGGAAGGTTTCCTTCGTAATGAGCGTGGTCTTATCCAAACAATCGGACGTGCAGCACGTAACAGTAATGGTCATGTTATTATGTATGCTGATAAAATAACAGATTCTATGCAAAGAGCTATGGATGAAACCGCTCGCCGTCGTCGTTTACAAATGGATTATAATGAAAAGCATGGAATTGTGCCACAAACAATTAAAAAAGAAATCCGTGATTTAATTGCTATTACTAAAAGTAATGACAGCGATAAGCCTGAAAAAGTTGTCGATTACAGTAGTTTATCTAAAAAAGAAAGGCAAGCTGAAATTAAAGCTCTTCAACAGCAAATGCAAGAAGCAGCTGAATTATTGGACTTTGAGCTAGCTGCACAAATCCGAGATGTTATCTTAGAACTAAAAGCAATCGATTAATACGATGAACAGAATTAATAAAACGACTAGAGTAGTTAATGAAGTGCTCTAGTCGTTTTATTAATAATTGAAATCAAAAGAATACAGTAGGTGATGTTATATTTTATCAAAGATTTTTCGATATTTTTCTTCTTTAATATTAGAAATAATAGTTTGGATATTACTGATTTGAGAGGGTGTATCGTTGTAATCAATATGAGCGACTAAACTATTTGTAGCTAGTTCCTTTGTAACATAGGTAAACAGTTTTCGATTAGTGATAATTAAATCGGGTTTTAAGGTCGATATTTGACTAATATTATCTGTCAATAAGTAATAGGAATGAAATCTAATTTTATCTGTTGAAAGGGATTGCAAAATATAGTCTTTTAAAATTTCATTATTAGACTTCCTGCGAAACAAAATATGGTACAATAGTTCTATGAATTATGAAGCAAGCAAACAATTAACTGATGTACGATTTAAGCGCCTTGTTGGTGTTCAGCGCACTACTTTTGAAGAGATGTTAGCTGTGTTAAAAACAGCTTATCAACGTAAACACGCAAAAGGTGGCCGAACCCCTAAGTTAAGCTTAGAAGATCTCCTCATGGCTACTCTTCAATACATGCGAGAATACCGCACTTATGAACAAATTGCGGCTGATTTTGGCATTCACGAAAGCAACTTAATCCGTCGAAGTCAATGGGTTGAATCAACTCTTATTCAAAGTGGTTTTACGATTTCAAAAACTCATCTTAGTGCTGAGGATACGGTGATTGTGGATGCAACAGAGGTAAAAATCAATCGTCCTAAAAAATCAACTAGCGAATTATTCTGGTAAAAAGAAATGTCATGCTATGAAGGCTCAGGCGATTGTCACAAGCCAAGGGAGAATTGTTTCTTTGGATATTGCAGTGAACTATTGCCACGATATGAAGTTGTTCAAAATGAGTCGCAGAAACATCGGACAAGCTGCTAAAATCTTGGCAGACAGTGGTTATCAAGGGATCATGAAGATGTATTCACAAGCGCAAACTCCGAGGAAATCAAGCAAACTTAAGCCACTAACTCTTGAAGATAAAACCTATAACCATACGCTATCCAAAGAGAGAATCAAGGTTGAGAATATTTTGCCAAAGTAAAAACGTTTAAAATATTTTCAACAACCTATCGAAATCGACGCAAACGGTTTGGATTACGAATGAATTTGATTGCTGGAATGATCAACCGTGAACTAGGATTTTAGTTTCGCAGGAAGTCTATTGAACAATCCTTCCCCAAACACTAAAATTGTAATTCAAAGTTATGAAGCTTATGCTAATGCTATGAGGTTATTAACTGACGAAGAACAAAAACAAGTTAGCTTTTTAGGATTTATGTATCCTCTTAAAGAGACAGAAAAATTACATAACCAAGCTCTTATTTTGACGAATTCTGATCAAATCGAAGCATTAGAAAGTTTAGTGACTTCTCTTCCTAATTTGACTTTTAACATAGGTGCTTTGACCGAGATGTCTAGTGATCTCATGAATTTTGGCAAATATGATAATGTTGTACTCTACCCAAATATCACAACAAATCAAATACAATATTTATCAAATATTTGTGCTTTTTATCTTGATATTAATCATCATAATGAGATATTATCAGCAGTTCGCTCTGCTTTTGAACATCAACAGTTAATTTTTGCTTTCGAAGAGACTAGTCATCAAATTCGTTTTGTATCACCTAAAAATATTTTCCCAAAAAAAGATATTTTTACATTTATTTCGCACTTGCAGCCACTAATTGGCAATAAATGTAATATAGAAAAAGCATTAAAACAGCAGCTTGAAGATTGTCATGTTTCAAGCTCTACTCAGTATCAATCTGTAATTAATTAAGGGGAAAATTTTGAAAAAAAAGAATTTACTTCAGGAGAGTATTAATAAACGTCTATCTGAAGAGCGATATCAAATTCCTAAAGAAAAAAGAGAGAAAAAACGATTTGACATGCAGCTTATTCTGATTATTTCTATTTTAATAGGGTTAATCATGTCTATTATCGGAATTATTCGATTTTTCTTAACCTACAGTAGTTAAGTTACTATCCTTTATTTTGTAGAAAAATTGATAAATAAATGGTATTGTAACTCTATCACTAAATTTATATACTAGAGGAAAAAATGTCACGCAGTCAAAAAGTTATTTTAACTAATATGTGTCTTATTGAAGATAATAAAGGACGTATTGTGATGCAAATCCGTGATCCTAAACGTTATTCTTGGTCAGGAGCTGCTTTACCAGGCGGCCATATTGAAGAAGGAGAATGCTCTCGTTCGAGAAGTTCACGAGGAGACAGGTTTAACAATAAGTAATCCCAAATTAGTTGGTATGAAGCATTGGTACACAGATGAAGGCATCCGCTATTTGGTATTCCTTTATAAAACATATGATTTTTCAGGTGAATTACAATCGTCAGATGAAGGTGATGTTGTATGGATTGAACGTTCACAACTTGATAAGATTGAACTAGCATATGATATGCTTAACCTTTTGAGAGTATTTGACGAAGATGACATCTCAGAGATGTTTTATAGTAAGCGACTTGAAGATGGTTTTATAAGAAAATTTTATTAAACAAAAAAGAACTAGGAATGTAACCTAGTTCTTTTTAGATGTCTTTATTTAACTCCAGACATTAGTTTTTCAATGCGTGGAACATAAAATAAGAGGATAAATCCAAATACAACTGTTATACCACCAACAACACCATAATAAAGAGTTTGAGTATCAGGTGTGTACAATTTAACGATTTGAGCGTTAATAGCTTGTGCTGCAGCATTACTTAAGAACCAGATGCTCATCATTTGAGCTTGGAATGCTTTAGGTGCGAGCTTACTAGTTGCTGATAATCCAACTGGTGAGATTAGCATTTCCCCAACGATGACAATAGCCCAACTCATTGTTAACCAAAGAGGGCTTACTTTAGCGTTAACTCCAAAGAGTAAACCTGGTAGCATCATCCATAAGAATGAAGCTCCAGCAAAGAAAAGTCCATACGCAAATTTTTTAGGTGATGAAGGTTGCTTACTTCCCCATTTAGCCCATAACCAAGCAAAGAATGGTACATAAAGCATAATGAAGAGAGGGTTCATACTTTGGAAATAACTTGATGGGAAATTAATATGATGCCCAAAGAAGTTAAGGTAAAGTTTTGTTTGTTCATCTGCAAATAAGGCTAAGACAACTGAACCTTGTTCTTCAATTGACCAAAATAGAATTGAGGCGATAAAGAGAGGGATATATGCCCACACTCGAGAACGCTCAACAGAAGAAATCTTTTTACTACTTAAAATCTTGATAAAATAAATAATTGGGATGGCGATTGCAATAATACTAAAAATATCGATAATTACTTCAATTGTTAGCATATGCATCAAGTGAAGTAGAATAAGTACAATAACAATACCAATAAGGATAAGCCCAACTTTTTTATATAGAGAGGACTTTTCTTCAGGACTTAAAGGATCGTTTGGTCTGAGACTCTCTTCAGTCAAATATTTTTTTCCATCTAAGGTATATTGGAGGAGACCAAAGAACATACCAATAGCAGCAAGTGAGAAACCAAGATGGAAATTTACTTCTTGTCCGAGGTACCCCACTACAATGGGTGAAATAAAAGCACCAAGGTTAATACCAAAAACAAAGATACTAAAACCAGCATCACGACGAGAATCATTTTCTCCATATAAATTACCAACCATCTCTGATACATTTGGTTTTAATAGTCCAGTACCAAGGATAATTAGAGCAATCGAAATGAATAGAGCTGTTTGACCAAATGGTGTAGCTAGAGCAATATGACCTAGCATGATTAGAATACCACCATACAGAACAGTTTTACGACTACCTAGAATACGGTCGCTGACAAAACCACCAATTACTGATGAGAGATAAACCAGTGAACCATAGACAGCCATGATTGATGCAGCGACAGTCTTGTCCATACCAAGGCCACCTTGAGAAACACTATAGTACATATAGTACAGCAAAATAGCACGCATACCATAGTATGAGAATCTTTCCCACATTTCAGTAAAGAAAAGAGTGGACAAACCACGAGGATGTCCAAAGAATGATTTTGTTTTTTCCATGAAAAACGCTCCTTTTGTAGATAACACTATTAATAATATAGTAAATAGAAGCAACTGTCAAATTACTTAGCACTATCAAGTTATTTTTTTGTAGAGGTTAACACCCTTGGTAAACCAAGTTTTTTAACTATCTAGCTTAGAAAAAGGCTTGAATTCAATAGAACCCAAGCCTTTTTTAGAAAAGAAACCACAGTGAAATAAAAATGTCGTGTCTTTAAATTATCTGAAGATTATTTTACAGATCCACCTGTAATACCTTCAA
Source organism: Streptococcus sp. FDAARGOS_520 (assembly GCF_003812685.1). Lineage (NCBI taxonomy): Bacteria > Bacillati > Bacillota > Bacilli > Lactobacillales > Streptococcaceae > Streptococcus > Streptococcus sp. FDAARGOS_520. The sequence goes on along the minus strand of NZ_CP033810.1, from coordinate 287,786 downwards.
CATAGTATTTTTGCATGAACATGAAAAGTATTGTGATTGGAATTGCAATAATAACAGATCCTGCTGTAAATGACATGAACCACTGGTTGATGGTATCTTGTTGCAACATTGAAAAGAGACCAATAGCGACTGTGTACTTGCTCGTAGCATCACCTAAAATAACTTTTGCAAAGATAAAGTCCATCCAAGGGCCCATAAAAGCGATTAATGCAGTATAAACGATAATGGGTTTTGACAATGGTAGGGTGATTTTAAGGAAAATATCCAAACGGGTCGCCCCATCAATCATAGCAGACTCATCCAAAGAGTATGGAATAGTATCAAAGAAACCTTTTGCGATGTAGAAGGTTAATGCTGCTCCTGCAGAATAGACAAATATTAAAGCGGTTAATGTTTGGTCTAGATTTAGAGCTTTTAGGATGTAGTAAACTGCAATCATTGACATGAACCCAGGAAACATATTCAAGACTAAAGCTAGCTTTAGGAAACCATTACGGTGTTTGAATTTGATTCTGCTGAGAGAATAAGCCATTGCTACAGTGATTAAAGTTGATAGTATACAAGTACATGTAGCGACAAATAATGTATTTAAGAACCATTGACCAAATGGGAATGTGTTTTGGGTGAAGAGTTTAGCGTAGTTGTCTAATGTCCAAGTTTTAGGAATAAAGTAGTTGACAAAGGCACTTCCTTCACCACGGAAGCTTGTGAGAACGACCCAAACAATGGGAAAGAGCCACATAATTGATAGTACTATCAATAAAATATAAACAAAAGTAAGGTTAAGACGTTTTTTCTTATTCATTATTTAGCTGCCCCTTCCTTGTAAGAATTTGTTCTTGTGTAAGCTAGTAAACTAAATACTGCTGAAAGAATAAAGATTAAGATACCAACAACAGATGCTAAGTTATAATCTGCAGCAGTTACTGTCAAATTGTATAGCCAAGTGACAAGTAAATCGGTGCTACCTGCTTGGTAGTATGTTGAGTTTGTTGGTCCACCTTGAGTGAGTAGGTAGATAACGTTGAAGTTGTTAATATTTCCGATAAATTGTTGAATTAAAGTAGGAGTCATAATCAACAAAATTTGTGGGAAAGTAATTGATTGAAAGACTTGGAACTTATTCGCCCCATCAATTTCAGCAGCTTCAATTTGTTCTGCAGGTAAATTCATGATGATACCAGTAGCAACAAGCATTGTTACAGGAATACCAACCCACATATTAACAAAGATGATTGAGAATTTCGCCCAGACCGGATCAGAAAGGAATGGAAGGGGATGTGCTGAAGAAATAAGTCCCCATTTTATTAACAAGGCGTTAACCGGTCCAGCGTCACTTAAGAGGTTTCTCATGATTAAGAGAGAGATAAATTGAGGGACAGCCATGGTAATAACAAAAATAGTACGCCACATCTTTTTGAATTTCAAACCTTTTGTATTAATTAGTAAGGCAAGAATAATACCAAAGAAGAAATTCGTTACAGTAGCGAAAACAGCCCAAATTAATGTCCAAGATAGAACAGGGAAGAAAGTACTGGCCATACGCCCGCTAAAGATATTACCGAAGTTAGCAAAACCAACCCAGTCAAATAAACTTTTTGGCGGTAAGTGGTTATGATCATAGTTAGTAAATGCCAAACAAATCATATAAACTAACGGAAGGATTGTAAATAGAAGCACCCCTATTAAAGGAATAGACATTAAAGTCATATGGAAGCGTCCATCTGTCAAGCTTTTAATATCTTTTTTGAAGGATGGAATTTCTCTTCCTTCTTCTTTCAAGGTCAATAAATGTGCTGCGCTTTTAATGTTTGACCAGTAAATATAGGCAAATACGCAACAGAAGATAAGCGAAGCTAATCCAAAAATTAGCATTAACATAGAGTTATCACCTTGTGTCGCAACTTGGATTTTAATACCATCCACAGTTTTAGTTGTCATACCTTGTTCTTGGGTCCCTAAGGAAATAAGACCTTTTACAGCTGGGATAACTTGGTAAACAAAGGTAATTAAAAACAGAATTTCACTGATTAAAAATAAAAGTCCCTTGACAATTTGTTTATTTTTGAGGTTAGCAAGTCCCATAATTAAGAATGATAGTTTAGTTGCTAAATCACCTTTTTGAAAGACCTCTTTTAGGGACATACCATCAAGTGAGATCAGTTTTTTATTCATAATGGTCTCCTTTAATTGTTATTTTACAAAATAAGAGATGGGAAGCACTCTCAATTGAAAGGAAGAGTACTCACCTCATCTCATTACTCTAGACGTACTATTTTGTTTTAGCGATGTCTTTATCGAATTGTTTTAGACGTTTAAGGTAATCGCTAGATTTGATTTTACCACTGTAAGTATCGCTAAGAATAGCAGCACTTTCTGTCCAGAAGGTTGACATTTGACTCAACTTAGGCATAACCGTTGTATATTTATCTGAGCTACCCATTTCGATAACTGCTTTTGCAAGTTCATCTTTTTGGACGCTATCAGAAGATTGAATTGATGAGTTAGCAGGAACGATATGACGTTTTTCGAATTGAATTTTTTGACTTTCAGCATTAGTTAGATATGCAGCGAGTTTGTAGCTAGCTGAGATTCGTTTAGTGTTTGAACCAGCAGGTGCTTGGTTAACGGCATAAAGTTTAACGCCCAAGAATGCTTTTTGTTGAACTTCTTTGTCACCGATTTTCATTGTTGGGTAAACAGCAACACCGATTTTATCTTCACCGACAGCTTTTTTAGCAGCGTCGTAATCCCATGGTCCACTTTCAAAAGCATGAACAGAACCATCGCCAAATTTAGACATTGTATTTTCAGCTGTCAAGTTGACAAAACCATCATTTTTCTTTTGATCTGCAATCCATTTAAGGACAGAAACACCTGCTTCATTACCCCAGTTAGTGCCTTTAGCATCTTCACCAGATTTACCAAATAAAGTGTCGCCTACAGAAAGGAAAAGAGGACCTGTTACATATGAGTTAGCTGCTTTAAGCTGTTGACCGAATTTCCCTTTGCTTGTAATTGTTTCGTATGATTTAACGTCGTCAGCAGTTAACTTTGTTTTATTATAATAAAGAACTTGAGATTCAATACCAAATGGGAATGCATAAGTTTTCCCTTTATATTGTGCACCAGTAAGTGATTGTTTAGTGTCGTTTTTAGCAATTTCTTTTGAGTATTGCTCTGGAATTTCTTGGATAACACCAGATTCTACTAATTGACCAAGTTGGTCATGTGGAAGTGAGAATACATCGGCTGCCTTGCTTGGGTCTTTTTTTACGTTTTCTTGAGCTTTGGAGTCATTAGACTCAATCATTTTTACAGTAACGCCTTTGTTTTCCTTCTCGAATTTTTTAACAATTGCTTTATAAGACGCTTTTGAATCTGTTGGGACCCAAAGTTTGATAGTTGTTTTTGAAGCAGCATCAACTGAGTTAGAGTGAGTAGCAGCAATTGCTCCTCCTGCAACTACTGAAAGAGCAGCAGTACTAACAAGTAATTTTTTCCAAGTATTTTTTTCCATTTTGGTTCTCCTCCTAGAGAATATTTTAATTACACCTATATTATGCAACCGTTTGCAAAAAAAGTCAAGTCTTTTTTTAAAAAAAATAAGAAAAATAAAAAAATAATATCAATTAATACTAAATGAGAAGATTATTTTAGTGAGAGTATTACATTTGCAGAGAAGGCAAACGTTTGTTTTTTTCTTAGATTAGAGTATAATAGACAAAGGACTATACCAAAAGGTATAAAATGATTAGAATGAAGAGGTCGTAGGATGGTAACTATAAAAGATGTTGCTGCCAAAGCTGGTGTTAATCCATCGACAGTAAGTCGTGTACTAAAAGATAATGCATCTATTTCAAGTAAGACGAAAGAGCGCGTGAAAAAAGCTATGGAAGAGCTGGGCTATGTTCCTAATGTTGCAGCACAAATGTTGGCTAGTGGTTTAACGCAAAATATTGGAGTTATTTTTCCTCCACTGGTTTTACCAGACCGCTTAAGTGAACCCTTTTTCATGGAGATTCTTTCTACATCAACTAATGAAGCAAAAGAGCATGGGTTTACAGTTTCTATTGCAACAAGTATGTCTTCTGAGGAGTTGTTAGAACAAGTAAAATTAATGCATCTACAAAAACGAGTGGATGGTTTTATTGTTCTCTATTCGGATCAAAAAGATCCTATCAGAGAGTATTTATTAAAATATAAACTGCCCTTTGTTGTTGTTGGTGCTGCTAATGGCTATGAAAATGAGATTACTTATATTGATAATGATAATCAGCTGATGGGGAAATCTGCCATTGATTATCTCTATAAAAAAGGACATAAAAGCATCCAGTTTGTTACAGATGATTTAAATTCAGAAGTATCAGAAGAGCGCTATTTAGGGTATTTTAAAGGTGCTAGAAAGTTAGGTTTAAACCAAAAGCCAGCTCTTTTATTTGACAGAGGCAATCCGCAAGTTTTAGAGGAATTTATAAATAGAGTCAAAGAAGAAGAAACAACTGCTTTAATTGTTATTGGTGATACTGTCTCTGTTAGAGTAATGCAATTTCTTTCTTTCTATAAATTAAAAGTTCCAGATGACATTTCTATCATGACCTTTAATAATTCTCTCTTCTCACATCTGATTCATCCTTACCTAAGCACATTTGATATTAATGTTAATAATCTAGGAAGGACAAGCGTTCGTCGTCTGATTGACATCATTAAATCTCCAGACAAAGTCTTTAGTGAGACTATTATTGTGCCTTTTACTTTAGAAGAGCGTGAAAGTGTCCGAGATATTTCTAAAAATAATAATTAAGCTATGATATAAAGACTTCTATCAATTTTCGATAGAAGTTTTTTTAAATTATGCTTGACTTATGCAATCGCTTGCGTTAAGATGGAGGAGTAAAGTAAGTAATCGAAAAGGAGAATCAATATGAAAAAACGTGCAAGTGGTGTCTTAATGCACATCACTTCTCTACCAGGTGATTTAGGTATTGGAACATTTGGACGAGAAGCCTACGCTTTTGTTGATTTTTTGGTCGAAACTGATCAAAAATTTTGGCAAATTCTTCCCTTAACAACAACAAGCTTCGGGGACTCTCCTTACCAGTCTTTTTCTGCAGTAGCTGGTAATACACATTTAATTGATTTTGATTTGCTAACGCTTGAAGGTTTCATTTCGAAAGATGACTACCAAAATATTAGTTTTGGACAGGATCCAGAAGTTGTTGATTATGCTGGTCTGTTTGAAAAACGCCGTCCAGTTTTAGAAAAAGCAGTTAAAAATTTCTTGCAAGAAGAGAGAGCTACGAGAATGCTATCTGATTTCTTGCAAGAAGAAAAATGGGTAACTGATTTTGCTGAATTTATGGCGATCAAAGAACATTTTGGTAATAAGGCGCTTCAAGAATGGGATGACAAGGCTATTATACGCCGCGAAGAAGAAGCCTTAGCAGGATATCGTCAAAAGCTTAGTGAAGTGATAAAATATCATGAAGTAACGCAATATTTCTTTTACAAACAATGGTTTGAGTTAAAAGAATATGCTAATGATAAAGGGATTCAAATTATCGGTGATATGCCAATCTACGTTTCTGCCGATAGTGTAGAAGTTTGGACAATGCCTGAACTGTTTAAATTAGATCGCGACAAACAACCACTTGCTATTGCTGGTGTACCAGCGGATGATTTTTCTGACGATGGTCAGCTTTGGGGCAATCCTATTTACAATTGGGATTACCACAAAGAGTCAGATTTTGACTGGTGGATTTATCGTATTCAATCTGGTGTTAAGATGTATGACTATTTGCGTATTGATCATTTTAAAGGTTTTTCAGATTATTGGGAAATTCGAGGAGATTATCAAACAGCTAATGATGGCTCATGGCAACCAGCTCCCGGTCCAGAATTATTTGCAACTATCAAAGAAAAATTAGGTGATTTACCTATTATTGCTGAGAATTTAGGCTATATTGATGAGAGAGCAGAGAGATTACTGGCTGGAACAGGGTTCCCAGGTATGAAAATCATGGAATTCGGTTTTTATGATACAACAGGAAATAGTATTGATATTCCTCATAACTACACAGAAAATACAATTGCATATGCTGGAACTCATGATAACGAAGTTATTAATGGCTGGTTTGAAAATCTTACAGTCGAACAGAAAGCTTATGCAGAAAATTACATGCGTCGTTTGCCAAATGAGCCCATTACTGAGACTGTACTGCGTACCTTGTATGCAACCGTTAGTCAAACAACGATTACATGTATGCAAGATCTACTAGATAAACCTGCAGATAGCCGTATGAACATGCCAAATACCGTTGGAGGTAACTGGCAATGGCGTATGAGAAAAGAAGACTTAACAGAAAATCGCAAAGCATTCTTAAAAGAGATTACAACTATTTATAATAGAGGGAATAAATAAGGAATATTATCATGACAAGAAATTTTACAACTTACGTTGGACAACAAGGAAAAGTATTATCAGAATTAACAAATGAAGAGATTTACGTTGAATTGTTAAATTTTGTAAAAGAAGAAGCTGCCGCTAAATCAAAAAATAGCTCTCAACGTAAGGTATACTATATTTCAGCTGAGTTTCTAATTGGTAAATTACTTTCAAATAATTTGATTAACTTAGGGATTTATAAAGATGTCAAAAAAGAGTTAGAACTTGTAGGTAAATCAATTGCTGAAATAGAAGATGTAGAGCCAGAACCATCACTTGGTAATGGTGGTTTAGGGCGTTTAGCATCATGTTTTATTGACTCGATTTCTTCTTTAGGTATTAATGGTGAAGGTGTTGGTTTAAACTATCACTGTGGGCTTTTCAAACAAGTATTTCGCAACAATCAACAAGAAGCAGAAGCTAACTACTGGATTGAGAATAATTCTTGGTTAGTACCAACAGATATTTCTTATGATGTTCCTTTCCGTGACTTTACTTTAAAATCACGCCTAGATAGAATTGATGTATTAGGTTATAAGAAAGATACTAAAAATTATTTGAACCTTTTTGATATTGATGGACTTGATTATAACCTTATTGAAAAAGGTATCACTTTTGATAAGACAGAAATCAAGAAGAATTTAACCTTGTTCTTGTATCCAGATGATTCAGATAAAAATGGAGAATTATTACGTATCTATCAGCAATATTTCATGGTTTCAAATGCTGCTCAATTATTAATTGATGAAGCAATCGAGCGTGGTTCAAACCTTCATGATTTAGCTGAATATGCTTATGTTCAAATTAATGACACTCACCCATCTATGGTCATCCCTGAGTTGATTCGTTTATTGACAGAAAAACATGGTTTTGAATTTGACGAAGCTGTGTCAGTTGTTCGCAATATGGTTGGCTATACAAACCATACCATCCTTGCAGAAGCTCTTGAAAAATGGCCTTTAGAGTATCTTAATGAGGTAGTACCCCACCTAGTAACAATCATTAAAAAATTAGATCAAATGATTCGTGAAGAGCAAACAAATCCAGAGGTTCAAATTATTGATGAAGCTGGACGTGTTCACATGGCGCATATGGATATCCACTTCTCAACAAGCGTTAATGGTGTAGCAGCATTACATACAGAAATCCTTAAAAATAGTGAATTAAAGGTTTTCTATGATATTTACCCAGATAAGTTTAACAATAAGACAAACGGTATTACATTCCGTCGCTGGTTGGAGTTTGCTAACCAAGATTTAGCAGATTACTTGAAAGAACTAATTGGGGATAGCTATCTTACTGATGCGACTCAGCTCGAAAAATTGTTAACTTATGCTGATAGCAATGAAGTTCATGATAAATTAGCTGCTATTAAATTTAAAAACAAACTGGCTCTTAAACGTTACCTTAAGGAAAATAAAGGTATTGAATTGGATGAATACTCAATTATTGATACACAAATCAAACGATTCCACGAATATAAGCGCCAACAAATGAATGCTTTATATGTTATTCATAAATACTTAGAAATTAAACGTGGGCATTTCCCATCACGTAAATTAACAGTTATTTTTGGTGGTAAAGCTGCTCCAGCCTATACTATTGCACAGGATATCATTCACTTAATTCTCTGCTTATCAGAATTAATTAATAATGATCCAGAAGTTAATAAATACCTTAATGTCCATTTAGTAGAAAATTACAATGTGACAGTAGCGGAAAAGTTAATCCCTGCAACAGATATTTCGGAACAAATTTCATTGGCTTCCAAAGAAGCATCTGGTACAGGTAACATGAAATTTATGTTGAATGGTGCTCTTACTCTTGGTACTATGGATGGGGCAAATGTTGAAATAGCTGAATTAGCTGGCAAAGAGAACATCTACACATTTGGTAAAGACTCTGATACTATCATTAATCTTTATGAAACATCTGGTTATCGTTCAAAAGATTACTATGATAAAGACAAAGTAATTCGTGAAGCTGTTGATTTTATCATTAGTGATGATATAGTGTCACTCGGTAATGCAGAACGACTAAAGAGATTGCATGATGAGTTAGTAGGTAAAGATTGGTTCATGACATTGATTGATTTGAAAGAATACATTGCTGTTAAAGAACAAGTGCTTGCTGATTATGAAGATTATGAATCATGGAATAAGAAAGTTATACACAATATTGCTAAAGCAGGGTTCTTCTCATCAGATCGTACAATCGAACAATATAATCAAGATATTTGGCATTCAAATTAAAAAGTCTCTAAAAGTAAGGTTTTCAACCTTACTTTTTTCTTGTCTAATAAAACTATAAGTATTTATTTTTGTCCGTAGACTTTAAAAATAGAACTGAGCAGAACTTATTCTAAATATTTAATTGCATGTGTATTTATATTCTATATAATATAAAAATATGCACCCTGTGATACTTGGTTATAGGGTGTTTTAATTTTTGAAATATAAACTAAAATTAAAAAATATAATTTGATTTCAAAATACAGAAAAATCAGATAAAAAGCTTTATAATATAGTATTATCCACACTTTAAAGAGTATTATCCACATTTAAAAAAATAAGATAAAATGATAAAAAATAAATTATTAATTAATTGACAGTGTGAATTCATAGTTGTATAATTAAACACATCTAAAAATCGGAAAGGTAATTTGCTATGTTGAAAAAACTATTTGCACCCCCTCAGAAAAGAGAACGTTTATCAGCTGAGGAAATTAAGCATAAATATCCTCGTTATCGTGTACAAGTCCTTATTTCTATTTTTGTAGGTTATATGGGATACTATTTTGTTCGTAATACGACTTCAATTTTATCTGGTATCCTTAATATGTCTGCTACTGAGATTGGTATTATTACCTGTGCTAGCTACATTGCTTATGGTCTCTCTAAATTTATTTCTGGTTTGATTTCAGATGAATCGAATTCTAAAATTTTCCTTCCAGTTGGTTTGTTTCTTACAGGACTAGTTAATGTGTTAATCGGTGTTATTCCATCTGTAATTACTAGTATCTGGCTCTTTACTATCATGTATCTTATTAATGGTTGGTTACAAGGGATGGGATACCCTCCTGGAGCGCGTACATTAGTCTATTGGTATGATAATAAAGAAAGAATTAAATATGCTACCATTTGGAATTTATCTCACAATTTTGGTGGAGCAATAGCGCCGATTTTAACTGGTGTAGGTCTAGCTCTTGCTGGTAATGATTCTCTTAATCAAGCGCGTGCTGCTTATTGGTTTCCAGGGGTGGTGGCTTGTCTTTTGGCTGTTCTTGTTTACTTTTTACAAGAAGATACTCCAGAATCTATCGGACTTCCGCCTATAGAAGAGTATCATAAAGAGCAATATACTAATGTTGTGGATTCAAGTGACATTTTAGAAGAGCCTGAAGTTTTGGGTATGGGCGAAATTATAAAAAAATATATTCTACCAAATACTAAACTGATGTGGGCATCCTTGTATTCAATATTTGTATATATTTTACGTTACGGTATTGTCTCATGGACTCCTAAGTTTTTAGCGACGAGTGTGCAAGATGGTGGAAAAGGTATTACTGCAACAGCTGGTATGGGTGGTTTTTCACTTTTTGAAATAGGTGGTATTATTGGGATGCTAACAGCAGGATATCTATCTGCCAAAGTGTTTAAAAACTCTAAACCTTTAACCAATGTAGCCTTCTTAGTTGTAGCAATCTTATTACTAGCTGCCTATTGGTTTATTCCAGCAGGACCTCAATATATGGCATTAGACTTCATTATTTTACTAGGTTTGGGGGCATCAATCTACGGTCCTGTTATGATGGTTGGCCTGTATGCTATGGAGTTAGTTCCAAAAGCAGCAGCTGGAGCAGCTTCAGGATTGACTGGCACATTTAGTTATGTCGGAGGAGCAACGATCGCTACTCTAGCTATTGGTATTATTATTGACCACTTTGGTTGGGGAGTAGCATTTATAATATTTGGTATTTCTGGATTTGCGGCTATTGTCTGTACCTTGCTTTCAAGAGATAAGAGTCTAGAGTATTGGTGATATTATTTGGTAAAAGTATCATTTAATATTTAGTGAGATAAGTTATGAAAAAAGGCCTCTTGAAAGAGACCTTTTTTGTTTTAGATAATCTATTTGTTGAAGTAATTAGTGATATCGATTGTTTTTAATAGATAGTTTCTACCTAGTTAAAATAAAACTACCCCATTAATAATGATTCAATTTTAATGTCATATTCAGGGTAGTGTATGCTTAAATGTTCGATAATCACATGATAAATTTGTGTGATTTTTGCTCTTTTTTCTGGGAAGTCATGACCAATATAGTGGAAGGAACATTCTATCGTTAAAAAGAGCTCATGGAATAAGGTATTGACTTCTTCTAAAAGTTCTAAAAGTTTTTTATCTTCAGTAATAAACGCAGGTGCAGTATTGATTTCATCAGCCCAAGCATCTACAGGTCTAAGTGGATAAGTACCGTATTCTAGACATAATTCATAAGTCATAAAAGTCCTCCTAGTCTTTTACTATTTTAACATATGTGTGTTCTTAAGAAGAATAATTTGTCTTTAAAGCAAAGAATATGTCCTAAGCGTATTTTTTGCTATGTTGTAAGGAGTCGTTATATAATGAAGTATACTAACTTATTTTGCAGATGAGGAGAAAAAATGTCAGAAAAAATCAGAGTTTTACTCTATTATAAATATGTTTCAATTGAAAATGCGGAAGAGTACGCTGCGAAACATCTAGAATTTTGTAAATCTATTGGGCTTAAAGGTCGTATTTTGATTGCGGATGAGGGGATTAATGGAACTGTTTCTGGAGATTATGAAACAACTCAGAAGTATATGGATTGGGTCCACAGCGATGAGCGTTTTGCTGATCTTTGGTTCAAGATTGACGAGGAAAATCAACAAGCTTTCCGTAAAATGTTTGTTCGTTATAAGAAAGAGATTGTGCACCTTGGGTTAGAAGATAATAACTTTGATAGCGATATTAATCCTTTGGAAACAACAGGTGAGTATTTAAATCCTAAACAATTTAAAGAAGCCTTGCTTGATGAAGATACTGTTGTTTTAGATACGCGTAATGATTATGAGTATGACTTAGGTCACTTCCGTGGAGCAATTCGTCCTGATATTCGCAATTTCCGTGAGTTACCACAATGGGTACGTGACAACAAAGATAAGTTTATGGAAAAACGTGTTGTTGTGTACTGTACCGGTGGTGTTCGTTGTGAGAAATTCTCGGGTTGGATGGTTCGAGAAGGTTTTAAAGATGTTGGACAATTACACGGTGGTATTGCAACATATGGAAAAGATCCGGAAGTTCAAGGTGAACTTTGGGATGGTGCGATGTATGTTTTTGATGATCGTATCTCGGTGCCAATTAATCATGTTAATCCAACTGTTATTAGTAAAGATTATTTTGATGGAACACCTTGTGAACGTTATGTCAATTGTGCAAATCCGTTTTGTAACAAACAAATTTTTGCTTCAGAAGAAAACGAAGCGAAGTATGTTCGAGGGTGCTCGCCTGAATGTCGTGCACATGAACGTAATCGCTATGTGCAAGAAAATGGTTTATCACGTCAAGAATGGGCAGAACGTTTAGAAGCTATTGGAGAATCCTTACCTCAAGTAGCAAATGTTTAATTTAAAAATAGCATAAAAATCCAGTTATCCGCATAAAAACTGGACTTATCACACTTTATCAAGGTCAAAACCACTCAATTTACTACTAATTTACTACTTATGAATGAGCTTTGATACGACGATTTATCCTTGAAAAGTGAAGATATAAAGATACTTCCAATAAAATTTGAATATTTAATAGGTAGACACTTCAAAAAATGAGGTGTCTATTTTTTTACCCGATTTTGAAAGGAAGTGAACTTATGAAAACAAAAAATCAAGAATCAAAAGGTCGTTCCCCACTCTTTAAGACCATCAAACATTCATTCAGCCAATAAAAAAGAAAGGATAGGTAAAAATATGGAACTTAAATTTGTGATTCCCAACATGGAAAAAACATTCGGCAATTTAGAATTTGCTGGCGAGGATAAAGTCGTTCAGCGAAGAATCAACGGACGGCTAACTGTCTTATCAAGAAGCTATAATCTCTATTCTGATGTTCAAAGAGCAGATGATATTGTGGTGGTGCTTCCTGCTGAAGCTGGCGAAAAACATTTCGGCTTTGAGGAACGTGTGAAGTTAGTCAATCCACGTATTACCGCAGAGGGCTACAAAATCGGCACTCGTGGTTTTACAAATTACCTTTTACATGCTGACGACATGATAAAAGAATAAAGAAAGAGAGGAAAAATGATGAGATTAGCAAATGGCATTGTATTAGATAAAGACACGACTTTTGGAGAATTGAAATTCTCTGCTCTACGTCGTGAAGTGAGAATCCAAAATGAAGACGGGTCGGTTTCAGATGAAATCAAGGAACGTACCTATGACTTAAAATCCAAAGGACAAGGACGCATGATTCAAGTAAGTATTCCTGCCAGCGTGCCTTTGAAAGAGTTTGATTATAACGCACGGGTGGAACTTATCAATCCCATTGCGGACACCGTTGCTACTGCCACCTATCAAGGAGCAGATGTTGACTGGTATATCAAGGCAGACGATATTGTGCTGACAAAGGATTCTAGTTCATTCAAAGCTCAACCACAAGCAAAGAAAGAACCGACACAAGACAAATAGTCGCTAGGTAGAAAGGAGACTTTTTCGCATGAAACAGCGTGGTAAAAGGATTCGCCCATCTGGTAAAGATTTAGTCTTTCATTTTACGATAGCGTCACTCCTGCCTGTTTTCCTGCTGGTTGTCGGACTGTTTCATGTGAAGACAATCCAGCAGATCAACTGGCAGGATTTTAACCTATCACAAGCAGATAAGATTGACATTCCCTATTTAATTATCAGTTTCAGTGTCGCAATTCTTATCTGCTTGCTGGTAGCGTTTGTATTCAAACGGGTTCGCTATGATACGGTTAAACAACTTTACCACCGTCAAAAACTGGCAAAGATGATACTTGAAAACAAGTGGTATGAATCTGAACAGGTCAAAACAGAGGGTTTCTTTAAAGATAGTGCTGGTCGTACAAAGGAAAAGATAACCTACTTCCCTAAAATGTATTATCGACTTAAAAATGGCTTGATACAGATACGGGTGGAAATCACGCTGGGAAAATATCAAGACCAACTCTTACACTTGGAAAAGAAATTAGAGAGTGGCTTGTACTGTGAGCTGACGGATAAAGAGTTAAAGGATTCCTATGTGGAATATACTTTGCTCTATGACACCATAGCCAGTCGTATTTCTATTGATGAAGTAGAAGCTAAAGATGGTAAACTTCGCTTAATGAAAAACGTATGGTGGGAATATGATAAGCTCCCTCATATGTTGATTGCTGGTGGTACAGGTGGCGGTAAAACTTACTTTATACTGACACTGATTGAAGCCTTGCTTCATACAGATTCAAAACTGTATATTCTTGACCCGAAAAATGCTGATCTTGCGGACTTAGGTTCTGTGATGGCAAATGTCTACTATAGAAAAGAAGACTTGCTTTCTTGCATTGAAACATTCTATGAAGAAATGATGAAACGTAGTGAGGAAATGAAGCAGATGAAGAACTATAAGACTGGCAAAAATTATGCTTACTTAGGTCTCCCGGCACACTTCTTAATCTTTGATGAATACGTCGCTTTCATGGAAATGCTGGGAACAAAAGAAAACACCGCAGTTATGAATAAGCTGAAACAGATTGTCATGTTAGGTCGTCAAGCTGGCTTCTTTCTAATACTGGCTTGTCAACGTCCAGACGCAAAATATTTAGGCGACGGAATCCGTGATCAGTTTAATTTCAGAGTGGCTTTAGGTCGTATGTCTGAAATGGGCTATGGCATGATGTTTGGCAGTGACGTACAAAAGGATTTCTTCTTAAAGCGAATCAAAGGTCGTGGCTATGTTGATGTAGGAACAAGTGTCATATCAGAGTTTTATACTCCCCTTGTACCAAAAGGATATGATTTCTTGGAGGAAATTAAAAAGTTATCCAACAGCAGACAGTCCACGCAGGCGACGTGCGAAGCGGAAGTCGCAGGTGTGGACTGATCTTGCTGGCTGGTGTGGCAATAGCCACGCCAGCACTTAACCCCCCGTATCTAACAGGGGGGTACAAATCGACAGGAAACAGTCAAAAAAACATTAGAAAATCCTTTGGTTACAAGGGATTTACAAAATTTCAGCGTATGTCAAATGGGCTTTAAAAGTTGACATACGCCTTTTTGATTGGAGGGATTTTTACTGAATGAACAAACTTGGTTACAGCATTTAAAAGAAAAACGCTTGGCTTATGGACTATCTCAAAACCGTTTAGCTGTTGCGACTGGTATTACAAGGCAGTATCTAAGCGATATTGAAACAGGAAAAGTCAAGCCATCAGAGGATTTACAGCAGTCCCTTTGGGAAGCTCTGGAACGCTTCAATCCCGACGCTCCCCTTGAAATGCTGTTTGATTATGTAAGAATTCGCTTTCCGACAACAGACGTACAGCAGGTGGTCGAAAACATCTTACAACTGAAACTGTCCTATTTTCTTCATGAGGACTATGGTTTCTATTCTTATTCAGAGCATTATGCTTTAGGCGACATATTCGTCCTTTGCTCCCATGAACTGGACAAAGGAGTTCTGGTGGAATTGAAAGGTCGTGGGTGCAGACAATTTGAAAGCTATCTTCTGGCACAACAAAGAAGCTGGTATGAGTTCTTTATGGACGTTTTGGTGGCTGGCGGTGTGATGAAACGCCTTGACCTTGCCATTAACGATAAGACAGGGATTTTAAATATCCCTGTACTCACTGAAAAGTGCCAACAGGAAGAATGTATCTCCGTCTTCCGCAGTTTTAAAAGCTATCGCAGTGGCGAACTGGTACGCAAAGAGGAAAAGGAATGTATGGGAAACACCCTCTATATCGGTTCATTACAAAGTGAAGTTTATTTCTGTATCTATGAAAAGGACTACGAGCAGTACAAGAAAAATGATATTCCCATTGAAGACGCAGAAGTAAAAAACCGTTTTGAGATTCGATTGAAAAATGAGCGTGCCTATTATGCAGTCCGTGATTTACTCGTCTATGACAATCCAGAGCATACCGCCTTTAAAATTATCAATCGGTATATCCGTTTTGTAGATAAAGACGATTCCAAACCTCGTTCTGATTGGAAACTGAATGAAGAATGGGCTTGGTTTATTGGGAACAATCGTGAACGATTAAAACTAACCACAAAACCAGAGCCTTACTCCTTCCAAAGGACGCTGAACTGGCTATCTCATCAAGTTGCCCCGACCTTAAAGGTTGCGATTAAACTTGATGAAATCAACCAGACGCAGGTTGTAAAAGACATTCTCGACCATGCGAAACTGACAGACCGACACAAGCAGATTTTGAAGCAACAGTCAGTAAAAGAACAGGACGTGATAACAACAAAAAAATAACTCAAATACAAATTCATTGAATATAGAGAGGAGAACATTTTTATGAATTTTGGACAAAACCTTTATAACTGGTTTCTATCAAACGCTCAATCACTGGTGCTTTTAGCAATCGTTGTGATTGGCTTGTATCTTGGCTTCAAGCGTGAGTTTAGCAAACTGATTGGCTTTTTAATTATTGCGATTATTGCGGTTGGCTTAGTCTTCAACGCTGCTGGAGTAAAAGACATTTTACTAGAGCTATTCAATCGCATTATTGGTGCTTAAATAAAACCGTTCTTTTGTGGAATATAAGTGGTTTTCTTATGTTCCGCAAAGGAATGGTACACCAAACGAAGTGCGGTAGGGATTTTTGAATCTCTACAAAGAAAGGACGTGAATATATGGACGATATGCAAGTCTATATTGCGAATTTAGGCAAATACAATGAGGGCGAATTGGTCGGTGCGTGGTTTACCTTTCCCATTGACTTTGAGGAAGTCAAAGAGAAAATCGGCTTGAATGATGAATATGAGGAATACGCCATTCATGACTACGAGTTACCCTTTACGGTTGACGAATACACTTCCATTGGCGAACTCAATCGACTATGGGAAATGGTATCGGAATTACCCGAAGAATTACAATCGGAGCTATCTGCTCTGCTCACTCATTTTTCAAGCATTGAAGAACTAAGCGAACATCAAGAGGATATTATCATTCATTCCGATTGTGATGATATGTATGACGTGGCACGCTACTACATTGAAGAAACGGGTGCTTTAGGCGAAGTACCAGCTAGTCTTCAAAACTATATTGATTATCAAGCCTATGGTCGGGATTTAGACCTTTCAGGAACGTTTATCTCAACCAATCATGGGATTTTTGAAATCGTCTATTAAATCTGTCGGTACATTACTACTGGCAGATTTTCTATTTTACGGGGTGGCTCAATCAGCTACCCCTATTTTTTATGAAAGGATTGATTACATGAAGAAAATACGAAGCTATACCAGTATCTGGTCTGTGGAAAAGGTACTGTATTCTATCAATGATTTTAGACTTCCGTTTCCCATAACCTTTACGCAAATGACATGGTTTGTCGTGTCACTCTTTGCAGTGATGATACTTGGCAACTTGCCCCCTCTTTCCATGATAGAGGGAGCATTTCTCAAATACTTTGGGATTCCTGTGGCTTTCACATGGTTTATGTCTACAAAAACTTTTGATGGTAAAAAGCCTTATGGATTTTTGAAGTCTGTCATTGCTTATGCACTGCGACCAAAGCTGACCTATGCAGGAAAAAAAGTAACGCTTGGCAGAAACCAGCCACAAGAAGCCATTACAGCAGTTAGGAGTGAATTTTATGGCATATCCAATTAAATACATTGAAAACAATCTCGTCTGGAATAAAGACGGGGAATGTTATGCTTACTATGAGCTTGTTCCTTACAATTACTCATTTCTAAGTCCAGAACAGAAAATACAAGTGCATGATTCTTTCAGACAGCTTATCGCACAAAATCGTGATGGCAAAATTCATGCTTTACAAATCAGTACAGAATCCAGCATACGTTCTGCACAAGAGCGTTCCAAAAATGAAGTCACTGGCAAGCTCAAAGCGGTTGCCTATGACAAAATCGACCAACAGACAGACGCTTTAATATCCATGATTGGCGAAAATCAAGTGAACTACCGTTTCTTTATCGGCTTTAAGTTGCTTCTCAACGATCAGGAGTTTTCTATGAAAAGTCTTACCGTTGAAGCAAAAAATGCTTTGTCTGATTTTGTCTATGATGTGAACCATAAGCTGATGGGCGATTTTGTTAGTATGAGTAATGATGAAATCCTGCGTTTTCAGAAGATGGAAAAGCTCTTAGAAAATAAAATCTCTCGTCGTTTCAAAATCCGCAGGTTAGATAAGGACGACTTCGGCTATCTGATTGAACACCTTTACGGACAGACAGGCACTGCCTATGAAGAGTATGAGTACCATCTATCAAAGAAAAAGCTGGATAATGAAACGCTGATTAAATACTATGACTTGATTAAGCCTACTCGCTGTTTGGTGGAAGAAAAACAGCGATATTTGAAAATCCAGCAGGAAGATGAAACCGTCTATGTAGCTTACTTTACCATTAACAGCATTGTCGGAGAACTGGACTTCCCGTCCTCTGAAATCTTCTACTACCAGCAACAGCAATTTACATTCCCGATTGATACGTCAATGAATGTGGAAATTGTAGCGAATCGTAAAGCCCTATCTACTGTCCGCAATAAAAAGAAAGAACTGAAAGACTTGGATAACCACGCTTGGCAAAGTGATAATGAAACCAGCTCCAATGTGGCGGAAGCTCTGGAAAGTGTGAATGAGCTGGAAACCAATTTAGACCAAAGCAAGGAATCTATGTACAAGCTGTCTTATGTGGTAAGGGTATCAGCAAATGATCTTGACGAACTCAAACGTCGTTGTAATGAAGTGAAAGATTTTTATGACGATTTAAGCGTAAAACTGGTACGACCATTTGGGGATATGCTCGGCTTACATGAAGAATTTTTACCTGCCAGCAAGCGTTATATGAATGATTATATTCAATACGTGACCTCTGATTTCCTCGCTGGTTTAGGTTTTGGTGCTACTCAAATGCTGGGGGAAAATGAGGGGATTTATGTTGGCTACAGCTTAGATACTGGACGCAATGTCTATCTGAAACCTGCTCTTGCCAGTCAAGGGGTTAAGGGTTCAGTAACCAATGCGTTAGCGTCGGCTTTTGTTGGTTCGCTGGGTGGTGGTAAATCCTTTGCGAATAACCTTATCGTCTATTATGCGGTGCTTTATGGGGCACAAGCAGTGATTGTAGACCCAAAAGCAGAACGTGGCAGATGGAAAGAAACCTTGCCAGAGATTTCCCATGAAATCAATATCGTCACTCTGACTTCTGATGAGAAAAACAAAGGCTTACTTGACCCTTATGTGATTATGAAAAATCCCAAAGATTCTGAATCACTGGCTATTGATATTCTGACATTCCTTACGGGGATTTCCTCTCGTGATGGGGAACGCTTCCCAATCCTTAGAAAAGCCATTCGTGCAGTAACCAATAGTGAAGTACGAGGGTTGATGAAAGTGATTGAGGAATTACGGGTTGAGAATACGCCACTAAGTACCAGTATAGCCGACCATATCGAAAGTTTTACAGACTATGACTTTGCACATTTATTATTCAGTAATGGTTATGTGGAGCAGTCTATCAGCTTAGAAAAACAACTGAACATTATACAGGTTGCGGACTTGGTACTTCCCGACAAGGAAACTTCCTTTGAGGAATATACCACTATGGAGCTTTTATCCGTTGCTATGCTGATTGTCATTAGTACCTTTGCTTTAGACTTTATCCATACAGACCGAAGCATTTTCAAGATTGTAGATTTAGACGAAGCATGGAGCTTTTTACAGGTAGCACAAGGAAAAACACTATCTATGAAGCTGGTTCGGGCTGGTCGTGCTATGAACGCTGGGGTATATTTCGTGACCCAAAATACAGACGACCTCTTAGATGAAAAACTGAAAAATAACCTCGGCTTAAAATTTGCATTTCGTTCCACTGACCTTAACGAGATTAAAAAGACCTTAGCCTTTTTTGGTGTAGACCCAGAGGACGAAAACAATCAGAAGCGATTGCGTGATTTGGAAAACGGGCAATGCCTTATCAGTGATTTATATGGTCGTGTCGGTGTGATACAGTTCCACCCTGTATTTGAAGAACTGCTCCATGCCTTTGATACCAGACCACCTGTGCGAAAAGAGGTGTAAATGTGAAACCATCAATAGTAAACAGAATAAAATCAAACTGGACGCTGAAACGTCTAGGTAAAGTGGCAATGACAGTGGCTTTCACACTTGTGATTGCCATTTTTCTTTTAGCCATGCTGGGAACGGTGGTTCAAGCTGCGGGCTTGGTAGATGATACGGTCAATGTGGCAAATGAATACAGCCGATACCCACTTGAAAACTATCAACTGGATTTTTATGTGGATAATAGCTGGGGCTGGCTTCCGTGGAACTGGTCGGACGGGATTGGAAAACAGGTCATGTATGGACTATATGCCATTACCAATTTTATTTGGACAATCAGTTTGTATGTTTCCAATGCGACAGGTTACTTAGTACAGGAAGCCTATTCCTTAGACTTCATTTCCGCTACAGCAGATTCCATTGGTAAGAATATGCAGACCTTAGCTGGTGTGAGTGCAAACGGATTTTCAACAGAGGGTTTCTATGTTGGATTCCTCTTACTCTTGATTTTGGTTCTTGGGGTTTATGTTGCCTATACGGGACTGATAAAGAGAGAAACCACAAAGGCAATTCATGCCATTATGAATTTTGTGCTGGTGTTTATCCTATCGGCTTCCTTTATTGCCTACGCTCCCGACTACATTAAAAAAATCAATGACTTTTCATCAGACATCAGTAATGCCAGTTTATCACTTGGCACGAAGATTGTCATGCCCCATTCCGATAGTCAAGGCAAGGACAGCGTGGACTTAATCAGAGATAGCCTGTTTTCCATACAGGTTCAGCAACCGTGGCTACTGCTTCAATACAACAGTTCAGACATTGAAAGTATCGGTATTGACCGTGTGGAAAGCCTGCTCTCCACCAGCCCAGATTCCAACAATGGCGAAGACAGAGAAAAAATTGTTGCGGAAGAAATTGAAGACAGAAGCAATACCAATCTAACCATTACAAAGACCATTAACCGTTTAGGTACAGTCTTCTTCCTATTTGTCTTCAATATTGGGATTTCCATATTTGTATTCCTATTAACAGGAATCATGATTTTCTCGCAGGTACTTTTTATCATCTATGCTATGTTTCTGCCTGTGAGCTTTATTTTAAGCATGATTCCATCATTTGATGGTATGTCAAAACGAGCCATAACAAAGCTCTTTAATACCATTTTGACACGAGCTGGAATCACATTGATTATTACGACAGCATTTAGTATTTCAACCATGCTCTATACCTTATCGGCTGGTTATCCGTTCTTTTTGATTGCTTTTCTACAGATTGTGACCTTTGCAGGAATCTACTTCAAGCTGGGCGATTTAATGAGTATGTTTTCTCTACAGAGTAACGATTCTCAAAGTGTGGGAAGTCGTGTGATGAGAAAACCTCGTATGCTTATGCACGCTCACATGCACCGTCTACAGCGGAAACTTGGACGTTCCATGACTACTCTAGGGGCTGGGTCTGCCATTGTTACAGGTAAAAAAGGACAGTCGGGTTCGGGGAGTTCTGCAAGGACACAAGCAGATCACTCCCGACCAGACGGAAAGGAAAAATCAACACTTGGAAAACGTATCGGTCAAACCATCGGTACAGTAGCTGATACCAAAGACAGAATGGTAGACACTGCTAGTGGTTTGAAAGAACAGGTTAAAGATTTGCCGACCAATGCAAGATATGCAGTATATCAAGGAAAATCCAAAGTAAAAGAGAATGTCCGTGATTTAACCAGTAGTATTTCTCAAACCAAAGCGGACAGAGCCAGTGGACGCAAGGAACAGCAGGAACAAAGGCGAAAAACCATTGCGAAGCGTCGCTCTGAAATGGAACAGGTCAAACAGAAAAAACAGCCTGCTTCTTCTGTTCATGAAAGACCGACTACAAGACAAGAACAATATCATGATGAACAGACCTCAAAACAGTCTAATATTCAGACTTCATATAAGGAATCTCAACAAGCCAAACAAGAGCGTCCAGCAGTTAAGTCCGATTTTTCAAGTCCAAAAGTGGAACGCCAAGGCAATACCGTTCAAGAAAAAACCGTTCAAAAGCCAGCAACTTCAACCACTACAGCAGATAGAACTTCACAACGTCCAATCACAAAAGAACGTCCGTCTACTGTTCAAAGAGTACCACTACAAAATACAAGAAGTAGACCACCAATCAAAACCGCCACCATTAAGAAAGTCGGTAAGAAACCATGAAGTTGAAAACTTTAGTGATTGGTGGTTCTGGATTATTCTTGATGGTCTTCTCACTGCTTCTGTTTGTTGCCATTTTATTTTCAGATGAACAGGACAGCGGAATTTCCAATATTCATTATGGAGGTGTGAATGTTTCCGCAGAAGTGCTGGCTCATAAGCCTATGGTAGAAAAATATGCCAAAGAATATGGCGTTGAAGAATATGTCAACATACTTCTTGCGATTATACAGGTGGAATCGGGCGGTACTGCGGAAGATGTTATGCAGTCCTCGGAATCCCTCGGTCTTCCACCTAATTCATTGAGTACAGAAGAATCCATTAAGCAAGGTGTGAAGTATTTCAGTGAATTATTAGCCAGTAGCGAAAGGCTCAGTGTAGATTTAGAATCGGTTATCCAGTCCTACAATTATGGTGGTGGTTTCTTAGGGTATGTGGCTAATCGTGGAAATAAATATACCTTTGAACTGGCTCAAAGTTTCTCAAAAGAGTATTCAGGTGGCGAAAAAGTGTCTTACCCCAATCCCATAGCCATACCTATCAATGGGGGCTGGCGATACAACTATGGCAATATGTTTTATGTGCAACTGGTAACGCAGTATCTTGTCACAACAGAGTTTGATGATGATACGGTACAAGCCATCATGGACGAAGCACTGAAATATGAGGGCTGGCGATACGTTTACGGTGGAGCTTCCCCGACTACTTCTTTTGATTGTAGCGGACTGACACAATGGACGTATGGAAAAGCTGGAATTAACTTACCACGAACCGCACAACAGCAATATGATGTGACCCAGCATATCCCACTATCGGAAGCACAAGCTGGCGATTTGGTTTTCTTTCATTCTACCTATAACGCTGGCTCTTATATTACTCATGTTGGGATATACCTTGGCAATAACCGTATGTTTCATGCAGGCGACCCAATCGGTTATGCCGACTTAACAAGCCCCTACTGGCAACAGCATTTAGTGGGAGCAGGACGAATCAAACAATGAGAAAGGAAGATTTAATGATGAAATTTAGAAAAAATCAGAATAAAGAAAAACAGATACCAAAGGAAAAGAAACCTCGTGTCTATAAGGTCAATCCTCATAAAAAGGTTGTGATTGCCTTGTGGGTACTTTTAGGGCTTAGTTTCAGCTTTGCGATATTCAAGCACTTTACAGCTATAGATACTCATACTATTCACGAAACAACTATCATAGAAAAGGAATACGTTGATACTCATCATGTAGAAAATTTTGTAGAGAACTTTGCGAAAGTCTACTATTCATGGGAGCAATCCGATAAGTCCATTGATAATCGAATGGAAAGTCTAAAAGGCTATCTGACAGATGAACTTCAAGCTCTCAATGTTGATACAGTACGCAAAGATATTCCTGTATCGTCTTCTGTAAGAGGATTTCAGATATGGACGGTAGAGCCAACTGGCGACAATGAGTTTAATGTAACCTACAGTGTAGACCAGCTCATTACAGAGGGAGAAAATACAAAGACCGTCCACTCTGCTTATATAGTGAGTGTCTATGTAGATGGTTCTGGAAATATGGTACTGGTTAAGAATCCGACCATTACCAACATACCTAAGAAATCAAGTTATAAACCAAAAGCCATTGAAAGTGAGGGGACGGTTGATTCCATTACAACCAATGAAATCAATGAGTTTTTAACGACGTTCTTCAAGCTCTATCCTACAGCGACAGCCAGTGAACTTTCCTACTATGTGAATGACGGGATATTAAAACCAATCGGAAAAGAGTACATCTTTCAAGAACTGGTAAATCCTATTCACAATCGTAAGGATAATCAAGTCACGGTATCGCTGACAGTGGAGTATATCGACCAGCAGACCAAAGCAACGCAGGTATCTCAATTTGATTTGGTACTTGAAAAGAACGGGAGTAATTGGAAGATTGTAAAATAACAAATATTGGTACATGATTACAGATACTTTGTAATCATGTACTCTTTTTGATAAAAAATTGGAGATTCCTTTACAAATATGCTCTTACGTGCTATTATTTAAGTGACTATTTAAAAGGAGTTAATAAATATGCGGCAAGGTATTCTTAAATAAACTGTCAATTTGATAGCGGGAACAAATAATTAGATGTCCTTTTTTAGGAGGGCTTAGTTTTTTGTACCCAGTTTAAGAATACCTTTATCATGTGATTCTAAAGTATCCAGAGAATATCTGTATGCTTTGTATACCTATGGTTATGCATAAAAATCCCAGTGATAAAAGTATTTATCACTGGGATTTTTATGCCCTTTTGGGTTTTTGAATGGAGGAAAATCACATGAAAATTATTAATATTGGAGTTTTAGCTCATGTTGATGCAGGAAAAACTACCTTAACAGAAAGCTTATTATATAACAGTGGAGCGATTACAGAATTAGGAAGCGTGGACAAAGGTACAACGAGGACGGATAATACGCTTTTAGAACGTCAGAGAGGAATTACAATTCAGACAGGAATAACCTCTTTTCAGTGGGAAAATACGAAGGTGAACATCATAGACACGCCAGGACATATGGATTTCTTAGCAGAAGTATATCGTTCATTATCAGTTTTAGATGGGGCAATTCTACTGATTTCTGCAAAAGATGGCGTACAAGCACAAACTCGTATATTATTTCATGCACTTAGGAAAATGGGGATTCCCACAATCTTTTTTATCAATAAGATTGACCAAAATGGAATTGATTTATCAACGGTTTATCAGGATATTAAAGAGAAACTTTCTGCCGAAATTGTAATCAAACAGAAGGTAGAACTGTATCCTAATATGTGTGTGACGAACTTTACCGAATCTGAACAATGGGATACGGTAATAGAGGGAAACGATGACCTTTTAGAGAAATATATGTCCGGTAAATCATTAGAAGCATTGGAACTCGAACAAGAGGAAAGCATAAGATTTCATAATTGTTCCCTGTTCCCTGTTTATCACGGAAGTGCAAAAAACAATATAGGGATTGATAACCTTATAGAAGTGATTACGAATAAATTTTATTCATCAACACATCGAGGTCCGTCTGAACTTTGCGGAAATGTTTTCAAAATTGAATATACAAAAAAAAGACAACGTCTTGCATATATACGCCTTTATAGTGGAGTACTACATTTACGAGATTCGGTTAGAGTATCAGAAAAAGAAAAAATAAAAGTTACAGAAATGTATACTTCAATAAATGGTGAATTATGTAAGATTGATAGAGCTTATTCTGGAGAAATTGTTATTTTGCAAAATGAGTTTTTGAAGTTAAATAGTGTTCTTGGAGATACAAAACTATTGCCACAGAGAAAAAAGATTGAAAATCCGCACCCTCTACTACAAACAACTGTTGAACCGAGTAAACCTGAACAGAGAGAAATGTTGCTTGATGCCCTTTTGGAAATCTCAGATAGTGATCCGCTTCTACGATATTACGTGGATTCTACGACACATGAAATTATACTTTCTTTCTTAGGGAAAGTACAAATGGAAGTGATTAGTGCACTGTTGCAAGAAAAGTATCATGTGGAGATAGAACTAAAAGAGCCTACAGTCATTTATATGGAGAGACCGTTAAAAAATGCAGAATATACCATTCACATCGAAGTGCCGCCAAATCCTTTCTGGGCTTCCATTGGTTTATCTGTATCACCGCTTCCGTTGGGAAGTGGAATGCAGTATGAGAGCTCGGTTTCTCTTGGATACTTAAATCAATCATTTCAAAATGCAGTTATGGAAGGGATACGCTATGGTTGCGAACAAGGATTATATGGTTGGAATGTGACGGATTGTAAAATCTGTTTTAAGTATGGCTTATACTATAGCCCTGTTAGTACCCCAGCAGATTTTCGGATGCTTGCTCCTATTGTATTGGAACAAGTCTTAAAAAAAGCTGGAACAGAATTGTTAGAGCCATATCTTAGTTTTAAAATTTATGCGCCACAGGAATATCTTTCACGAGCATACAACGATGCTCCTAAATATTGTGCGAACATCGTAGACACTCAATTGAAAAATAATGAGGTCATTCTTAGTGGAGAAATCCCTGCTCGGTGTATTCAAGAATATCGTAGTGATTTAACTTTCTTTACAAATGGACGTAGTGTTTGTTTAACAGAGTTAAAAGGGTACCATGTTACTACCGGTGAACCTGTTTGCCAGCCCCGTCGTCCAAATAGTCGGATAGATAAAGTACGATATATGTTCAATAAAATAACTTAGTGTATTTTATGTTGTTATATAAATATGGTTTCTTGTTAAATAAGATGAAATATTTTTTAATAAAGATTTGAATTAAAGTGTAAAGGAGGAGATAGTTATTATAAACTACAAGTGGATATTGTGTCCTGTATGTGGAAATAAAACACGATTAAAGATAAGGGAAGATACTGAATTAAAAAAATTCCCCCTCTATTGTCCGAAATGCAGACAAGAAAATTTAATTGAAATAAAGCAGTTCAAAGTAACTGTGATTACAGAGCCAGACGCAAAGACGCAGAGCCGATAAAATGAGATTAATACAATCTCATTTTATCGGCTCTTTCCGTTATGTATGGATTCTTTTAATTAGTCTTCGATGTTTCTTGCTTCGTTGATACCGCTGGCTAAAGATTCCATTAAGGATAGTTCTTTGTCTGTAAAGCTATCCATGTATTTCTCTATCTGTAATCGTCGGGTGCTTTTTACCAAGTTATTAGCAGGTAAGAAAAATTCATCAACGGAAACATGAAGTAACGATACAAGGTCATAAAGAACTTGTATGCTGGGGTGTTGCCCTTTATTTTCAATATTAGTTAAGTACCGTGGGTCAATTTCAATCAATGCTCCCACTTGTTCACGAGTTAAACCTCGTTTCAATCGAGCTTCTTTAATGGCTAAACCAAAGGCTCTAAAATCATATTTATCTTCTTTTTTACGCATAGTAGACCACCTCTATACATTTTATTGTTCCTACTGAATTAAAAACAGGTATAGAAAAACGTGTTATATGGTTTATAGGTTTATATTTAATAAAAAGCACTACTAAACGCCAATAAAAAAAACCGTTATATGGTAGTGCTATTTACGCTGTTAAAATATTGTATATTACTTCCAAATGGCGGTTTGTTGGAGGTCAACGTCGCCATGAAGTACATCATATACAATAAATTTCCTTACATTGGGTTCTTGTCAAAAAAAGTCGTCTATCTGCAATAGATAAGTACGTCCACCAATGTGGTTTTATAAATCATATAGATAGAATAACAGAAGCATGTAAACAGAGAAATAAATCTGTTTATATGCTTTTTTGGCTATTCAGAACTTTTTTACAAAGTTTATTTATCAGTAATGCAACAAATCCCCCTTTCACATTGGGACTAAGAGTGAAAGGAGATAAACGAGCAAGGCTCACTTCCTTTCCTAGACAGAAAGGGGGTGAGAAACATGAAACCATCTTCTTTTCAGACCACAATAGAAAATCAGTTTGACTATATCTGTAAACGTGCTATGGAAGACGAGCGAAAGAATTATATGCTTTATCTTTCAAGGATTGCAAAGCGTGAGGTGTCCTTTTCGGATGTTGGCGATTATCTTGTTAGCCAGTTTGCGACAACAGATAACTATTCAACTGACTTTCAGATTTTTACACTCAATGGGTTATCAGTAGGCGTTGAAAATGATTTGTTGAGTGAAGCATTACGTGAGTTGCCAGACAAGAAACGTGAAATTCTACTGCTGTTTTACTTTATGGACATGAGCGATTCAGAAATTGCAGACCTGTTGAAATTGAACCGTTCTACTGTCTATCGGCATAGAACCAGTGGACTAGCCTTAATTAAAAAGTTTATGGAGGAATTTGAAGAATGAAAACACAATATCCTATGATTCCCTTTCCTCTCATTGTAAAGGCAACAGATGGCGATACCGAAGCGATTAACCAGATTCTACATCATTACAGAGGGTACATAACGAAGCGTTCCCTACGACTTATGAAAGATGAATATGGCAATCAAAGTATGGTCGTTGATGAAGTCTTACGTGGAAGAATGGAAACCAGACTGATTACAAAGATTTTGTCATTTGAAATTAAGTAATATCCTCTCTCCTTTCGTGGAAGCGTGCTAAACCATTCCACGCTTCCCGAACAGGGAGGTTTGTTATTCCACCAAAGCATATTGAGCTTTCAATGTGTTTTGATAGGCTAACGAGCCATTGTTCTTTGAAAACTGAATAAAAGTAATCGAATACGTTTCGATAAGAAAAGAGCCAACGGAACTAACCGCCATGACCTATCTTATAAAGATAGCGAGCGATTCATGTTAGTGATCCGAGAAGCAATCTTTAGCAGGATTGCCTGCAACGACATTCTTATCGTGATAATGATACTCCCATACAGTCAATAGTCCGAGCGTGATAAAACCGTCGCAGGCAATGAGTATGGCTACATGAGAACCATGCAGGGGTGGAACTCCCGTGAGCTTTGCTAAAGCTGTTCGATTGCTGGTAAAACAACTTTTATGAAATCCAAATAAGTGATTTGGAAAGGAGGATTTTATGAAGCAGACTGACATTCCTATTTGGGAACGTTATACCCTAACCATTGAAGAAGCGTCAAAATATTTTCGTATTGGCGAAAACAAGCTACGACGCTTGGCAGAGGAAAATAAAAATGCAAATTGGCTGATTATGAATGGCAATCGTATTCAGATTAAACGAAAACAATTTGAAAAAATTATAGATACATTGGACGCAATCTAGCGTCGCCAAAGGGTCTTGTATATGATAAAATAGTATTAAGTCGTATCAAGGCTCTTTCCATAAAGGAAAGGAGCAAATGCCATGTCAGAAAAAAGACGTGACAATAAAGGTCGAATCTTAAAGACTGGAGAGAGCCAACGAAAAGACGGAAGATACTTATACAAATATATAGATTCATTTGGAGAACCGCAATTTGTTTACTCGTGGAAACTTGTGGCTACAGACCGAGTACCAGCAGGAAAGCGTGATTGTATCTCACTTAGAGAGAAAATCGCAGAGTTACAGAAAGACATTCATGATGGTATTGATGTTGTAGGAAAGAAAATGACACTCTGCCAGCTTTACGCAAAACAGAACGCTCAAAGACCAAAGGTTAGAAAAAACACTGAAACTGGACGCAAATATCTTATGGATATTTTGAAGAAAGACAAGTTAGGTGTAAGAAGTATTGACAGTATTAAGCCATCAGACGCTAAAGAATGGGCTATTAGAATGAGTGAAAATGGTTATGCTTATCAAACCATCAATAACTACAAACGTTCTTTAAAGGCTTCATTCTATATTGCTATACAAGATGATTGTGTTCGGAAGAATCCATTTGACTTTCAACTGAAAGCAGTTCTTGATGATGATACTGTCCCTAAGACCGTACTAACAGAAGAACAGGAAGAAAAACTGTTAGCCTTTGCAAAAGCTGATAAAACCTACAGCAAAAATTATGATGAAATTCTGATACTCTTAAAAACAGGTCTTCGTATTTCAGAGTTTGGTGGTTTGACACTTCCAGATTTAGATTTTGAGAATCGTCTTGTCAATATAGACCATCAGCTATTGAGAGATACTGAAATTGGGTACTACATTGAAACACCAAAGACCAAAAGTGGCGAACGTCAAGTTCCTATGGTTGAAGAAGCCTATCAAGCATTTAAGCGAGTGTTAGCGAATCGAAAGAATGATAAGCGTGTTGAGATTGATGGATATAGTGATTTCCTCTTTCTTAATAGAAAGAACTATCCAAAAGTGGCAAGTGATTACAACGGCATGATGAAAGGTCTTGTTAAGAAATACAATAAGTATAACGAGGATAAATTGCCACACATCACTCCACATAGTTTGCGACATACATTCTGTACCAACTATGCAAATGCAGGAATGAATCCAAAGGCATTACAGTACATTATGGGACATGCTAATATAGCCATGACGCTGAACTATTACGCACATGCAACATTCGATTCTGCAATGGCAGAAATGAAACGCTTGAATAAAGAGAAGCAACAGGAGCGTCTTGTTGCTTAGTAGTACAAATGAATTTACTACTTATTTACCACTTCTGACAGCTAAGACATGAGGAAATATGCAAAGAAACGTGAAGTATCTTCCTACAGTAAAAATACTCGAAAGCACATAGAATAAGGCTTTACGAGCATTTAAGAAAATATAAAAAGATAATTAGAAATTTATACTTTGTTTAATATTAAAAAATCGCTAGCAATAAAGCTAGCGATTTTTTAGCAATCACAATTGACATCGCAACAAGCTAGGTTATCAAGGTACATTTGATTTTCTTTAAAGAATTCAAGGGTATCTTCGTCTAATATAATCCCTTCTCGTTGTGCGATATGATTAATAACAGGGACAAAGCGCTGTCTGAATTTATAAATATAGCAGAAAATAGTATCTCTTTGTCGTAAGCTTGGACCAATTAAGAAACAGTTATTAACGATAGTAGATTCGTCATCTTCAGTAACTATTGGCAACTGATTTTTATCGTATTCAAATAAAGCGATTCCGTCAATGAGATGACAGGTATTTAGAAAACCTGTGGAAAGAATAGGTTTATGGAAAGACTCCGCAGTACTACCGTCATCAAAAGTAACTTGATATTGTTTTCCAATTTGTTTAATCTCAATGGCTTTCTTGCCTTCAGAGATACTATAATATTCTTTTTTGTGGTCTTGTATATGTTTTAAACGTTCTTTAGTTAGGGGGGATAAAGAGATGCTTGGATCGGGATTGCTCTCTTTACGACCAAACGTATCTGTATATAATTCGACTTGATTTCCCAAATATACTAGATGTGTTAGTGCATCACAAGCACTTTCGTTTCCACCAATGATGATAAATGGATTGTCAGATTTGATATGGAAATTATCAACTTGACCATAGTGCATTCCTAGATCTGTACCTTTAATATCAATGGTATTTGGATTTTGAAATTCTCCTGTTGCCATAATAAGATAATCAGCAGAAAAATCTCCCTTTGAAGTTTTAATAACAAAAAGGCTATCTCGTTTATCAATAGATAGAACAGATGTTTCGTTTTGGATAGGGAGATTATAATGAGCAGCAACTAATTGTAAGTAGCGTGCATATTCCACTCCAGAAAGATGTTCTTTTTCAAATGAGAAAGCAGGAGAAGTATCTGGAATAACAGCGTTTAGATCTGGAAAACCAAAGCCATTGGTAGTGAAGGAAGGTGTGATAAATTGTGTTGTTCTGGGCCATCTTAAAAAAGATTCTCCAATGTGCCCTTTTTCAATGATAAGAAAATTTGTAAGTCCTAATCGTTGCATGGCAGAACCAAAACCGATTCCTGCAGCGCCTGCACCGATAATTATGGTTTGATAATGTTTCATGTCTTCTCCTTGACAAAAATAAATGTGTAAGATAAAATACTTAACCAGTTAACAATAATACAGTTTAACAAATAAAAGAGTGTTTGTAAAGAAAGGACTATTTGTGTTTTTACTATTATGTATTTTATCGATGTGGCTCATGATTTTTGGGGTTGCATTCTATTACTTTGGGTCGCTACATCAATCATTGACTTCAAGGATTATTTATCAGTTTGTACTTACTGTTTTGCTAACGACAACAGCTTGGTTCATGGGTGCCTATTTTTTAGCATTTGAAGGTCATTTTAAAACTGTCTTTCAATTCCAAGAAGCAGATGGTAAACAAATTGTAAATTGTTTATTTCAACTTTGTTTCGCCCTTTACGCAGTAGTAATGCTTATTGGGTCAATTATTGATAGAGTTCAGACGAAGCGACTTTTATTAGCTGTTGTTTCTTGGCTTTTCTTGGTGTATACGCCCTTAGCTTATTTAATTTGGAATTCAGAGGGTGTTTTTGCAAAGATGGGAGTACTTGATTTTTCAGGCGGAATGATCGTTCATTTATCTGCAGGGCTTTCTTCGTATATTTTAGCTCATGTTATTGGCAAGAGTGAACATCAGCACAATAAGGTTAAAAATGATAGTCTCTTTTTAGGAATGATACTTATTACATTTGGTTGGTTTGGATTTAATATGGGTCCAGTTGGTGAGTGGAATTCACAAGCCATTATGATACTTTTAAATACTATATTTGCTATTATAGGTGGTGGTTTGGCGTGGACATTGGCTGCTAAGTGGAATGGTGAGGAAGAGAAAACAGGAAGCTTATTGAATGGCATTATTGTTGGTCTTGTGACGAGTACAGCAGGAGTTGGGTATCTCTTAACTTGGCAATTATTAGCTGTAACATTCTTTGCATCCCTCTTCACCTACTTTGTAACGGATTACGTTGCGAAAGCTTTTGCCATTGATGATGTCGTTTCCTCCTTTGGAATGAATGGTATTGGGGGATTGTTGGGAAGTTTAGGAGTTGGTCTCTTTAAATTATCACATATGCCAGTTCAACTGTTAGCATTAGCTACCACAATTCTTTTGTCAATTATAATGACCTATATCATATCTAAAGCGATTTTTAGAAAATAATAAATAAGGTTGAGATGTACATCTCAACCTTATTTATTATTTTAGCAAGGAGAGTGACTAAATCGAATTATTATCATTTTCTTACTAGACAGCAACTGTACAAGGTTCTGAAAGTTAGTTGATTATTAATGATAGTTAGCATTTTTTAAGAATTGGAATACTTTTAAAAGGTGATTGTTTTAATTAGTTATAGTTGTTATTAAAAATCGTCTAACAGCAAGCATAGTTATCGGTGTAATTTACTGAATTTTTATTCAAAAAAACTTGACTTATGTATAAAGATGATTTATACTTGTTCCTATCATAATAAAAGGAAGATAGTTTATGTCAAAAAAAATAATATTAGGAATTTTATCTCTTTTATCTGTCGTTACTTTGGTGGCGTGTGGTTCATCAGACAAACAGCTACAAGATAAAGTTGAGAAAAAAGGGAAGTTAGTTTTAGCGGTGAGTCCAGATTATGCTCCCTTTGAGTTTAAAGCGCTTGTTAATGGGAAAGATAAAGTTGTCGGCGCAGATATTGAGTTAGCTCAAGCTATTGCTGATGAGCTTCATGTCAAACTAGAGGTATCTCCTATGAGTTTTGACAATGTTTTATCAAGTTTACAAACAGGTAAGGCTGATATGGCTATTTCTGGATTATCATATACTAAAGAGCGTGCTAAAGTCTATGATTTTTCAAAACCTTATTACACTACAGAAAATGCGGTTCTTGTTAGGAAGTCTGATTTAGGAAAATATACTTCAATCGAAAGCCTTAAAGGTAAAAAAATAGCAGTACAAAAAGGAAGTATCGAAGAGGGAGTTTCTAAGAAATCATTCAAAAATTCTCACGTCGTGTCACTGACAGCGATGGGAGAAGCGATTAGTGAGTTAAAATCAGGCAAGGTAGAAGCTGTTGATTTAGAAAAACCCGTAGCTGAAGGTTACTTGGCCCAGAATCCAGACCTTGTTCTTGCTAAGTTTGCCCTTAAAACAGGAGAAGGGGATGCTAAGGCTGTAGCTTTACCTAAAGACAGTGGAAAAATGTTGAAGACTGTTAACAAAGTGATAAAGAGACTTGAAAAAGAAGATAAATATAAAGTTTATATTTCAGATGCGGCTAAATTAACTGGCAATCAAGTTGAATAATATTAAAAAGCCTAGTCATAGGCTTTTTTGGATGTTATAATATGGCTTGACTAAGAATAATAGCATAAAGGCAGAGGAATATATGGTTCAGGGTTCAATTAATATTGAAAAATATAAAGATTTGGCGCTCCAAAAACAAGGCGAGCATCGTAAATTTTTAGCAAGTTTAAAAAAGAAAGCTCCTAAAAACTTAGATAAAATAGTCCAACAGATACATCAAGAGGTTTTTCAAGAAATTGATTGTACAGCATGTGCTAATTGTTGTAAAACTTTGGGTCCTCTATTTACAGAAGCTGATATTTCTAGGATTTCTAAACATTTCCGGATGAAGTTATCGGCTTTTGAAGATTTATTTTTAGAAGTAGATGAAGATGGAGATAAAGTATTTAAAGCGATGCCTTGTCCGTTTTTAGGCGATGATAACTTATGTAGTATATACGATGTCAGACCTAAAGCTTGTCGTGAATTTCCACATACTGATCGTAAGAAAATCTATCAAATTAATAACTTAACGATAAAAAATACTCTTACTTGTCCAGCGGCATACCTTTTTGTGGAAAAATTGAAATCACGTATAGGGAAATAATAACCCAGAGAAAGTATCATAAAAATATTGACAATCTGCTTTTATTTGGGTATCCTAGTAAGTGAACGTGAAAATGTTACAATATCTTGAGGAGGTGAAACATATGTCAAAAACAGTAGTACGTAAAAACGAATCACTTGACGATGCACTTCGTCGTTTCAAACGTTCTGTGACTAAAGCTGGTACTCTTCAAGAATCACGTAAACGTGAATTCTACGAAAAACCTTCTGTAAAACGTAAACGTAAATCAGAAGCAGCTCGCAAACGTAAAAAATTCTAATTAGATAGAATATGAAAAAACAGTTCAGAATTGAGCTGTTTTTTCATATATTATAACTATAAGTTAATAAAAAAACTCGGTAATCCGAGTCTTTTATTATTTGTTAGCGAGTAAGTCGCGGATTTCAGCAAGTAATTGCTCTTGTGTTGGTTCAACAACTTCAATAATTTCTTCTTCAGCAGGTTTCTTAGCCATAACCTTGTTAGCAGCTTTAACGATGAAGAATAAAGTAGTACCAACGATTAAGAAATTAATAACTGCACTTAAGAAATTACCGTAAGCAACACCATTCCATGAAAGCTGTGCGATATTTGAAACGCCAGCAGCTTTTAATACAGGATTAAGGATAAGCGGTGTAATAACGTCTTTAACAAGTGAAGTGATGATAGCATTAAAAGCTGCACCTAAAATAACAGCAACAGCAAGGTCTAAAACATTACCCTTAAATAAAAATTCTTTTAGTTCTTTAATCATGTGAACAAGCTCCTTAATATTATTTAATTCACGTTCATTATAGCAGATTTCTTTTGAGAAATCCAAGTAATAGGTTTCAAATTATCTGTAAATTTTTATATTAAATCAGTGAAGAAGAAATCCTTGAAAAAGCTTTTGAAAAAATTTACACAGAAAAGAAAAAATGATATAATCAAATGTAAAACTATAATGGGTTATTTCTGTGGAGGTCATGACTTGGCAATTGATAAAGAAAAAATTTCTGAAATCAAGAACAGTGTTAACATTGTTGATGTCATCGGTGAAGTTGTCGGTTTGACAAAAACAGGACGCAATCATCTTGGTTTATGCCCATTTCATAAAGAAAAAACGCCATCTTTTAATGTTATCGAAGATAGGCAGTTTTTTCATTGTTTTGGTTGTGGTCGCTCTGGTGATGTCTTTAAATTTGTGGAAGATTACCAACATATTAGTTTTTTAGATAGTGTACAAGTTCTAGCTGAACGTTCAGGAATACCTCTAGATACTAATTTTAAGGGGCAAGTTCCTAAAAAACCTAAAGCTAATCAGTCGCTTTTAGATATTCATAGAGTTGCTTCGGGATTTTACCATGCCTATTTAATGACAACTAATGATGGTGAACGCGCTAGACAATACCTTGCCGAGCGCGGAGTGACAGAGGACTTAATTAAACATTTTCAAATAGGATTATCGCCGGGAGGGCAGGATTTTCTATATCGTCGTCTGGCAAAAGAGTTTGATGAAAAAACTTTGATGTCTTCTGGTTTGTTCAATTATTCAGAAAATAGCAATCAGTTTTACGATTCATTTAATAATAGAATTATGTTTCCGTTAACTAATGATATTGGTGAAGTCATTGCGTTTTCAGGACGAGTTTGGACTCAAGAGGACATTGATAGAAAACAAGCTAAATATAAAAATTCTCGTGCCACCCCTATTTTTAATAAGTCTTACGAGCTTTACCATTTAGATAAAGCGCGTGCTGTAATTAATAAAGCACACGAAGTTTACCTAATGGAAGGCTTTATGGATGTTATTGCAGCTTATCGTGCAGGAATTGAGAATGTTGTTGCTTCTATGGGGACCGCTTTAACCAATGAACATGTTAGACACCTTAAAAGATTTACTAAGAAAGTTGTTCTGACTTATGATGGTGATAGAGCTGGTCAAAACGCAATTGACAAGTCTTTAGAACTGCTATCAGATATGACTGTTGATATCGTTAGGATACCTAATAAAATGGACCCTGATGAATTTCTACAAGCAAATTCAGCAGAAGATTTTAAACAACTCTTAGAAAATGGGCGCATCAGTAATACAGAGTTTTATATCCACTACTTAAAGCCTGAAAACACCGATAATTTACAATCTGAAATTGCTTATGTTGAAAAAATAGCGAAATTAATTGCTAAATCTCCATCGATAACAGCACAAAATTCATATATTACAAAAGTGGCTGAACTCTTGCCAGATTTTGATTATTTTCAAGTAGAACAATCGGTTAATAACGAACGATTGCATCATAGAAGTCAACAGCAAGCTTCATCTTCAGTACAAACAAGTGCTACAGTGCAATTACCACAGACAGGTAAGTTATCAGCTATCACTAAAACAGAAATGCAATTGTTTCATCGATTATTGAATCATCCCTACCTGTTAAATGAATTCCGTAATAGGGATAATTTTTATTTTGATACAACAGAAATACAAGTTTTATATGAGTTGCTAAAAGAAAGTGGTGAGATCACGTCTTATGATTTATCACAAGAAAGTGACAAAGTTAATCGTACTTATTATATAATTTTAGAGGAACAATTACCTGTAGAAGTATCTATTGGAGAGATTGAAGCCGTCGAAAAGGCACGTGACCGTTTATTGAAAGAACGTGATTTAAGAAAACAAAGCCAGTTAATTAGACAATCTAGTAATCAAGGTGATGAAGAAGGAGCCTTGGCTGCATTAGAAAATTTAATTGCTCAAAAAAGAAATATGGAATGAGGAACCTATGGCAGAGAAAAAAGGAAATACAACTTTTAATGTTCAAGTTGCGGATTTTATTCGCAATCATAAAAAACAAGGTACTGCAATTGATGATGAGGTAACAGAAAAACTTGTTATTCCTTTTGTTTTAGATGCAGATCAAATTGATGATTTGTTAGAACGATTGACAGACGGTGGCATTTCAATCACAGATAAAGAAGGCAATCCTTCAACAAAGTATGTGGTAGAAGGGCCAAAACCTGAAGAATTGACTGATGAAGAGCTCATAGGAAGTAATTCTGCTAAAGTCAATGACCCAGTACGTATGTACTTGAAGGAAATTGGTGTTGTTCCTCTTTTAACGAATGAAGAAGAAAAAGAATTGGCTGTTGCGGTTGCTGAGGGAGATTTAATGGCTAAACAACGTTTAGCTGAAGCAAACCTTCGTCTTGTTGTCTCAATTGCAAAACGTTATGTTGGACGTGGAATGCAATTTCTTGATTTAATTCAAGAGGGTAACATGGGGCTCATGAAAGCTGTTGATAAATTTGATTATTCAAAGGGATTCAAATTTTCAACTTATGCAACATGGTGGATTCGTCAAGCTATAACACGTGCAATTGCAGATCAAGCACGTACGATTCGTATTCCTGTTCATATGGTTGAAACGATTAATAAATTGGTCCGTGAACAACGTAATCTTCTTCAAGAACTTGGTCAAGATCCAACTCCTGAGCAAATCGCAGAACGCATGGATATGACACCAGATAAAGTACGTGAAATCCTAAAAATTGCTCAAGAGCCGGTATCGCTAGAAACGCCAATCGGTGAGGAAGATGATAGCCATTTGGGTGATTTCATTGAAGACGAAGTTATTGAAAATCCAGTAGATTATACTACACGTGTTGTTCTTCGTGAGCAATTAGATGAGGTTTTAGATACTCTTACTGACCGTGAAGAGAATGTTCTTCGTTTACGCTTTGGTCTTGACGATGGTAAAATGCGTACGTTAGAGGACGTAGGTAAAGTATTTAATGTTACTCGTGAGCGCATTCGTCAGATTGAAGCTAAAGCCCTTAGAAAACTTCGCCATCCTAGTCGTAGCAAGCAACTTAAAGATTTCATGGAAGATTGATTGCTTCTCGATAATCGTTTTTAGAATAGGAAGTTTAGTTTCTAATAAAAATGATTTGCAAAGGAGTTATCTTAAAGACGGTATTAATATTTTCAGAGAGGTATTATAATGTCAGAAGTAAAGCAATATAGCGAAGAAGAAGTTGGAAAAATAAAAGATCGTATCCTAGAAGCTTTGGAGATGGTTATCGATCCTGAATTGGGAATAGATATTGTTAACCTTGGGTTAATTTATGAGATTCGCTTTGAAGATAACGGTCGAACTGAAATTGATATGACTTTAACGACTATGGGATGCCCGTTAGCAGATTTATTGACAGATCAAATTCATGATGTTATGAAAACAGTCCCAGAGGTAACTGAAACCGAGGTGAAATTGGTATGGTACCCAGCCTGGTCTGTTGATAAGATGAGTCGTTATGCTCGTATCGCTTTGGGAATTCGTTCATAAGATAAAGAGTAAAGGGATGAAATATTCCCTTTTTTAGTGTACAATAAACGAAGAATTAAAAGTTAAACTTATTTTTAAAGGAGCAAGGAATGATTTTAATTACAGGGGCAAACGGGCAATTAGGTAGTGAATTACGTCACCTTTTAGACGAACGAACTCAAGAGTATGTTGCTGTTGATGTAGCTGAAATGGATATTACAAATGCCGAGATGGTGGACAAAGTCTTTGAAGAGGTGAAGCCATCTTTAGTTTACCATTGTGCAGCTTACACAGCTGTTGATGCGGCAGAAGATGAAGGAAAAGAGCTAGACTTTGCAATCAATGTCACTGGTACAGAGAATGTCGCTAAGGCTGCTGCTAAACATGATGCAACACTTGTTTACATTTCGACGGACTACGTGTTTGATGGTGAAAAACCAGTGGGGCAAGAATGGGAAGTAGATGATCTGCCTGATCCCAAAACAGAGTACGGTCGTACAAAACGTATGGGTGAAGAGTTAGTTGAAAAATATACTTCAAAATTCTATACCATTCGCACAGCGTGGGTATTTGGTAACTATGGTAAAAACTTTGTCTTTACGATGCAAAACCTTGCAAAAACACACAAAACTCTAACTGTTGTTAACGACCAACATGGACGACCAACATGGACACGTACTTTGGCTGAGTTTATGACTTATTTAGCTGAAAATCAAAAAGATTTTGGTTACTATCATTTATCAAATGATGCTAAAGAAGATACAACATGGTATGATTTTGCGGTTGAAATCTTAAAAGACACAGATGTGGAGGTTAAGCCTGTTGATTCTAGTCAATTCCCAGCAAAAGCAAAACGTCCTTTAAATTCAACTATGAGTTTGGAAAAAGCGAAAGCAACAGGATTTGTGATTCCTACTTGGCAAGATGCTTTAAAAGAGTTCTACAAGCAGGAAGTTAAAAAATAAGATCAAAACAAAGAGTAGTAAGGCTAGAGAATCCTTTTAGCTTACTGCTCTTTTTAGCTAACTTTTCTAATTTATGGTATAATTGTATGGATTGTTTAGCTAGAATGGAGAAGATGATGCAAGATGTTTTCATTATAGGAAGTAGAGGGTTGCCAGCTCGTTACGGTGGTTTTGAAACTTTTGTTTCAGAATTGATTAATCATCAAAAAAGTTTCGACATAAAATACCATGTTGCATGCCTTAGTGATAAAGAACATCATACTCATTTTAACTTTGCTGACGCTGATTGTTTTACTATAAATCCTCCCCAATTAGGGCCAGCACGTGTGATTGCTTATGATATTATGGCCATTAATTATGCCCTTGACTTGGTTAAGACACATGATTTAAAAGAGCCTATTTTTTATATTTTAGGAAATACAATTGGTGCCTTTATTTGGCATTTTGCCAATAAAATACATAAAGTCGGTGGCTTATTGTATGTTAATCCGGATGGTTTAGAGTGGAAGCGATCAAAGTGGTCTCGTCCCACACAGCGTTATTTAAAATACGCCGAAAAATGTATGACTAAAAATGCAGACCTAATTATTTCTGATAATATTGGTATTGAAAATTACATTCAATCTACCTACTCTAATGTGAAGACAAGGTTCATTGCTTACGGTACAGAGATTAATTCTAGGAAATTATCGTCAGATGATCCACGTGTCAAACAGTTGTTTAAAAAATGGAATATTAAGTCTAAGGGTTACTATCTAATCGTTGGTCGATTTGTCCCTGAAAACAATTATGAAACGGCTATTAGGGAGTTCATGGCTTCAGATACTAAGCGTGATTTAGTTATTATCTGTAACCATCAAAATAACCCCTACTTTGAAAAGTTGTCCTTAAAGACAAACCTTCAACAAGATAAAAGAGTTAAGTTTGTAGGTACGCTCTATGAAAAAGATCTGCTGGATTA
This sequence comes from Streptococcus sp. FDAARGOS_520, assembly GCF_003812685.1. NCBI lineage: Bacteria > Bacillati > Bacillota > Bacilli > Lactobacillales > Streptococcaceae > Streptococcus > Streptococcus sp. FDAARGOS_520. The sequence continues at coordinate 247,422 of NZ_CP033810.1, read as the reverse complement.
TGTTCGTCAACAAGCCTTTGCTTATATTCATGGGCATGAAGTTGGCGGTACTAATCCAGGACTGCTTGAGGCTTTAGCTAATACTGATTTGAATCTTGTTCTAGATGTTGATTTCAACAAATCAGTAGCAGGTCTCTCAAGTTTTTACTGGGCTAAAAAAGAGGGGGATTTAGCTAAGCTTATTAACGATAGTGATCAACAACAGGATTTATCTACTTACGGTGATCGAGCAAAAGCCATTATTCAAGAAAACTATACTTGGAAAAAAATTGTTGAAGAATATGAGGATTTGTTTTTAAATGAAAGTTAATATTTTAATGGCCACCTACAATGGAGAGAAGTTTCTGGCGCAGCAAATCGAAAGTATCCAAAAGCAAACCTTTAAAGAGTGGAACCTCCTAATCAGAGATGATGGTTCAAGTGACAAGACATGTGATATTATTAGAAACTTTACTGCTAAAGATTCTCGAATTCGTTTCATTAATGAAAATGAGCACCATAATTTAGGAGTTATTAAATCATTTTTTACGCTAGTTAATTACGAAGTTGCAGATTTCTATTTTTTTAGTGATCAAGATGATGTATGGTTGCCAGAAAAGTTATCTGTAAGTTTAGAGGCAGCAAAGCATAAAGCATCTGATGTACCATTACTTGTTTATACTGATTTGAAAGTTGTTAATCAAGAATTAAATATTTTACAAGACAGCATGATTCGGGCTCAATCGCACCATGCCAATACGACATTATTACCAGAACTAACTGAGAATACTGTTACTGGTGGGACTATGATGATAAATCATGCATTAGCTGAGAAGTGGTTTACTCCTAATGATATCTTAATGCATGATTGGTTTTTAGCACTCTTAGCAGCAAGTTTAGGAGAAATCATTTATTTGGATTTACCAACTCAACTATACCGTCAACATGACAATAATGTTTTGGGGGCGAGGACAATGGATAAGAGATTTAAGATACTTCGTGAAGGTCCTAAATCTATATTTACAAGGTATTGGAAACTTATCCATGACTCACAAAAGCAAGCTTCCTTAATTGTTGATAAGTATGGTGATATTATGACAGCTAATGATCTTGAGCTCATTAAATGTTTTATAAAAATTGACAAACAGCCTTTTATGACAAGATTAAGGTGGTTATGGAAATATGGTTATAGCAAAAATCAATTTAAGCATCAAGTTGTGTTTAAATGGTTGATTGCAACAAATTATTACAATAAGAGATAAGATGATGAAAAAAATTTTACTAGTGATACCTGCTTATAATGAAGAAGGTAGTATTGCAAAGACAGTCCAGACTATTGTAGATTTTAAGGCGTCTCGCTCACTACCTTTTGAGCTGGATTATATTGTTATTAACGATGGGTCAACCGATGGTACTCCAGAGTTATTAGATAGATTGGGTTTAAATCATATTGACCTTGTTCAAAATCTAGGTATTGGTGGCTGTGTGCAGACAGGATACTTATACGCTAATCGTAATCATTACGATGTTGCCGTTCAATTTGATGGTGATGGTCAACATGATATTAGAAGCATTGAAGATGTTGTTATGCCAATCTTAAATGACGAAGCAGATTTTGTTATTGGTTCTCGCTTTGTTGATAAAAAACATCAAAATTTTCAATCGACAGCAATGAGGCGTCTTGGCATAAATTTAATATCTGCTGCTATAAAATTAACGACGGGACACAAAGTCTATGATACAACAAGTGGTTATAGGGCAGCCAACGCGGCGCTAATAGCTTATTTATCGTGTCATTATCCAGTACAATACCCAGAGCCTGAATCAACTGCTCGGATTTTGAAAAAAGGCTATCGTTTGAAGGAAGTCACAGCTAATATGTTTGAACGTGAGGCAGGTACTTCAAGTATAAGTTCCCTAAAATCGATTTTTTATATGACGGATGTTTTAACATCAATTATTATTGCAGGGTTTATTAAGGAGGATGATAAATGAGTTTAGCATTGCAAATTGAAATGTTTATTTTAGCCATTGTCCTACTTTATATGATTATAAGAATGGTTAATAAAAACACATTTTCTGTTAAACGTTCTTTACCTTGGCTATTAGTTGGTTTAATTCTAGTCTTTATTAGTGTATTTCCTGGGGTGGTCTCATTTATCGCTCATCACCTTGGATTCGCTTTAACGATGAATTTCTTGTTATTTGGTGCTATTTTATTTCTGTTTTGTTTAGAATTATTTGATACTAGTAGCAATACCAAAAGAGATGAGCAAATTAAACGCCTGATTCAAGAGGTTTCTTTGTTGAAAAAAGAGATAGAGGATAGCACTTTAGATGAGTAAAAAACATATTTTTATTTGTCTGTTTTTCATGCTTTTTTTAGTAGGTTGCCAAAATAATAAAAAAGTAAAAACAGATAAAAAAGTAGATATTACAGCTTATTATTATCATAATAATACCCCGCAATACAGTGTTCAGATTAATGCTATTCATTTACAAACAGCATTGGATAAAGTGAGGACGGGGGAGTTTGAGAGCAAAGACTTTACACACTATACTTTTGATAGTATCAAGCGGAAGTACCAAGTTAGTGGTAAAAAAGTCCTTATGGATAATAACTATAGATTTGGTTCTGGTATAAAAAATACTAGACAGGATGCTATTGCTATTGTAAGGTTACTGCTTGAAAAGAATAAAGATTATTTAATTTACATGAATGGCTTAGAAGAGCCAAGTGTTTTATATAATCCAGAAAATAAACGTTATAAGTTCACAAATAACAAAGGAAAAGCAATTGGTAATATTCCAGTTGGTTTAACTGCTTTTGAAAACAGCGCAGAAACTCAAGAATATGTGTTGAAAAATATTCAGAAAAACGAAACGATTTATCTTGGTAATACCCGAGTAGATAATCCTCGAGTAACTGTTAATAACAAAAAAAGAGATACTATAGGAGTTGAATACGGTAAACGTATTACTTATAGGATTCCAATTTATTCAAAGCAGCTGACTGTCAGAGTTAGCCCTAATTTTGTAGTAGATAGTACTAATTATAATTACCGACTTTCTCAAGCGCCTATTATTGCGGAAGAAGGTAAAGAGGGACGTTTGTATCCAATAGATAGCAGTATTAGTGTCGATGGTGATAAAATTGTTTTAAATAGTAGTGGTGATGAAACAGAGCAAAAAGAATTATTACAAAATAGCCTGTATAAACTTCACTCTATTGATAAGTTAGACTTTGATTTGACAAATGCTGATATTAAAGAGTTAGAGATTACAGGACATGTTGCTTCAAAAAGAGATTATAATTTGTCTGTTGCTCAGGAAAAGAAAGGCGTCATAGAGACTAAACGGAGTCTAATTTCTGTTGATAATCAAAAACAAGATCAAGGGATTTTTGTCGAGGATTCTAAAGGCTATATAAAGACACCTAGTTTGAGCAGTTATGGTATAAATTTTGCCATGTATGACGACAATCAAAATAGATTATTACAAGGTTCAGAGTATATTTTAGGAAGATTGAATGCAGATAAAAAAGTATCTCTATATCAACCTAATGGCTTTTGGATAAATACTCAAAAAACGATTAAGAGTTTAAATAAAGAATATCTTAACCAAAATGCTTACCATATTAGAGGAAATAACATTATAGGTATTGATGGCTATTCAAATGACATAGACTTGAATCCTAGGTTATGGGCTTATAACTATAAAAAACAAGTGAAAAGTAACCAATCATTATTTAAATTACGAGGTTTGTCTAATAAATATAAGTATTTCTTAATACAGACAAAATCTCCAAAAGGCTACTTACAAAGCAATAAACCATTTTATTTTACAGTAAATAAAGATAGTGTTTCTAAAGCACAATTTGGTAACTATAATATAAATGGTTATATAATGGACATGCAGTACAACAAACAAGAATACAATGCACTTGCAAACACTCCAAAAGGTCAAAAAACAAAGAAAACTTTCAAACCCATGACCCTAGTGATTCTTTTTGCAGTAGCTTTATTTATTTTCTATATTACAGCTATAAGATTTGTATTTAAAAGAATGTGAGTTAACTGTTAGACAGAGGTAATTATGAAAGAAATGACGGTCTCAGAAATAAGAGAAGTTCAACTTGAAATGTTAGCTTATATTGATAAAGTTGCGCGTGATAATAAAATTGAATATTCTTTAGGCGGAGGCAGCCTACTGGGAGCAATGAGACATAAAGGATTCATTCCATGGGATGACGATATTGATTTGATGCTAGAAAGAAGCCAGTATGAGCGTTTGATGAAAGCATTAGCTGATGCTAATAATAGCGATTTTAAATTGCTACATCATTCTGTTGAAAAAAATCTATGGCCATTTGCCAAGCTGTATCACACAAAGTCAATGTACTTAAGTAAAACAGATAGAATTCATCCTTGGACAGGGATTTTTATTGATATCTTCCCACTTGACCGATTACCAGAGAGTGCAGAAGAACGTCAAAGATTCTTTAAAAAAGTTCACTCTGCTGCTGCAAATTTGATGTGTACGACTTACCCCAATTTTGCTAGCGGTTCCCGAAAGCTTTATGCAAATGCAAGGCTAATTTTGGGGCTACCCCGATTCATCGCTTATCACGGCCAAGCTAAAAAACGTGCTGAAATTGTTGATCAAGTGATGGAAACATATAATAATCAAGAGGTTCCTTACATGGGTTATACCGATTCAAGATATCGCTTGAAAGAATATTTTCCAAGAGAAATTTTTTCTGAGTATGAAGATGTTATGTTTGAAAACATTAAAACCCGAAAAATTAAAAATGAGCATGCTTATCTGAATCAATTATATGGGGGTAGTTATATGGAATTACCTCCAGAAAGTAAGAGAGAAAGTCATAGTTATTACACTTGGTACTGGAAAGAAGGTTAATGATGAATATTGGAGTTATTTTTGCAGGTGGTGTTGGTCGTCGCATGAATACCAAAGGTAAACCAAAGCAATTCCTAGAAGTGCATGGTAAACCCATTATTGTACACACAATTGATATTTTCCAAAATACAGAAGCTATTGATGCTGTAGTAGTTGTCTGTGTATCAGACTGGCTAGATTATATGAATAATCTGGTAGAGCGTTTCAACCTTACGAAAGTAAAAGCAGTTGTTGCAGGTGGAGAAACTGGCCAAATGTCAATTTTTAAGGGGCTTGAAGCCGCTGAACAGCTGGCTACAGATGATGCCGTTGTTTTAATTCATGACGGAGTACGTCCATTGATTAATGAAGAAGTTATTAATGCTAATATACAGTCAGTAAAAGAAACAGGAAGTGCGGTAACTTCAGTTCGTGCTAAAGAGACAGTTGTTCTAGTCAATGATTCTTCTAAAATATCTGAAGTTGTTGATCGTACTCGTTCCTTCATTGCTAAAGCGCCACAAAGTTTTTATCTATCAGATATCCTTTCTGTTGAACGTGATGCCATTAGCAAAGGGATTACTGATGCAATTGATTCTAGTACTTTGATGGGTATGTACAATCGTGAACTCACTATTGTTGAGGGACCATATGAAAATATCAAGATAACAACACCAGATGATTTTTATATGTTTAAAGCTTTGTATGATGCTAGAGAAAATGAACAAATTTATGGGATGTAATGATGATTAAATTTAGTAATAAAATTGTACAAGAAGATTTAGCACTTATTAGTAACCAAAATTATATTAATTGGGAAAGAATTGCTAATAAAGGCGTTTTAATAAGTGGTTCTAATAGTATGTTAGCGAGTTATATGGTATTTTTACTAGCCTATCTCAATGAGACAAGAAATTACCAAACGCAAATTATTGCGACAGCTAGAAACATTGAAAAAGCCCGTGATAAATTTTCAGATTTAGTTGGGAAAGATTATTTCACCTTAATTCCTTATGATGTAGAAGAACGCCTAGAGTATGATGGAAAAGTGGATTACATTATCCATGCAGCAAGCAATGCTAGTCCAACTGCTATTTTGAGTAATCCTGTTAGCATCATAAAAGCTAATACAATTGGTACATTGAATTTATTAGACTTTGCAAAGGAAAAAACAATTGAAAACTTCTTGTTCTTATCAACGCGTGAAGTATATGGAACATCTATTAAAGAAGTGATTGATGAAGAAGCTTATGGTGGATTTGATATTTTAGCTACTAGAGCTTGTTACCCAGAAAGCAAACGTATGGCTGAAACTCTACTGCAAAGTTACTATGATCAATATAAGGTACCCTTTACTATTGCTCGTATTGCACATTCATTTGGTCCTGGTATGGAGCTTGGTAACGATGGTCGTATTATGAATGATCTTTTATCGAATGTCATTGATGGCAAAGATATCGTTTTAAAAAGTAGTGGTACAGCAGAGCGTGCTTTCTGTTATTTAGCAGATGCTGTATCAGGGTTATTTACTATTTTATTAAATGGTGAAGTTGGTCAAGCTTACAATGTAGCAAATGAAGATCAACCCATTATGATTAAGGATTTGGCACAAAAGTTAGTTGATCTCTTTTCTGATAAAAATATTTCAGTAGTATTCGATATTCCTAAAACTATGAGTGCAGGTTATAGCAAAATGGGGAGAACACGTCTCACTATGGCCAAATTAGAAGCGTTGGGATGGAAGCGAGAAGTTTCTCTTGAATCTGGAATATTAAAAACAGTACAAGCATTTGAGGAGTAATATGGTAAAGACAGCAGTTTTAATGGCGACATACAATGGCGAAAAATTTATATCTGAACAACTTGATTCAATTCGCCAACAGACATTAAAACCAGATTATGTATTATTGAGGGATGATTGTTCAACGGATGAAACAGTCAATGTCGTCAATAACTATATCGCAAAACATGAGTTAGAAGGCTGGAAAATTGTTAAAAACGACAAAAACTTAGGCTGGCGTTTAAATTTTCGTCAATTACTTATTGATGTGTTAGCCTATGAGGTTGACTATGTCTTTTTTAGTGATCAAGATGATATTTGGTATCTTGATAAAAACGAACGACAGTTTGCCATTATGTCAGATAAACCTCAAATTGAGGTTTTGAGTGCAGACGTTGATATCAAAACGATGTCTACAGAAGCCAGTGTTCCACATTTTCTAACTTTTTCTTCTAGTGATAGAATCAGTCAGTATCCTAAAGTATATGATTATCAAACATTCCGTCCCGGATGGACCATTGCTATGAAGAGAGATTTTGCGCAAGCTATCGCTGATAATTGGACTTTTGGAGCTAATATTTCGCACGATAATCTTATCGAGACAACTGCCAGTATTATTGGAAATGGTTATAACCTTAACGAAAGCGTAGGAGTTCATATTCGATATGGAGGAAACGCAAGTGGTAATAGCAAATTTGTTTTGAATTGGAAGTCGCCTAAAACACAACATATCACAGGATTAAAAACATTTGTTGATTTTTACGAAACCATGCAGAAGGTTGTCAACAAATATCAAAATGATGTCGCTTTAAATCAACGCTTAGCCTTTGAAAAAGAAAGATTGGAAGCTTCTAAATTGTCATTAATTCATAATAGTGCTTTTGTGATTAAAAATTGGCGACTCTATAACTCTAATAGTGGACGTATGAGAGATTTATTATTTGCGTTTAAAAAGTAAGGAATAATATGGTAAAAACAGCAGTTTTGATGGCAACATATAATGGTCAAGGTTTCATCCACGATCAGCTAGATTCAATTAGAAATCAAACGTTGAGACCAGACTATGTCTTAATGAGGGACGATGGCTCTACTGATGATACTGTAAAGGTGGTTGAAGACTATATAAAAGAGCACCGTTTAGATGGTTGGTCAATAACTAGTAATGATAAAAATTTAGGTTGGCGTTTAAATTTTCGTCAATTACTTATTGATGTGTTAGCCTATGAGGTTGACTATGTCTTTTTTAGTGATCAAGATGACACATGGTATCATCATAAAAATAAGATGCAAGTTGATATTATGGAAGAACGCCAAGATATAAACCTTCTTAGCGCCGATATTGATATCAAAAAGTTATCAGAAGAGGCTACTATTCCCAATAATTTTAAGTTCAATGGTGAGGAAACAATTTCTAAGTATCCATTAGACTTTTCATATCATAACTATCGTCAAGGTTGGACTTTTTGTTTACGCAAGTCGTTTGTTGATCAAGTAATGACTTTTTACAGTGATAATTTAATTTTGTCACATGATAATCTTTTTGCAGGGGTATCTGGTGTCATTGGTTCAGGTTACAATTTAAACAGAAGTGTTGGTGAACATAAGCGACATGCTGAGAATGCAAGTGGGAATATCTTGAATATGAGCTCAAGTTACGAAAGGCATTTACAAGAACTGTATTTTGTTTTGAGTTACTATATCATCCTTGTACCATTTTTAGAAAAAAGTAGCTCTAGTCAATTAAGGGAAGCTAAAGCTTATCTGGATTTTAATCAGCAACGTTATAAAAATGCTCAAAATAAAGATTTTGTAGCAATACTTAAACAAATGATGACTAAAAAACGGTTCTATGATAGCTTTTCAAATCGCATTCGTGACTTGGTGTTTTTATTAAAAGATATAAAAAGGAGTTAATATGAACCTCAAAAAAGTTCGTCTATTTGAAAAGTTTTTTCTAGACAAGAACTTGCATAAAACATATTTTATATTAGGCTTAACGATTACTATTGTATTGAGCCTATTAATGCCATTTTTCAATGAACCTGATGGACAATACCATTTAGCTGTGTCTGGTCGTATTTCAAATAACATTATTGATACTTCTTACTATGGAGAATATAATATTGATTCAGGTATGAGACGACAATCGACCTCCTATAGAGATGGTACTAGATTTGAAAAATACTATTTAAATAAAGCCAATTTTGTTGATGGTAATCATTTGCCTCGTGAGATAAACTATTCTAAACATAACTTTGTTTTTTGGGGTCATCTTGTGCCAGCAGTTGGCTTATTTTTAGGCAAATTTGTGTATCCTTCTATGGGGGTAATGATTACAGTAGCAAGGTTATTTAGTTCCTTTGTCTCAATCACCTTGGTTGCCCTCATTATCCGGTATGTGAAAAAAGGAAAGTTAATCTACTTTGCTATTTTCCTCAGTCCCGTAGTTCTAAATTCATTTGCTAGTCTATCTTATGACTCGACTGGATATATTGTATTTGGAGCATTTTTATCGCTTTTGATAAATCTTTTAGTTGATAAATCGTTGACTAAAAATCTTAGTATTGCTCTTATAGGATTGATTCTTTTAGTCATTGTTGCATGTAAGCAGAATTACTGGCTGTTTTTATTGCTAGTAATACCGGTATTATTGCAGGTTAACAATCCTAAATTAATGGGCTATAATCAGAAGCTATCACATTTATTTCAAGGTCTTAAATCTAAAAAGCTATTTTGGCTATGTCTAACCTTTTTGTCACTTGCTATAGTTTATGTTCTGACCGCAAGACATGGTGGTGTCCTTGCTGTTTTAAGACGTTATGTAATGACATTTGGCTATAATTATGCTGGTATCAATATTTTAAGTAATGACATTACTTCCTGGCTTGCCTCTCCATATCCAAGTCAGAATTTTATTCCCACTTGGGTATCATCAGTATGGTATCTCATGGTCTTTCTAGTATGGTTTTCTGAAGAAAAATTTGTTAAGTCAAAAAATATGGGATTTCTTTTCTTAGCTAGTTTCTTTGTGGGAATTCTTGGTGTCTTTTTTATCATGTTAGAATATCGTGGAGCGCCAACAAGCTACATTGAAGGAGTTCAAGGACGTTACTTTACTGTTACATTGCTTTTGGTACAAGTTTTTGCATCAAGTATTCCAGCGCGTCTAAATGAGGCAGGAAGGAAAGTGGTGCCGTATGCGTTAACTGGCTTGGTAATTGTATCAAATGCCTTATTGTTATTTGATACTGTTATTAGTTTAATTATGAGGAGAAACTAATGAAACTTTTGAAAAATATGTTTTATAATACCTCATACCAGTTATTGACTTTGTTGTTACCTTTAGTAACAGTTCCTTATGTTTCCCGTGTACTATCTCCTCAAGGCATCGGTATTAATGCCTATACGAGCTCCATTGTCATGTACTTTACTTTATTTGGTGCTTTAGGGATATCTTTGTACGGTAATCGTGAGATAGCTTTTGTGCAGTCAAATAAGTATAAGAGAAGTAAGATATTTTGGGAATTAGTTGTATTAAAACTTGCCTCTGTATCTATAGCAACGTTATTATTCTTTGGATTTGTCTTACTTACAAACGAATGGCAATTATTCTATTTAATTCAAGGTATTAATTTATTAGCGACTGCAACTGATATTTCGTGGTATTTTATTGGAGTTGAAGACTTTAAGATAATTGTCATTCGTAATACCATTGTTAAGCTTATTACAGTTGTTTTGACCTTCTTAGTTGTGAAGACGCCAGATGACCTAGCACTTTATATGTTTTTAATTGCATTTGCATCATTACTCGGAAATTTAACAGTCTGGCATCATTTAAAGCATGAAATCATCAAGATACCATTTAGTAGATTAGATATCTTAATACATCTAAGACCAACTTTAATGTTATTTTTACCCCAAATCACCATGCAGATTTATCTCTCTCTTAACAAGAGTATGCTGGGAGCAATGGATAGTGTGGTCAGTGCTGGATATTTTGATCAATCTGATAAAATTATTCGTATTTTATTTACCATTGTTTCAGCAATCGGAGGAGTTTTCTTACCAAGGCTCTCCAGTCTATTTTCTTCAGGAAAAGAAAAGCAAGCTAAGGCTTTACTTTTGAAACTTGTTGATTTAAGCAATGCTATCTCAATGTTAATGATTGCGGGAGTGGTAGGAGTTTCGTCGACATTTGCCGTCTTCTTTTTTGGGAAAGGGTATGAAGCTGTCGGTCCGCTAATGGCTGTTGAGTCTTTGATGATCATTTGCATTTCTTATGGTAACGCTTTAGGGACACAGTATCTACTGGCTTCAAGACGTACAAAAGCTTACACAATGTCTGCAGTTATTGGACTTGTGGCAAATGTTGTGCTTAATATACTTTTAATACCAATTTTAGGTGCTATGGGAGCTATTATCTCTACAGTTATTACTGAATTTATTGTCTCCCTATATCAAGCTATCTCTTTAAGAGATGTATTTACTTTTAAAGAATTAACAAGAGGAATGCTGCGCTATTTAATTGCTGCTACTCTTAGTGGAGCTGTACTCTATTATATCAATACTCAAATGTCAGTATCATTGGTAAATTATGTCATTCAAAGTTTAGTAGCAGTAACTATCTATGTCGGTATCGTTTTTATAACCAAAGCACCAGTCATTCAGTTATTTAGAGATTTTAGAAAAGAGCATAGAACATGAAATATTTAGCGGGTATTGTCACCTTTAACCCCAATATTGAACGCTTAGATCAGAACATTCGAGCAATTTATCCTCAAGTAAGCCACATCTATATCGTAGATAATGGCTCGAAAAATAAGGAAGAAATTTCTCAATTAGTAGCCGATTATAATGAAGAGGGGCACCTAACTGTTGATTATTTAACAGAAAATAAAGGGATTGCATATGCTTTGAACTGTATCGGTCAATTTGCAGTAGCACAAGAATTTGATTGGTTCTTGACTTTAGATCAAGATTCGGTTGTCCTAGGTGATTTGATAGATAATTATGAAAATTACCTTCATTTACCTAAGGTCGGTATGTTATCTTGTTTGTATCAAGATATGAACCGTGAAAATTTAGTGATGCAAGAATTTGACTATAAAGAAATTGAAGAGTGTATTACTTCGGCTGCTTTAATGAAAACGAGCGTTTTCGAAGAAACATCTGGCTTTGCAGAAGAGATGTTTATTGATTTTGTTGACTCTGAAATGAATTATCGTCTGTCAGAGATGGGATATAAGACTTATCAGGTTAATTTTATTGGTCTGTTACACGAAATTGGACACTCTTCACGAGTTAAAAAATTTGGCCATGTTTTTCATGTATTGAATCATTCACCATTTCGAAAATATTACATGATACGCAATGCGATCTATATTATAAAAAAATATGGTAAGAAGAAGCGATACAAATATTTAGTATTTATGCGAAATGAATTTGTTCGAGTGTTGGTAGCAGAAGAGCAAAAGAGCAAAAAAATAGTTGCTATGATTAAAGGCTTAAAAGATGGCTTATTGATGAAAGTGGATAAATATGGAAAATAAGGTAAAAACAGTTGCTGTTTTCTCAGGATATTATCTACCCTTCCTCGGAGGTATTGAACGTTATACAGATAAAATGACAGCAGATTTGGTTAAGCGTGGCTACCGTGTTGTTATTGTAACAACTAATCATGGTGATTTACCGATTATAGATGAAGACAAGGGTAGAAAAATTTACCGTTTACCGACCAAAAATATTGTCAAGCAGCGCTATCCTATTATTAACAAAAATCGAGAATACAACACGCTGATGAAATATGTTTCAGATGAAAATATTGATTTTGTGATTTGTAATACACGTTTTCAGTTAACAACGCTAGAAGGGCTATCTTTTGCAAAGAATCACCATTTACCTAGTATTGTTTTAGACCATGGGTCAAGTCATTTTTCTGTCAATAATCGTTTTTTAGATTTCTTTGGAGCTATCTATGAACATCTTCTCACAGCGCGTGTTAAGCATTATCGTCCAGATTTTTATGCGGTATCCAAGAGAAGCGTTGAATGGTTAAAACATTTTAATATAGAAGCTAAAGGAGTTATTTATAATTCGGTATCTGAAAGTCTAGGCTCTGATTTTGCTGGTACGGCTTACCTTGAAAAATCTGCTGATGATATTTTCATCACTTATGCTGGTAGAATTATTAAAGAAAAAGGCATTGAATTGCTCTTAGAAGCATTTTCGATGTCACAGTACTCTGAAAATGTTTATTTACAGATTGCAGGAGACGGACCTGAATTAGCACATTTGAAAGAGAAATATCAGTCCAAACAGATTAACTTTTTGGGGAAATTAAACTTTGAACAGACTATGTCTTTAATGGCACAGACTGATATCTTTGTTTACCCTTCAATGTATCCAGAGGGATTACCAACCTCTATTTTAGAAGCTGGTCTACTTTCAAGTGCTATTATTGCAACAGATCGCGGTGGAACAGTTGAAGTTATTGATAGCCCTGAGTTAGGAATCATCATGGAAGAAAATACTCAGTCACTCCATGAATCTCTTGATTTATTAGTAAAAGATAAGGCATTAAGAGAGAAACTACAACAGAATATTGCTAAAAGAATTAAAGAACATTTCACATGGGAAAAAACAGTTGAAAAGTTGGATTATATTATTCAAAAAAATTAACATTAAAAAGCTAGAGCATTACACAATGCTCTAGCTTTTTAATGTTAATTTTTAAGAGTTATAGGAGCTACGATTAGTTATTTCATTAGTTTTTGCAAAAAGTTTGCAATATTTTTCTTCCTGTATTGATGAAATAATTTTTTGGATTTGATTGATTTGGTCTGAAGTATTAATCAGATCAATATATGTAATTAAACTCTCTGAAGAAATCTCATGTTTGATAAAGGGAGAAAGCTTTTTATTGGTAATAATAGACTTCCTGCGAAACAAAATATGGTACAATAGTTCTATGAATTATGAAGCAAGCAAACAATTAACTGATGTACGATTTAAGCGCCTTGTTGGTGTTCAGCGCACTACTTTTGAAGAGATGTTAGCTGTGTTAAAAACAGCTTACCAACGTAAACACGCAAAAGGTGGCCGAACCCCTAAGTTAAGCTTAGAAGATCTCCTCATGGCTACTCTTCAATACATGCGAGAATACCGCACTTATGAACAAATTGCGGCTGATTTTGGCATTCACGAAAGCAACTTAATCCGTCGAAGTCAATGGGTTGAATCAACTCTTATTCAAAGTGGTTTTACGATTTCAAAAACTCATCTTAGTGCTGAGGATACGGTGATTGTGGATGCAACAGAGGTAAAAATCAATCGTCCTAAAAAATCAACTAGCGAATTATTCTGGTAAAAAGAAATGTCATGCTATGAAGGCTCAGGCGATTGTCACAAGCCAAGGGAGAATTGTTTCTTTGGATATTGCAGTGAACTATTGCCACGATATGAAGTTGTTCAAAATGAGTCGCAGAAACATCGGACAAGCTGCTAAAATCTTGGCAGACAGTGGTTATCAAGGGATCATGAAGATGTATTCACAAGCGCAAACTCCGAGGAAATCAAGCAAACTTAAGCCACTAACTCTTGAAGATAAAACCTATAACCATACGCTATCCAAAGAGAGAATCAAGGTTGAGAATATTTTTGCCAAAGTAAAAACGTTTAAAATATTTTCAACAACCTATCGAAATCGACGCAAACGGTTTGGATTACGAATGAATTTGATTGCTGGAATGATCAACCGTGAACTAGGATTTTAGTTTCGCAGGAAGTCTAATAATGTCTGGATTAAGATTAGTAATATTGGAAAGATCATCAGTTAATAAATAGTAAGGGTGGAAATGAATCTTTTTAGAAGAAAATCTCTGTAATAAGCATTCTGTTAAAATTTGGTTATTAATAAAGTCTGTAGTTAGTACGGCTATCTGTATCGGAGGAATATGATTTTTGATGATTCTTTCTAGATGAGTACAAAGGAGAAGAAAATGTTGTTCTTTAAACGTGTATTCTCCAATTTTACTTAACCAATTTGTAATTATCGGTCGGAGAATAGTAGTTAATTTATCATGTCTATGATAGTTCCATGAAGGAAATGAAATTGTTTCAGGGATTAATTGATTTAATCCTAAAATAAATGTTCGGAAAAAAAAGATAGCAACTTTTACCAACTCATCATGATAGGAGCCAGATAAGGGAAGAGCATCTTTGAGTGGCTGTAATAATTTTTGGAATTTGGGATAATTTTCGAAAATAGCTATTACATTATCGATACGCTTCTCAGTCCAATTTGGATTAGAAAAAGAGTTATGGGAAGTAAGGTAAGCAAGAAAAATATAGTCTATATCGTCTTTTTTTAAATTAATTTTAAAGGAATCTATAATAACATTTTTGACACAATATTGTAATGTATCATAGATAAATATATTTTGTAGTTCAGTGAAAAGGGATGAGTAAGGGACAACTACATTATAATTAATACGTTTCCATGATAGAGACAACAATGTATCAAAGAAAATAAATGTATTTGGGAAGTAATGAGAAGCAGTAAAAGTAGTTGAGTGTTCTAATAACAATCGTTTGATGAGCAATTTATCCATCTTAGACATGGGATAAACTTCTATACCAAATTGAGCATTTAAAAATGCGATTAAATAGCGAATTCGATACTCGTCACCGGTAATAGTATTTTTGACAATCTGAAATCCAAGTTTTTCTAGTAATGGACTAATATGTTTTCGTATGCGATAAGCAGTTGCACAAGATAGTCCAAATTTTTCACTAAAGTAAGTTAAAGGTAACCTGCCTGAATCATTCGTGATCAAAAATTTTAAAAGTTGTAAAACGTGTGATTGATGATAAATATATTTGAAAGCTTGTTCTCTAGTTACACCATTAGATTGGTAGACTATTGTACTCTTTTCGATATTCAGAGAGAGTTGACTGTTAAATAAAGTTGTTAAATCATGACAATATTTCCTAATAAGTAGTTCAGATAAACCAAGTTGATGACATGATTTGTCTAGAGTAATGGAAGGGTAGTAATCATAGCATAAAGTTAGAAGTTTTATTTGATTAAGGATGTCTTTTTCTAAATAATTTTCAATCAATTCAGTAAACTCTCTCAAACATTATTTTTAAGCAATATTTTAAAACATAAAAAAAGAAAAATCAACTACTTAAGCTCATTGAAATATTTCTAAGATAATAAAAAATAAGATTATCAAATAAAAGGAAAAATTATTCAAAAATTGGGAAAAAACATTAAAATTCCATACCTTATAATAAGAAATTATTGATATCATAATAAGTGATAGTTTGTATATTCTAGGATATTCTGTATCTGATCTTAGATTTAGAAACGACATTTCGGCACAATAGGAGTTGTAAAATGAGAAAATACCAAAAATTTTCTAAAATATTGACGTTAAGTCTTTTTTGTTTGTCGCAAATACCGCTTAATACCAATGTTTTAGGGGAAAGTACCGTACCGGAAAATGGTGCTAAAGGAAAGTTAGTTGTTAAAAAGACAGATGACCAGAACAAACCACTTTCAAAAGCTACCTTTGTTTTAAAAACTACTGCTCATCCAGAAAGTAAAATAGAAAAAGTAACTGCTGAGCTAACAGGTGAAGCTACTTTTGATAATCTCATACCTGGAGATTATACTTTATCAGAAGAAACAGCGCCCGAAGGTTATAAAAAGACTAACCAGACTTGGCAAGTTAAGGTTGAGAGTAATGGAAAAACTACGATACAAAATAGTGGTGATAAAAATTCCACAATTGGACAAAATCAGGAAGAACTAGATAAGCAGTATCCCCCCACAGGAATTTATGAAGATACAAAGGAATCTTATAAACTTGAGCATGTTAAAGGTTCAGTTCCAAATGGAAAGTCAGAGGCAAAAGCAGTTAACCCATATTCAAGTGAAGGTGAGCATATAAGAGAAATTCCAGAGGGAACATTATCTAAACGTATTTCAGAAGTAGGTGATTTAGCTCATAATAAATATAAAATTGAGTTAACTGTCAGTGGAAAAACCATAGTAAAACCAGTGGACAAACAAAAGCCGTTAGATGTTGTCTTCGTACTCGATAATTCTAACTCAATGAATAACGATGGCCCAAATTTTCAAAGGCATAATAAAGCCAAGAAAGCTGCCGAAGCTCTTGGGACCGCAGTAAAAGATATTTTAGGAGCAAACAGTGATAATAGGGTTGCATTAGTTACCTATGGTTCAGATATTTTTGATGGTAGGAGTGTAGATGTCGTAAAAGGATTTAAAGAAGATGATAAATATTATGGCCTTCAAACTAAGTTCACAATTCAGACAGAGAATTATAGTCATAAACAATTAACAAATAATGCTGAAGAGATTATAAAAAGGATTCCGACAGAAGCTCCTAAAGCTAAGTGGGGATCTACTACCAATGGATTAACTCCAGAGCAACAAAAGGAGTACTATCTTAGTAAAGTAGGAGAAACATTTACTATGAAAGCCTTCATGGAGGCAGATGATATTTTGAGTCAAGTAAATCGAAATAGTCAAAAAATTATTGTTCATGTAACTGATGGTGTTCCTACGAGATCATATGCTATTAATAATTTTAAACTGGGTGCATCATATGAAAGCCAATTTGAACAAATGAAAAAAAATGGATATCTAAATAAAAGTAATTTTCTACTTACTGATAAGCCCGAGGATATAAAAGGAAATGGGGAGAGTTACTTTTTGTTTCCCTTAGATAGTTATCAAACACAGATAATCTCTGGAAACTTACAAAAACTTCATTATTTAGATTTAAATCTTAATTACCCTAAAGGTACAATTTATCGAAATGGACCAGTGAAAGAACATGGAACACCAACCAAACTTTATATAAATAGTTTAAAACAGAAAAATTATGACATTTTTAATTTTGGTATCGATATATCTGGTTTTAGACAAGTTTATAATGAGGAGTATAAGAAAAATCAAGATGGTACTTTTCAAAAATTGAAAGAGGAAGCTTTTAAACTTTCAGATGGAGAAATCACAGAACTAATGAGGTCGTTCTCTTCCAAACCTGAGTACTACACCCCTATCGTAACTTCAGCCGATACATCTAACAATGAAATTTTATCTAAAATTCAGCAACAATTTGAAACGATTTTAACAAAAGAAAACTCAATTGTTAATGGAACTATCGAAGATCCTATGGGTGATAAAATCAATTTACAGCTTGGTAATGGACAAACATTACAGCCAAGTGATTATACTTTACAGGGAAATGATGGAAGTGTAATGAAGGATGGTATTGCAACTGGTGGGCCTAATAATGATGGTGGAATACTTAAGGGGGTTAAATTAGAATACATCGGAAATAAACTCTATGTTAGAGGTTTGAATTTAGGAGAAGGTCAAAAAGTAACACTCACATATGATGTGAAACTAGATGACAGTTTTATAAGTAACAAATTCTATGACACTAATGGTAGAACAACATTGAATCCTAAGTCAGAGGATCCTAATACACTTAGAGATTTTCCAATCCCTAAAATTCGTGATGTGAGAGAATATCCTACAATAACGATTAAAAACGAGAAGAAGTTAGGTGAAATTGAATTTATAAAAGTTGATAAAGATAATAATAAGTTGCTTCTCAAAGGAGCTACGTTTGAACTTCAAGAATTTAATGAAGATTATAAACTTTATTTACCAATAAAAAATAATAATTCAAAAGTAGTGACGGGAGAAAACGGCAAAATTTCTTACAAAGATTTGAAAGATGGCAAATATCAGTTAATAGAAGCAGTTTCGCCGGAGGATTATCAAAAAATTACTAATAAACCAATTTTAACTTTTGAAGTGGTTAAAGGATCGATAAAAAATATAATAGCTGTTAATAAACAGATTTCTGAATATCATGAGGAAGGTGACAAGCATTTAATTACCAACACGCATATTCCACCAAAAGGAATTATTCCTATGACAGGTGGGAAAGGAATTCTATCTTTCATTTTAATAGGTGGAGCTATGATGTCTATTGCAGGTGGAATTTATATTTGGAAAAGGTATAAGAAATCTAGTGATATGTCCATCAAAAAAGATTAAAAATTATGCGCTTTAGTATTCTTAATTAATTAACTAAAATTCCATGACTTGAAGGGAGTGGTGCTGCGGTGTATTAAAATCCGCATATTATTAATCATGTTGATTAACTAAAATAAGAAGGAGATAGAAATGAAAAGAATCAACAAATATTTTGCAATGTTCTCGGCATTGTTACTGACTTTAACGTCATTGCTCTCAGTTGCACCAGCGTTTGCGGATGAAGCAACAACTAATACAGTGACTTTGCACAAGATTTTGCAAACCGAATCAAATCTTAACAAAAGTAACTTCCCAGGAACTACAGGTCTTAACGGAAAAGACTACAAAGGTGGAGCTATTTCTGACCTTGCTGGTTACTTTGGCGAGGGATCTAAAGAAATCGAAGGTGCGTTCTTTGCTTTAGCTTTGAAAGAAGATAAAAGTGGTAAAGTGCAATATGTTAAGGCAAAAGAAGGTAACAAATTAACACCAGCCTTAATTAATAAAGATGGTACTCCTGAAATAACAGTAAATATTGATGAGGCCGTGTCTGGATTGACACCAGAGGGAGATACTGGACTTGTTTTCAACACCAAAGGATTGAAAGGCGAGTTTAAAATTGTTGAAGTTAAATCAAAATCTACTTACAACAATAATGGTTCCCTCCTGGCTGCTTCAAAAGCGGTTCCAGTTAACATCACTCTTCCATTGGTAAATGAAGATGGTGTTGTTGCTGATGCCCATGTTTATCCAAAGAACACTGAAGAAAAACCAGAAATTGATAAAAACTTTGCTAAAACAAACGATTTGACAGCATTGACAGATGTTAATAGACTTTTGACAGCTGGCGCAAATTATGGTAATTATGCACGTGACAAAGCAACTGCTACTGCTGAAATCGGTAAAGTTGTTCCTTATGAAGTTAAAACAAAAATTCACAAAGGTTCTAAATACGAAAACTTGGTTTGGACAGATATAATGTCAAATGGTTTGACAATGGGTTCAACTGTTAGCCTTAAAGCTTCAGGAACTACAGAAACTTTTGCTAAGGATACAGACTATGAACTTAGCATTGATGCCCGTGGTTTCACATTAAAATTCACAGCTGATGGATTGGGCAAATTGGAAAAAGCAGCTAAAACAGCTGATATTGAATTTACATTGACTTATAGTGCTACTGTTAATGGTCAAGCAATTATTGATAATCCAGAATCCAATGATATCAAATTGTCGTATGGTAACAAACCAGGTAAAGACTTGACTGAACTTCCTGTTACACCTTCAAAGGGTGAAGTAACAGTTGCTAAAACTTGGTCTGACGGAATTGCACCTGATGGTGTAAACGTTGTTTACACATTGAAAGATAAAGATAAAACTGTTGCTTCAGTATCATTGACAAAAACATCTAAAGGTACAATCGACCTTGGAAATGGTATCAAATTTGAAGTATCTGGTAACTTCTCGGGTAAATTCACTGGTCTAGAAAACAAATCATACATGATCTCAGAACGTGTTTCTGGTTACGGAAGTGCAATAAATCTAGAAAATGGTAAAGTAACCATTACCAATACCAAAGATTCTGATAACCCAACACCATTGAACCCAACTGAACCAAAAGTTGAAACTCATGGTAAGAAATTTGTCAAAACTAATGAACAAGGTGACCGTTTGGCTGGTGCACAATTCGTTGTGAAAAACTCAGCAGGTAAATACCTTGCTCTTAAAGCAGATCAATCAGAAGGTCAAAAAACTTTAGCTGCTAAGAAAATAGCTTTAGATGAAGCTATCGCTGCTTATAACAAGTTGTCTGCAACAGACCAAAAAGGTGAAAAAGGAATTACTGCAAAAGAACTTATCAAAACTAAACAAGCAGATTACGATGCAGCCTTCATTGAGGCTCGTACAGCTTATGAGTGGATAACAGATAAGGCTAGAGCCATTACCTACACTTCAAACGATCAAGGTCAATTTGAAGTTACAGGTCTTGCAGACGGTACTTACAACCTTGAAGAAACACTTGCTCCAGCAGGATTTGCTAAGTTGGCAGGTAATATTAAGTTTGTAGTTAATCAAGGGTCATACATAACAGGTGGTAACATTGACTACGTTGCTAACAGCAACCAAAAAGATGCGACACGTGTAGAAAATAAAAAGGTAACAATCCCACAAACAGGTGGTATTGGTACAATTCTTTTCACAATTATTGGTTTAAGCATTATGCTTGGAGCAGTAGTTATCATGAAAAGACGCCAATCAAAGGAAGCTTAAGGCTAGTCTTTGATGATGTATAAGCGCAGTTAAAGCTGTGCTTATGATCTAAGGGTATTTCAGTAGAAGTACTCTTAGATCATAAGCAAGAGCCATTATCTAGGAGATGACGTGAAGACTAAAAAAATCATCAAAAAACCAAAAAAAAAGAAGAAGTCAAATCTTCCTTTTATCATTCTTTTTCTAATAGGTCTATCTATTTTATTGTATCCAGTGGTATCACGTTTTTACTATACGATAGAATCTAATAATCAAACACAGGATTTTGAGAGAGCTGCTAAAAAACTTAGTCAGAAAGAAATCAATCGACGTATGGCTCTAGCACAAGCTTATAATGATTCTTTAAATAATGTCCATCTTGAAGATCCTTATGAGAAAAAACGAATTCAAAAGGGGGTAGCAGAGTACGCCCGTATGTTAGAGGTAAGTGAAAAAATCGGAACAATTTCAGTTCCTAAGATAGGTCAAAAACTCCCTATATTTGCAGGTTCAAGTCAAGAAGTTCTATCTAAAGGAGCAGGGCATTTAGAAGGTACCTCTCTTCCAATTGGGGGCAATAGTACACATACTGTTATAACAGCGCATTCAGGAATTCCAGATAAAGAACTCTTTTCTAACCTTAAAAAGTTAAAAAAAGGAGATAAGTTTTATATTCAAAACATAAAAGAAACGATAGCATATCAAGTAGATCAGATAAAAGTCGTTACACCCGATAACTTTTCAGATTTGTTGGTTGTTCCTGGACATGATTATGCAACCTTATTGACTTGCACCCCGATTATGATCAATACACACAGACTTTTAGTAAGGGGACATCGTATCCCTTATAAAGGTCCTATTGATGAAAAATTAATAAAAGACGGTCATTTAAACACGATTTATAGATATCTATTCTATATATCTTTAGTTATTATTGCTTGGTTACTTTGGTTAATAAAACGTCAACGTCAAAAAAATCGTTTAGCAAGTGTTAGAAAAGGAATTGAATCATAATGGGAGGAAAATTTCAGAAAAACCTTAAGGAATCGGTCGTTTTAAATCGATGGATGAATGTAGGCTTGATACTATTGTTCTTAGTTGGTCTTTTGATAACCTCATATCCTTTTATTTCAAATTGGTACTATAATATTAAAGCTAATAATCAAGTAACTAACTTTGATAATCAAACCCAAAAATTAAATACTAAAGAGATTAATAGACGATTTGAGTTAGCAAAAGCTTATAATAGAACACTGGACCCAAGCCGCCTATCAGATCCCTATACTGAAAAGGAAAAAAAAGGTATTGCTGAATACGCCCACATGCTTGAGATTGCTGAAATGATTGGATATATTGATATACCGTCTATCAAGCAAAAATTACCTATCTATGCGGGGACTACCAGTAGTGTTCTTGAAAAAGGAGCAGGACACCTTGAAGGAACCTCCTTGCCAATTGGTGGAAAAAGTTCACATACTGTTATCACAGCTCATCGCGGCTTACCTAAAGCTAAGTTATTTACAGATTTAGATAAACTTAAAAAAGGAAAAATTTTTTATATTCATAATATCAAAGAAGTTTTAGCCTATAAGGTTGATCAAATAAGTGTTGTAAAGCCAGATAATTTTTCTAAATTATTGGTTGTTAAAGGTAAGGATTATGCGACTTTGCTAACATGTACACCTTATTCGATTAATTCACATCGTTTACTAGTTAGAGGGCATCGAATCAAGTATGTACCTCCTGTTAAAGAAAAGAACTATTTAATGAAAGAATTGCAAACACACTATAAACTTTATTTCCTCTTATCAATCCTAGTTATTCTTATATTAGTCGCTTTACTATTATATTTAAAACGAAAATTTAAAGAGAGAAAGAGAAAGGGAAATCAAAAATGAAAAAGATTAGAAAAAGTTTAGGACTTCTACTATGTTGCTTTTTAGGATTGGTACAATTAGCGTTTTTTTCGGTAGCCAGTGTAAATGCTGATACCCCTAATCAACTAACAATCACACAGATAGGACTTCAGCCAAATACTACAGAGGAGGGGATTTCTTATCGTTTATGGACTGTGACTGACAACTTAAAAGTTGATTTATTGAGCCAAATGACAGATAGCGAATTGAACCAGAAGTATAAGAGTATCTTGACTTCTCCTACTGATACTAATGGTCAGACAAAGATAGCACTCCCAAATGGTTCGTACTTTGGTCGTGCTTATAAAGCTGATCAAAGCGTTTCAACAATAGTACCTTTTTATATTGAATTACCAGATGATAAGTTATCAAATCAATTACAGATAAATCCTAAGCGAAAAGTTGAAACAGGCCGATTAAAACTTATTAAATATACAAAAGAAGGAAAGATAAAGAAAAGGCTATCCGGAGTAATATTTGTATTATACGATAACCAGAATCAGCCAGTTCGCTTTAAAAATGGACGATTTACGACCGATCAAGATGGGATTACTTCATTAGTAACTGATGATAAGGGAGAAATTGAGGTTGAAGGTTTATTACCTGGTAAGTATATTTTTCGAGAAGCAAAAGCACTAACTGGTTACCGTATATCTATGAAGGATGCTGTAGTTGCTGTAGTTGCTAATAAAACACAGGAAGTAGAGGTAGAAAACGAAAAAGAAACTCCTCCACCAACAAATCCTAAACCATCACAACCGCTTTTTCCACAATCATTTCTTCCTAAAACAGGAATGATTATTGGTGGAGGACTGACAATTCTTGGTTGTATTATTTTGGGAATTTTGTTTATCTTTTTAAGAAAAACTAAAAATAGCAAATCTGAAAGAAACGATACAGTATAGTAATTTGGTATTAATATGATTTTTAATCACTACTACTAATTAGTAATTAAAAAACTTGCAATTGCAAGTTTTTTTTGTTATGCTATAGGTGTCTTCAGGGCAGGGTGTAATTCCCGACCGGCGGTAATCGCTTCCAACTTATTTGTCAGTTGTGAAGCATCAGTCCGCGAGCGAAAGCTGATGTGGTGAGATTCCACAACCGACAGTAAAGTCTGGATGGGAGAAGACAAAGGTTTTTTCGCGTACATACGCTTACCTTTGGAGCTTCTTTCAATTTATTTAAATTGGAGGAATTTTTTTATGACAAATACACGTAAAATGGTGACAATCGCCATTCTTTCTGCCTTATCTTTTGTATTGATGATGGTTTCATTTCCATTAATACCAGGAGCAGAATTTTTAAAGGTTGATTTTTCAATCCTTCCGATGTTAGTTGCTTTTATTTTATTTGATTTGAAATCAAGTTATGGTGTACTCTTATTAAGATCACTTTTAAAAGTTATACTTGCTAATCGTGGTCCAGAAACGTTTATTGGTTTACCGATGAATATGGTTGCTCTAGCTTTATTTTTAGCAAGTTTCGCTATTTTCTGGAAAAATAGAGAGAGTGCAAAAGATTTTATTAAAGCTAGTCTATTTGGTACAGTTAGCTTGACCGTATCTATGGTAGCTCTCAACTATGTCTTTGCGATTCCTTTGTATGCTATATTTGCTAACTTTGATATCAGAACATTTATTGGTGTAGGCAATTACCTTTTAACAATGGTTATTCCATTTAATATCGTTGAGGGAATTTTAATTTCGATTGTTTTCTATCTAACTTACGTGGCTTGTTTGCCAATATTAGAAAGATATAAAAAGACTAATGTTATCTCGTCAAAATAGTAAACTTATTCAAGCATTTATTGCTATTATCTTATTTTTCAGTTTAGGATTGGTCATCAAATATTGGCCCGACACTGTAATTTCATTTGACCAAACTATTCAAGAAAGTGTTAGAGGACAGTTGCCAAATCTTTCTACAAGATTTTTCAAGTTAATCACTGTGATTGGTAATACTGTAAGCCAGATAGCTATTGCGATTATGAGCGTCACTTTCTGTTACCTTAAGAAGTGGTATCCTCAAGCTAGATTTATCGCAGTAAATGCTATTATCTCTGGTATATGTATACTTTCTTTAAAACTTATTTTTCAAAGAGTAAGACCAACTTTAACCCATTTAGTATTTGCAGGTGGCTATTCGTTTCCCAGTGGGCACTCGATGGGAACATTTATGATATTTGGGAGTATTATTATTTTATTGCAGTACTATATGCCTAAGAGTATATGGAAACTGTTGTGCCAAGGTACTTTGGGTTTGCTCATTTTTTTAATTGGGTTATCTCGTATTTACCTAGGGGTTCATTTTCCGACAGATGTTTTAGCTGGTTTTATACTTGCTTATGGTATTTTGAATCTAACTGCGTATATCTTTTTAGCCAAGGATTGGTTAAAGAAAGTGAAGTAAATAAAAGATTGGGACTAACTGACGTTCCAATCTTTTTTAGTTTTATTGTAGTAGTGAGGTTATTTTAGTTAAAATTGTGATACAATTATCCTATGAAAAAACGTTATCGTGCGATTAATGATTATTATCGAGAACTCTTTGGAGAAAAAATATTTAAATTACCTATAGATGCTGGTTTTGACTGTCCTAACAGAGACGGAACAGTTGCTAGAGGAGGGTGCACTTTTTGCACAGTTTCTGGTTCAGGGGATGCTATAGTTGCTCCAGAAGCTCCTATTCGTGAACAATTCTATAAAGAAATTGATTTCATGCATAGAAAGTGGCCTGAGGTTAATAAATACTTAGTCTATTTTCAAAATTTTACCAATACCCATGCTAAGTTAGAGATAATTAAAGAGCGTTACGAACAGGCTATTAATGAGCCAGGAGTTATCGGAATCAACATCGGAACAAGGCCGGATTGCTTACCTGATGAAACTATATACTATCTCGCTGAACTTTCTGAAAGAATGCATGTGACTTTAGAATTAGGCCTTCAGACAACTTATGAAGCAACTTCTGCATTAATAAATAGAGCACATTCATATGACCTTTACAAAAAAACTGTTAAGAGAATACGAGAATTAGCTCCTAAAGTAGAAATCGTTTCTCACCTAATAAATGGCCTTCCAGGGGAGACACATGATATGATGGTGGAAAATGTTCGTCGATGTGTTACGGATAATGATATTCAGGGTATAAAATTACACCTTCTGCATCTTATGACTAATACAAGAATGCAGAGAGATTACCATGAAGGTCGTTTACGTTTGTTAAGTCAAGAAGACTATATTTCGATTATTTGTGACCAACTGGAGATTATTCCAAAACATATTGTTATTCACCGAATTACTGGTGATGCGCCACGTCATATGTTAATTGGACCGATGTGGAGCCTTAATAAATGGGAAGTGCTTAATGCCATTGACAAAGAAATGGAGAAAAGACAGTCATATCAAGGATGTAAAGCTGAGGTAAAACATGATTAAAAGACCAATTCATCTTTCTCATGATTTTTTAGCAGAAGTTATTGATAAAGAAGCAATAACGCTTGATGCAACTATGGGAAATGGGAATGATACTGTTTTTTTAGCGAAAAGTTCTAAAAAAGTTTATGCATTTGATATTCAAGAAGAAGCAATAGCAAAAACGAAAGCAAAGCTCACGGAGCAAGGGATCTCTAACGCTGAACTTATCTTGGATGGGCATGAAAATTTGGAACAATATGTTCATACACCTTTAAGAGCGGCTATATTTAATCTGGGATACTTACCCTCAGCGGATAAAACAGTTATTACAAAACCACACACAACTATCAAGGCAATCAAAAACGTTTTAGACATTTTAGAAGTAGGTGGACGTCTATCACTTATGGTTTATTATGGTCATGATGGTGGAAAAAGTGAGAAAGATGCGGTGATAGCATTCGTGGAACAATTACCACAGAATAATTTCGCTACAATGCTTTATCAACCACTCAATCAAGTTAATACGCCTCCCTTTTTAATTATGGTAGAAAAGTTACAATCATATGAAAATGAGGTGTAACTATCTTTAGGCAATTAGCTAAAATGATAATTTCTATAAAATGCCATAAACAATATTATCGACTATGCGCTCAGTGCTATTATATGATATAATGATAGCATTATCTAATAGAAGAACAGTTGGTAGAGTTAATCGCTATCAGCTAAATTCAAATAATTTTTATTTAGGAGTAATTTTCCATGCAAGACCCTGGCAGTCAGAGTTTGTTACTACAATTTGTTATTTTATTAATATTAACCCTATTTAACGCCTTCTTTTCAGCATCTGAAATGGCTTTAGTATCGCTAAACCGCTCTAAAGTAGAACAGAAAGCTGAAGAAGGGGACAAAAGGTATCGACGTCTTTTGGACGTTCTTGAAAATCCCAATAATTTTTTATCAACAATTCAAGTTGGTATTACTTTTATTAGCCTTTTGCAAGGGGCTAGTTTATCTGCCTCACTAGGACATGTGATTTCAGGGTGGCTAGGAAATTCAGCAACAGCCCGTACAGCAGGGAGTATTATTGCGCTAATCTTTTTAACATATGTCTCTATTGTTCTAGGAGAATTATATCCTAAGCGTATTGCTATGAATTTGAAAGATCGTCTAGCAATTGTTTCAGCTCCCATTATTATCTTTCTAGGGAAAATCGTAAGCCCCTTTGTATGGTTGCTCTCAGCTTCAACTAACTTATTGAGTAGAATCACTCCGATGACTTTTGATGATGCTGACGAGAAGATGACACGTGATGAAATTGAATATATGTTGACGAATAGTGAAGAAACTTTGGAAGCTGAAGAAATTGAGATGCTGCAAGGGATTTTCTCGCTAGATGAAATGATGGCGCGTGAAGTTATGGTTCCGCGCACTGATGCTTTCATGATTGACATCAACAATGATGCACAATCAAATATTGAAGGAATTTTATCACAAAACTTTTCTCGTGTCCCTGTTTTTGATGACGATAAAGATAGAGTTGTTGGTGTTTTACATACCAAGCGCTTATTGGAAGCGGGCTTTAAAACTGGTTTTGATACTATCGACTTGCGAAAAATACTTCAGGAACCTCTTTTTGTTCCAGAAACGATTTTTGTAGATGACCTTTTAAAAGCATTACGCAACACTCAAAATCAAATGGCCATTTTACTAGATGAATATGGTGGCGTTGCTGGTTTAGTAACTCTAGAGGATTTATTGGAAGAAATTGTCGGCGAAATTGATGATGAAACAGATACAGCTGAACAATTTGTCAGGGAAATCGATGAGAATATCTATATTGTTCTAGGAACTATGACGCTTAATGAATTTAATGATTATTTTGAGACAGAGTTAGAAAGTGATGATGTTGATACAATTGCGGGTTATTATTTAACTGGTGTGGGTAGTATTCCAAACCAAGAGGAAAAAGTAGCTTACGAAGTAGACAGCAAAGATAAACACATCACTTTGATTAATGATAAAGTTAAAGATGGTCGTATAACAAAATTGAAGGTGCTATTGTCTGATATAGAACAGAATATTGAAAAAGACTAAGATTACTTAGTCTTTTTTTCATGAAAATGATATAATAAAGTCATAAAAACGGTTACAAGGTGATGAAATGGCAGAAATAGACTATAAAAAAGTAACAGGAATGATCCATTCTACAGAAAGTTTCGGCTCTGTGGATGGGCCAGGTATTCGTTTTATCATTTTTATGCAAGGATGTAAAATGCGTTGTCAATACTGTCATAATCCTGATACTTGGGAAATGGAAACTAACAATTCAAAGGAACGTACCGTTGAGGATGTTCTAAAGGAAGCTCTCCGTTATAAACATTTTTGGGGAAAAGATGGAGGTATCACAGTTTCAGGTGGTGAAGCAATGCTGCAAATTGACTTTATTACAGCCCTCTTTATTGAGGCTAAGAAACTAGGTATTCATACGACGCTAGATACTTGTGGTTTTGCTTATCGAGCAACACCAGAATACCATGCTATCCTTGAAAAATTGTTAGATGTTACTGATTTGGTACTCCTTGACTTAAAAGAAATTGATCCAGAACAACATAAAATTGTAACTCGTCAGTCTAACAAAAATATTTTACAGTTTGCTAGATATTTATCTGATAGAGGTACTCCGGTATGGATTCGTCATGTTTTAGTTCCTGGATTGACTGATATTGATGACCATTTAAAACGTTTGGGTGAATTTGTCCAAACACTTGATAATGTCGATAAATTTGAAGTATTGCCTTATCATACTATGGGAGAGTTCAAATGGCGTGAATTAGGAATTCCGTATCCATTAGCTGGTGTGAAACCACCAACTCCAGAACGTGTTAAAAACGCTAAAGATATCATGAAAACAGAATCCTATACAGAATATCTAAAAAGGATTCAAAATTAGTTTTAAGTTGAATTTTATTCAACTTTTTTAGTTGCAAAGGGCTTCCTAGTAAGATTTTTTGCTAAGTTATTCAATTTTTGCTACAATAAGGTGAATATAAAAGAAGAGGTAAAAACATGTCTAAAATTTTAGTCTTTGGTCACCAAAATCCAGATTCAGATGCTATTGGATCATCAGTTGCTTTTGCATATCTAGCTAAAGAAGCTTGGGGGCTTGACACAGAGGCCGTTGCTTTAGGAACTCCAAATGAAGAAACAGCATATGTTTTAGATTATTTTGGTGTTCAAGCACCTCGAGTAGTAGAATCTGCAAAAGCAGAGGGTGTAGAGACAGTCATTTTAACTGACCATAACGAATTCCAACAATCTATTTCTGATATTAAAGATGTGACAGTTTATGGTGTTGTTGATCATCATCGTGTTGCTAACTTTGAGACTGCCAATCCGTTATATATGCGTTTGGAACCAGTTGGCTCAGCATCATCGATTGTTTACCGTATGTTTAAGGAAAATGGAGTATCAGTACCCAAAGAGTTGGCTGGTTTATTATTATCAGGTTTGATTTCAGATACTCTTCTTTTGAAATCACCAACAACTCATGCTTCAGATATTCCAGTTGCAAAAGAACTAGCAGAGCTTGCAGGTGTAAACTTAGAAGAATATGGTTTAGAAATGCTTAAAGCAGGTACTAACCTCTCAAGTAAGACTGCAGCGGAGTTGATTGATATTGATGCTAAAACATTTGAATTAAATGGAGAAGCTGTTCGTGTTGCACAAGTTAATACTGTGGACATTAACGATATTTTAGCACGTCAAGAAGAGATTGAAGTTGCTATTCAAGAAGCAATTGTCACAGAAGGTTATTCTGATTTTGTATTGATGATTACTGACATTGTTAATTCAAATTCAGAGATTTTAGCTCTCGGTTCAAATATGGCTAAAGTTGAAGCAGCTTTTGAATTTACACTTGAAAATAACCACGCTTTTCTTGCTGGGGCAGTATCACGCAAAAAACAAGTTGTTCCTCAATTGACAGAAAGCTACAATGCTTAATTAATCATGTAAAACGGGCTGCGTCCCGTTTTTTTAGTCATACATTTAGGAGCGCTTTTATGATATTAACGTTTAATCCAGGAAAGTTAGAAAGACAAGAGTTTTTTAAGGAGCTTATTAACTATCTTTGGATACATGATGATGTAACACTAAGAAAAATAAAGTCCCACTTTACAGACTATTCTAAAATTGACCGTTTGTTAGAAGAATATATTAATCATGGATATATCCTTCGCCAAAATAAACGCTACAGCCTTAATCTTCCTTTTCTGAGTTCGCTAGATGGATTAGTATTAGATGATTTGGTTTTCATAGATTCTGATAGTCAAATCTATCAGTTATTACAGAAGCGAAAATTTGTGACAAATTTAGATAACCCAACCAATCACTTGGTATTTGTAGAAGAGACAGATTTTGAAAGAAACACTTTGACTCTTTCTAATTATTTCTATAAACTAACTAACGGTTATCCACTTTCAAGAGAACAAAAAAAGCTTTATCAACTTTTAGGAGATGTTAATTCGGAATATGCTTTAAAATATATGTCAAGCTTTATATTGAAATTTCTTCGCAAGGATAGTGT
Organism: Streptococcus sp. FDAARGOS_520; assembly: GCF_003812685.1. Lineage (NCBI taxonomy): Bacteria > Bacillati > Bacillota > Bacilli > Lactobacillales > Streptococcaceae > Streptococcus > Streptococcus sp. FDAARGOS_520. The sequence goes on along the minus strand of NZ_CP033810.1, from coordinate 216,512 downwards.
TAAGCAAAAACGTACAGTTATTTTTATCCAAGCTTTAGAATTACTTGGATATATTAGCTTAAACCAAGATACTACCTATCGTTTAAATGCTAAACTTGATGTTGAAGCTTTAAAGATTTACTTAACATAAAAAAGACTGGAAGTTTGTCCAGTCTTTTTTAGTCAACTTTTGTCATCAACCAGAGAAAATAGGGGGCACCAATTATTGATACAACCAATCCAGTGGGAATACCCGTACCAACTAAGAGGAGACGACCTATAGTATCTGATACCAATAGGATAATAGCACCAATAAGAAGACAGCTAGGTAGTATAATTTTATGGTTATTTCCTAATAGTCGTCTACTTAAGTGCCCAGCGAGTAAGCCTATAAAAGTAATATTACCAATTAAGACGACGCTAATAGCAGCGAGGCTACTTGTCAGCATCAAAGTATATATTCTTTCCTTTTTTAAATGAAGTCCTAGAGCGAGAGCAGTCTGCTCGTTTAGGTTCATAATATTAAGGTGGCGACTGCGACTATATGCTAATCCCCATAACAAAATGAGAATCGGGATAAAAGTGATAATGGTAGTCCAGGAACTAATTGTAATTTTTCCACTAAGCCATTCAACGATCATATCCATTTTTTGATTATTAGACTGACTAATAATCAAAATCATAACGCCTGAAATAATTGTAGATATTCCGATACCAGTGACGATTAATCGTGTAGGGCTAATATTGTGATTTCTTCTGTATGACATAAGATAGATAAGAAAAATAGTTACCAACCCTCCAAACATAGCAAATAGGGGTAAAAAGTATAATATAGTTGGATTGCTAACATTAAATGTTCCTATGGTTAGAGCGATTACTAATCCAGCTCCAGCATTGATACCAAGAATACCGGAATCAGCTAGTGGATTTTTGGTTAACGTCTGTAATAGCAACCCAGCAATTCCTAAAGAAGCTCCCCCAAAGATACAGACAATAATACGAGGTAAACGAATGTTAGTAATGATAAAAAGGAAGGCATCATCAGATTTTCCACTTATTAGTTTTAAAACGTCAATAACGGAAGTATTAGCATAGCCAAGTGAAATTGATACTAGTATTAATAATAGTAGGATAATGACAGATGATATTAAAACAAAAGGAGCTTTATTTTTTTGAATCATAGATTTTTCCCTTTTCTAATTAACCATAGGAAACATGGAAGCCCTACGATACTGATTATAGAACTAATTGATGTCTCTGAAGGGGGATTTATAATACGAGATGATAAGTCTACCCAGATCATGAAAGTAGCCCCTGAAAATCCTATTAAAGGTAATAACAGACGATAATCTTTGGGAATAAAAAGCTTAATAAAATGTGGAATAATCAATCCAATGAAAGAAACGGTTCCTATCAAAGCGACTGATGAAGCTGATAAAAACAAAACAATAAGTAATAGAAACGCAGTCATTAATTGAGTTTTTTGTCCCAATGCTTTGGCCACAGATTCATTAAGGCTCAAGATAGTTAATTGATGTGCTAGGAGTTGTGAAATAAGTAAACCTAAAATAATGATAGGTGCTATTATGATTAGCATTTTCCAGTTAATTTGGGATAAACCACCTGCTTGCCAACCGATAACAGTTCGATTGAGTTTAAAGTATAATGTAACCACTTGTCCAACAGACGTAAAAAGTGTGGAGATCATCGCTCCGGCTAAAATGAGTCGTAGTTGGTGGTAACCCTTTTGCTTTGTATAAGAGAGTGTGAAGACTAAAAGACAAGAAATGACAGACCCTAGTAAGCAGACTATGAGAATCGTACTATAGTGCATGCTCCCTAAAAAAGCATATGCTACAACAAGGGCTAACCCAGCTCCGGCGTTAATACCTAGTAGTCCAGGATCAGCAATGGCGTTTCGAGTGACTCCCTGCATAATAGCACCTGCTTGTGACATAGCTGCACCTACTAAGATAGCTGCAATTATGCGTGGTAGTCTAATGTCAAAAATAACATCCTGAGCATTAGAGTTTTTTAAGGGATTTTTTAAAACAGTTATTAAATCACTAGTCTTGAAATTGATAGCACCAAATCGTAAGCTGGCGTAACAACCAATAAGAAATAGTATAAGTGTTATGAAAAAAACAAGCCAAAAATGATTTGACTTATTTTTTTGAACGAGTTTTTTTGAAGCTTTAAACATAAGAGGAGCTTTCTTTTAATTTGTATTTTCTTTGATAGCCTTTGTAAATGATTTTAATTGAGCTTCTAAAGATAGAGGGTCAGAGAAATAAAACACGTCGTAGTTACTTTCTATGATGTGCCCTTTTTTGACAGCTGGTAAATTCTTCCAGACATCACTTTCTTTAAGTGATGAAGCTGCTTTTTTAGTCGTTTTGTTTATATTAACAAGGGCATAATCTCCAACGTAATCACCGATTGCTTCTTGCGAAACGGTAAACCACCCTTTTTTAAAGACATCTTTTTTGACTTTTTCTGGGGCAGCATAACCTAGTGAATCATAGATTAGTTCTCCACCGCGTCCAAAATTATTACCATATAAATAGATATTTTTATCATAAAAATCCATAATAGTAAAAGTAGTGTTAGGCTTTAAGATATGGTGTAAATCTTTTTTGACAGCGAGAGTTTTAGTTTTCCATTGGCTAACCCACTGATTAGCTTCTTTTTCTTTACCGAATACTTTCCCCAAGGCTGGCATCATATCTAAATAATTTTGTGCACCATATTTAATAACTAAAGTTGGTGCAATTTTTTTCAGAGTATTGATGTTTGGATCTTGATCGAAAACCATGATTAAATCAGGTTTTTGTGCGGCAATAGCTTCTGTATCATCAGCAGTTAATTTTTTAGCTTCTTTCAGTTGTTTACCAAAAACGGGGCTATCTTTTTCTAAGTCTAAACTGTAACTTGAAACATTAACACCTAGTTTTAATAAATACCCAGTGTAAGAATATGTAAAATTAATTACTTTTTTCGGATTTTCAGGAATTTTTCCATAATAGGTGAAGCCTTCAATTTTAGGCATTTTAGAAATAGTTGTTTTAGTGCTTTCTTGTTTAGTTTGTTGTCCGCAAGATACCAAAAAGAAGGTCAGTAGTGTGAGGACAATAATTCCAATTTTTTTCATAAGATAACATCTCCTAAATAATATTAATTTTGATCAGTTGATAATTGATAAGATAACAAAACAGGTTGTTTACTAATAGGGTCCTGAATGATATGAGCATCAATCTTAAAAATATCTTTGATAATATCTTTAGTCATGATCTGACTAGGACTACCTTCATAGATAATTTTACCGGTTTTCATTGCAACTAGATAATCAGAATAGCGCGCAGACAGGTTTAGGTCGTGTAGGACCATAATAATTGTTTTTTGCGTTTCGTCATTAAGTTTTTTGAGCAATTCTAAGACTTCTAATTGATGATTCATGTCAAGATAAGTTGTAGGTTCGTCTAAAAAGATAGTATCTGTATCTTGTGCTAAAGCCATAGCAATCCATACTTTTTGCCTCTGACCTCCTGAAAGGTCATCAACATCTCTATTAGCAAATTGCGCTACGTTAGTCATTTCCATCGCCCAATGGATTTTACTGCGATCGTCATTTGTCAAATTGCCAAGGTATTTTTGGTGTGGGAACCGTCCATAAGATATTAGTTCATAAACTGTTATCCCTTCAGTTGCTTCTAACACCTGTGGGAGAAGTGCAATCTTCTTAGCAATTTCCTTTGTGGGTAAATGTGCAATATCATGACCATCAATAGTGATAGTACCATCTTTTATTTTATGGATGCGTGTGAGAGCCTTCAAAAGAGTAGACTTTCCACATCCATTGGCACCAATAATCGTTGTTATTTTTTGGTTAAGTATACTGAGGGAAAGATTATTGATGATTTCTTTCTGATCGTAAGATACGATAATGTTTTCTGCTTTTATGTGAGACATAGAGAACCTTTCTAGCAAAAAATTAAGTTCATTATAACATAGAAAAAAGACTTACAAAAGCCTTTTTTAGCATTAATTAAGAAAAATGTGAACAAAATGATAATTATTTGGAATGATTCAAAATAGTATCAATAATCATTATTGTTTAGCTTTTTTTATCGTTTAAGGTATTTTTTCGCAACTTCTAAATCTCCAGAGTAATTGTCACGATTTCCTTTGATAATTTGATAAGCATCTGCTCCTTTACCAGCGATAATAATTGCATCTAGTTTGCAATTAGTAAGAGTACTGGCATTAGCAATTGCTTCTTCTCGATCAATGATGATAGTAACCGGACGATTAATATGGCTTGCTATTTCTTGTGAGATAACTAAGGGATCTTCAAAATTAGGATCATCTGCAGTGAGTATCACTTGTAGATTAGGATGTTGATTAATGACATCTCCAAAGTCTTTACGACGGCTTTGACCTTTATTACCAGGAGCTCCGAGTACTAATATAATATCCCCTTTTTGGTGTTCCTCAACAACAGCTAATAATTTCTTCAAACTGTCTCCGTTGTGGGCATAGTCAACGAAAATCTTTGCGCCGTTGGTTTGTGTTAGGACTTCCATGCGGCCAGGGACGGTAGTTTGTGCAATTCCGTTTTTTATATCTTCAATTGAAACACCAAGTCGGAGACAAGCAAGTCCAGCTGCGATAGCATTTTCTTGATTGAATTTTCCAATCAGCTTGATATCGTAGGTGTTCTCCAACTTTCCTTTGACATGGAAAGAAAAGGCCTTTGATTCTGTGATAACATTTTCAGAATAATCTCCATAGAAATCATGAGGAATATATTCGACCTGTTCTTTGACAATATTAAAATGATCCATCTGACTATTTACAACAACAGCATTGCTATTCTCCATCAAGAGCCGTTTGTGGAAAAAATAATCTTCGAATGTAGGGTGCTCGATAGGACCAATATGATCGGGACTAATATTTAAGAAAACGCCAACGTCAAAGGTTAAACCATAAACACGTTTGGTTAGGTATGCTTGGCTTGATACTTCCATAATTAAGTGTGTCATTTGATTCTCAACGGCTGTAGCCATCATCCGAAATAAATCAAGACTCTCGGGGGTTGTGAGATGTGATTTAAAGAAAGATTTACCATCTAATGTTGTGTTCATAGTTGAGAGCATAGCAGGACGATGGTTTACTTTTAACATATGATAAGCAAAGTAAGCCGCAGTTGTTTTTCCTTTTGTTCCAGTAAAAGCTAGAAGTTTAAGTTTGTTTTGTGGGTTATTATAGAAAGACATAGATATCAAACTCATGGCTTTTTTGATATCATTGACTAATATCACTGGAATATCGGCGCCGTAATCTATCTCAGAAACGTAAAAAGAAAGGCCTGCTGTGATTGCAGAATCTAGATATTCTTTTTTAAAAGTAGCACCCTTAGCGAAAAATAAAGTATCAGATGAAATTTGACGACTATCATATGATAAGGCATTAAAAGTTACATTTTGTGTCCAGTTATAATAATAATGCTCATGAAACAAAATCTCTCTGAAATTATGGTCATTTTTTAAAATTTCTAAAATTTTATCTATTGTAATCATACTCCTTATTTTAGACTTTATGTTCTCGTTTTACAAGTCTAAGGTAAAAGTTTATAATAAAGTGATATTTCTGAGATTTTTGTCTTTTAAATGCTAAATAATATTGAAAATAGAAAGTTTACCATGTCACAAAAAACAACAAAAGTTAGTCAGCAAGAACAAATGGTCAAAGGGACGGCTTGGTTAACAGCAGGGAATTTCATTAGTCGCTTGCTGGGAGCCATCTATATTATCCCTTGGTATGCTTGGATGGGAAAGCATGCTGCCGAAGCAAATGCTTTATTTGGGATGGGATATGAAATCTATGCTTTATTTCTTTTGATATCAACTGTTGGAATTCCAGTAGCAGTTGCAAAACAGGTATCTAAGTATAACACTTTAGGTAAAGAAGAGATGAGCATTTATCTGGTTCGGAAAATCTTGCAGTTTATGCTGATTTTAGGTGGAATTTTTGCATTAATTATGTATATTGGTTCACCTCTATTTGCTTCACTTAGTAAAGGAGGGCAAGAACTCGTTCCAATATTGCGTAGTCTAACTCTAGCTGTTTTAGTTTTTCCTTCAATGAGTGTTTTACGTGGTTTTTTTCAAGGTTTTAATAATTTAAAACCGTATGCCATTAGTCAAGTCGCTGAGCAGATTATACGTGTCATATGGATGTTATTAACTGCTTTCTATATTATGCGTCTAGGATCAGGAGATTATATTGCCGCTGTGACACAGTCAACATTCGCCGCCTTTGTCGGTATGTTTGCTAGTATAGCTGTGCTGCTTTATTTCTTATGGCGTTATAATATGCTATCTGCCTTGATTGGTAAAACTCCAAAGCACATTAAATTAGATACTAAAGAAATCCTAATTGAGACTATTAAGGAAGCAATCCCTTTTATTATTACTGGTGCAGCAATTCAAATTTTCAAACTGATTGATCAGTTTTCATTTGGGAATACGATGGCGCTCTTTACGAATTATTCAAGTGAAGAATTACGGGTTATGTTTGCTTACTTTTCAAGCAACCCTGGTAAAGTTACGATGATTCTAATTGCTGTTGCTACCGCAATTGCTGGAGTTGGTATTCCATTGTTAACAGAGAATTTTGTTAAGAATGATAAAAAAGCCGCCGCTCGTTTGGTTGTTAATAATCTACAAATGTTACTAATGTTTTTACTGCCAGCTGTTGCAGGATCCGTTATTTTAGCAAAACCTTTGTATACAGTCTTTTATGGGTTACCGCAGGGACAAGCTTTAGGACTTTTTGTCATATCTCTTATTCAAACAATTATTTTATCTATTTATACTGTTTTAGCACCAATGCTACAAGCATTGTTTGAAAATCGTAAAGCTATTATTTACTTCCTATATGGTCTGGTGGCAAAAGTTATTTTACAACTTCCCTCCATTTTCCTTTTCCATGCCTATGGACCACTTTTCTCAACGACAGTAGCTCTTTGTATCCCAGTAATTCTTATGTATTTGAAAATACATGAAATTACAGGATTTAAACGCCAAGCTATTCGTCGTACAAGTGCTTTAGTCCTTATTCTAACGCTATTGATGAGCTTTATTATTTCTATGATAATATGGTTAATGAATCTGGTTATTGTACCCGATAGTAGACTGGTAAGTCTAGTTTACATTATCGTTATCGGTGCAATAGGTTTAGGGGTATATGGCTTTATGGCACTGGCCACCCATCTACTTGATAAAATGATTGGTAGTCGTGCTCAAGACTTACGCCGAAAGTTGCACCTTAACTAATGAAAAACTAGGTTAGACAGAATTGTTTAACCTAGTTTTTTGACGACCAAAATTATTTGTGAAATTTTAAGGTAGTCACAATATAGTGAGCTTATTTTTATGTTATAATTAAATGGAGAAATATGAGGTGAAAGATGTCTTACGAAAAGCTTTTAGAACGATTTTTAACATACGTCAAAATAAATACAAGAAGTAATCCTAATAGTACACAAACGCCAACAACTCAAAGTCAAGTTGACTTTGCTTTAACAGTTTTAAAACCAGAAATGGAAGCAATTGGTTTAAAAGATGTTCATTATTTACCTTCTAATGGGTATTTGGTTGGAACCTTACCTGCTACAAGCGACCGCTTACGCCATAAAATAGGTTTTATATCCCATATGGATACAGCTGATTTCAATGCTGAAAATATTACTCCACAAATTGTTGACTATAAAGGTGGAGATATTGAACTTGGAGACTCAGGTTACATTTTAAGTCCAAAAGATTTTCCAAATTTAAATAATTACCATGGGCAAACACTGATTACAACAGATGGTAAAACCTTACTGGGAGCAGACGATAAGTCTGGTATAGCAGAAATCATGACAGCTATGGAATATTTGGCTTCGCATCCAGAAATTGAGCATTGTGAAATTAGAGTTGGCTTTGGACCAGACGAAGAAATTGGTATAGGTGCAGATAAATTTGATGTTAAAGATTTTGATGTTGATTTTGCCTATACAGTGGATGGTGGACCACTAGGAGAATTACAGTATGAAACCTTTAGTGCAGCTGGTTTGGAGCTTACATTTGAAGGACGAAACGTTCACCCTGGAACTGCAAAAAATCAAATGATTAATGCTTTACAGCTTGCTATGGATTTTCATAGTCAATTACCAGAAAATGAACGTCCTGAACAAACAGATGGCTATCAAGGATTTTATCACTTATATGATTTAAGTGGAACAGTTGATCAAGCTAAAAGTTCATATATCATTCGAGATTTTGAGGAAGTTGATTTCTTAAAGCGTAAGCACTTGGCTCAAGATATCGCTGATAATATGAATGAAGCATTACAATCTGAACGTGTAAAGGTTAAACTATACGATCAATATTACAACATGAAGAAAGTTATTGAAAAAGACATGACACCTATCAACATTGCTAAAGAAGTAATGGAAGAGTTAGACATCAAGCCAATCATAGAACCGATTCGTGGTGGTACAGATGGCTCTAAAATTTCCTTTATGGGAATCCCTACTCCTAATCTTTTTGCAGGTGGTGAAAACATGCATGGACGCTTTGAATTCGTTAGTCTACAAACAATGGAAAAAGCAGTTGATGTTATTTTAGGCATCGTTGCTAAGGATTAGTAAAGAAATATCAGATTGGAGTGGTTAAATGATAAAATTATTTGGGAAGATACGTTATCACTGGCAACCTGAACTTTCTTGGGCTATTATTTATTGGTCAATAGCCATTGCACCAATTTTTATTGGTTTATCTCTGCTATATGAAAGAACTGAGATTCCGAGTCAGGTATTTGTTCTATTTGCCATCTTTATTGTTTTAGTGGGCATTGGATTTCATCGCTATTTTGTTATTGAAGAAGACGGATATCTTAGGATTGTATCTTTTAACTTTTTAAGACGAACTAAGTTTCCAATTGAAGATATTGCTAAAATTGAGGTCACTAAATCAAGTGTTACTATCAAATTTAATAATAACCATGAGCGTATTTTTTACATGCGAAAATGGCCTAAAAAATATTTTTTAGATGCACTAGCTATTGAACCTACATTTAAGGGAGAAGTGGAGCTTCTCGATAATTTGATTAAAATGGATTATTTTGAATGTTATCGCTACGATAAAAAAGCTCTTACAAAATCGTAAGAGCTTTGGTGGGACATGATTTAACTGCTAAAACAGTATCTTGATCAGAACTTGGAATTTCTTTTTCTAGGTTATCTGTATCGGAAAATTTAACGATACCATCATCTTGATAATCAAAAATATTTGAATATGTTTGGCAAAGCCCGCAGGCAATACATTTTTCTGGAATTAGTGCAACTTTCATAGTATTATTGTAATACTTATTGATACGATTAACAAGGGGGAAGTCATGGCGAAAAAACCATGGGAAAAAAAAGTTGTGGAAAACAATAGTCATAGAAAAGACAAAATTACAAGAACGAGTAGAGGTGTGGTGTCAAGTACTCCTTGGATTACCGCTTTCTTGAGTGCATTCTTTGTTATTGTCGTTGCTATTTTATTTATAGTATTTTATACTTCAAATAGAGGAGAAGACAGAGCAAAAGAAACTTCTGGTTTTTATGGTGCTTCAAGCCAAAAAGTTAATAGTTCTAAAACGAAAAAAGCATCTACAAGTAAGAAAACAACGTCATCATCAAAAACTAAAACTAGTGATAAATCAACAACATCTTCTAGTACTGTAGCAAGTTCGAGTGAGACATCGACATCATCTTCAGTAAACGGTGGAACAATCGTAGTTCAACCAGGTGAGGGAGCAGCCTCCATAGCTGCTCGTGCAGGTATCTCAGTTGCTCGTTTACAAGAACTTAATCCCAGTCATATGACCTCAGGGTATTGGTATGCTAATCCAGGCGATCCTGTGGTTGTAAATTAAGGGGAGGATTATGAACTCAATTAATATTGCTATTGATGGACCAGCATCAAGTGGAAAAAGTACTGTCGCTAAGATTATTGCTAAAAATTTGAATTACACTTACCTTGATACAGGTGCTATGTATCGTTGTGCTACTTATCTGGCTTTACAGCATGGATATGAAGCACAAGATGTTTCGAAAATTCTAGGACTCCTAGCTGAAAGACCAATTTCTTTTGGTAAAGCAGAAGATGGCAGCCAGACAGTCTTTCTTGGCACAGAAGAAGTTACTTTAGCTATCCGTCAAAACGATGTTACTAACAATGTCTCGTGGGTTTCTGCTATCCCAGAGATTCGAGAAGAGTTAGTAAACCAGCAGCGTCGTATAGCCAAAGATGGTGCTATTATAATGGATGGTCGTGACATAGGAACAGTTGTTTTGCCAGATGCAGAATTGAAGATTTTTTTAGTGGCTTCTGTTGATGAAAGAGCTGAGCGTCGCTTTAAAGAAAATCAAGAAAAAGGCATTGAGAGTGATTTTGAAACACTGAAATCAGAAATTGCTGCTCGTGATTATAAAGATAGCCATCGAGAAGTTTCACCATTAAAGGCAGCAGAAGATGCTATTGAATTTGATACTACAGGAGTATCAATTGAAGGTGTTGTAACTTTTATTCAAGAAAAAGCAGAAAAAATAATTGACATGAAGAATTAGTCATGATATACTAGTTGCAATGAGAAAAGCAGAAGTGAGAACTTCTCGCCTTGCGACTTAGGTTGTCTGGCCCAACATGTCAAGATTCCATCTAGGAAGATTATATGTGCGGGCTTGATTTATCAAGTCCGCTTTCGTTTTTCTCTAAAAAAATAAAGAGGTGAAGATCATAGCTAAAAAAGATCTATTCATTAACGATGAAATTCGCGTTCGTGAAGTTCGTCTGGTTGGTCTCGAGGGTGAACAATTAGGTATTAAACCATTGTCTGAAGCTCAAGCAATTGCAGATGATGCTAATGTTGATTTAGTTTTAATTCAGCCACAAGCTACACCACCTGTTGCGAAAATTATGGACTATGGTAAGTTCAAATTTGAGTATCAAAAGAAACAAAAAGAACAACGTAAAAAACAAAGCGTTGTTACTGTTAAGGAAGTTCGTCTTAGCCCAGTTATTGATAAAGGGGATTTTGAAACAAAACTTCGTAACGGTCGTAAGTTCCTTGAAAAAGGTAACAAAGTTAAAGTTTCTATCCGATTCAAAGGACGTATGATTACTCATAAAGAAATTGGAGCAAAGGTATTGGCGGAATTTGCTGAAGCGACACAAGATATCGCTATTATTGAGCAAAGAGCTAAGATGGATGGTCGCCAAATGTTTATGCAGCTTGCACCAATTCCAGACAAGAAATAATTGTCGACTTTATAGTATTATTTAAGAGGAGAATTTAAAATGCCAAAACAAAAAACACACCGCGCATCAGCTAAACGCTTTAAACGCACAGGTTCAGGTGGATTGAAACGCTTCCGCGCGTTTACTTCACACCGTTTCCACGGTAAAACTAAAAAACAACGTCGTCATCTTCGTAAAGCTACTATGGTTTCATCAGGAGATTTCAAACGTATTAAAGCAATGCTTACTCGCCTTAAATAATAAGGTCTCTGTAAACATTTACTACATATTATAAAGGATTATTTGGAGGAAATATAAATGGCTCGTGTTAAAGGTGGAGTTGTTTCACGTAAACGTCGTAAACGCGTACTTAAATTAGCTAAAGGTTACTATGGTGCAAAACATATCTTGTTCCGTACTGCAAAAGAACAAGTAATGAATTCTTACTACTATGCATACCGTGACCGTCGTCAGAAAAAACGTGACTTCCGTAAATTATGGATCACTCGTATCAATGCGGCTGCTCGTATGAATGGTTTATCATATTCACAATTGATGCACGGTTTGAAATTAGCTGAAATCGAAGTTAACCGTAAAATGCTTGCTGATTTAGCAGTTAACGATGCAGCAGCTTTCACAGCTCTTGCAGATGCAGCTAAAGCTAAACTTGGTAAATAAGAATTAAAAAAGTTGGGTTTGCCTAACTTTTTTTAATTACTAGAAAGAAAGTACCTATATTATAATTTTAGTGAAAAGTTTCGTTCTATATATGTAGAATGAAACTTTTTTGTTTTATTTCGATATATTTATTATTGTTATAATTTCCCTTTTTGATTTTTATTGTTTTATAGTATTATTCCGTATAAAAAGCACCTCAATCGTTGGATTGAGGTGTGGATTAAACTTTAAATGGCAAGGATTATTTTTTAGATGTTTTATGTGTCTTATTAGGATCTTGCAATTCCAAGTAACTTGGAGCATGGAAGAGATCAACTGTTGATTTGTTGTTATGTTTGCTGTATATGCTTGTTGAACGATCTTTCAATTTACGTTCTTTAGCTTTGAGTGCTTTAAGAGAATGTGTGTAATTGAATTTTTCAACTTCTACAGTTTTCAAACCATTGTTTTCATCAAATCGTAGTAAATCTCCAGTTTGAATCGAATCACTTGTAGATAATTGTTTATTAGTAGCATCTCGAATAGCTTTTATTTCAGCTTTAGTTGTTTCATCAGGATTTGTGATTTCTTGTCCTGAATCAGTGTAATAGAGATGTCCACTATAGTTAGTGTATTTAGGAGTAATATACTGACCAGTTGTTCTCATAGCGACCATTTGTTTATTATCTTTAGATAATAAGTCTTGTCCTAACTGAGTATATTTAGACGTATCTATTCCTAGAATATGAAGTAAAGTTGGTAAATTATCTACCTCACCACCGTATGTATTACTGATAAAACCTTTTGAATAGCCAGGAATGTGAATCATATATGGAACACGTTGTAACATAGCGTTGTCGTATTCAGACCATGTTTCAGGGTCTTTACCTAATAATTCAGCTAAGCTAGGATTGCGTGTATTAGAAATACCGTAGTGATCCCCATACATTACAATAATAGAATTATCATACACACCAGCAGCTTTTAGATATTCAAAAAATGATTTAAGAGCTGTATCAAGGTAGTTTGCTGTGGCAAAATAACCGTTAATCGTTTCATCGTTAGTCTTTGCAAGTGGGAATCCCTCTTCGTCAGACTCTCCCTTCAAACTTGTGTAAGGGTAATGGTTACTTACTGTAATAAATTTAGTATAAAATGGTTGTTGCATGTGCTCTAGATATTTGATAGAGTCAGCAAACATATATTTATCATTCAAACCGTATTGGAATGAATTATCTTTGGTTTGTTTTGAGAAGTAGCTAGAGTCAAAGAAGTAGTCATAACCCCACTGTTTGTAAGCATTATTTCTATTCCAAAATGTTCCGACGTTTCCGTGGAAGACCGCACTACTGTAACCTCCATTTTGAGCTAAGATATGTGGAGCAGCAAATTGTGTATTTTCACCACCATAATTAACCATGAATGAACCACTACTTAGACCAAAAAGTGAGTTTTCCATGAGTGTCTCAGCATCGGATGTCTTACCAGCTTTGACTTGATGGAAGAAGTTAGAGAAGGAGACAGTCTCTTTCGAATGATAAAGGCTGTTAATAAATGGAGTAACCACATGTTCTTTACCATCAATATTTAATTTATAGTCAATCAAGAATTGTTGAAAACTCTCCAAATGAATCATGATAACGTTTCGCCCTTTTCCGATACCATAATATTCTGGATTGGGTTTGGCATAATGCTCTGCTACATATTTTTTGGCAGTCGCTAATTCTTGTGCAGTGGCACCATTTCTTTCTTTCTGTGCTTGATAAGTTTGATTACCACTATAAATCGAAAATGATGGCAAGCCAAGAGCTTTAACAATATAGGTGTTTGAAAAACCACGACTTAGTAGTTCTGGACGATCAATTTCAGCTAAGAATAAGTTAATTGAAAAGAGTAAACCAGACAAAGCTGTGATAGAAAAACTAGCACGTTTATTAAATGGACGATCATCTAAGTGGATTTTCTTGGTTGCAAATAAGAAAATAAGGATAATGAAATCGAAAACGTAGACAAGATCCCAAATTCTCAATAGATTAAGAGCAGAGTCTCCAAGGCCAGCCGAAGTTTTACTACTAGCCAAGACGGCGCTAACTGTAATGAAATCGGAAAACTCTCTATAGTAGATTGCGTTTGCAATTAGAAGGATATTTACGATAGCATAGGTGATAAAAGCGGTAATATAAAAAGCTTTGGTTCGCTTAACATATAAGGCCAAACCTATGATTAAGAGTCCTAAGGGGATGGGGTTTATAATGGTCAAAAACAACTGATAGGAATTTTCTAAACCTAAATTAAAATCAGTATGGTAAGCCCAAATTGTCTTTAACCAATATATAACTACTAACAATAAAATAAAGCCGAGTCGTGTATTGATCGCACGGCTAGCAAAATCTTTAATTTTTTTCACAGTAGGAACTTCCTTTAATTTTTTTCCTAAAGATAAAATCTCAGATTAAATTATAACATAAAATTTTGTAACATACGGTAAAGAAAGGTCGAATTCAGTATGAAAAAAGATAAAAATTTGTTATAATACTGTTTATGAATAAACTTAAAGTGAATTCTGTCGTTGAAAGAAAAATCAAATCAGGTGCTCAGTTACTGGAAAAAAAAGATTTTGATACCAGTTTAGTTAACCAGTTGGTTCAACTTTTTTCACAGTCAAATCAATTCTTAGGGATGGCCTATCTTTCACCACAAAATAAAGGTATTGGTTGGTTACTATCAAGACAAGTTTTTGATTTTAACCATGATTACTTTGTATCGCTATTCGAAAAATCTAGAGAGAAGCGTCAAAAATTTGAAAAATCTAGCCAAACAACAGCCTACCGCTTGTTTAATCAGGATGGAGATAACTTTGGTGGCCTAACTATAGATTTTTATAGTGACTATGCTCTTTTTTCGTGGTACAATGAATTTGTTTATACTAATCGACAAATGATTGTTGCAGCCTTTAAGCAGGTCTATCCTAATATTAAAGGGGCATATGAAAAAATTCGTTTCAAAGGTTTAGACTTTGAAAGTGCTCATTTGTACGGTCAAGAGGCTCCTGAATCATTTTTGATTTTAGAAAATAATATCAAATATAGTGTCTTTTTGAATGATGGATTAATGACAGGTATTTTCCTTGACCAACATGATGTCAGAAAAGCCTTAGCAACTAATCTATCAGAAGGTAAAAAAGTTCTAAATATGTTTTCATACACTGCGACTTTTTCTGTAGCTGCAGCTGTTGGAGGAGCATTAGAGACAACTTCTGTTGATTTAGCAAAACGCTCGCGTGAACTTTCAAAAGCACACTTTGATGCTAATCAGATTGTCACAGATAACCATCGATTTATCGTTATGGATGTTTTTGAATATTATAAGTATGCCAAAAGAAAACATCTATCATATGATGTGATTGTTATTGATCCACCAAGTTTTGCTCGAAATAAAAAACAAACTTTTTCGGTTACTAAAGATTACTATAAATTAATTGAACAAGCTTTAGATATTTTAACCCCTGGTGGAACTATCATTGCATCAACTAACGCAGCTAATCTAACCGTATCACAATTTAAGAAACAATTGGAAAAGGGGTTTGGTAAAGCTTCACATAATTACATTAGCTTACAGCAGTTGCCTGAAGATTTCACTATAAATGATAAGGACCAACAAAGTAATTATTTAAAAGTATTTACAATAAAGGTAAAATAATGAAAATAGTAGTACCAGTAATGCCTCGCAGTCTTGAAGAGGCTCAAGAAATAGATTTATCAAAATTTGATAGTGTTGATATTATTGAATGGCGAGCTGATGCCTTACCAAAGGATGACATTATTAATGTAGCTCCAGCTATTTTTGAGAAATTCGCAGGTCATGAAATTATTTTTACTCTTCGTACAACGCGTGAAGGTGGTAATATTGTCTTATCTGATGCTGAGTATGTTGAGTTAATCCAGAAAATTAATTCTATCTACAATCCAGATTATATTGATTTTGAGTATTTTTCACATAAAGAAGTTTTTCAAGAAATGCTAGAATTTCCAAATTTAGTCCTGTCTTATCACAATTTTCAAGAGACACCGGAGAATATTATGGAGATATTTTCAGAATTAACAGCCCTAGCACCACGAGTTGTGAAAATCGCAGTAATGCCAAAGAATGAACAAGATGTCTTAGACGTTATGAATTACACTCGCGGTTTCAAGACTATTAATCCTGATCAAGTTTATGCGACGGTATCTATGAGTAAAATTGGACGTATTTCTCGTTTTGCTGGTGATGTAACTGGATCTAGTTGGACATTTGCATATTTAGATTCATCTATCGCACCCGGACAAATTACTATTTCAGAGATGAAGCGTGTCAAAGCATTGCTTGACGCTGACTGATATGAGATAACAAAATGTTAAATATACTGATGAGATCCCTAGCAATTGCTTAGGGTTTTTGTCTTATTAAAACAAACATGAGAGGACATTAGAATGCAGGTTGAAGTTGACTTACCGAATCACCCTTATCATATTAAAATTGAAGAAGGATGTTTTTCTGAGGCTGGTGACTGGGTATCACATTTATGGCAGAAACAAATGATAACTATTATCACAGATAGTAACGTAGAAATATTATACGGGGAGTCGCTTGTCAACCAGTTAAAAAAACAAGGTTTTACAGTACATGTTTTTAGTTTTGCTGCGGGTGAAGCTAGTAAAACTTTGGAAGTTGCTAATCGTATTTATGCTTTTTTAGCAAAGCATCATATGACCAGAAGCGATGGGATCATTGCACTTGGTGGAGGCGTCGTCGGAGATTTAGCAGCGTTTGTTGCTTCTACTTATATGCGGGGAATCCATTTTCTTCAAATTCCAACTAGTTTAACAGCACAGGTTGATTCTTCCATTGGCGGAAAAACAGGAGTCAACACTTCATTCGCTAAAAATATGGTAGGTACTTTTGCACAACCTGATGGTGTACTGATAGATCCTGTTACTCTAAAAACATTGGGCAATCGTGAATTAGTTGAAGGTATGGGAGAAGTCATCAAATATGGCTTGATTGATGATATAAAACTCTGGCATATTTTAGAAGAGATGGATGGGACTATTGATAGTATCCTTGATAATGCATTAGCTATTATTTATCACTCTTGTCAAGTTAAACGAAAGCATGTTTTAGCTGATCAATATGATAAAGGGTTAAGGATGCATTTGAATTTTGGCCACACTATCGGTCATGCTATCGAAGTACATGCTGGCTATGGAGAAATAATGCATGGAGAAGCTGTTGCAATTGGAATGATCCAGCTTTCTCGTGTGGCTGAGCGTAAAAATCTTATGCCAAGAGGTATCAGTCAAGATATTTATAATATGTGTTTAAAATTTGGCCTTCCGGTCCACTATGCGGAATGGGATAAGGACGTCTTATTTGACATATTGAGTCATGATAAAAAAGCAAGTGGACAATTTATTAAAATTGTTATACTGCCTCAATTAGGTAGTGCAACAGTCCACCAAATACCTTTAGAAGAAATGAGAGATTATTTGGAGAAATAGATGAGATATTTAACTGCTGGTGAGTCACATGGACCTAGTTTAACAGCTATTATCGAAGGGATTCCTGCGGGACTGAAATTATCTGCTAAAGATATTAATGAAGATTTAAAACGCCGCCAAGGTGGTTATGGTCGTGGGAATCGAATGAAAATTGAAACTGATCAAGTGATCATTAGTTCTGGTGTGCGCCATGGAAAAACCTTGGGTTCACCTATTACACTGACAGTAACTAATAAGGATCATAGCAAATGGCTGGACATCATGTCAGTCGAAGACATTGAAGAGCGCCTAAAGCAAAAACGTCGTATTAAGCATCCTAGACCTGGGCACGCAGATTTAGTAGGTGGAATTAAATACCGTTTCGATGATTTGAGAAATGCTTTAGAGCGTTCTTCGGCTCGTGAGACCACAATGCGAGTAGCTATTGGTGCGATTGCTAAACGTATCTTGAAAGAAATTGGTATCGAAATTGCCAACCATATTGTAGTTTTTGGTGGCAAGGAGATTACTGTCCCTGATAAGCTAACAGTTCAACAAATCAAAGTGTTATCTAGTCAATCGCAAGTAGCTATCGTCAATCCATCCTTCGAACAAGAAATCAAGGATTATATTGACAGTGTGAAAAAGGCTGGAGATACTATCGGAGGAGTGGTTGAAACTATCGTTGGAGGAGTTCCCGTTGGTTTAGGCTCTTATGTACACTGGGATAGAAAGTTAGATGCTAAGATAGCGCAAGCAGTTGTATCTATCAATGCTTTTAAAGGTGTTGAATTTGGTCTAGGTTTTAAGTCAGGGTTTTTAAAAGGAAGTCAAGTAATGGACTCCATATCATGGACAAAGGACCAAGGTTATATACGTCAGTCAAATAATTTAGGCGGTTTTGAAGGCGGTATGACTAATGGAGAGCCTATTATCGTTAGGGGAGTAATGAAACCAATTCCTACGCTTTACAAGCCACTAATGTCAGTTGATATTGATACTCACGAGCCTTATAGAGCTACAGTGGAACGTTCTGATCCCACGGCACTTCCGGCTGCAGGTGTCGTTATGGAAGCTGTAGTAGCCACCGTCCTGGTGACAGAAGTGCTAGAAAAATTTTCTTCAGACAACATGTATGAACTAAAAGAAGCTGTAAAACTATATCGCAATTATGTTGATCATTTTTAAATGAAAACTAGTAGTATTCAATTGCAAAAAAAGGTATAAAAGTCTAAAATAGTGGTAAGTTCAAGTAGAAAAAGGAGTAACTTATGGCTAATGTATATGATTTAGCAAATGAATTAGAACGTGCTGTTCGTGCTTTACCAGAATACCAAGCAGTTTTAACTGCAAAATCAGCTATTGAAAGTGATGCGGATGCACAAGTGCTTTGGCAAGACTTTTTGGCTACCCAATCAAAAGTTCAAGAAATGATGCAATCTGGCCAAATGCCAAGTCAAGAAGAACAAGATGAAATGTCTAAACTTGGGGAAAAAATTGAATCCAATGACCTTTTAAAAGTTTATTTTGACCAACAACAACGGTTGTCTGTCTATATGTCTGATATCGAAAAAATTGTCTTTGCACCCATGCAGGACTTGATGTAATATTATAAAAGAGAGAGCTCCTTGAGTTTTCTCTTTTATAATATTTCAATTTATGATAGTCTACTGAACTAGTATTGCCCACATTATATTGGTTTTGCATTCTACGTAGCAGAAAATTGTGACTGTAAACACTTTGTGATAGAGTATAGGTATCAATGATTCAAGGAGAGAGTAATGTCAAAACAATATGATTATATCGTTATTGGTGGAGGTAGTGCAGGCAGTGGTACCGCTAATAGGGCAGCCATGTATGGAGCAAAAGTCCTGTTAATTGAAGGTGGACAAGTAGGTGGAACTTGTGTTAACTTAGGTTGTGTACCGAAGAAAATCATGTGGTATGGTGCACAAGTTTCTGAGACACTCCATAAGTATAGTTCAGGTTATGGTTTTGAAGTCAATAATCTTAATTTTGATTTTACTACTCTAAAAGCTAATCGCGATGCTTACGTGCAGCGGTCTAGACAGTCGTATGCCGCTAATTTTGAGCGTAATGGAGTCGAAAAGATTGATGGATTTGCTCGTTTTATTGATAACCATACTATTGAAGTGAATGGTCAGCAATATAAAGCTCCTCACATTACTATTGCAACAGGTGGACACCCTCTTTACCCTGATATTATTGGAAGTGAACTTGGTGAGACTTCTGATGATTTTTTTGGATGGGAGACCTTACCAGATTCTATATTGATTGTTGGGGCGGGCTATATCGCGGCGGAACTTGCTGGAGTGGTTAATGAATTAGGCGTTGAAACCCATCTTGCATTTAGAAAAGACCATATTCTACGCGGATTTGATGACATGGTAACAAGTGAGGTTATGGCTGAAATGGAGAAATCAGGTATCTCTTTACATGCTAACCATGTACCTAAATCTCTTAAACGCGATGAAGGTGGCAAGTTGATTTTTGAAGCTGAAAATGGGAAAACGCTTGTCGTTGATCGTGTAATATGGGCTATCGGCCGTGGACCAAATGTAGACATGGGACTTGAAAATACCGATATTGTTTTAAATGATAAAGGTTATATCAAAGCAGATGAATTTGAGAATACTTCTGTAGATGGCGTGTATGCTATTGGAGATGTTAATGGGAAAATTGCCTTGACACCGGTAGCAATTGCAGCAGGTCGTCGCTTATCAGAAAGACTTTTTAATCATAAAGATAACGAAAAATTAGATTACCATAATGTACCTTCAGTTATTTTTACTCACCCTGTAATTGGGACGGTAGGACTTTCAGAAGCAGCAGCTATCGAGCAATTTGGAGAAGATAATATCAAAGTCTATACATCAACTTTTACCTCTATGTATACGGCTGTTACCACTAATCGCCAAGCAGTTAAGATGAAGCTCATAACCCTAGGAAAAGAGGAAAAAGTTATTGGGCTTCATGGTGTTGGTTATGGTATTGATGAAATGATTCAAGGTTTTTCAGTTGCTATCAAAATGGGGGCTACTAAAGCAGACTTTGATGATACTGTTGCTATTCACCCAACTGGATCTGAGGAATTTGTTACAATGCGCTAACGCTATCAAAGAATACAAAAAAAGCTAGGGAACCTAGCTTTTTTAAGGTGTTGTTGTATTTTCAATAGTTGAGGTATCGGTAGTAGTATTATTTGTTTGATCATTGTTAGTACTAGATGATGTTTGATCGTTATTGGCAGCAGAATTTGAACTGCTACTCGGAGTACTACTAGCAGAGGAATTTTCTAGTGTTTGGCTGGATGATGCCCTTGTCTCATCTTTTTCAGTAGAAACTTGGTTACTAGAATTTTGTCCACTTTCTCTTATAATGACGGTTTTTGAAGTAGAAGAATCAGTCTTACTAGAGTCTTTGTGATTATTAATCGCATTAGTAATAGTAATAGAGGCAACAATAATACTTAAAACACTACCGACTAATGCAATTGTTTTTTGAAGTGCAGAAAAACCTGTTTTTATATGCTTAGCGGGTGATTGAGTTGAATCAGTATTAGTCTTAGTAGACTTTTTCTGTTGTCTTGAATATCCTTTTGACATGACGCCCTCCTTAAATGTACATCAACTATTATATGATTTTATCCTAAAAAAAGCTAAAGAAAAAATAATTTAAAACATTTAAATAAGCAACCTAGGTTATTAAGCTATGTTAGTGTAATAGGTAGTGAGTTTTGTGATAAATTATGAGAATTATCATAAATATTGTTTTGGGATGTTCACAAACTAATATAAATAGTAGGAAAATTATGCTATAATAACACTGATTGACTTTAGAAGGACAGATTTATGATTTATTTTGATAATTCGGCAACTACTATTCCCTATCCAGAAGTTTTAAGGACTTATCAAGAAGTAGCTAGTAAAATCTATGGAAACCCCTCAAGTTTACATGAGCTAGGAACAACATCTTCTCGGATTTTAGAGGCTAGCCGTAAACAAATTGCTAGTTTACTTGAGCTTAAAGCAAATGAAATTTTCTTTACCTCTGGTGGTACAGAGGCCGATAATTGGGTTATTAAGGGTCTTGCGTTTGAGAAACAACATTTTGGAAATCATATTATTGTTTCTGATATCGAACACCCAGCTGTTAAAGAGTCTGCTAAATGGCTTGGAGAGTATGGGTTTGAGATTGATTATGCGCCAGTAGATGATAAAGGATTTGTAGACGTAGAAGCACTGGTCAAATTAATTAAACCAGAAACGATTCTTATTTCAATTATGGCAATAAACAATGAAATTGGTTCTATTCAGCCAATAAAAGCTATTTCAGACTTGTTGTCAGATAAACCTACTATATCGTTTCATGTTGATGCTGTTCAAGCAATAGGTAAGATACCGACTAAAGATTATTTGACTGAGCGAGTTGATTTTGCATCTTTTTCTAGTCATAAATTTCACGGCGTTCGTGGGGTTGGCTTTCTATATATTAAAGAAGGAAAACGTATTTCACCATTACTAACAGGTGGTGGACAAGAAACTGATTTACGTTCAACTACTGAGAATGTCGCAGGGATTGCAGCTACTGCTAAAGCTTTACGAATGGTTATGGACAAGGAAGTAGTAGCTATTCCTAAAATAAGTAAAATGAAAACCATTATTCATGATGAATTAGCCAAATATGAGGATATTACGTTATTTTCGGGTAAGGAAGATTTTTCACCTAACATTATCACGTTTGGTATCAAGGGTGTCCGAGGAGAAGTTCTTGTCCATGCCTTTGAGGGACATGATATTTTTATCTCGACAACTAGCGCTTGCTCTTCTAAAGCAGGTAAACCAGCAGGAACTCTTATAGCAATGGGAATTTCAACTAAGTTAGCCCAAACTGCTGTACGTATCAGCTTAGATGATGATAATGATATGGGACAAGTAGAGCAATTTTTAACTATTTTTAAACAAGTTTATGAAAAAACTAAGAAAGTTAGAGGATAAGATGCAGTATTCAGAAATTATGATTCGTTATGGAGAACTCTCTACTAAGAAGAAAAACCGTATGCGCTTCATCAATAAGTTAAAAAATAATATGGAGCATGTACTCTCCATTTATCCAGATGTTTCAGTAAAAACAGATCGTGATAGAGGACATGTATATCTCAATGGTACAGATTATCATGAAGTTGCAGAGTCCTTAAAAGAGATTTTTGGTATCCAAGCTTTTTCTCCATCTTTTAAAGTAGAAAAAAATGTTGATACATTGGTAAAAGCTGTCCAGGAAATTATGACTTCCGTTTATAAAGATGGGATGACTTTTAAAATTACCGCAAAACGTAGTGACCACTCATTTGAATTGGATAGCCGTGCTCTAAATCATACTTTAGGAGATGCTGTTTTTTCAGTCTTGCCAAATATTAAGGCTCAGATGAAGCAACCAGATATCAATCTTAAAGTCGAGATACGAGATGAGGCTGCTTATATTTCATATGAGGATATTAGGGGTGCAGGAGGATTACCAGTAGGAACATCTGGAAAAGGGATGCTGATGTTGTCTGGTGGGATTGATTCTCCGGTAGCAGGTTACCTAGCGTTAAAACGTGGTGTAGATATAGAAGCAGTCCATTTTGCAAGTCCTCCTTATACTAGCCCAGGTGCATTGAAAAAAGCACATGATTTAACACGTAAATTGACAAAATTTGGTGGTAATATTCAATTTATTGAAGTTCCATTCACAGAAATTCAAGAGGAAATTAAGGCAAAAGCTCCCGAAGCCTACTTGATGACGTTAACACGTAGGTTTATGATGCGTATTACAGATCGTATTCGTGAGGACCGAAATGGTCTTGTTATTATTAACGGTGAAAGTTTAGGACAGGTGGCAAGCCAAACGTTAGAAAGTATGCAAGCTATTAATGCTGTCACTGCAACACCGATTATTCGTCCTGTGGTCACGATGGATAAGCTAGAAATTATTGATATTGCTCAAAAAATAGATACTTTTGATATTTCAATTCAACCATTTGAGGATTGCTGTACGATTTTTGCACCAGATCGCCCAAAAACTAACCCTAAAATTAAGAATACAGAACAGTATGAGAAACGTATGGATGTAGAAGGTCTTGTAGAGAGGGCAGTTGCAGGGATTATGGTAACTACTATTCAACCTCAAGCAGATAGTGATGATGTTGATGACTTGATTGACGATTTATTATAATGAATTTTTAAACTACAGATTTACTCTGTAGTTTTTTATTAAAATGATTGCGCTATCATAAGGTTATAAAAAATGCTATAATACGAATAAAGGAGGCAAGTATGGCAAGAATCCCTTATCAGAAAACACTTATTTTTTGTGTAGCCGTTATTATTGCTATTTTTATTTTGGGGTTATCTAAGGATTTAGCACAATCTAAAGGGCAAAAGGTTGCAAATAATAATACTGTAAAAACAGCACGTGTGGTTGCAAACGGAGATATTTTGCTGCACGATGTACTATATGCCAGTGCGCGCCAACCCGACGGCACTTATAATTTTACTCCTTATTTTAAAGAGGTAAAATCTTGGATTGAGAGCGCTGATTTAGCGATTGGTGATTATGAAGGGACGATTAGTTCAGAATATCCTTTAGCGGGCTATCCTTTATTTAATGCTCCTAATGAGATTGCAACTACTATGAAAGAAACTGGATATGATGTCGTTGACTTAGCACATAATCATATTCTGGATTCACAACTGGCAGGTGCTATCAATACTGTCAAGACTTTTAATCGTCTGGGATTGGATACTATTGGGGTTTATTTAAAGGATAGAAATAAAGAAGATATCTTAATTAAGCATGTAAATGGTATTAAAATTGCTATTTTAGGTTATTCGTATGGCTACAATGGTATGGAAGCTAATGTTTCAAAGAGTGACTATGAAAAACATATGTCTGATTTAGATACTAAAAAGATTAAGCAAGATATTAAAAAGGCTGAAAAAGAAGCAGATATCACCATTGTCATGCCACAGATGGGGATAGAATATCAAAAAAAACCTACTACAGAACAAGTAATGCTTTATCATAGTATGATTAAATGGGGGGCAGATATTATATTCGGAGGACACCCTCACGTTGTTGAACCGTCTGAAGTGATAAAAAAAGATGGCCAGAAAAAATTTATTATTTACTCTATGGGAAATTTTATTTCAAATCAGCGTTTAGAAACGGTTGATGATATCTGGACAGAAAGAGGATTATTAATGGATGTAACCATAGAGAAAAAAGGTCAAAAAACAGTAATTAAAAAAGTTAAGGCGCATCCAACACTAGTAGAAGCAAAACCAAATGGCCGTTATGTTGAAGAAGGCTTTCCAGCTTATGATTATAGGACGCTAGTTTTAGAGGATTATATTGAAGGTGGTAAGAAACGTTCTACGATTGATCAGACTATGAAAGATAAAGTTGATAAAGCATATAAGGAGATGAATGAGTTAGTTAATTTGAAGTGGTAAAGTTGATAATTTTATTTTGTTTTATCTTGCATAAAAAAAGAGTTTATGATAAAATTTGAATGTTGACTAAATGCACATCCTGTGCAACCGCGCGAAAATCGTTAGATTAAGTAGAGCAAGGCTCTCACGATTTATAGGCGAGTCTTCACAGAGGGAAACCTCACAAGAAATTTTTATAGGAGGTGCATCATGAGCACATACGCAATCATCAAAACTGGTGGTAAACAAGTTAAAGTTGAAGTAGGACAAGCTATCTACGTTGAAAAACTTGACGTTGAAGCAGGAGCAGAAGTTACATTTAACGAAGTTGTTCTTGTTGGTGGTGAAACAACTAAAGTTGGTACTCCAGTTGTTGAAGGAGCTACTGTTGTTGGTACTGTTGAAAAACAAGGCAAACAAAAGAAAGTTGTTTCTTACAAATACAAACCTAAAAAAGGTAGCCACCGTAAACAAGGTCACCGTCAACCTTATACAAAAGTTGTTATCAACGCAATCAACGCTTAATTTTTCATGATTAAAGCAACTTTTACTCGTAATCAATCAGGCTATCTTTATAGTGCTGAAATCAGCGGTCATGCTGGTAGTGGCGAGTACGGCTTTGATGTGATTTGTGCAGCTGTTAGTACTTTATCAATTAATTTTATTAATTCATTAGAGGCTTTAACAACCTGCCAAGCGCAATTGATTATCAATGACGTTGAAGGTGGTTATATGAAGATAGATTTATCTTCTATACCACAACATAAAGAGGATAAGGTTCAATTATTATTTGAGTCTTACCTTCTTGGAATGACTAATCTGTCTAAAGATTCTTCTGAATTTGTTAGTACAGTAGTCATGACACACTAATTTAAGAGAGGACACAACATTATGTTAAAAATGAATCTTGCTAACTTGCAACTTTTCGCCCACAAAAAAGGTGGAGGTTCTACATCAAACGGACGTGATTCACAAGCAAAACGTCTTGGAGCTAAAGCAGCTGACGGACAAACAGTATCAGGTGGATCAATTCTTTACCGTCAACGCGGTACACACATCTATCCAGGTGCTAACGTTGGACGTGGTGGGGACGATACACTTTTTGCTAAAGTTGAAGGTGTTGTTCGTTTCGAACGTAAAGGACGCGATAAAAAACAAGTGTCTGTTTACCCAATCGCAAAATAATGCCTAGTTAAGACTTTATGACTATTCATAAGGTCTTTTATTATTGTCAGAGCTTTCATTTTGTAACAAAAGACAATATGTTAAGAGATTTATCATTAATACTCATAAACTTTGTTGTTCTTTTATAGTGAAATAGTCCTAATTCATGAAGAATTTTCCGCAAGGATAGTTATTTTTTGGTATAATGAAGGGTACTAAAATGAGGAAGTGATAAAATGAATATTCAACAACTGCGTTATGTTGTTGCTATCGCAAATAGTGGTACTTTTCGTGAAGCAGCTGCAAAACTATTTGTTAGTCAGCCAAGTTTATCTGTTGCCGTTCGTGATTTGGAAACAGAATTAGGGTTTCAGATTTTTACGCGTACAACTACTGGTGCAGTGTTGACCAATCAAGGCATGACTTTTTATGAGAATGCTTTAGAAGTTGTGAAAAGCTTTGATTCATTCGAAAAACAGTTTTCGCAATCTGAAGCTACAGAGCAAGAATTCTCAATAGCAAGTCAACATTATGATTTTCTACCTCCTTTAATCACAGCGTTTTCAAAATGTAATGATAATTTTAGCTATTTCCGTATTTTCGAATCAACAACAATACGTATCTTAGATGAAGTTGCTCAAGGGAATAGCGAAATAGGTATCATTTATATCAATAGTCAAAATAAAAAAGGTCTACTTCAGCGGTTGGACAAATTGGGGTTAGAGTTTGTAGAGCTTATTCCTTTTAAAACTCATATTTATCTTGGGAAAGACCATCCCTTGGCTAGTAAAACATCTCTGATAATGACAGATTTAGAAGGATTACCAACCGTACGTTTTACACAGGATAGAGATGATTATCGGTATTACTCGGAGAATTTTGTGGAAGTACTTGATAGTTCTGTTACCTATAATGTTACTGATAGAGCAACATTAAATGGTATTTTAGAAAGAACCCAAGCTTATGCGACGGGCTCAGGATTCTTGGATAGCCGCAGTGTGAATGGTATCACTGTTATTCCATTAGAAGATCATCTAGATAACCAAATGATTTATATCAAACGAAAAGATCGTAATTTATCTCAGATGGCTTTAAAATTTGTTGCTGTTATGGAAGAGTATTTTAAGGGATTTAATTCATAGGAGAAGTAATGAGAAAGATTATTATACCAATAATAACTATTTTGTTGATTGCTTTAGATCAACTATCTAAGTTATGGATTGTTAAACATATTGAACTAAACCAAATTAAGGAATTCATTCCAAATATCGTTAGTCTAACTTATCTGAGAAATTATGGTGCTGCATTTTCTATTTTGCAAAATCAACAATGGCTTTTTACCTTAATTACAATCTTTGTTGTTGGTGTTGCTATTATTTATTTGATGAAACATATTAATGGAAGTTATTGGTTATTAATTTCTCTAACCTTAATCATCTCTGGTGGATTAGGAAACTTTATAGATCGCTTAAGATTAGGTTATGTCGTTGATATGGTGCATTTAGATTTTATTAATTTTGCTATCTTTAATGTAGCAGACTCATATCTGACAAT
Organism: Streptococcus sp. FDAARGOS_520; assembly: GCF_003812685.1. Lineage (NCBI taxonomy): Bacteria > Bacillati > Bacillota > Bacilli > Lactobacillales > Streptococcaceae > Streptococcus > Streptococcus sp. FDAARGOS_520. The sequence continues at coordinate 188,819 of NZ_CP033810.1, read as the reverse complement.
CGGTATTATTTGCTTAATGATTGCACTTTGGAAAGAGGAAAGTAATGGAAATCACAATTAAAATAGCAGGAGTTAGGCTAGATAAAGCTTTAGCGGATAATTCTGAACTGTCGCGTAGTCAAGCTAATGAAGAAATTAAAAAAGGGATTGTGTTAGTAAATGGACAAGTAAAAAAAGCGAAATATACTGTTCAAGAAGGAGATCGGATTACTTTTGATATTCCTAAAGAGGAAGTACTAGATTATCAAGCTGAAAATATCCCTTTAGATATTATCTATCAAGATGATGACGTTGCTGTGGTTAATAAGCCGCAAGGGATGGTTGTTCACCCTTCTGCAGGCCACAGTTCGGGCACCTTAGTTAACGCCTTGATGTATCATATTAAGGATTTATCATCAATTAATGGCGTTGTTCGCCCAGGGATCGTTCATCGTATTGATAAAGATACTTCTGGTTTATTGATGGTTGCAAAAAATGATAGAGCTCACCAAGTGTTGGCTGAAGAGTTAAAAGATAAAAAATCGCTTCGTAAATATTTAGCAATTGTGCATGGTAATTTACCAAATGATCGAGGTGTGATTGAGGCTCCGATTGGTAGAAGCGATAAAGATCGTAAGAAGCAAACCGTGACTGCTAAAGGTAAGCCAGCAATAACTCGTTTTCATGTTTTAGAACGTTTTGGTGATTATACCTTAGTTGAATTGTCATTGGAGACAGGTCGAACACACCAAATTCGGGTTCATATGGCTTATATTGGCCATCCTCTAGCCGGTGATCCTGTCTACGGTCCCCGTAAGACTTTAGGGGGTAAAGGACAGTTTTTGCATGCACAAACACTAGGTTTTACGCACCCTAGTAACGGAGAGAATTTGATTTTTTCAGTAGAGGTTCCGGAAATTTTTCAGACAACCTTAGAAAAGTTGAGAAAAAATTAAGTTTTTCTTGAAAAATACTTTTACCATTTGCTATAATATAAGCAAATCATTCCTTTAACCTTATCCAGTGAGATAGTTAAGGAGAAACTTCAGACTAAATCAATGCCTGAGCGGCTTTGTCATTCTAGAGAGTCTCCTTTTGAAGGGGCTCTTTTATCTTAGAGAGGATACTGCAATGAAAAGAAAAGAAATTATTGATGATGTGACCATGAAACGTGCTATTACACGTATTACCTACGAAATTATAGAACGTAACAAAAATTTAGATAATATTGTCTTAGCAGGCATTAAAACAAGAGGTGTTTTTTTAGCCAAACGCATTCAAGAACGCTTGAAGCAATTAGAAAATTTAGATATTCCCGTTGGAGAATTGGATACTAAACCTTTCCGTGATGATATGAAAGTTGAAGTTGACACCACAACTATGCCAGTTGACATCACTGATAAAGATATTATATTAATTGATGATGTTCTCTATACAGGTCGCACTATTCGAGCTGCTATTGATAATCTTGTTAGTTTAGGGCGTCCGAGTCGTGTCAGTTTAGCTGTATTAATTGACCGTGGGCATCGTGAACTACCTATTCGTGCAGATTATGTGGGGAAAAATATTCCAACAAGTCAATTTGAAGAAATTCTAGTTGAAGTGATGGAACATGATGGTTACGATCGTGTGAGTATTATTGATCCGAGTTAAGTAGACGACTATTATTTACGATGATTTTATAGAAGGGGAAGAACCACAATGGCAAAAAAATTGTTAATTCTAGAGGATGGTACGGTTTTTGAAGGACTATCCTTTGGTTCATCTCTTGATGTAACTGGCGAATTAGTTTTTTGTACGGGGAATACCGGCTATCAGGAAATAATAACGAATCCTTCACATAATGGAAAAATTTTAGTTTTTACCTCACCGCTAATAGGAAATTATGGTATTCATCGCAGTTACTCTGAAGCCATTATTCCCACTTGTTTAGGAGTTGTTGTTGCAGAGTATTCCAGATGTGTAAGTAGCGATACTAGCAAGATGAATCTAGATGAATTTTTGAAAATGAAAAAGGTTCCTGCAATGTCGGGGGTCGATACAAGGTATTTGATGCAAGTTATTAAAGAAAAAGGATTTGTAAAAGCTACTTTAGCAGAAGCAGGTGATGTTTTATCACATTTACAGGATCAATTAATAGCGACAGTATTACCGACAAATAATGTGGAACAAGTTTCGACAAAAACAGCTTATCCGTCGCCTGCTAGCGGTCGAAATATTGTTGTACTTGATTTTGGTCTTAAACATTCTATTTTGAGAGAATTGTCTAAACGTCAGTGTGACGTGACTGTCATTCCCTACAATACGTCTTTAGAAGGTATTAAAAATCTATACCCAGAAGGTATCATATTATCTAATGGTCCGGGGAATCCAGAAAAGCTTCAGGAAATCTTAAACACTATTAAAGAATTACAAAAATCTGTTCCTATGTTAGGTATTGGTTTGGGGCACCAATTAATTGCCATGGCAAATGGTGCAGAAATTATGAGACTCCCAGTTGCTAAGAAGGGGCCAAATTATCCCATGAGAGATATTGCTACGGGTCGTTTAGAAACAGTTAGTCAGTTTAATCATTTTACCGTTAACCGGCTAAATCTTCCGCATGATTTACTGGTAACACACGAAGGTTTGAATGATCAAGAGATTGTTGCTCTAAGGCACCGCTCATTTCCAGTGATGTCCGTGCAATTTTACCCAGAGGCTGCTCCAGGCCCTCATGATGTGACCTATTTTTTTGATGAATTTTTAGAAATGATTGGATCACGCGCTTAAACATAAGGTATTATTTAAAGTCAGTCGGTGAGCTGATTAATAAGGAGGTGCGTATATGCTAAATACAAAGGATAAACAGCCTATTTTGCTTATTATTTTCGGACAGAAAATGAAAGAATATGACGATTTAATTAGATCAACTGTTGAGAGGTTATCTAAAAGGGATAGACCTGTTAGTATTCTTATCTCGAAGGAGCTAAACCATGTGATTCACCATTATGATGCACAATTTGAAAATCTTGAGACGCTTGTGGGGTATATAAATACACATGAAGATAGTTTGATTTACCCCCTTTGCTTAGATAAAAATCATGAGCTATTTCAAGAGTTTTTAGCGTGGCAGAGTCATTATTCAAGGCAGTATATCAGCGATAATTTATCAGAAAAAAGTGTTCAGGCAATAGACAATAATCAAGACTTTGTGCAAGTAGATTGTTTAGTAATGAGAGACTCTTTGAATAATTGTTTATATGTCTCTGATTTAGAATATATTGAATCTAATAAAACAACTGGTAAGTCTCTAGCGATTGTACCAAGTCAAACTTTATCCGATGCTGCTAGGCAAACAATTCGAGATGTTGCATTTGATGTGTGTCGAAAAGCAAACATTATTGGAGTATGTTACTTTAGTTTCTTAATAGATTTGAACAGTTTGGATTATCATATAATTAGTTTATCATCTGGTTTGTCTCATCAAAGCATTTTATTTGAGACTATTACGACCTATCCTGTTTTAGAGATAGCAACTAAATTGACAGTGGGATATACTTTTAGTCAACTGAAGCATTCTTATTACCCAAATACCTCTGCCTTTTTAGAGCCGCAATTAGACTATGTAGCTACCGTATCTTTTAGTTTTGAAAAAGTTGACTATATCTTTTTTGCTCGTAATATAGAGCAATTATTTTTAAATTTACTCGAGGCTAGCAGTCATGATCATTTTCCATTTCTGAGTGATATTAGCGAGGAAGATTTGATGTTTGCTTTGATTCAGAAAAAAGAAAATCGTCTAGCTTATCTTTTGGAGGCTTTTAGACGTGGCTTTGATTTGTATGATTTATCCTCAGTTACTAAAATCAACCCTTTTTACTTAGATAAATGTTTACATATTGTAGAGTTGTATGAAAACCTGAATAAAAGCCAATATAATGTAGATATTTATAAGGAAGCTAAAAGGTATGGTTTTTCGGATGACTATATTGCTAGTAGTTGGCAAATCTCTTTGATAGACATGTTAGAATATCGAAAAAAACATAGTGTCGCACCTGTTCTGAAGCAAGTCGAACAAAGTTCTGGTGTTCTAACTGGCCATCAAATTCAGTATTTTCGAAGCTATGATTGGCATTCAGACTACATTTCTAGCGGTTGTCAAAAGGCTTTGATAATGGTAGACAAGGGTTATTCCCTAGTAAAATTAAATGAGTTAATTAAGCAAATCAAACAAACTCATTTAGAATTATTAATTGTTACCAATCAACCTCTCCTCATAGAACAATTAAATGATACATCTATAATTTTTGACACTATAGGTATTGAGACCATATTAACAATTATGGGTATAGAAGAGGTGGAAGAAGTGTATTTATTGGGAGAAAGTCAAGCAGACATGTTTTCAAAAATGAAAAATTTTTCTATCTCTTGTCAGTCTATTTAGCAATTCTTAATAAAAGCTGAGATCTATATCTCAGCTTTTATTTGTGGTAAAAAGTAAAGTACTTTCAATTTTGTAAGTTCTTTCTATGAGCAAAATAGTATACTTAATGAGTAAAAATATTATTTTTAAAGAATTTTCTTGACAATATTATTTAAAAATAATACACTTGTTCTATATTAATAATACAAACAGGAGATGGACATGAGTAAACGACAAAATTTAGGAATTAGTAAAAAAGGAGCAATTATATCAGGGCTCTCAGTGGCACTAATTGTAGTAATAGGTGGCTTTTTATGGGTACAATCTCAACCTAATAAGAGTGCAGTAAAAACTAACTACAAAGTTTTTAATGTTAGAGAAGGAAGTGTTTCGTCCTCAACTCTTTTGACAGGAAAAGCTAAGGCTAATCAAGAACAGTATGTGTATTTTGATGCTAATAAAGGTAATCGAGCAACTGTCACAGTTAAAGTGGGTGATAAAATCACAGCTGGTCAGCAGTTAGTTCAATATGATACAACAACTGCACAAGCAGCCTACGACACTGCTAATCGTCAATTAAATAAAGTAGCGCGTCAGATTAATAATCTAAAGACAACAGGAAGTCTTCCAGCTATGGAATCAAGTGATCAATCTTCTTCATCATCACAAGGACAAGGGACTCAATCGACTAGTGGTGCGACGAATCGTCTACAGCAAAATTATCAAAGTCAAGCTAATGCTTCATACAACCAACAACTTCAAGATTTGAATGATGCTTATGCAGATGCACAGGCAGAAGTAAATAAAGCACAAAAAGCATTGAATGATACTGTTATTACAAGTGACGTATCAGGGACAGTTGTTGAAGTTAATAGTGATATTGATCCAGCTTCAAAAACTAGTCAAGTACTTGTCCATGTAGCAACTGAAGGTAAACTCCAAGTACAAGGAACGATGAGTGAGTATGATTTGGCTAATGTTAAAAAAGACCAGGCTGTTAAAATAAAATCTAAGGTCTATCCTGACAAGGAATGGGAAGGTAAAATTTCATATATCTCAAATTATCCAGAAGCAGAAGCAAACAACAATGACTCTAATAACGGCTCTAGTGCTGTAAATTATAAATATAAAGTAGATATTACTAGCCCTCTCGATGCATTAAAACAAGGTTTTACCGTATCAGTTGAAGTAGTTAATGGAGATAAGCACCTTATTGTCCCTACAAGTTCTGTGATAAACAAAGATAATAAACACTTTGTTTGGGTATACAATGATTCTAATCGTAAAATTTCCAAAGTTGAAGTCAAAATTGGTAAAGCTGATGCTAAGACACAAGAAATTTTATCAGGTTTGAAAGCAGGACAAATCGTGGTTACTAATCCAAGTAAAACCTTCAAGGATGGGCAAAAAATTGATAATATTGAATCAATCGATCTTAACTCTAATAAGAAATCAGAGGTGAAATAATCGTGACAACTAATCGAAAAGAACTGATTAGATTGCATCAGATTGTTAAAAGTTATCAAAATGGGGATCAAAAACTTCAAGTCTTAAAGAACATTGATTTGACGGTTTATGAAGGTGAATTTCTTGCAATCATGGGGCCATCTGGTTCAGGGAAATCCACACTAATGAATATTATTGGCTTGTTGGATTCTCCAACTTCAGGAGATTATAGTTTAAATGGTAAACGTGTCGAAGAACTAAGTCAAACAAAATTAGCTCAAGTTCGAAATAAGGAAATTGGTTTTGTCTTTCAACAATTTTTCTTGTTATCTAAACTAACGGCTTTACAAAATGTTGAATTACCCTTAATTTATGCGGGTGTACCTCCTAAAAAGCGTAAAAATTTAGCAAAACAATTTTTAGATAAAGTTGAATTAAGAGAGCGTATGAACCATCTGCCAACAGAATTATCTGGGGGACAGAAGCAACGTGTAGCAATCGCGCGTGCTTTGGTGAATAGCCCATCTATTATTCTAGCAGATGAGCCGACTGGTGCCTTGGATACAAAGACGGGTGAGCAAATTATGCAGTTCCTAACGGAATTAAATCAAGAAGGTAAAACCATTATCATGGTAACTCATGAACCAGAAATCGCCGATTATGCGACTCGTAAAATTGTTATTCGTGATGGCGAAATTACAGCAGATACTACTGATAGTATTAGAATTGATTAAGGGGAGATTCGATTATGGAAAATTGGAAGTTTGCCCTATCATCGATTCTAGGGCACAAGATGCGTGCTTTTCTGACCATGTTAGGGATCATCATTGGGGTTGCATCAGTTGTGTTAATTATGGCCTTAGGTAAGGGCATGAAAGATTCGGTTACAAATGAGATTACAAAGTCTCAGAAGAACCTTCAGATTTATTATAAAACAAAAGAAGACCAAAAAAATGAGGATAACTTTGGAGCTCAAGGGGCTTTCATGCAAGGTAGTGATACCAACCGTAAGGAACCAATTATTCAAGAATCATGGTTAAAAAAGATTGCTAAGGAAGTAGATGGTGTTAGTGGCTACTATGTAACCAATCAAACAAATGCTCCAGTAGCTTACCTTGAAAAAAAGGCAAAGACGGTTAATATAACAGGAATTAACCGCACTTACCTTGGTATCAAAAAGTTCAAAATTAAAAGTGGTCGTCAATTCCAAGAGGAGGATTATAACCAATTCTCGAGAGTTATTTTACTAGAAGAAAAATTAGCTCAGAGATTATTCCAGACAAATGAAGCAGCGTTAAATAAGGTGGTGACTGTAAAAAATAAATCTTACTTAGTAGTGGGGGTTTATTCGGATCCAGAAGCTGGTTCAGGCTTATATGGAAGTAATTCTGATGGGAATGCTATTTTAACCAATACACAGTTAGCTTCGGAGTTTGGTGCTAAAGAAGCAGAAAACATATATTTTCATCTTAATGATGTATCGCAATCCAATCGCATTGGTAAAGAAATAGGCAAACGTTTAACAGACATTAGTCATGCTAAGGATGGGTACTATGATAATTTTGACATGACATCTATAGTTAAATCTATCAATACCCAAGTTGGTATTATGACAGGTGTTATTGGAGCGATTGCAGCAATTTCTCTCCTAGTTGGTGGTATCGGAGTGATGAATATTATGTTAGTCTCTGTAACTGAGCGCACGAGAGAAATTGGCCTTCGTAAAGCCCTTGGGGCAACTCGACGTAAAATTTTAGCTCAATTTTTAATTGAATCAATGGTCTTAACGATTTTGGGTGGATTAATTGGGTTATTACTAGCCTATGGAGGTACGATGTTAATTGCTAATGCGCAAGATAAGATTACTCCTTCTGTGTCACTTAACGTGGCTATAGGCAGTTTAATTTTCTCAGCATTTATTGGAATTATATTTGGTTTATTACCTGCTAATAAAGCCAGCAAATTAAACCCAATTGATGCTTTACGATATGAATAAAAAAACATGTACTCTGTCAAGATTTTTTCTTGACAGAGTTTGTATTTATGTTATACTTAGTAAGGTAAAGTTGTTAGTTAAGCTATCAACGACCAAATATAAAGAAAAAGAAAAGAGACTATTTAAAAATGGCAGTAAAAATCCGTTTAACTCGTATGGGTTCTAAGAAGAAACCTTTCTACCGTATCAATGTTGCAGATTCACGTGCACCACGTGACGGACGTTTTATTGAAACTGTTGGAACATACAACCCATTAGTTGCAGAAAACCAAGTTACAATCAAAGAAGAACGTGTTCTTGAATGGTTATCAAAAGGTGCACAACCTTCAGATACAGTTCGTAACCTTCTTTCAAAAGCTGGAGTTATGACTAAATTCCACGATCAAAAATTCTCAAAATAATAAAAGCTTATGGATACCATTGAAAATCTCATTATTGCTATTGTGAAACCTTTGATTTCACAACCAGATCAGTTAACCATAAAAATTCAGGATGGCCCAGAATTTTTAGAGTACCATCTTGATTTAGATACCCAAGACATCGGTCGTGTTATCGGCAAAAAGGGTCGTACAATTACAGCGATAAGGTCGATTGTCTATTCGGTACCAACACAAGGGAAAAAAGTAAGACTCATCATTGATGAGAAAGAATAATTTATTCTAAAAGATAGGAACTTCCTGTCTTTTTTGTTATATCTACACAAAAATTGTGAGTTTTTTAGTCTTTTAGAATATAATGGATGTGAAAGGGAATTTTCTGATTTTTTATTAAGGAGGATAAGATATTGCTATTTGATTTTCTCGAAGAAAAAATAAAACTGAAAGCATACCTGATGACCGCCTTACTTGATGATGGAGAAATTAACCTTGATCACTTTAAAACAGAATATGCTTTGAGTGAAAAGATTTTACAAGGTCTTATTTCGGAACTACAAATACTTTATTCTGATTTCTACCTTGTTGTCAAAAGTAGAACAATGGTATTGTTCCATTACGAAACACTTTCTAAGCTAGAGACTTTGCATACCATTTATCGAGAGTCTAATACGTTACAGTTTTTGGCATATTTTATTGCTCCTCAAAATGTCAGTTTTTCTGAATTCACGGCTAAGAAATTCATATCCGTCGCAAGTGCCTACCGAATAAAGAAAAACTGTAAACTTTATTTGGAGAGTGTTAAGTTATCAATACAAAAAAATAAAGTGACAGGTCCAGAATATCAGATTAGGCTGCTGATTGCTTTGTTACAGTATCATTTTGGTTTTATTATTTATCCTTTTGATGCTACAAGTGAGGTAATGATAAGGGATTTTATTGAATACTCGAATTTTAAAGGGTGTGACTACGACCTTAAAGACTTATCTGAAGAATATTACTATTTTTATATTTTGGTGAATTTAGTTTGGAAAAGAAAAGAATATAAAGTAGAAATTCCTCAAACAGAATCCTTTAATCAACTAAAAAAATCTATTCTCTACATGGAGTTATCCAAAGCAGCTCAAAAGAGTATTGCTATACATCTTGGTATAGAGTTGAATGAAGGTTTACTTGATTATCTATATTTAGTGTTTTGTATTAGTGATGGTCCTCTATTTAGCAATCGAGATGATATCAATATCAACGAAGAATTTATTTTTGCTTCTTATAAGATATCAAAGTCTAAAGCCTTTAAGAATTTTTGTGGTCGATTATTGGGTAGAGAATTTATTGACTCGCAGCATTTTAAAGATATTAATGCCTATTTTTTGAGACATTTTATTTGTTATTGTTATTATTTTATTCCTGATTTTTATTTTTTAAATACATCAAGGCTGAGCTATTCTAAGGATTTATATCACCTATTAGATAAAGGTCTGGCTGATATTTTTAACCTTAAAGGAGGGAATTTAACTTTTTCAAAACATGAGACAGTGCTACTAACAATGCAATTATCTAACTTAATAGAGACTTTCTTAGCTCCTCTTTCTGTATATGTAATTTCATCTAGTAATATTAGATTACAAACCTATCAAGTAATGTTAAACCAATATTTTACATCTAAGATAGCGGAATTCTTTTTTGTAAACTATCAAACGACTCAGATAGATGAAAAATTACTAAAAAAAGCAGATATCATTATTGCTGAGAGACGCTATATATCTTCTTTAAAAAATGACTCAGGTGTGGCTATACAAGATATATTAGAAATTGGGATGAATAATAAGCAGTACCATGAACTACTTTTACAAGCTATTATCGAAAAAAGGGACCAAAAAGTTTTTGAATATATTTCAAAAATGAAACATAAAATACTTTGATAGACTCTATATGAGCTTTATTAAAAGGGATAAAATCGAAATTTAAAATTTAATTCGAAAAGATATTGACAGTAATCTAGAATTTCGATATACTAGATTTTGTCTTTTGGGGTATAGCCAAGCGGTAAGGCAAGGGACTTTGACTCCCTCATGCGTTGGTTCGAATCCAGCTACCCCAGTTTCACATGGTCCGTTGGTCAAGGGGTTAAGACACCGCCTTTTCACGGCGGTAACACGGGTTCGAATCCCGTACGGACTATCGTGGCCAGTTGCATTTTAGCGGCTGGTTTTTCTTTTATTTTCAAAAATATCGGAGTTACTATGGAATACTTTAACGTTGGAAAAATTGTCAATACACAAGGATTACAAGGCGAAATGCGTGTATTAAGCGTGACTGACTTTGTAGAAGAACGCTTTAAAAAAGGTCAAGTGTTAGCTTTATTCGATGAAAAGAATCAGTTTGTTATGGATATTGAAATTGCTAGTCATCGTAAGCAGAAGAATTTTGACATTATAAAATTCAAAGGAATGTATCATATTAATGATATTGAAAAATATAAAGGTTTCACACTGAAGGTGGCAGAGGATCAACTGAGCGACCTTAAAGATGGTGAATTTTATTATCATGAAATTATTGGCTTAGATGTCTATGAAGGGGAAGAGCTGATTGGAAAAATCAAAGAAATTTTACAACCAGGAGCAAATGACGTTTGGGTTGTGGAACGTCATGGAAAACGTGATCTTTTATTACCCTATATCCCGCCAGTAGTATTAGAAGTGGACCTTTCTAATCAGCGTGTTCAAGTTGAATTGATGGAAGGTTTAGATGATGAAGATTGATATTTTAACTTTATTTCCTGAAATGTTTGCCCCTCTGGAACATTCTATAGTTGGTAAGGCAAAAGAAAGAGGACTTCTTGAAATTAATTATCACAATTTCAGAGAAAATGCTGAGAAGTCTCGACATGTTGATGATGAGCCTTACGGTGGGGGGCAAGGGATGCTTTTACGTGCTCAACCTATTTTTGATACAATTGATAAAATAGATGCTCAAAAAGCACGTGTTATTTTGCTAGACCCAGCGGGCAGAACATTTGATCAGGATTTTGCAGAAGAACTATCCAAAGAAGATGAATTAATTTTTATTTGTGGTCACTATGAAGGTTATGATGAACGTATAAAATCATTAGTAACAGACGAAGTATCTTTGGGAGATTTTGTTCTTACGGGAGGAGAATTGGCGGCTATGACAATGGTCGATGCTACCGTTCGTCTGATTCCAGAAGTTATAGGTAAAGAAACAAGTCATCAGGATGATTCATTTTCATCGGGCCTATTAGAATATCCTCAGTATACGCGCCCATATGATTATTTAGGCATGACAGTTCCTGATGTTCTCATGAGTGGTCATCATGAAAATATCCGAAAATGGCGTTTAGAACAAAGTTTGCGAAAAACACTAGAACGTCGACCAGACTTGTTAGAAAATTATGCAATGACGGATGAAGAGAGACTTATCTTAGAGAAAATTAAAACAGAAATAGAAAGAACAGATACAGTAAATGAACAAAACAATTTATGATATCACTATTGTAGGAGGCGGACCAGTAGGTCTCTTTGCTGCTTTTTATGCTGGACTACGCGGAGTATCCGTTAAAATTATTGAAAGCCTTTCGGAATTAGGAGGCCAGCCAGCTATCCTTTATCCTGAGAAAAAAATCTATGATATTCCTGGTTATCCGGTGATTACTGGACGTGAATTAATTGATAAACATATTGAACAATTAGAGAGATTTAAAGATTCTATTGAAATCTGTTTAAAAGAAGAAGTTTTATCATTTGAAAAAGTAGATGATGTTTTCACAATTCAAACAGATAAAGATCAACATTTGTCACGTGCTATTGTTTTTGCTTGTGGCAACGGTGCTTTTGCTCCGCGTTTACTAGGTTTGGAAAATGAAGAAAATTATGCAGATAATAATTTATTCTATAACGTTACAAAGTTAGAACAGTTTGCAGGTAAACATGTTGTTATTTGTGGTGGAGGCGACTCAGCTGTTGATTGGGCCAATGAATTAGATAAGATTGCAGCTAGTGTAGCGATTGTTCATCGTAGAGATGCTTTTAGAGCGCATGAGCATAGTGTGGATATACTAAAGGCATCAGGTGTTAGAATTTTAACCCCTTATGTCCCAATTGGTTTAAATGGAGATAGTCAGAGAGTTAGCAGCTTGGTCGTTCAAAAAGTTAAAGGTGATGAAGTAATTGAATTACCTTTAGACAACTTGATTGTTAGTTTTGGCTTTTCTACTTCTAATAAAAATTTACGTTATTGGAATTTGGATTATAAACGGTCTAGTATCAATGTTTCTTCACTTTTTGAGACGACTCAAGAAGGCGTGTATGCTATTGGAGATGCTGCTAATTATCCAGGAAAGGTAGAATTGATTGCAACAGGATATGGGGAAGCACCAGTCGCTATAAACCAAGCTATCAATTATATTTATCCTGATCGAGATAACCGTGTAGTCCATTCAACATCATTGATAAAATAACTATAAATAAAACTGATAAGTTTATAAAAAAGGATTATATATATTGTTAAAAAAATAACAAAGCTTCCTATTTATTTTGTGATATAATTAACTTTGTCGTTATGAATGATATTAAATAAATGAAGCGAGGTATTTTATGACAAATACGGTAACACCAAAAGAGACGGCTGGTTCTTTTATCAATAAAGTGTTAGGTGGGACAGCAACTGCAATCGTTGTAGCACTCATCCCAAATGCTATCCTAGCCACTTTTTTGAAACCATTTTTATCTTACGGACTTGCTGCAGAGTTCTTACACATCGTGCAGGTATTCCAATTTTTCACACCAATTATGGCAGGATTTTTGATTGGTCAACAGTTTAAATTCACCCCAATGCAACAGCTTGCTGTTGGAGGTGCTGCATATATTGGTTCTGGTGCGTGGGCTTACACAGAAGTTATTCAAAAAGGAGTTGCTACTGGTAGTTTCCAATTGCGTGGGATTGGTGATCTCATCAATATGATGCTAACAGCAGCTTTAGCAGTTTTAGCAGTTAAGTGGTTTGGTAATAAATTTGGTTCCCTAACCATTATCTTGTTACCTATTATCATAGGTACAGGCGTAGGCTATTTAGGATGGAAATTACTCCCTTACGTTTCATATGTGACAACACTTATTGGTCAAGGAATTAATTCTTTTACTACTTTACAACCAATTGCGATGTCAATTCTAATTGCGATGGCTTTTTCAATGCTTATTGTAAGTCCTATTTCAACAGTAGCGATTGGTCTAGCGATTGGTCTTAATGGTATGTCAGCAAGTGCAGCTTCAATGGGAGTTGCTTCAACAACAGCAGTGCTAGTTTGGGCAACGATGAAGGCTAATAAGTCTGGAGTTCCAATTGCTATTGCTTTAGGTGCAATGAAGATGATGATGCCAAATTTCCTAAAGCATCCAGTAATGGCGATTCCAATGCTTATGACTGCTACAGTAAGTTCTCTAACAGTCCCATTGTTTAAATTGGTGGGGACACCAGCTTCGTCTGGTTTTGGGCTTGTTGGTGCAGTAGGTCCGATTGCTTCATTTGAAGCAGGAGCAAGTATGTTGATTGTTATCTTATCTTGGCTCGTTATTCCTTTTGCAGTAGGTTTTGTATCACACAAAATTTGTAAAGACATTCTGAAACTTTATAAAGACGATATTTTCGTTTTTGAAGGTCAAAATTAATTTGGAGGTTGTATGTTAGTTTATATTGCTGGTTCAGGCGCTATGGGATGTCGTTTTGGATATCAAATTTCTAAAACAAATCATGATGTTATTTTACTTGATAATTGGGCAGACCATATTATGGCTATTAAAGAAAATGGCTTGAAGGTAACAGGTGATACAGAGGACCTTGTTAAACTTCCTATCATGAAGCCAACTGATGCGACAGAAGAAGCAGATTTAATTATTTTGTTTACTAAAGCAATGCAGTTGCCAAATATGCTTCAAGATATTAAAAAAATTATTGGTAAGAAAACAAAGGTCTTATGTCTTTTAAATGGATTAGGACATGAAGATGTCATTCGTCAATATATCCCTGAACACAATATTTTGATGGGAGTAACAGTTTGGACTGCAGGGTTGAAAGGACCAGGGCATGCTCATCTGGAAGGAGTTGGTTCTGTAAATCTTCAAAGTATCGATCCTAACAATCAAGAAGCAGGTCATCGCGTTACTGAATTGCTTAATGAAGCAAAATTACAGGCTACTTATGACGAAAATGTTTTGCCAAATATTTGGAGAAAAGCTTGTGTTAACGGAACGATGAATTCAACTTGCGCCTTGCTAGATTGTACAATTGGTCAACTCTTTGCTAGTGAAGACGGCGTAAATATGGTACATGAAATTATCCATGAATTTGTTACTGTTGGAAAAGCAGAAGGTGTAGAGCTTGATGAAGAAGAAATAACAAAGTACGTTATGGATACATCTGTTAAAGCAGCCCATCATTACCCTTCAATGCATCAAGACTTAGTTCAAAATCAGCGCTTAACTGAAATTGATTTCTTAAATGGCGCAGTGAATAAAAAAGGTGAAAACCTAGGCATTGATACACCTTACTGTCGATTAATCACACAATTAATTCACACTAAAGAAAATGTACTTAGCATAAAATAATAATCAACCGGGAGAATAGTGCCCGGTTTTTTGATATGCTTAATGATAATGATTTTGTTATACTAAGAATAATAAGAGTTGGGTATTTTTTTCGAGAAGTATTTACAGCATAAAATATTACATTTGTATTACAGATATTTCTAAAATATGTTGACATGTTACAAAAAGGATATTATAATAGTAGTGTAAATAAATAAGGAAGTAGGTGTTTATGATGAAAAAAGGACAAGTAAATGATACTAAGCAATCTTACTCTCTACGTAAATATAAATTTGGTTTAGCATCAGTAATTTTAGGGTCATTCATAATGGTCACAAGTCCTGTTTTTGCGGATCAAACTACATCGGTTCAAGTTAATAATCAGACAGGCACTAGTGTGGATGCTAATAATTCTTCCAATGAGACAAGTGCGTCAAGTGTGATTACTTCCAATAATGATAGTGTTCAAGCGTCTGATAAAGTTGTAAATAGTCAAAATACGGCAACAAAGGACATTACTACTCCTTTAGTAGAGACAAAGCCAATGGTGGAAAAAACATTACCTGAACAAGGGAATTATGTTTATAGCAAAGAAACCGAGGTGAAAAATACACCTTCAAAATCAGCCCCAGTAGCTTTCTATGCAAAGAAAGGTGATAAAGTTTTCTATGACCAAGTATTTAATAAAGATAATGTGAAATGGATTTCATATAAGTCTTTTTGTGGCGTACGTCGATACGCAGCTATTGAGTCACTAGATCCATCAGGAGGTTCAGAGACTAAAGCACCTACTCCTGTAACAAATTCAGGAAGCAATAATCAAGAGAAAATAGCAACGCAAGGAAATTATACATTTTCACATAAAGTAGAAGTAAAAAATGAAGCTAAGGTAGCGAGTCCAACTCAATTTACATTGGACAAAGGAGACAGAATTTTTTACGACCAAATACTAACTATTGAAGGAAATCAGTGGTTATCTTATAAATCATTCAATGGTGTTCGTCGTTTTGTTTTGCTAGGTAAAGCATCTTCAGTAGAAAAAACTGAAGATAAAGAAAAAGTGTCTCCTCAACCACAAGCCCGTATTACTAAAACTGGTAGACTGACTATTTCTAACGAAACAACTACAGGTTTTGATATTTTAATTACGAATATTAAAGATGATAACGGTATCGCTGCTGTTAAGGTACCGGTTTGGACTGAACAAGGAGGGCAAGATGATATTAAATGGTATACAGCTGTAACTACTGGGGATGGCAACTACAAAGTAGCTGTATCATTTGCTGACCATAAGAATGAGAAGGGTCTTTATAATATTCATTTATACTACCAAGAAGCTAGTGGGACACTTGTAGGTGTAACAGGAACTAAAGTGACAGTAGCTGGAACTAATTCTTCTCAAGAACCTATTGAAAATGGTTTAGCAAAGACTGGTGTTTATAATATTATCGGAAGTACTGAAGTAAAAAATGAAGCTAAAATATCAAGTCAGACCCAATTTACTTTAGAAAAAGGTGACAAAATAAATTATGATCAAGTATTGACAGCAGATGGTTACCAGTGGATTTCTTACAAATCTTATAGTGGTGTTCGTCGCTATATTCCTGTGAAAAAGCTAACTACAAGTAGTGAAAAAGCGAAAGATGAGGCGACTAAACCGACTAGTTATCCCAACTTACCTAAAACAGGTACCTATACATTTACTAAAACTGTAGATGTGAAAAGTCAACCTAAAGTATCAAGTCCAGTGGAATTTAATTTTCAAAAGGGTGAAAAAATACATTATGATCAAGTGTTAGTAGTAGATGGTCATCAGTGGATTTCATACAAGAGTTATTCCGGTATTCGTCGCTATATTGAAATTTAAAGCTAAATCTTTTTAGATTTAGCTTTACTAATATTATGTGTGTTGGAAAAAACAGTGGAGATTTACGTCAAAATTATATTATTTGGATAGTATCGAATAGATAGAATGTGGAGAAAAGTAGGAAATAGTTAAGAAAGGTATTTATGACGCTTCGAGAATTAACAATAGAAGAATTTAAAGAACATTCAGGAAATTATGATTCACAATCATTTTTACAAACACCTGAGATGGCTAAACTTTTAGAAAAACGCGGCTATGATGTTAGGTATTTGGGATATCAAGTAGAAAATAAACTAGAGATAATCAGTTTATCTTATATTATGCCAGTCACTGGTGGTTTTCAAATGAAAATTGATTCAGGACCAGTTCATTCAAATTCTAAGTATCTAAAACAATTTTATAAAGCATTGCAAGGCTATGCCAAATCCAACGGTGTTCTAGAATTAATAGTTGAGCCTTATGATGATTACCAATTATTCACTAGTTCGGGAGTTCCTAGTAATCAGGGAAATGATAATCTGATTGAAGATTTTACCAGTTCAGGTTATCACCATGATGGTTTAACAACTGGTTTTACTGGTAAATATTTATCTTGGCACTATGTTAAAAATTTAGAAGGTGTCACTTCTGAAACGTTACTATCTTCATTCTCTAAGACAGGACGAGCTTTGGTTAAGA
Organism: Streptococcus sp. FDAARGOS_520; assembly: GCF_003812685.1. Classification (NCBI taxonomy): domain Bacteria; kingdom Bacillati; phylum Bacillota; class Bacilli; order Lactobacillales; family Streptococcaceae; genus Streptococcus; species Streptococcus sp. FDAARGOS_520. Next base: position 171,475 of record NZ_CP033810.1, on the reverse strand, counting down.
AAGCAATGTCTTTTGGAATCAAGGTTCGCGTTCTTAAACGTGATGAGCTACATTTATTTAAAGAGATAACAACTTCTACGTCAAATAGACGTGATTATATGGATAAGTCCTTAGATTATTATCAAGATTTTTACGATAGCTTTGAAGGCAAGGCTGAATTTGTGATTGCCACTTTAAATTTTAGAGAATACGACCATAACTTGCAAATAAAAGCTGAAGCATTGGAAAATAAGCTTAAATTGCTTGATGAACGTTTTAGGGAAAATGCAGACTCTCCTAAGTATCATAGGCAACGCTCTGAAATAATTAATCAACTGGCTAGTTTTGAAACACGACGACAAGAAGTTCAGTCATTTATTCAAAAGTATGATAACCAAGACGTTGTTTTAGCTGGTAGTCTATTTGTTTATAGTCTTAAGGAGACAGTTTATTTCTTTTCAGGATCCTACACAGAATTTAATAAATTTTATGCACCAGCAGTTCTTCAGGAATATGTTATGCAAGAGGCTCTCAAAAGAGGTTCTACTTTCTATAACCTCCTAGGTATTCAGGGAACTTTTGATGGTTCAGATAGTATTCTTCGCTTTAAACAGAATTTTAATGGTTGTATCATTCGTAAAATGGGAACTTTTAACTATTATCCAAGTCCTTTTAAATACAAAGGAATTCAGCTTCTTAAAAAGGTTTTGAAGAGAAATTAAAGTATTTGTAAAAGCTAATCTTTAGATTAGGCTTTTTTAGTTTATTGATAGTTTTTGGAAGAAAATGCTTGACATTGAAAGAAAAAGAGATATAATTAAATTGCAAACGATTTCAATTCAAGGAGGGACTATGCTAAAGTCAAAGAGAAAAGAAATTATCTTATCACGACTTGAGCAAAATAAGAGTGTTACTTTAGATGAATTAACGTCTATCTTAGAGACTTCTGAATCTACAGTTCGCAGGGATTTAGATGAACTTGAATCTGAAGGTTTTTTAAAAAGGGTGCATGGTGGTGCTGAATTACCATACTCACTTGGCCAGGAATTAAGTAATCAAGAAAAAGCTATCAAAAACGTTCAAAAAAAATTGGATATTGCTAGACAAACTGCAAAGCTGATAGCAAAGCAAGATGTTATATTTATTGATGCCGGAACTACGACAGAATTATTAATTGATTTTCTCCCTCACGAGCAATTAACGGTGGTGACGAATTCTATTCATCATGCTGCAAAGTTAGTTGATAGAGGGATAAAAACAATCATTATCGGAGGAGCGGTTAAACATTCAACAGATGCTAGTATTGGCCAGGTAGCCATTAATCAGATTAGGCAGATAACGGTTGACAAAGCTTTTCTGGGGATGAATGGTATAGATGAAGTTTATTTAACTACACCAGATTTAGAAGAAGCTGCTATTAAAGAAGCTATTATTAATAATAGTCAACAAACCTTTATTCTAATGGATTCATCTAAAATTGGACAAGTTACATTTGCTAAAGTGAAAGAGATAAATGACATTAATTTAGTAACTAATAAGACTGATTCAGAACTTATGACAATAATAAAAGAGAAAATGAAGGTGATTCAAGTATGATTTATACAGTAACATTAAATCCATCGATTGATTTTATTGTTCGTCTAGATACACTATTGTTGGGTAGTGTTAACCGTATGACTAGCGATGATAAATATGTAGGTGGTAAAGGAATTAATGTTAGTCGCATATTAAAACGCTTAAAAATTGACAATACTGCTACAGGTTTTATCGGTGGATTTACAGGACATTTTGTTGAAGATGGACTTGTATCAGAAGGTATCAAAACTGACTTTGTTTCTGTTAATGAAGATACACGTATCAACGTTAAAGTAAAAGCAAAAATTGAAACTGAAATCAATGGCGGGGGTCCTAGGATAACAAATGAACAACTTCATCGTCTAGAGAAACTTCTTTCGAGACTAACACCTGAGGACACAGTAGTTTTCGCAGGTTCAGCACCAGCTAGCCTTGGAAATAAGGTCTATAATACATTGATTCCAATTGCTAAAAAGACAGGAGCGGAAGTTGTTTGCGATTTTGAAGGTCAGACACTTTTAGACGCTCTTGCTTATCAGCCTCTTTTAGTAAAACCGAATAACCATGAATTAGCAGATATTTTTGGCGTAGAGCTAGAAGGTCTGCCTGATATCGAAAAATATGCACATAAGATTCTAGATAAAGGAGCTAAGAATGTTATCGTTTCTATGGCAGGGGATGGTGCATTGTTAGTAACTCCAGAAGCTTCATATTTTGCAAAACCGATTAAGGGTGAAGTGAAAAATTCCGTTGGGGCTGGTGATTCAATGGTAGCTGGCTTTACAGGAGAATTTGTTAAGTCAAAAAATCCAGTAGAAGCACTAAAATGGGGCGTAGCTTGTGGTACAGCAACCACTTTCTCAGATGATTTAGCAACAGCTGAGTTTATCCAAGATATTTATAATAAAGTTGAGGTAGAAAAATTATGAAAATCCAAGACCTACTAAAAAAAGAAGTTATGATTATGGATTTAAAAGCAACCAGTAAAGAGGCTGCAATTGATGAAATGATTACAAAATTAGTTGACACAGGTGTTGTGACAAACTTTGCTATTTTTAAAGATGGTATCATGAAGCGTGAGGCACAAACATCAACTGGATTAGGTGATGGTATCGCTATGCCACATAGTAAAAATGCTGCCGTTAAAGAAGCTACTGTCCTTTTTGCAAAATCTGCATCAGGTGTTGATTACGAAGCACTTGATGGACAGCCAACTGATTTATTCTTTATGATTGCTGCGCCAGATGGTGCTAATGATACGCATTTAGCTGCCTTGGCAGAACTATCTAAATATCTTTTAAAAGAAGGGTTCGCTGATCAATTACGTCAAGCAAAAACGCCAGATGACATTATTGCTACTTTTGATAGTAATAGCATTTCTCAAGAAACAGTAGCTCCACAAACAGTACAATCAACAAGTAAAGGTTCAGATTATATTGTTGCAGTAACAGCTTGCACTACGGGAATTGCCCACACGTATATGGCAGAAGAAGCTTTAAAGAAAAAAGCAGCTGAAATGGGTGTAGGTATTAAAGTTGAAACAAATGGCGCTTCTGGTGTAGGAAATAAGTTGACTTCAAGTGATATTGCAAGGGCTAAGGGTGTTATTATTGCAGCAGATAAGGCTGTAGAGATGGATCGTTTTGATGGCAAACCTTTGGTATCACGTCCGGTAGCTGATGGTATTAAAAAAAGTGAAGACTTAATTAACATTATTCTCGATAATAAGGCACAAACCTATCATGCAAAAAATCAAAATGATAAACAATCAGGTGAATCTGATGGAAAATCAGGCTTAGGCTCTGCTTTTTATAAACACCTTATGGGTGGTGTATCACAAATGTTACCATTCGTTATTGGTGGTGGTATTATGATTGCGATTGCTTTCCTTTTTGATAACATACTTGGTGTACCAAAAGACCAATTAAGTAATTTAGGTTCATACCATGAAATTGCAGCCTTATTCAAAAATATCGGTGGCGCAGCATTTGCATTTATGTTACCAGTATTGGCAGGTTATATCGCTTATTCAATAGCTGAAAAACCAGGACTAGTAGCTGGCTTCGTAGCTGGTTCAATTGCATCAAGTGGACTGGCATTCGGTAAAGTACCTTTTGCAGAAGGTGGGAAAGCAACCTTAGCATTAGCAGGTGTGCCATCAGGTTTCTTAGGGGCTTTAGTAGGTGGTTTCTTAGCTGGTGGAGTTATCCTACTACTTAGAAAATTACTTTCAGGTCTCCCAAAATCGCTTGAAGGTATTAAATCAATTCTTCTATACCCATTGTTAGGTGTTTTGATTACAGGTTTCTTGATGTTGCTCGTAAACATTCCAATGGCAGCTATCAACACAGCTCTTAACACTTTCTTACAAGGTTTATCTGGTAGTTCAGCAGTCTTGATGGGCTTACTAGTTGGTGGTATGATGGCTGTAGATATGGGTGGGCCTGTTAATAAAGCAGCTTATGTTTTTGGTACAGGTACTCTTGCAGCAACTGTTGCAAATGGCGGCTCTGTTGTTATGGCAGCTGTAATGGCTGGAGGAATGGTTCCACCGTTAGCAGTATTTGTGGCAACTTTATTATTTAAAGATAAATTTAATAATGAAGAACGTCAATCTGGTCTAACAAATATCGTTATGGGGTTATCTTTTATCACTGAAGGTGCTATTCCGTTTGGTGCTGCTGACCCAGCTCGTGCAATCCCTAGCTTTATTGTAGGTTCAGCCTTAACTGGAGCACTTGTTGGTTTAGCTGGTATCAAGTTGATGGCTCCTCATGGAGGGATTTTTGTCATCGCATTAACAAGTAATCCTTTACTTTATATTCTATTTATTCTAATTGGAGCGGTAGTCTCAGGTGTACTCTTTGGCTTGTTCCGTAAAATAAAATAGTTAATCTCAACTTATCCAAATTTACATTGAATAAAAGGTGAATAAACTATCGTTATTGGGTCTATTCGCCTTTTTATGTTGTAAAAGAATGGTAGATTAATCATTAATAATTGCTAATCTTTTTTCAATAGGATATGATTTATTTAAGCAAAAAAATGGATAATATGATTGAGGAAAGGAGGTAAGCAATGATTAAATGGAATGAAAAAGAAACAAAACTAGTTGATACAAGTTTTTCAATTATGTTGTATCTAAAAACGCTATTTGCAGTCGGACAAGTAGTAGCTGGCGTTTTATTATATTATTTTAAACCTACACAAATAAAACATCTCCTATTTCTTTTAACTGAAGGTGAAGTTCACGGTGGGATTCATGGTTTTATTTCTGCTCATTTCTTGAAAATAAGCAGTTATATTAATGATTCGGCTAGTCATTTAGCCGCTATCTATCTATTAATTCATGGCGGTATCAAATTAGTAGCACTTATTTTATTACATAAAGAGAAATTATTTGCTTACCCTTTATCAATTTTAGTTTTCGTTGGGTTTATCATTTTCCAACTAAGGGAATATTTTTCTAGTCATAGCATTTTAATGATTTTTCTATGTGTATTTGATGTTATCATGATAATTTTAACATGGTTAGAATATCAGAAAATGAAATTGAATTTTTCAAAAAGGTGACTTCCCCCATGCCTTAGCGCTTGTTTTTATAAGCGCTTTTTTGCTACAATATGACTATGAAAACTATTGAAGAAATTTACAAAAATTATCCTAATATCCCCTATATCTCACCTGAAAGAGACTTGGCTGAAATTAATTTTAGTAAAGTTGTTCCTAGGAAAAATATGGAAGAAACTAGTGAAGGACTCTTGCCTGGAGATATTATCTTATTATGGCGTATACAGTTTGGAACTTTCACAACTGAAACAAGTTTTTCAAAATATTTTGAATACATTTATGGTATAAATGGAAAAGAACACCTAGAATTTTTAATAAAAAATGGATTTGTAAGAATGGAGTCACCGCTTGATTCTTTAGATCACTTATCTGCTCCACTTTTAAAACTATTCTTAAAAGAAAAAAACGTAAAAGGCTTGTCAAAGATGAAACGCTCTGATTTAGATCAGGCAATAGCTATTGCTTTTACAGAAGAGGAATTAGGGAAGTTGTTTGTTGTCAGAGGGTTGGCACTTACAGAAAAAGGTTTAGCAGCCTTGAGTAACAATCAAGAAGTGATTGATAGACATCCTAAGAAGAAGTTCTAGATTCCCACCTGCTTTAAGAATCTACAAATTTATGCTATAATAATACATATTGTCTATCAAGGAGAAAATACATGGAAGTCATTCGTGAACAAGAATTTGTCAATCAATACCACTATGATGCGCGCAATTTAGAATGGGAAGAGGAAAATGGTACCCCAAAAACAAATTTTGAAGTTACTTTCCAATTAGCTAATAGAGATGAAGCAGCAAAAGTAACGAGCATTGTAGCAGTGTTACAATTTGTTATTGTACGTGATGAGTTTGTTATTTCTGGTGTCATTTCACAAATGGCTCATATCCAAGGGCGCCTTATCAATGAGCCTAGTGAGTTTAGTCAAGATGAAGTTGAGAATCTAGCAGCTCCTCTTTTAGAAATCGTTAAACGTCTGACTTATGAAGTTACAGAAATTGCTTTAGATAGACCAGGAGTAACATTGGAGTTTAATAGTTAATGAAATTAGCACTTATTACGGATACCTCAGCTTACTTGCCTGAGGCTATCGAAAATCATGAAGATGTCTATGTTTTAGATATTCCAATTATCATTGATGGTAAAACTTATATTGAGGGACAAAATCTGACATTAGACCAATATTATGATAAGCTAGCGGCATCAAAAGAATTACCTAAAACAAGTCAGCCTAGCTTAGCTGAACTAGATGATCTCTTATGTCAATTGGAGAAAGAAGGGTATACACACGTCCTTGGTTTATTCATTGCAGCGGGGATATCAGGTTTCTGGCAGAATATTCAGTTTCTTATTGAAGAACATCCAAATTTGACAATTGCTTTTCCGGATACTAAAATAACTTCAGCACCACAGGGCAATTTAGTTAGAAATGCTTTGATGTGTTCACGTGAAGGGATGGATTTTGATGTCATAGTTAACAAGATACAATCACAAATTGAAAAAATTGAAGGATTTATTGTTGTTAATGATTTGAATCATCTAGTAAAAGGTGGTAGATTGTCAAACGGTTCAGCTATCATTGGTAACCTTTTAAGTATCAAGCCGGTCTTACATTTTAATGAAGAAGGTAAAATCGTTGTCTATGAGAAAGTGCGTACAGAGAAAAAAGCCTTAAAACGCTTGGCTGAGATTGTCAAAGAAATGACAGCAGATGGTGAATATGATATTGCTATTATTCACTCTAGAGCACAAGATAAGGCAGAACAATTATATAATTTGTTAGCTAAAGCTGGTCTTAAAGACGATTTAGAAATTGTATCATTTGGTGGCGTTATTGCAACTCATCTTGGTGAAGGTGCGGTTGCCTTTGGTATTACCCCCAAAAATTGATGTGTGATAAAAAGAGTTGCTTGGAGGTTGATCCTTATTGCAGATATCAAAGAAGAAGTTAGGAGATTCTTTTTTGATAATTTGAGTAGGTAGGGAGTGTCCCTTAGGCAGTTCTTTTTGTTTCTGAATCCATTTATAAGAAATAATAATGCGACTTTAGTTCGTTTAGATTTGGAATAGTATGATGAGATTAAATTATTTGCCTTCTGAGTTTCAGAAGGCTTTACCAATATTAAAAAAGATAAAAAAAGCCGGTTATGAAGCATACTTTGTAGGTGGTAGTGTTCGGGATGTTTTACTTGACCGTCCAATTCATGATGTTGATATAGCAACGTCATCTTATCCAGAAGAAACAAAGCAGATTTTTAAAAGGACAGTTGATGTTGGTATTGAACATGGAACAGTCTTAGTATTGGAAAAAGGTGGTGAATATGAGATTACCACTTTTAGGACTGAGGAGGTTTATGTTGATTATAGGCGTCCGAGTCAGGTCAATTTTGTTAGGTCGCTAGAAGAAGATCTAAAACGTCGAGATTTCACAGTTAATGCCTTTGCTTTAAATGAAGATGGAGAAGTTATTGATCTCTTTCATGGATTGGATGATTTAGATAATCACCTTCTTAGAGCAGTAGGACTCGCCAGTGAGCGTTTTAATGAAGATGCTCTTCGAATTATGCGAGGTTTGCGTTTTTCTGCTAGTCTAAATTTTGATATCGAAACAACAACTTTTGAGGCAATGAAAAAGCACGCGTCATTATTGGAGAAAATATCTGTTGAGCGTTCTTTTATTGAATTTGATAAACTTCTATTAGCACCTTATTGGCGTAAAGGAATGCTGGCACTAATAGATAGTCATGCTTTTAATTATCTACCATGCTTAAAAAATAGGGAATTACAATTAAGCGCCTTTTTGTCCCAGTTAGATAAAGATTTTTTATTTGAGACATCAGAACAAGCTTGGGCATCACTCATCTTGAGTATGGAAGTTGAACACACAAAGACTTTTTTAAAAAAATGGAAGACATCAACTCACTTTCAAAAAGATGTTGAGCATATAGTGGATGTTTATCGTATTCGTGAACAAATGGGATTGACTAAAGAACATCTTTATCGTTATGGAAAAACTATAATAAAACAAGCGGAAGGTATTCGCAAAGCAAGAGGCTTGATGGTTGATTTCGAAAAAATAGAACAACTAGATAGTGAGTTAGCAATCCATGATAGGCATGAGATAGTTGTCAATGGTGGCACCTTAATCAAGAAATTAGGAATAAAACCTGGTCCACAGATGGGAGATATTATCTCTCAAATTGAATTAGCCATTGTTTTAGGACAACTGATTAATGAAGAAGAGGCTATTTTACATTTTATTAAGCAGTACTTGATGGATTAGAGAGGATTATATGAGCGATTTTTTAGTAGATGGATTGACTAAGTCGGTTGGTGATAAGACGGTCTTTAGTAATGTTTCATTTATCATCCATAGTTTAGACCGTATTGGGATTATTGGTGTCAATGGAACTGGAAAGACAACACTATTAGATGTTATTTCGGGTGAATTAGGTTTTGATGGTGATCGTTCCCCTTTTTCATCAGCTAATGATTATAAGATTGCTTATTTAAAACAAGAACCAGACTTTGATGATTCTCAGACAATTTTGGACACCGTACTTTCTTCTGACTTAAGAGAGATGGCTTTAATTAAAGAATATGAATTATTGCTTAATCACTACGAAGAAAGTAAGCAATCACGTCTAGAGAAAGTAATGGCAGAAATGGATTCTTTAGATGCTTGGTCTATTGAGAGCGAAGTCAAAACAGTATTATCCAAATTAGGTATTACTGATTTGCAGTTGTCGGTTGGTGAATTATCAGGAGGATTACGAAGACGTGTTCAATTAGCGCAAGTATTATTAAATGATGCAGATTTATTGCTCTTAGACGAACCTACTAACCACTTAGATATTGACACTATTGCATGGTTAACGAATTTTTTGAAAAATAGTAAAAAGACAGTGCTTTTTATAACTCATGATCGTTATTTTCTAGACAATGTTGCAACACGTATTTTTGAATTAGATAAGGCACAGATTACAGAATATCAAGGCAATTATCAGGATTATGTCCGACTTCGTGCAGAACAAGACGAGCGTGATGCTGCTAGTTTACATAAAAAGAAACAGCTTTATAAACAGGAACTAGCTTGGATGCGTACTCAGCCACAAGCTCGTGCAACGAAACAACAGGCTCGTATTAATCGTTTTCAAAATCTAAAAAACGATTTACACCAAACAAGCGATACAAGCGATTTGGAAATGACATTTGAAACAAGTCGAATTGGGAAAAAGGTTATTAATTTTGAAAATGTCTCTTTTTCTTACCCAGATAAATCTATCTTGAAAGACTTTAATTTGTTAATTCAAAATAAAGACCGTATTGGCATCGTTGGAGATAATGGTGTTGGAAAGTCAACCTTACTTAATTTAATTGTTCAAGATTTACAGCCGGATTCGGGTAATGTCTCTATTGGTGAAACGATACGTGTAGGTTACTTTTCACAACAACTTCATAATATGGATGGCTCAAAACGTGTTATTAATTATTTGCAAGAGGTTGCAGATGAGGTTAAAACTAGTGTCGGTACAACAAGTGTGACAGAACTATTGGAACAATTTCTCTTTCCACGTTCGACACATGGAACACAAATTGCAAAATTATCAGGTGGTGAGAAAAAAAGACTTTACCTTTTAAAAATCCTGATTGAAAAGCCTAATGTGTTACTACTTGATGAGCCGACAAATGACTTAGATATTGCTACATTAACTGTTCTTGAAAATTTTTTACAAGGCTTTGGTGGTCCTGTGATTACAGTTAGTCACGATCGTTACTTTTTAGATAAAGTGGCTAATAAAATTATTGCGTTTGAAGATAACGATATCCGTGAATTTTTTGGTAATTATACTGATTATTTAGATGAAAAAGCATTTAATGAGCAAAATAATGAAGTTATCAGTAAAAAAGAGAGTACCAAGACAAGTCGTGAAAAGCAAAGTCGTAAAAGAATGTCTTACTTTGAAAAACAAGAATGGGCGACAATTGAAGACGATATTATGATATTGGAAAATACTATCACTCGTATAGAAAATGATATGCAAACATGTGGTAGTGATTTTACAAGGTTATCTGATTTACAAAAGGAATTAGATGCAAAAAATGAAGCACTTCTAGAAAAGTATGACCGTTATGAGTACCTTAGTGAGTTAGACACATGATTATCCGTCCGATTATTAAAAATGATGACCAAGCAGTTGCACAATTAATTCGACAAAGTTTACGCGCCTATGATTTAGATAAACCTGATACAGCATATTCAGACCCTCACTTAGATCATTTGACCTCATACTACGAAAAAATAGAGAAGTCAGGATTCTTTGTCATTGAGGAGAGAGATGAGATTATTGGCTGTGGCGGCTTTGGTCCGCTGAAAAATCTAATTGCAGAGATGCAGAAGGTGTACATTGCAGAACGTTTCCGTGGTAAGGGGCTTGCTACTGATTTAGTGAAAATGATTGAAGTAGAAGCTCGAAAAATTGGGTATAGACAACTTTATTTAGAGACAGCCAGTACTTTGAGTAGGGCAACTGCGGTTTATAAGCATATGGGATATTGTGCCTTATCGCAACCAATAGCAAATGATCAAGGTCATACAGCTATGGATATTTGGATGATTAAAGATTTATAAGTTGAAAGTGGATTAGTGAACATGGATTAATTATTTTGAGATAAGAGGAAAGAAAAGGAGACATATATGGCATATATTTGGTCTTATTTGAAAAGGTACCCCAATTGGTTATGGCTTGATTTACTAGGAGCTATGCTTTTTGTGACGGTTATCCTAGGAATGCCCACAGCCTTAGCGGGTATGATTGATAATGGCGTTACAAAATGTGATCGGACTGGAGTTTATCTGTGGACGTTCATCATGTTTATATTTGTTGTACTAGGTATTATTGGGCGTATTACGATGGCTTACGCATCTAGTCGCTTAACGACAACAATGATTAGAGATATGCGTAATGATATGTATGCTAAGCTTCAAGAATACTCCCATCATGAATATGAACAGATAGGTGTATCTTCACTAGTGACACGTATGACAAGCGATACTTTTGTTTTGATGCAATTTGCTGAAATGTCTTTACGTTTAGGCCTAGTAACTCCTATGGTAATGATTTTTAGCGTGGTTATGATACTAATTACGAGTCCATCTTTGGCTTGGCTTGTAGCGGTTGCGATGCCTCTTTTGGTAGGAGTCGTTTTATATGTAGCTATAAAAACAAAACCTTTATCTGAAAGACAACAGACTATGCTTGATAAAATCAATCAATATGTTCGTGAAAATTTAACAGGGTTACGCGTTGTTAGAGCCTTTGCAAGAGAGAATTTTCAATCACAAAAATTTCAAGTCGCTAACCAACGTTACACAGATACTTCAACTGGTCTTTTTAAATTAACAGGGCTAACAGAACCACTTTTCGTTCAAATTATTATTGCAATGATTGTGGCTATCGTTTGGTTTGCTTTGGATCCCTTACAAAGAGGTGCTATTAAAATAGGGGATTTAGTTGCTTTTATCGAATATAGCTTCCATGCTCTCTTTTCATTTTTGCTATTTGCCAATCTTTTTACTATGTATCCTCGTATGGTGGTATCAAGTCATCGTATTAGAGAGGTGATGGATATGCCAATCTCTATCAATCCTAATGCCGAAGGTGTTACGGATACGAAACTTAAAGGGCATTTAGAATTTGATAATGTAACATTCGCTTATCCAGGAGAAACAGAGAGTCCCGTTTTGCATGATATTTCTTTTAAAGCTAAGCCTGGAGAAACAATTGCTTTTATTGGTTCAACAGGTTCAGGAAAATCTTCTCTTGTTAATTTGATTCCACGTTTTTATGATGTGACACTTGGAAAAATCTTAGTAGATGGAGTTGATGTAAGAGATTATAACCTTAAATCACTTCGCCAAAAGATTGGATTTATCCCCCAAAAAGCTCTTTTATTTACAGGGACAATAGGAGAGAATTTAAAATATGGAAAAGCTGATGCTACTATTGATGATCTTAGACAAGCGGTTGATATTTCTCAAGCTAAAGAGTTTATTGAGAGTCACCAAGAAGCCTTTGAAACGCATTTAGCTGAAGGTGGGAGCAATCTTTCTGGGGGTCAAAAACAACGGTTATCTATTGCTAGGGCTGTTGTTAAAGATCCAGATTTATATATTTTTGATGATTCATTTTCTGCTCTCGATTATAAGACAGACGCTACTTTAAGAGCGCGTCTAAAAGAAGTAACCGGTGATTCTACAGTTTTGATAGTTGCTCAAAGGGTGGGTACGATTATGGATGCTGATCAGATTATTGTCCTTGATGAAGGCGAAATTGTCGGTCGTGGTACCCACGCTCAATTAATAGAAAATAATGCTATTTATCGTGAAATCGCTGAGTCACAACTGAAGAACCAAAACTTATCAGAAGGAGAGTGATTGTATGAGAAAAAAATCTGTTTTTTTGAGATTATGGTCTTACCTAACTCGCTACAAAGCTACTCTTTTCTTAGCGATTTTTTTGAAAGTTTTATCTAGTTTTATGAGTGTTCTGGAGCCTTTTATTTTAGGGTTAGCGATAACAGAGTTGACTGCTAACCTTGTTGATATGGCTAAGGGAGTTTCTGGGGCAGAATTGAACGTTCCTTATATTGCTGGTATTTTGATTATTTATTTTTTCAGAGGTGTTTTCTATGAATTAGGTTCTTATGGCTCAAATTATTTTATGACTACTGTCGTTCAAAAAAGTATCCGTGATATCCGTCATGATTTGAATCATAAAATCAATAAAGTTCCTGTATCGTATTTTGATAAGCACCAATTTGGAGATATGTTGGGACGTTTTACAAGTGATGTTGAAACGGTCTCAAATGCTTTACAACAGAGCTTTTTACAGATTATCAATGCTTTTTTAAGTATTATTTTAGTAGTCGTTATGGTACTTTATCTAAATGTACCATTAGCCATGATTATCATTGCTTGTATTCCTGTAACTTATTTTAGTGCACAAGCGATACTAAAAAGATCCCAACCTTACTTTAAAGAACAGGCAAAGATTCTGGGAGAACTGAATGGTTTTGTACAAGAGAAATTAACTGGTTTCAATATCATAAAATTATATGGTAGAGAAGAGGCGTCTAGTCAAGAATTTCGTGATATAACGGATAATCTACGTCATGTAGGTTTCAAAGCTAGCTTCATTTCAGGAATTATGATGCCAGTATTGAATGGTATCTCTGATTTTATTTACCTTATCATTGCATTTGTTGGCGGTTTACAAGTTATTGCTGGTACCTTAACAATTGGTAACATGCAGGCATTTGTGCAGTATGTTTGGCAAATTAGTCAACCCGTTCAAACCATTACACAATTATCAGGTGTTTTGCAAAGTGCAAAATCTTCCTTAGAACGTATTTTTGAAGTCTTAGATGAAGAAGAGGAAGCCAATCAAGTTACTGAAAAATTGAGCCATGACTTAACCGGTCAAGTCAGCTTTCATGGTGTCGATTTTCACTATTCTCCGGATAGGCCACTTATCCGCGACTTTAACTTAGACGTAGAACCAGGGCAAATGATTGCAATTGTAGGGCCAACAGGTGCAGGTAAGACAACACTTATAAACTTACTCATGAGATTCTACGATGTTAGTGAAGGTGCTATCACCGTAGATGGTCACGATATTAGACACCTATCACGCCAAGATTTCCGGCAACAATTTGGCATGGTGTTGCAAGATGCTTGGTTATATGAAGGTACAATAAAAGAAAATCTTAGATTCGGTAATCTTGAAGCCAGTGATGAGGATATAGTTGCTGCTGCCAAAGCTGCGAATGTTGACCACTTTATTCGAACGTTACCTGGTGGCTACAATATGGTGATGAATCAAGAATCAAGCAATATCTCCTTAGGACAAAAGCAACTGTTGACTATTGCACGTGCTTTATTAGCAGATCCTAAAATTTTAATTTTAGATGAAGCGACTTCATCTGTTGATACAAGGTTGGAATTGCTTATTCAAAAAGCTATGAAAAAATTGATGGAAGGAAGAACTAGTTTTGTCATTGCACACCGTCTATCAACGATTCAAGAGGCAGACAACATTTTAGTTCTAAAGGATGGTCAAATCATCGAACAAGGTAATCACCAGAAACTCCTAGCAGATAAAGGATTTTATTACGAATTATATAATAGCCAATTTTCAAATAGTAAATGACGTCATCAATAGATAAAAAAAGGACACGAAACATGTCCTTTTAATAATTAATACGAGTAAAAGTGTAAATAGCCGAAGCTCCAATTGCTATTAATATAAAGGCTACAAATCTTCCAATGATGGCTGCTGATAAGGTAGGTTGAACCAGTAAAATAATACCTAAAATGAGTGCAATATAAGCCGAACGTTTATAGGATTTGGCACCTGGGAAATTAATTTTTTGCATTTGGAAACCACCCAAAAGTCGTAAAATACCAGATACCAGTAGCCAGTATGCTAAAATAGTCATGACAGTATTTGAAAGTGACATTGCTGAGCTGGATAGTAAAATGATACCAAAAATAATAGCAAGGATACTCTGAACCAGATACCAAGGGCTACGGTGATAAGAATCAGCTTGCAAGTAGCGTACTAAATTTGAAATGCCATAAATAAAGATAAATAAAGCAATGAACCAACCCAGAGTTGCAACAACCGTTACAGGATTTATAAAGAGATAGAAGCCAGCTAATAAGGCAATTATACCTCCAACAAGTGGGAACCATTTCATATAGATACTCCAATCAAATATTTGTCTCATTATAGAACGAAAGTCAGTAAAAGTCAAATAATTACCTTTAAAATTGCTCCTAATAATGATACCATAGCAAATAGTTGACAAGAAAATTCTGACAATTTATAATGCTAACTATATTAAAACAATACGGAGGAAAATAAATGACAAGCGGAAAGACATATGTAGCAAGTGTTTTAGAGAAAGTGAAGAAGCAAAATGAGCATGAGGAAGAATTTCTACAAGCGGTTGAAGAGGTTTTTGAGTCACTAGTACCAGTTTTTGATAAATACCCTCAGTACATTGAAGAAAATCTTTTAGAACGTTTGGTTGAGCCTGAGCGCGTGATTTCTTTTAGAGTTCCATGGGTAGATGATAAAGGCCAAGTTCAAGTTAACCGAGGATATCGTGTACAATTTTCATCAGCTATTGGTCCTTATAAAGGTGGTTTACGTTTTCACCCTACAGTAACACAATCTATTGTCAAATTTTTAGGATTTGAACAAATTTTTAAGAATTCACTGACAGGTCTACCAATTGGTGGTGGCAAAGGAGGGTCGAACTTTGATCCAAAAGGGAAATCAGATAATGAAGTGATGCGTTTCACACAAAGTTTTATGACCGAACTTCAAAAATACATTGGACCAGATTTAGATGTGCCAGCTGGCGATATTGGAGTAGGTGGACGTGAAATTGGTTATCTTTATGGTCAATATAAGCGTTTAAATGGTTATCAAAATGGGGTTTTAACCGGAAAAGGACTGACTTATGGTGGCTCTTTGGCTCGTACAGAAGCAACTGGTTATGGGGCAGTCTATTTTGCTAAAGAAATGCTGGCAGCGTGTGGTCAAGATTTAACTGGCAAAGTTGCACTGGTTTCGGGATCTGGTAACGTGGCTATTTATGCTACTGAAAAATTACAAGAGTTGGGTGCAACTGTTGTAGCTGTGTCAGATTCTTCAGGTTATGTTTATGATCCAGACGGTATTGACCTTGAAACATTGAAACAGATAAAAGAGGTTGAAAGAGCACGTATTGTTAAATATACGGAGAAACATCCAAAAGCTAATTTCACACCAGCAGATCAAGGTAGTATCTGGTCTATTAAAGCAGATTTAGCTTTCCCGTGTGCTACTCAAAACGAATTAGACGAAGAAGACGCTAAGTTATTAGTTGAAAATGGTGTCTTGGCAGTAACAGAAGGAGCAAATATGCCATCTACCTTGGGTGCTATTAAAGTTTTCCAAAAGGCAGGGGTTGCTTTTGGTCCTGCTAAAGCTGCCAATGCAGGAGGAGTAGCTGTTTCAGCGCTTGAAATGGCACAAAATTCTAGTCGTAGGGCATGGACTTTTGAAGAAGTTGATCAAGAATTGCAACGTATTATGAAAACTATTTTTGTGAATGCTTCCAAAGCGGCTGATGAATTTGGCGATAGTGGTAACCTGGTTCTAGGTGCTAACATTGCAGGCTTTTTAAAAGTTGCTCAAGCTATGTCTGCACAAGGTATTGTTTAATCTCTTATCATAGTCCTTAGCTAACCTATGGTATACTAGTATTATCATAATAGAGTTAGGTTAAAATAAATGATAAAACCAATTGTTAGAGATACTTTCTTTTTACAACAAAAATCACAAATGGCTAGTAGAGCAGATGTGAGCTTAGCAAAAGATTTACAGGATACTTTGCATGCTAATCAAAATTATTGTGTAGGTATGGCAGCCAATATGATTGGTAGTCTGAAGCGTGTCATTATCATCAATGTGGGTATTACAAATTTAGTAATGTTTAACCCTGTATTAGTTGCAAAATCGGATCCATATGAGACAGAAGAATCTTGCCTTTCTCTCGTAGGTTGCAGAAGTACACAACGATATCATCACATTACGATTTCTTATCGTGATATCAATTGGAAAGAACAGCAAATCAAGTTGACAGATTTTCCAGCTCAAATTTGTCAACACGAGTTAGATCATTTGGAAGGCATATTGATATAAAAATAGGTTTGGATATTTTATCCAAACCTATTTTTATTATTTCATATGTTTTTTCTTTGTATTTAAAGCAATTCCTATAAGTCCAACACCAAAGACAGACATAAGGAATGATTGTCCATATTCAGAGTTTGTTTTTGGTAATTGTTTTGATTTTACAGTAGTGGAGTTTGATGGTTTGCCATAATTTCTCATAGGGTTAATAGCTGTAAATTGGTGTAATTGTTTTTTGTGAATTGTAGTTACAGGGTTGATTTTTGTAGATTTTGATTTTGTTTGGTTTAAAGTGTCTGATACAATCTCTTGTGCTACAATATTTCCTTGTCGATCTAAATAAAGTTTCTTAATAATGCTATATGTACCATCATTTTGTGTAATAGTTTCATTAACCATCTTCATAGTGACATAGATTTTAGGTTTATTATTTGGAACGCTCACTTTTTTACCAGCTTTTTCTAAATCAGTGATATAGGCCATAAATACCTCTGTATCGGGATTAATGGCTCCTAGAAGTTTGGCATTTCTGAAGCTTGCAAAGCCATCACCACCACCGAATAAAAAGTCATTGATAACTAATTTGTATTTTGCATCAGGATTGATTTCCTCACCATTTGATTTATAAGCTTTTACAACTTTAAATGGTGTTTCTTCCCCGCCCTCTTTATTATCTGTGTAAGTGTATCGCAGACCAGCTATTTGAAGGAAGAAATTTTGTTTTTGGTCGTATTGTTCGTTGAGTGCTTTATAAAGATCTCTACCAGTAATTTCGACGACTTGTAAGATATTACCAAAAGGTTGAACTGCTTGTGCAGCTCCCCAGGTGATTGTTCCATCTGGTTTGATGAGTAAGTCAGCACGAATGCCACCATTATTTGTCATGGCAAAATCGATATCTGGCCAGCTTTTTCGAGCAATTGCTAGTTGAGCCTCTGTGATGAGGCTGCCTACCGGACTAACATTATCTTGATCAACAGAACGCGTAATCATGCCACTTACCTCGGCAGTACCAATTTTAGCTTCTGTTACTTGTTTAACGATAGTATTAGCTTGGTCAACAATGGCTTGAATATCGGCACTACCTGTTTTTTTACCAGGAGCAACTGCAATTACTTTAGCTGAAGGGGTTTCAATGAAATCTTGTGTATCAGTATCTAGGACACCACGTACATCAGCATAGGCTTTTCCTTGAGAGAGCGCTTGTACAATACGAGTTTTACCAACAAGACCATTTGTATATTGATGATTGTGTCCAGCAAAGACAATATCTACGCTATTTTCAGGGAAGAGTTGATTGACTTTTTTCATCATTTCTGCTGCTTCACCTTCAGCAATATCATCCTTGCTTGTTGCAGGTACATGAGCAAGGACTACAATAGCCTTGACATTTTTAGCTTGTAATTCTTTGGCGTATTTAACGATTGTTTCAGCTTCATCTAAAAATTCATATTGTTCATAATTTTTACGTAAGACAAGGTTTGGGATGTCTTTGGTAACGATTCCGATAAAGCCAACGTTCACACTTTTGTTATTTACAGGAATATTTTTAATAGTGTAAGGTTTCCAATTGTAAGGGATTTGTTTGTTAACTTTATCAATAACGTTTGCCACTACAATTTCTTGTTTTGCAGCTTCGTGTGGGTATGATTTCGTAATATTATTTATATTAGAATCTGGAGCAGGGGCCTTTCCAGTAACGATACGATTGTATTCTGCCAAACCTTCATCAAATTCATGGTTACCTAATGTGCCATACTCAACATTCTTTGCATTAAATGTTTTAACGGTTGGTTCATCTTGAAGAAGCCCTGAGTTAGCTGGACTTGCTCCAACCATATCACCAGCTTGAACTCTAATGCTTTCACCATTAGGGTTAGTTTGTTTGAAATCTTTTTGAGCATCATCCATATAAGCATCTAATTGAGCAGCAGTGCCAGCATTAGTAACTTTTCCGTCAGGCATATTTGCTGTTCCAGTATTGTCAAGTGCACCATGAAAGTCATTGACGCCTATAACTTGGACGCCGACTTGGTCAGCGAATACGCTTGAGAACATAATAGAAGTCCCAGCGACTAAACCAAGGACACTACTTTTCAAAATAATTTTCTTTTTCATTTAAATCTCCTGTAAATTAAATAAGTATTACATTTGTATTTTACTATCATTTACATTAAAAATCAATATAAATTTATAATTAAAAATATAAAAAACGAACATATATTTTTAATATTAAAAAGTAAGCGAAGTCATTTTTTATTTGACGAATGATAGGTGTTTTTTAGAAATATTAATGTAAAAATAGTTCTCACGGTAACTTTTAATTGACAATTAATAAAGGTTGTTTTAAAATAGTTCTCACGATAACTATTAAAGGAGTATTATTATGGAGAATCCTCTTCAAAAAGCACGAATACTTGTTAATCAACTTGAAAAGTATTTAGATCGTTATGCAAAAGAGTATGATGTTGAACATTTAGCGGGTCCACAAGGACACTTAGTGATGCATCTCTATAAACATCCTGACAAGGATATGTCTATAAAAGATGCTGAAGAAATTTTACACATTTCTAAGTCTGTAGCGTCTAATTTGGTAAAACGGATGGAAAAAAATGGATTTATTGCGATTGTTCCATCTAAGACAGATAAGCGTGTGAAATACCTTTATTTGACTCATCTAGGTAAACAAAAGGCTACACAATTTGAAATTTTCTTAGAAAAATTGCACAGTACCATGTTAGCAGGTATTACTAAAGAAGAGATACGTACTACCAAAAAGGTTATTAGAACATTAGCTAAAAATATGGCGATGGAAGATTTTGATTAACTATTTTAGGATAATAGGATAAATATGAAAGTAAAAGGAGTTTGCGATGTTTAATATTTTCAAGCGACTCAATGGTAAAGAATGGTTGATGATTGTGGCGAGTACTATATTAGTGTGTCTAGCGGTTTGGATGGACCTAAAGACTCCAGAATATATGTCTGATATCACACGTATGTTGCAAACTAAAGGTACAAAGTTAGAGGCTCTTTGGGATCCTGGACTAAAAATGCTTGCTTTTTCATTTGGTAGTTTTTTAGTAGCAGTAATGGTAGGTTTTTTAGGTGCTAGGACAGCAGCTAGTTTTACTAGTCGATTACGTTCAGATATTTTTAACCATGTGATGGATTATTCTGATGCAGAAATTAAGCGATTTTCTATCCCCTCTCTATTAACGCGCACAACTAACGACTTGACTCAGCTACAGATCCTTATTGTAATGGGAATGCAGGTTGTTACCCGTGGACCAATTATGGCAATATGGGCCTTGACTAAAATTTGGGGTAAAAGCGATCAATGGACTGGGGCAGCTGGAGTAGCGGTTATTATCGTTATGATATTACTTAGCGTTCTACTCTTACTTGCTTTTCCGAGACAACGTCAAATCCAAGGTTTTACAGATGCGCTTAATGCAACTACTAGAGAGGCACTCTCTGGTGTTAGAGTTATTCGTGCCTACAATGCTGAAAAGTATCAAACAGATAAGTTCAAACGTGAAAATGACGATTTAACAAAATTGAACCTTTTTGTTTATAGATTGATGTCGCTTATGAATCCTGTGATGACAGTGGTTTCATCTGGATTGACTTTAGCTATTTATTGGATTGGCTCTTATTTGATTAATGATATTTCTGTGCCTAAAGTTACAGGAACAAGTGTATCTGTATTGGCTGCTAAATCAGCTATCACTGATCGAGTGGATCTTTTTTCAAACATGGTTGTTTTTTCATCTTATGCTATGCAAGTTGTTATGGGATTTATGATGATGGTAGCTATTTTTATCATCATGCCTCGTGCTTTAGTATCGGCTAGACGTATTAATGAGGTACTAACTTTAGCCCCAACAGTAACTTTTAAAGAAAATAGTCATATCCAAAGTGCACCAAAAGGTCAAATTGAGTTTCAAGATGTGTCATTTCATTATAGTAAAGATTCTGAAGCGGTTATTGAACATGTATCTTTCAAAGCAGATACTGGTCAGACAGTGGCATTTATTGGGTCTACAGGTTCTGGAAAATCCACTTTAGTCAATTTAGTTCCACGTTTTTATGACGCCACAGAGGGGTCAATTAAACTTGATGGCATTGATATAAAGGAATACTCTCACAATGATTTGAATAATAAAATTGGCTATATTCCACAGAAAGCTGTTCTCTTTAGTGGGACAGTACGTTCTAATATGATTTTTGGAGAGAGTGGCAGGGAGGAACTTAGTGATGAACAAATTTGGCAAGCACTCGAATTAGCGCAAGCTAAAGAATTTATAGAAGCTAAAGAAAAAGGATTAGATACAGAAGTCGCTCAAGGTGGTAGTAACTTTTCAGGAGGACAAAAACAACGCTTGGCAATCGCACGTGCTTTAGCACGTCACCCTGAAATTCTCATTTTTGATGACTCATTTTCAGCGTTAGATTATAAAACAGATCATATTTTACGCCATGTGCTGAAAGAAAAAACAGCTGCTATGACGAAATTAATTGTCGCTCAACGCATTTCAACTATCATGGATGCTGATCTCATTTTAGTGCTAGATCAAGGTAAAGTTGTTGGGCAAGGAACACATAAGGAATTGTTATCAAATAATGAAGTATATCAAGAGATAGCCTATTCTCAATTGTCTAAGGAGGAATTGGAAAATGAAAACTAAATCACAAAAAACGTCTTTTTTCTCTAATTTATCTCCGTACCTCAAAGGTTACAAACTTCTTTTTGCGTTAGCAATTGTGTTAGCAACTTTATCAAGCTTGACAACAGTTATAGGACCAGACCGTCTTAAAGAGATGACGGATCTTATGGTAAAAGGCTTGGCTGGTAATATTGACTTAGCCAAAATCGGTCATATTGCAGGGCAATTGGCAGTATTATATGTTTTAGGTGCATTAGTATCCTATCTAGCAAGTTTTATTGTGACGACTATTATTCAAAAATTTGCTCAAGGTATGCGCAATGCTATTGCTGATAAAATCAATAAAATACCTTTGAGTTATTTTGATAGCCATACTCAAGGTGATACTTTATCTCGTGTTACAAATGATGTGGATTTGATGACACAGTCTTTTAACCAAAGTTTAGTTACTATGGTTGCATCTACAGTGTTATTGGTTAGTTCATTAATTATGATGTTCAAAACAGATTGGCATTTAGCAACAACGGCGATTATATCGGTATTTTCAGGATTCGCTCTTTCTTCAATCATTATGGTGAAGAGTCAGCCTTTATTTAAAAAGCAACAGGTGAATTTGGCTAATATATCTGGATATGTAGAAGAAATTTACTCAGGACACAACATTGTTACTAGTCATAATGCAAGACAGCAGGCTAAGTCAGATTTTCAACTATTAAATGATAAACTTCACAGTTCCATGTGGAAATCACAATTTTTCTCTGGAATTATGATGCCTCTGATGCAGTTTATTGGTAATTTTGGTTATGTGATGGTGTGTGTGGTTGGTGCCATGTTAGCTATCAAAGGAACAATTACTATGGGTACAATTGTTGCTTTTATGACCTATGTTCGTATTTTTACACAGCCTATTGGTCAGATTGCTCAAGGAATTACACAATTACAGTCTGCTAGTGCAGCCATGGGACGTGTTTTTGAATTTTTAAATGAAACAAATATGCAAGAGGATAAACACAAAGTGTTAAATTTTCCTAAGTTTAAGGGGCATGTGTCCTTTGAACATGTCAAGTTTGGTTATAGTGATAACAAGACTATTATTCATGACTTTACTTCGGAGGCACAGCCTGGTCAGAAAGTTGCTATTGTAGGACCAACTGGCGCAGGTAAAACGACAATTGTTAATTTATTGATGCGTTTTTATGATGTTAATTCAGGTAGTATTTCCATAGATGACATCAATATCCAAGACATGAAACGTAGTCAAGTTCATGATGCTTTCTCGATGGTTCTTCAAGATACATGGTTGTTTGAGGGAACTATTAAAGAAAATTTGATTTTTAACCAGACGACAATCAGTGATGATGAGGTTCAAGAAGCTGCTAAGGCAGTCGGTATACATCATTTTATAATGACACTACCTAAAGGGTATGATACTGTCCTTGATGACGCTGTGACATTGTCAGTTGGACAAAAGCAATTATTAACCATTGCTCGAGCTCTTTTGAAAAATTCTCCCTTACTTATCTTAGATGAAGCAACTTCATCTGTTGATACACGTACAGAAGAGTTAATTCAAAAAGCTATGGACAAACTTATGGAAGGAAGAACATCATTTGTTATCGCACATCGTTTATCAACGATTAAAAACGCAGACTTGATTTTGGTCATGAAAGATGGGAATATCATTGAGCAAGGCAATCATGATGTTTTGATGTCTCAAAGTGGTTTTTATGCTGATCTGTATAATTCTCAATTCGAATCAGCTTAACATAAACATTTTAGAAGGAAATGGGAAGAAAAAATTCTCATTCCTTTTTAGTTTGCCTTAAGTTTCTATGATATAATGGAGCTTAAGAGAGAATAGGAAGGTTTCTTATGGAAACAAATATTTATGGAGATTATGGTCGATATCTACCATTAATTTTAGAAGATTTCAGTCAGCGTATCCAATTAGAAAATGATAAAGCTAAGGTTGAAACAGGCTATAAATTGTACGAACATATCATTGGTCGTATTAAGACATCAGATAGTATGATAGAGAAATGTCGTCGTAAACAGTTACCTGTAACAGTAGATTCTGCACTAAAAGTTATTAGAGATAGTATTGGAGTCCGTATTATTTGTGGTTTTGTTAACGACATTTATCAAATTGTAGAACGTATTAAGACATTTGATGATTGTCGTATTGTAGTTGAAAAAGACTATATCCAGCATGTTAAGCCAAATGGGTATCGCTCTTACCATGTGATTTTAGAAATTGATACTCCCTATCCGGACTGTTTGGGTAATTCAGAAGGTAAATATTACATGGAGATTCAGTTGCGTACAATTGCGCAAGATTCTTGGGCTAGTTTAGAACATCAGATGAAATACAAGCATGATATTGAAAATCCCGAACGAATTGTAAGAGAATTAAAACGTTGTGCTGATGAAATAGCATCTGTTGATTTAACGATGCAAACGATTCGTCAATTGATAGAGAGTGGAACAAAGAAGGAATAAAATGAGAGTATTAATTGCAGAAGATGAAGAACAGATGTCACGCGTCCTTAGTACGGCAATTAGTCATCAAGGTTATGTTGTTGATGTCGCCTACGATGGTCAGACTGCTATTGATTTAGCTAATCAAAATGCATATGATGTCATGGTTATGGATGTCATGATGCCTGTTAAAACAGGTGTTGAGGCTGTCAAAGAAATTAGACAATCAGGAAATAAATCTCACATTATTATGCTAACAGCCATGGCAGAAATTGATGATAGAGTAACAGGTCTAGATGCTGGTGCAGATGATTATTTAACAAAACCCTTCTCTCTAAAAGAATTATTAGCAAGGCTTCGCTCTATGTCCCGAAGATTGGAAGATTTCACACCTAATGTATTGTCATTGGGAAGAGTAACCTTATCAGTCGGTGAACAAGAGTTGCAATGTGAAAACACTATTCGTCTAGCGGGTAAAGAAGCTAAAATGTTAGCATTTTTCATGTTGAACCATGATAAAGAATTATCTACACAACAACTTTTCGAACATGTCTGGGGAGCAGATAAGGACCAAGAAGATGTAGATGAGGGATACGTCTTTATCTATGTTTCTTATTTGAGACAAAAATTGCAGGCAATTGGTGCTAACTTGGAGATTATTGGTCAAGAAGGTAGTAGCTATAAATTAAGTGAAATAAATGGTGGCTAATGTTTAGAAATTTACGACTTCGTTTTATCGGAATAGCTGCGCTAGCTATTCTTGTTGTCTTATTTTCAGTAGTCGGTGTCCTCAACTCTGCTAATCACTATCAAACGAAGAATGAAATTTATCGTGTGTTAACTATCCTTGCAGACAACAATGGACGTATACCGAATAAACTTGAATTTAGTAAAGAATTAGGTGATGACCTATCAACGGACGCTATTTTCCAATTCCGTTATTTCAGTGCGCGAACAGATGCAAAAGGTAACGTGACTAGTTTTGATTCTAGAAATATCTTTGAAGTAAGCGATAGGCAAATAAAAAATTATGCCAAGCGTATCGTATCACAAAATAGTCATTCAGGTCATATCACCTATAATTTTAGTACTTATTCTTATCTACTAAAAAAGGTTGGTAAAAATGATTATTTAGTGGTATTTTTAGATACAACCAACCAATATCTTGATAATCAAAGATTATTGCAACTTTCAATATGGATGTCCTTGGTAAGTTTTATCGTCTTCATGGTAATTGTTTCAGTTTTATCAGGGAGAGTTATCTTACCATTTGTTGCTAACTATGAAAAGCAAAGGCGTTTTATTACCAATGCAGGACATGAACTAAAAACTCCACTTGCTATCATCTCCGCTAATAATGAATTGGTGGAAATGATGAGTGGTGAATCAGAGTGGACTAAATCTACAAATGATCAAATCCAACGTTTAACGGGTCTAATTAATGGCATGGTCAGTCTTGCCCGCTTTGAAGAACAGCCTGATATAAGTATGGTTGACTTAGACTTTTCACATATTACAAAAGATGCTGCAGAAGATTTTAAAGGTCCAATCATTAAAGATGGTAAAGACTTTATAATGAGTATCCAACCAGGTATTCATGTCAAAGCTGAAGAAAAATCATTATTTGAATTGGTTACATTATTGGTTGATAATGCTAATAAGTATTGTGATCCGATGGGGACTGTGACAGTTAAGTTATCACGTTCAAGTCGTTTGAGACGAGCTAAGCTTGAAGTTTCAAATACTTATAAGAATGGTAAAGACATAGACTATAGCAAGTTTTTTGAACGATTTTATCGAGAGGATGAGTCACATAATAACAAAAAATCGGGATATGGTATTGGTCTTTCTATCGTAACTAGTTTAGTGCATCTATTTAAAGGAAGTATCGATGTGAATTATAAACATGATACCATTACCTTTGTCATTTACATTTAAGATTAAAGGGACTGCAATTGTAGTTCCTTTAATTTATGTTATTATCACGTTAAAGTCGCTTTTTTTAAGGATTTATATTAAAATAGTAAGGTAATAGAATTGTAAAGAGAAAAAGATGAAAGAAAAGTTTGGTATAGGAAAGGCTCATAGCAAGATTATCTTGATGGGTGAGCACTCAGTAGTATATGGTTATCCAGCCATTGCTATTCCTTTAAAAAATATTGAAGTAACTTGCCTTATTGAAGAGGCTCCTCAATTAATAGCATTAGATATGACTGATCCTTTGTCGACAGCCATTTTTGCTGCCTTGGACTATTTAGGTAAAACTTCTTCTAAAATTGCATATCATATTGAGTCACAAGTCCCAGAAAGACGTGGTATGGGATCATCAGCTGCAGTTGCTATTGCAGCTATTCGTGCAGTTTTTGATTATTTTGATGAAGATTTGGAGGCAGATTTGTTAGAATGCCTTGTTAATCGAGCAGAAATGATAGCACATTCAAATCCGAGTGGATTAGATGCAAAAACTTGTCTTAGTGAAAATACTATTAAATTTATCCGCAATATTGGTTTTTCAACAGTACCCATGCATTTGAATGCTTATTTAGTTATTGCTGATACAGGAATTCATGGGCATACTAAAGAAGCAGTGGATAAGGTGAAATCATCTGGCGAGGCAGTACTACCCTTTTTAAAAGAATTAGGTTATTTAGCAGAGGCATCAGAGGATGCTATTCATAAAAGTGATTCCAAACAACTTGGTAGCTTGATGACTAAAGCACATCAAAGTTTAAAACAATTGGGTGTCTCAAGTTTAGAAGCTGATCATCTGGTAGAGGTAGCTATTAGTTGTGGTGCTCTAGGCGCTAAAATGAGTGGCGGCGGATTAGGTGGTTGTATTATCGCACTTGTAAAAGAAAAAAGAGAAGCTGAGCGCTTAAGTCAGCAATTAGAAAGAGAAGGAGCTGTCAACACATGGACGGAAAAAGTATAAGTGTTAAGTCTTATGCTAACATTGCTATTATCAAATATTGGGGAAAAGCAGATGCTGAAAAAATGATTCCAGCTACCAGTAGTATTTCTCTAACACTTGAAAACATGTACACTGAAACACGTTTGACTGCCCTTGGGAAGGATGCTAAGAAAGATGAATTTTACATCTCTGGTGTTCTTCAAAATGATCATGAACATGACAAAATGTCAGCTATCTTGGATCGCTTTCGACAAAATAAGTCCGGCTTTGTAAAGATTGAAACAACTAATAATATGCCAACAGCTGCAGGCTTATCATCGTCATCAAGTGGTTTATCAGCCTTAGTAAAGGCCTGCAATGATTTTTTTGGTACTAACCTTAGCCAATCACAGCTAGCTCAAGAAGCCAAGTTTGCTTCAGGCTCCTCTTCACGCTCTTTTTTTGGACCTGTTGCTGCTTGGGATAAAGATAGTGGTGATATCTATAAAGTTCACACTAATTTAGATTTAGCTATGATTATGCTGGTCTTAAATGACAAAAGAAAGCCGATTTCAAGCCGTGAAGGTATGAAAATCTGCACCGAAACTTCAACTACTTTTAATGAATGGGTAAGGCAATCTGAACAAGATTATCAAGATATGTTAGTATACCTAAAAAATAATGATTTTCAAAAGGTAGGTCAACTGACAGAGCGTAATGCACTTGCAATGCACTCAACAACTAAAACAGCAACTCCAGCCTTTTCATATTTGACAGAAGAGACATATAAAGCTATGGATGTTGTGAAGAAACTTCGCGAAAAAGGTCATGAATGTTATTATACGATGGATGCGGGTCCAAATGTTAAAGTACTTTGCTTACGTCAAGACCTTGAGGCATTAGCTGCTATCTTGGAGAAAGATTATCGTATTATTGTTTCAACGACAAAGGAATTAGCAGATGGTTAAGGTGCAAACAGGTGGCAAATTATATATTGCAGGTGAATACGCGATACTGTATCCTGGGCAAGTAGCTATTTTAAAGAACGTTCCTATTTATATGACTGCATTAGCTACTTTTGCAGATAACTACAGCCTTTATTCTGATATGTTTAACTATACGGCAAGCTTACAGCCAGATAAGCAATATAGTCTCATTCAGGAAACGATATTGCTTATGGAAGAATGGTTGATTAATTTTGGCAAAAATATAAAACCGATTCACCTCGAAATTACGGGAAAATTAGAGCGCTATGGACTTAAATTTGGTATAGGCTCTAGCGGAAGTGTTGTCGTTTTGACTATTAAAGCTATGGCTGCGCTTTATGAGATAGAGATGCCAAGCGACTTGCTTTTTAAATTATCTGCCTATGTTATCTTAAAAAGAGGTGATAATGGCTCAATGGGAGATATTGCTTGTATTGCTTATGAGCATTTAATTTCTTATTCAGCTTTTGATCGTAGGGCTGTTTCAAAAATGATTGAAACAAAACCTTTGGAACAAGTATTGGAAGCTGAATGGGGTTATCGTATTACCAAAATACAAGCTTCATTGGAGATGGATTTTTTAGTGGGATGGACAATGCAACCGTCCATTTCAAAAGAAATGATAAATATAGTTAAATCAACTATTACGCAGCGTTTTTTAGATGATACAAAGTATCAAGTTGTCCAGTTACTTTCAGCCTTTAAAGAAGGAGATAAAGAAGCGATTAAGAGATGTTTAGAAGAAATTAGCTTGCTATTATTTAATCTTCATCCATCTATTTACACCGATAAACTTCAAAAGCTTAAAGAGGCAAGCAAAGGCCTAGATATAGTCACAAAATCTTCAGGATCTGGAGGAGGCGATTGTGGTATAGCCATATCCTTTAATAAAAATGATAATCAAACTCTAATCAAGCGTTGGGAGAGTGCTGGTATTGAACTACTTAGTAAGGAGACACTGTCATGACAAATCGAAAAGATGATCACATAAAATATGCTCTTAAATATCAGTCGCCTTATAATAGTTTTGACGATATTGAGTTAATACATTCATCCTTACCAAAATATAATGTCAACGATATCGATTTATCAACACATTTTGCTGGTCAAAGCTTTGAATTTCCTTTTTATATCAATGCTATGACAGGCGGTAGTGAAAAAGGGAAAGCAGTCAATCATAAATTGGCACAGGTTGCTCAAGCTACAGGGATTGTTATGGTGACAGGTTCATATTCGGCAGCTCTCAAAAACGATGAAGATGATTCCTACCCAACAACAGACTTGTATCCTGATTTAAAACTGGCGACAAATATAGGGTTAGACAAGCCTGTACCAGCAGCAGAGTCAACCGTTAAGGCTATGAACCCCATTTTTTTACAAGTTCATGTTAATGTGATGCAAGAACTTTTGATGCCTGAAGGAGAGCGTGAATTTCACATGTGGCGTTCTCACTTAAAAGAATACGTCGACAATATCCAATGCCCACTTATTTTAAAAGAGGTTGGTTTTGGGATGGATTTACAATCAATAAAGGATGCTTACGATATAGGTATCACAACTGTAGATATTTCGGGGCGTGGGGGGACTAGTTTTGCTTACATCGAAAATCAACGTGGACGCGACCGTTCGTATCTCAATACCTGGGGGCAAACAACAGCTCAATCCTTAATAAACGCTCAATCTATGATGGACAAAATGGATATCCTAGCATCTGGTGGCATTCGTCATCCTTTAGATATGGTAAAATGTTTAGTGTTGGGTGCTAAAGCTGTTGGACTTTCTAGAACAGTTTTAGAATTAGTTGAGCGTTATCCTGTAGATGATGTTATTGCAATTCTCAATTCTTGGAAAGAAGATTTAAGAATGATAATGTGTGCACTGAATTGTAAAAAAATAACTGATTTACGACAAGTCAATTATATATTGTATGGTCAATTGAAGGAAGCCAATGCTAAATGATATTATTTTTGTGAAGTAGATATAGCTTACTGTCAAAGTTTCCTTGTAAAACGTCAGAGGTAATAAGATGATTAAACTGTATTATAAAGATGCTTACGACACTGAACGATGCCAAGTTTTTGAAAATCCAAATGATTTTATTCGAGTTTTAATGGGATGTGTTACTGTTCCTGATAATTATCCTATTACGAAAATGACTTATAAAGATAAAGATATTGCTTACAGTGGTACTTATGGAGATCTCTTCAAGACTTTTATTGAATTTGATTGGTCCACTTTGGACTAGTATAGCTAAAAAGCTAAGGCTGTGAATTGCCTTAGCTTTTTAGCTTTATTTTTCCCATTTTGCCATATTTGGACCTGTTGGGACGATGGTATGATGACGAACAGCTCTTCCAAATTTGCCTAAGTAATAGTTATTTTTTATGGATTGTGGATTGGTTAATGTTTTTAAATTAAAGTCATTGTATAAAGTTTTAGCCCAAGAAAAAATATTTGGGTAGTCTTCTAGCGCTTTCTGATTAAGTAGTAGAAGATCACGCCCAGCAATATCCCATCGGACTAATGGTGTAAAGAAATGAATATCAACCTCACTTAGATTATCTCCGAGCAAGAAAGGACGTTGTCCTAGTAAGTGTTCTTTTTGATCTAGAAAAGTGAAGAATTCCTTACTATAAGTATCATAATCTGCTTGTTTATCAAGAAAAGCTAACTTATACATTAAGCTTTGGAAGTTCTTATTAATGTCTTTAATGTCATTATCAATAAGTGAAGCAGTTTCTTGGCTGAAAAGGACAGGAGCATCCTCTTGATGCAAATCAGAGAAATCTGTAGTAAAAAGTCGAAGCAAATCTGCAGATTCCTTACAGACAATACGATTATCGGTCTTGTCAATTAAAATTGGGATAGTATAAGGACCTTGGTAGGTCGGGTCAGTCAAATGATAAATATCACGAAGCGACTTAGCACCAGTAACCTGTTCTGGTTGACTAAAAATAAGTCCTATATCACTTGGAACATCATCCACAAAACTGATAGAAATATGTTTATCCAAACCAAGCAGTTGGCGCGCAATCTGCGGACGTTGTGCATAAGGACAAAATTCCCCAACAATCATATGGTAGCGACCTGATTCTACTGGGACTTCCCACTCTTGGTCAATAAATTTAGCAGTAAATGTTGTCATCGTATACTTCCTTTCAATGATATTTATTGCTTTAAGTATAACAAAAAAGAACCTAGACAGATAGTATTTACTCTAATACTTATGTCTAGGTCCTTTTATATTATGGTAATGAGTTAGGAATGATAAACTTTAAGGCTTTAGGGATGACTTCAACTTTTACAGGTAATTGGTCACCTGGATCGCCATCAATACGAACTTTAGGGATAGCTGATTTTTTACGTTTAAAAGTTGAAATAGTCAGATTATTGGTATGAAAATGTTTTATCTCCTTTGCTTGACTAAAATCTCCCTTACGAAATTGTCTTAGATGCAACAATAATTTGAAGAAGTGAATATGTTCCATAGTGTAGACTCTAAAAAGTCCATCATCAATTGTTGCTTCTGGAGAGAAGGCTGGCATACCGGCAATCGAATTGGTCATGGTAATAAGGAGTAACCGCGTGCGTAAAGACCGTACATTATTATCGTAAGCAAGAGTGATAGAATATGATCGATTACGCTTTAATATACGGTAGGCATCACCTAAGAAAGCAAAAGGGCCTAATTTACGCTTCATTTCAGAAGTGACATTAGCAGCAATATCAGCAAGGAGACCAAGTGTTAAACTGCTAATCATGTAATCGTCATTAACTTTACAGATATCTACGGACTTTACATGACCGTTTAGAAGGTTTTCAAGAGCGAGATTCCTCTCTTGCGGGATGTTCAAAGCTTTTGAAAAGTTATTGACGGTCCCGGCAGGTACTAGTCCGATAGTAGGATAAGCACCACCAGCGTAGACACCACCACAGATTTTATTAATAGTGCCATCTCCCCCTAAAGGAATAACCAAGTCGATATGGTCTTCAGATGCTTTTTTTGCTAAGGCGACAGCTTCCTCAACAGATGAAGGTGTAATAATACGAACATAATCGTCTTGAAAATCATGTTCTATTAAATAAGATTTTACTTCTTGTGCCAATGCTTGTTCATCTTTACCAGATTTTGGATTAAAAAAGATATAAGCACTTTTCATATGTCCACGCCTTCTCTCTAAGATTTAGATGATTATTATTATATCATGGTTTAGCAAAAAAATAATCAATAAAATGTAGTTAAATTTTATAGCATGAAGTAGACAATTCCAATGTATTGTAAAATAGAAGCTAATAGAATAAAAAGGTGCCAAATCATGTGATCATAAGGACGTTTGCGAGCATAAAAGAGTGCACCGATAGTATAGCAAATACCACCAGCCAAGAGTAATCCCCAAAAAGCTGGTCCAGTTTTTGTGATAATAGCAGGGAAAATAAAGATAACCAGCCATCCCATAATGAGGTAAAGTACAAGGCTAAATTTATCATTGATTTTGGGAGCGAAGATTTTATAAAGGATACCAAATAATGTAATCCCCCATTGTAAAAAAATGATGAGATATCCTAACCAGCCGCCAATAAGTGACAATGCGACAGGAGTATAACTACCTGCAATAGCAATATAAATCATAGAGTGATCAATCATGCGTAGAACATATTTTTGAAGACTGTTATAAGTCATGGAGTGGTAAATACTTGATGATAAAAACATCAAAAATAAAGAAGTGACGAATATTGAGGTACCAAGTGCTGCTTGTAATCCGAAGTGGTTGTGACTATAGACAGCGGTGATTGGTAATAGGATTAGCATAAGCAAAGCTCCTACAGCGTGAGTGATACTATTTGCAAGCTCTTCGCCAAAGGAAAGTTGAGGACTTAATTTGATAGACATTTCTTTAAGCATTTTTATTTTTTCCTCCTAGTTCTAAAACTAATTTTTGTGTTTCTTGATAAAGGTTCAACGTCTGACAGGCACTAATGACAACTGGTGGTAAATCGTGAACCTCTTCTTTGTTCATACAAGCAGCAAATCCGTTATATGCTTCTTCAGAATGATTGTCAGCTGTCAGAAGTTCTAATGTTTGACTGATTTCTTGAATAGCAAAAACTTGTTTAAAAGCTGTAATAACAATCAATCGTGCTACTTGACGGCGATTGTATTTTTTTTTTATAGGTTTGGATATATAATTATGTTTGACATAATTGTTGATCATCGAAGCGGTGAGTAGTTTATCGTTAGTTATTGTTTTAGGATTAATTAATTGATTCACATAGAGAAGTACTTGGTCAAGATACAAATCTAGTTCAGGTAATTCTTCCCATTTTGGGTATTGATTTTTATTCATTTTAAAACTCCATATAATCTAGTCTTTATAACTAGATTATACACTTATGGAAATTCAAGTCAAGTAAAAAAAGAATTTGAGAAAAATCATCTCAAATTCTTTTTTTACTTTTAGTAAGTTTATTGACAATTTTTTGTGCTGTCTCTAGATTCATGTGTTTAGAGTCTAGAAGCTGTTTAACGACTTCTGAAATTTGTTCTTCTTTAGCTCCAGCAAGTAGTGCCAACGACTTTGCTTGAAGTTTCATGTGACCAGCTTGAATTCCTGTGCTAACCAATGCCTTAAGAGCCGCAAAATTTTGAGCTAGTCCAATCGAAAGAATAATACTTGCCAACTCTTTAGCATTAGGACGACCTAGTAGATCGTGAGCTAGGTGGACACTAGGGTTAATACCAATGGATCCACCTTTTGTTGCAACAGGCATCGGTAGCGTCAGAGTACCTTCTAGGCAATTATCATCAACCTTATAAGACCATCTAGATAATCCTCGATATTGCCCATCTTTGACAGCATAGGTATGCGCTCCAGCTTCAATAGCTCGCCAATCATTTCCAGTAGCTAAGACGATAGCATCAATGCCATTAAAAATACCTTTATTATGTGTGCTAGCACGATAAGGGTCTACTTGAGCTAATTGACTTGCCATCGTCATTTTTTGAGCTAACTTGATGGCCTCCTCTTTTTGGCGACTTAGAAATCTTAAATCAACTCGGCATGTAGCAGTCACTAAAGATTCGGTAGCATAGTTAGATAAAATTGACATTAAGCTTTTGCCTTTTGAAATGTCTTCTAATGGCGAAGATAATGCTTCCATCATGGTGTTAACCATATTAGCACCCATGGCTTCTTTTGTATCAACCATAAGGTAAACAATCAAAAAGTCTTCTTTAATCTCAATAGTTAGGTCGCAAGCACCGCCTCCACGCTTGACTATTGATGGATGAGCAGCGTTGGCTATTTCTAATAATTGCTGTTTTTGATTTAATATAGATTCTTTAGTGTGTTGACTATCTTGTACATCATAAATGGCTACTTGTCCAATCATTTTACGATTATGGACAGTTGTCAGAAAACCACCAGATCGTTTTATAATTTTAGCAGCAAAACTTGCAGCAGCAACAACTGACGGTTCTTCAGTGACATATGGGACTTGATAGACTTTACCGTTAACCAAAACATCTGGGACAAGTGAAAATGGTAAGGCTATTCGACCGATGACATTTTCAGCCATTTGATTGGCTAGTGATAAAGAGAGTAAGTCCTGATTCGTCACTATTTCTAGGGAAGAATCAGCTAAAAAATCTTGTTCTTCAAGGTAATGAATACGTTCTTCAGGGGATTTTTTTGAAAATCCTGTCCAGGAAATTTTTGTCATATTAATTATTAATTTTCTTGTAGATACGTTGATGTTCGCAAATAGAGTCTAGAGAAAAAGTGCCAGTCCGGTAGGTGTTGAAGTTAGCATTTCCATTTTCGTCTAGGATTGTTTTTTCAAAGAAGAGTTTCTCATACTCAGTTACTGTAATTTTTTGACGTTTATTGAGTTGATCCATACGATCGCTCTGAAGTTTATTTTGGTAGCCGTCTACTAACTGACCGGTAAAAATTTCAGCAACAGCTCCGCTACCGTATGAAAAGAAGGCAATTTGATCACCTGCTTTTAAATTTTGACTATTTTCTAGTAACGATAGAAGTCCTAGATACAATGAGCCAGTATAGCAATTTCCAATTTTCTTACTATAGGTAATAGAGTGCTCAAAATTTTCTTGTAGTTCAGCTTTCTTTTGTTCATCTAAGTTATTATCTAGAATTTTATTAAAGCCCTTTAAAGCTAATTTTGGAAAAGGAATATGGAAACAAAAAGCAGCATAGTCACTTAGACTAGTATTAAAACGTTTTTGATATTCTTTCCAAGTAGTTTTTAGCATATCTAGATATTGTTTTGTTGAAAACATGCCATTAACATAAGGAACATCAGAATAATTTGGTCGCCAAAAGTCCATAATATCACGGGTTTGCGCTAGATGGTCCTCTTTTAGCTCTAGAATGGATGGATTTTGACTAATAAGCATAGCGATACTGCCTGCACCTTGAGTGGATTCTCCAGTAGATTTAATGCCATATTTAGCAATATCTGAAGCTATCACTAATACTTTAGAATCTGGATGTTTTTCTACATGTAATTTAGCGTAATCAAGAGCAGCAGTTGCGCTATAGCATGCTTCTTTCATCTCGAATGACCTTGCGAAAGGTTGAATCTCTAAAAGTTGATGTACATAGACAGAAGCCGCCTTACTCTGATCGATACTTGATTCTGTAGCGACAATCACCATATCAATAGTTTCTTTGTCCTCATCAGATAAAATATCATTAGCTGCAGAAGCTGCAAGTGTAACGATATCTTCTGTAACTGGCGTAATACTAAGTGAATCTAACAATAATCCCTTGCTGAATTTTTCAGGGTCAACTTGGCGAGCAATAGCCAAATCAGTCATTTCAAGGACATATTGACTGGTTGCAAAACCAATCTTATCAATTCCTATTTTCATTGGTAAACCTTTCTGAATAAAAGTCATTTTTGCTAAATTCCATTTTACCATAAAGAAGCTAAAAATATGAAAAAAAGCTTTAACCTTCAAAGTCTTGTTTCTCACTAGAATATCTTTTTAAAATCTGATAAAATAAGACTTTGGAGGTATCTCATGACAAAAGCCGATTTATTATTTAAAGACAATATCACGAAAATTATGTCTGAAGGTGTATTTAGCGAGCAAGCCAGACCTAGATATAAAAATGGGGAAATGGCTAATTCTAAGTATATTACAGGTGCCTTTGCAGAGTATGATTTATCAAAGGGTGAATTTCCTATTACAACTCTACGTCCAATTCCAATAAAATCTGCTATTAAAGAAATTTTCTGGATTTATCAAGATCAGACAAATGATTTAGCAGTTTTGAATGATAAATATGGTGTGACATACTGGAATGATTGGGAAGTTGGCCATACTGGCACGATAGGTCAGCGCTACGGTGCAGTTGTTAAAAAACATAATATTATATCAAAACTCTTAAAACAGCTTGAAGATAACCCTTGGAATCGTCGTAATGTTATTTCATTATGGGACTATGAAGCATTTGAAGAAACAGAAGGCCTACTACCTTGTGCTTTTCAAACGATGTTTGATGTGAGACGCGTTAATGGTGAGCTTTATTTGGATGCCACATTAACACAACGTTCTAATGACATGTTAGTTGCACATCATATTAATGCTATGCAGTATGTAGCACTTCAGATGATGATTGCAAAGCATTTTGGTTGGAGAGTTGGGAAGTTTTTCTATTTTATCAATAATCTTCATATTTATGATAACCAGTTTGAACAAGCTCAGGAACTCTTAAAACGCCAACCGTCTGAGTGTAACCCCAAACTAGTATTGAATGTTCCAGATGGAACAGACTTTTTTGATATTAAACCAGATGATTTTGCGTTAGTTGATTATGACCCAATTAAACCTCAATTACGTTTTGATTTAGCAATCTAACTATCTCATGTTTTTTAACAAGCAATTTGAGGTAAAATTTGTTAGAATATCTAGAGATAAGTTAGTGAGGAAAAAAGTCATGACAAAGCAAATAATTGCCATTTGGGCTGAAGATGAAGACCATTTGATTGGAGTTAATGGCGGTTTACCATGGAGGCTTCCTAAAGAGTTACATCACTTCAAAGAAACGACCATGGGGCAGGCTTTGCTTATGGGACGAAAGACCTTTGATGGAATGAACCGTCGTGTTTTACCTGGTAGAGAGACAATCATCTTAACAAAAGATGAACAATTCCAAGCAGATGGAGTGACAGTCCTAAATAGTGTTGAACAAGTTATAAAATGGTTTCAGGAACATAATAAGACCTTATTTATTGTAGGTGGTGCAAGTATTTATAAAGCATTTCTGCCTTATTGTGAAGCAATCATAAAAACTAAAGTTCATGGAAAATTTAAAGGTGATACCTATTTTCCTGATGTTAATCTATCTGAGTTTAAAGTTATCTCTAGAGATTATTTTGAAAAGGATGAGCAGAATGCTCATGCTTTTACTGTGACATATTTTGAAAAATAAGGAAGGAATACTATTCAATGCAACGTAGCCTTTTTGGGGTCTTTACCGCATTTTTAGCTGTGATTTGTGTTTTATGTGCAATTCCTGCTATAAAGAAAAAAAGATATGGATTAGGAACAGTTTTTTTGATGAATGCTTTCACTAACCTTGTCAACACAATCCATGCCTTTTATGGAACATTATTTTAAATTAAATGAATAGAAAAGTTGAGGAAAAAATGGCTGGGAATCGTAATAACGATATGAATGTCTATTGTTCATTTTGTGGCAAAAGCCAAGATGAAGTAAAAAAAATTATTGCAGGTAATGGTGTTTTCATTTGTAATGAATGTGTGGCCTTATCACAAGAAATTATTAAGGAAGAATTAGCTGAGGAAGTACTGGCTGATTTAGCAGAAGTACCAAAACCTAAGGAACTATTAGAAATATTAAATCAATATGTTGTAGGGCAAGATCGTGCTAAACGTGCTTTAGCAGTTGCTGTCTACAATCATTACAAGCGTGTTAGTTATACCGAGAGTAGTGACGATGATGTAGATTTGCAAAAATCCAACATTTTGATGATTGGTCCAACTGGCTCAGGAAAAACCTTCTTAGCACAAACACTGGCTAAAAGCCTTAATGTACCGTTTGCTATTGCAGATGCGACTTCATTGACCGAAGCAGGATACGTTGGAGAAGATGTTGAGAATATTCTTCTTAAATTGATTCAAGCTGCTGATTATAATGTCGAACGTGCTGAGCGTGGTATTATCTACGTTGATGAAATAGATAAAATTGCTAAGAAAGGCGAAAATGTTTCTATCACACGTGATGTGTCTGGTGAAGGTGTACAGCAAGCCCTTCTTAAAATTATTGAGGGTACGGTAGCAAGTGTTCCCCCACAGGGTGGGCGTAAACATCCTAACCAAGAAATGATTCAAATTAATACCAAGAACATCCTTTTTATTGTCGGTGGTGCTTTTGATGGTATTGAAGACCTTGTGAAGCAACGTTTAGGCGAAAAAGTTATTGGTTTTGGACAGACAAGCCGTAAAATTGATGACAACGCTTCTTATATGCAAGAGATAATTTCTGAGGATATTCAAAAGTTTGGACTGATTCCAGAGTTTATTGGCCGTTTACCAGTAGTTGCAGCGTTAGAACTTCTTACTGCAGAAGATCTGGTTCGTATTCTGACAGAACCACGCAATGCTTTGGTTAAACAATACCAAACCTTATTATCTTATGATGGTGTAGAATTGGAATTTGACCAGGATGCTCTATTGGCTATCGCTGATAAGGCTATCGAGCGCAAGACTGGTGCACGTGGTTTACGTTCTATTATTGAAGAAACGATGCTTGATATCATGTTTGAAATTCCAAGCCAAGAAGATGTAACAAAAGTTCGTATCACAAAGGCTGCTGTTGAGGGTACTGACAAGCCTGTTTTAGAGACGGCTTAGGGAGATAGAGATGGCAGAAGAATTTTTAAATACTCATAATGCGTCTATTTTATTGAGTGCAGCTAACAAGTCACATTATCCTCAGGATGATCTCCCAGAAGTTGCTCTCGCTGGTCGTTCAAATGTTGGTAAATCAAGCTTTATCAACACGCTTCTTGGTCGTAAAAACCTAGCGCGTACGTCGAGTAAGCCAGGTAAGACACAACTGCTCAACTTTTATAACATTGATGACAAACTGCGTTTTGTCGATGTCCCTGGATATGGCTACGCTAAGGTGTCTAAAACTGAGCGTGCTAAGTGGGGCAAGATGATTGAAGAGTACCTTGTAACACGTGATAACCTTCGTGTTGTTGTTAGTTTAGTTGATTTTCGTCATGATCCAAGTGCGGACGATATTCAAATGTATGAATTTCTTAAGTACTATGAGATTCCAGTAATTATTGTAGCGACAAAGGCAGATAAAATACCTCGTGGCAAGTGGAATAAACATGAGTCGTCTATTAAGAAGAAATTAAACTTTGATAAAAAGGACCATTTCATCGTCTTTTCATCTGTTGACCGCACAGGTCTTGATGAATCATGGGATACTATTTTATCTGAGTTATAATTTGAGAGTTTATGACAAAAAGAGCTTTGCAGTAGCTGTTGAGACTACTGCAAAGCTCTTTTTAATTTTTTAAATGATTGATAATATCGAAGGAAACTTGAGTTAATTCTTCGATACTTGTTTGGCAGTCCTGATGAATCCACTCAATTAGAACACTGAAAATACCACCAATCGCAAATCGCTGAGCATAGGTATTGGAAGATAAATCACCACGACCTAACTCTATCAAATCAATATGTCGGAACCAGGATTGTTGAAATTGAGGGAGTAGGTCATTCTTTCTAAGAATGAGAAGAAGGGATTTATAATCAGACCAATAACTAAAAAAATTTTGGAAAACTTGGCTAAAAGTAGGTTGCTCCAATTGACCAAGTTGCTTAAAGAGATTTAATGTTAGTCTTTCGATGAAAAGGGTAAGTAGGTCATCTCGACTGTCAAAGTGTCGGTAAAAGGTCCTTCTAGCATAGCCAGATTTCTTGGCAATTTGGCTAATCTGAATTTTCTCATAGGGATACTCTTCCAAAAGTTGGCCAAAAGCTGTTAAGATATCCTCTTGTGTTTGAGTGATTTGTTTTATTCTCTTTTTATTAACTGTCACACTTTCAGTCATTTGTGCATAAAACCTCCAAAGGTATTGATATTATAGGTTCACTTGATTATACTATATGGTATCAAATGTCACAAATCTTGGAGGTCATCTTATGAAAGCATTGATAACAAAATGGTACCTCTTTTGTCCCTATCTTGCTTCTCTTTTTGCCTTAGCATTATTTTTTGGAAATTGGGATTTACGAGTGCAGTCACTACTTATTTCGGGACTTTTTATTCGATTACACTTTTTCGAAGAATTTGGTTTCCCTGGAGGTTTTCCGCTTATCACTATGCTAGTTGAACTTAAATCGGTTGAAACTGATACTGGTAAGTGGGACTTAAACCATCTATCAGCCTTTTTCGGGAATCAGTGGTTTGCAGTGATTGTTTATCTTTTGCCGATTTTTTGTCCCAATATACCATTTTTAACACTTGCAGTCATGATTTTTGCATTTGCAGAACTTGCCATGCATCTTTTCTTTTTTAATCTTTCCTTGAAGAAGTGGTATAATCCAGGACTTCTTACGACCTTAGTAGGTCTTGTCCCTGTTTCTGTCTATTATTTAGCTCATGATTGGAAGTTGTATTCTGGACTTGATTGGTTTTTAGGCTGATATGGATTGTTCTTAACTACTTTATAGCCTTTCGTTCCCCAATCTATAGGCGTTTAGGTCGACATTCAAATTACGCATTTAGTGATGTTGATCTTTCACGCTCAAAACCATTTTTAACACATTTTCGTGAAACACAGTTTAAATAGGAGGTATTATCATGTCATATTTTAGAAATTACTGGTATCGTTTTGGAGCAATTTTATTTATTATTTTAGCAGTAATATTGCTTGTTTTTAGACCTGACTGGTCAATGCTTCACTATCTATTGTATTTTAACTTTATGGCACTTCTAGCGCATCAATTTGAAGAATATCAGTTTCCCGGTGGGGCATCACCTATCATTAACTATGTTGTTTATGATGAAGAAGAGCTGATGGATTGTTTTCCAGGCAATACTCAGTCTATTATGTTGGTTAATACTATTGCTTGGTTGCTTTACATTGCTAGTATTGCTTTTCCTCAAGCTTATTGGCTTGGATTAGGAGTCATGTTCTTTAGTCTAACGCAGCTCTTGGGTCATGGTTTTCAGATGAATATTAAACTTAAAACTTGGTATAATCCTGGTCTAGCAACGACAGTATTTCTCCTAGTACCAATAGCTTGCGCATACATCTATCAAGCTAGTGCAGAAGGAATGCTCACTTGGGGAGATTGGCTAGGTGGTTTTATCATGTTGATTGTCTGTGTACTAACTAGCATTATTGCACCTGTACAGCTATTGAAGGATAAGGAGACCAATTATATTATTAGTCCTTGGCAAATGGACCGTTTTCATAAGGTCGTTAATTTTGTAAGGATAAAAAAATAAGGTTACCGCTATTTATGATTCGCTGATTTTTTGTAATAGTTTTTCTTTATCATATATGATAGCTAATACCTATTCCCCAATACGACTAGATTGTGGTAGGATAAAAGTATTAGTTTCTTGGAGGTTGTTATGGAAAATCATCGTTATGAAGATGAAGGTAAATTCCAGCGTAAGATGACCAGTCGTCATCTCTTTATGTTATCGCTAGGTGGTGTTATCGGGACTGGGCTTTTCTTGAGTTCAGGTTATACCATTGCACAGGCTGGTCCGCTTTGAGCTGTGCTGTCTTATTTGATTGGTGCCGTTGTGGTTTATTTGGTCATGCTATCACTTGGGGAATTGGCGGTTGCCATGCCGGTGACGGGGTCATTCCACACTTATGCCACTAAGTTTATCAGTCCTGGAACAGGTTTTACTGTTGCTTGGCTATATTGGATTTGTTGGACGGTCGCCTTGGGGACTGAATTTTTAGGTGCTGCCATGCTGATGCAGCGCTGGTTCCCAAATGTGCCGGCTTGGGCATTTGCTTCCTTTTTTGCCCTTGTGATTTTTGGTTTAAATGCTCTTAGCGTACGCTTTTTTGCAGAAGCAGAGTCTTTCTTCTCAAGTATTAAGGTTATTGCTATCATTATCTTTATTATCTTGGGCTTAGGTGCTATGTTTGGTCTAGTTTCCTTTGAAGGTCAGCACAAGGCTATTCTCTTCACTCATCTGACTGCCAATGGTGCCTTTCCAAATGGTATCGTTGCAGTTGTCTCAGTCATGTTGGCTGTTAACTATGCCTTCTCTGGTACTGAGTTAATTGGTATTGCGGCTGGTGAAACGGATAATCCCAAAGAAGCTGTACCAAGGGCTATTAAAACGACAATCGGTCGCTTGGTTGTTTTCTTTGTACTGACAATTGTTGTCCTAGCTTCGCTATTGCCAATGAAAGAGGCAGGCGTATCCACAGCACCATTCGTTGATGTCTTTGACAAGATGGGAATCCCTTTTACGGCGGATATCATGAACTTCGTTATCTTGACAGCCATCCTGTCTGCTGGTAACTCAGGTCTCTACGCATCAAGCCGTATGCTCTGGTCCCTTGCCAATGAAGGTATGTTGTCAAAATCTGTTGTGAAAATCAATAAACACGGTGTCCCAATGCGTGCTCTTCTCTTGTCAATGGCAGGAGCAGTGCTGTCGCTCTTTTCAAGTATTTACGCTGCAGACACAGTTTATCTAGCCTTGGTTTCAATCGCGGGCTTTGCTGTTGTTGTCGTATGGCTAGCCATTCCAGTCGCACAAATCAATTTCCGCAAGGAATTCTTGAAAGAGAATCAACTAGAAGATTTGTCTTACAAAACACCTTTTACACCAGTTCTCCCTTATATCACAATCATTTTGCTCTTGATTTCGATTGTAGGGATTGCTTGGGATAGCTCACAACGTGCTGGGCTTTACTTCGGTGTTCCATTTATTATTTTCTGCTATATTTATCACAAACTACGTTACAAGAAATGGTGATCTTATGGGAAGATTTAAAGAACTTTTAGAGAGTAAAAAAACTCTCATCCTACATGGTGCCTTGGGGACCGAGCTTGAGAGTAGAGGTTGTGATGTTTCTGGGAAACTTTGGTCAGCCAAATATCTGATTGAGGATCCAGCAGCTATTCAGACCATTCATGAAGATTATATTCGTGCTGGCGCTGATATTGTGACGACATCAACTTATCAGGCGACTTTACAAGGACTAGCTCAAGTTGGTGTCTCTGAAAGTCAGGCAGAAGATTTGATTCGCTTGACTGTTCAGTTGGCAAAAGCTGCGCGTGAGCAAGTTTGGAAAAGTTTGACAAAAGAAGAAAAATCAGAGAGAATCTATCCTTTGATTTCTGGGGATGTTGGTCCCTACGCTGCCTTTTTAGCGGATGGCTCTGAGTACACTGGACTCTACGATATTGATAAGCAAGGTCTTAAAAACTTCCATCGCCATCGTATTGAGCTTCTTTTAGATGAGGGTGTTGACATTCTGGCACTTGAAACCATTCCAAACGCTCAGG
This sequence comes from Streptococcus sp. FDAARGOS_520, assembly GCF_003812685.1. Classification (NCBI taxonomy): domain Bacteria; kingdom Bacillati; phylum Bacillota; class Bacilli; order Lactobacillales; family Streptococcaceae; genus Streptococcus; species Streptococcus sp. FDAARGOS_520. The sequence goes on along the minus strand of NZ_CP033810.1, from coordinate 128,016 downwards.
AGGCTGAGGCTCTTATTGAGCTACTTGCCGAGGATTTCCCTCAGGTTGAGGCTTATATGTCATTCACCTCTCAAGATGGTAAGACCATCTCAGATGGTAGTGCTGTTGCAGACTTGGCGAAAGCTATTGATGTTAGCCCACAGGTCGTGGCGCTGGGCATTAACTGTTCAAGTCCATCGTTAGTTGCTGATTTCTTGCAAGCAATAGCAGAGCAGACTAACAAGCCTCTTATGACCTATCCAAACTCTGGAGAGGTTTATGATGGGGCAAGCCAATCTTGGCAATCTAGCCCTGATCATTCACACACCCTACTTGAAAATACAAGTGACTGGCAAAAACTTGGCGCCCAAGTTGTCGGAGGTTGTTGCCGAACTAGACCAGCTGATATTGCTGACCTCTCTGCACATTTAAAATAAGTAAAGTATCTTGAAGAAGGTTAGGGTAAGTTTGATTTCCTTTTTCAATCCACTAGAAAACCCGCTTGGATTCTTCCAAACGGGTTTTGTTTTTATCTTTCAGAAATGACGATTTGGCCATCTTGCAAATTAGCTTTTAGGTGTTTAACGTCTGTATGATCGAGATAGTAGTCTGTGATGCGATCTCGAATTTCTTGCTCGATGACACGGCGCAATGGACGTACTCCCATTGCTTCGTCATAACCCAGTTCAATTAAGTGTGATTTAACATTTTCATCTACCACAAGGTCAATTCCTTTTTTGCTAATTGTTTGGTTAACTTCATCAAGCATCAAATCTACAATTTCGCTTAAGTCATCTTTGCTTAGGTGAGAGAATTCAATAACACCATTGAAACGATTTAGAAATTCTGGACGGAAATATGGAGAAATTCGTTCCATAATTTTCAAGTCTTTATCGCTGTCACCTGTAAATGCTTCGTTTCCAAAACCTGCATTTGAGGTTGCAATGATAACAGTATTTTTAAAGTTAATAGTGTTTCCTTGACCATCAGTTAAACGGCCATCATCTAGAACTTGAAGGAGAAGCGTGATAACTTGCGGGTCAGCTTTTTCGATTTCATCAAGAAGAACAATAGAATAAGGATTTCGACGGATACGTTCTGTTAGTGTATTACTATTGTCGTCATAACCAACGTAACCAGCAGTCGCTCCAATTAGCTTAGAAACTGCTGTACGATCATTATATTCAGACATATCAAGTCTAACGATAGCATCCTTTGATCCGAACATATCAAAAGCTAATTGCTTTGCTAGCTCGGTTTTACCAACTCCAGTTGGTCCAACAAATAGAAAGCTACCAATCGGACGATTACCATCATCGAAACCAGCACGATTTCGGCGAATAGCTCTCGCAACTGCCTCAACAGCATCATTTTGACCAATGACTTTACCTTTTAGACGATTGCCAAGTTCTTTTAAGCGTTCAATATCACTAGCACCCATATTTGATACAGGAACTCCAGTTAGACGCTCAATTGACATAGCGATATCGTTGATAGTTGCAGTGACTTTTTGTCCTTCGGTATGATTATCAATCTGGTTTTGTAACTCTTCAATGCGTGTCTTGACCTTAAGAGCTTCTTCAAAATCTTCAGTATTGACAGCTTTTTCTTGCTTGTCTCTTTGCTCAGCGATTTCTTTTTCTAAGGATTTAAGGTCAGTTACGGGATGTTGCGCAGCTAGGTGTGCAGCAGTCATATCAATAAGGTCAATTGCTTTATCAGGGAGACTTCTTTGTGGGATGTATTGAATAGATAAATCTACAGCTGCTTTCAAAACAGAGTCAGGTAAAACAACATTATGATGTTGCTCATAGAGGTTTCTTATCCCCATAAGGATATTGAAAGTATCTTGTGCAGAAGGTGCATTGACTTTAACTTCGTTAAAGCGACGTGCTAAGGCAGCATTCTTGAGAATGGTGTTACGATATTCATCTTGAGTAGTTGCACCTATAACCGTTAACTCACCACGTGAAAGTGCAGGCTTAAGTATATCTGCGAGCCCCTTAGAGCCACTATCACCACCAGTTGAACCGGCTCCTAATATTTGGTGTATTTCATCAAAGAAGAGAATAATATTTCCTGTTTCCTTAACTTCTTTTATGATATTTTGAATATTTTCTTCAAAACTACCCCTATATTGGGTGCCAGCTTCAAGGCTAGAAATATCTATCGAAATGATTTCTTTATTTTTGATAGCAGCAGGGACATCACCATTTATAATTGCTTGTGCCAAACCTTCAATAACAGCTGTTTTACCAACACCTGCATCACCAACCAGAACAGGATTATTTTTAGTACGACGAGCTAGAATTTCTGCAGTTTCCTGAATTTCTTTGTTTCGTCCAATAACTGGATCTAGCAAATGCTGACGTGCTTGATCGGTTAAATTAGTTCCTAATTTAGTCAAAACACTATCTGCAGAGACTTGGTTTGTAGGAGTGTTTTGGTTATTTAGCTCTTGACCGGGGAGTTTTCCAGTTTGACGATATTGACTGAATTCTTCAGGAGTAACTTCCCGTCCATTGATTAAGTATCGCTTATTCTCACTGTTATAGCCCCCCATATTTCCCATTAGAGAATTAAAAATATCATCCATATTTCCAAAAGGGTCACGATTATAAAAATTATTATTTGCCATATATTAAATACCTCAATTGATTTTAATTTTTGAAAGTTAATTATTGATTCCTATACTTTAATACATATAGAGAGGTCTAATTTAAATATTTAATTATCTTTCTGGTACTATAATACACCTTTAGTCAGTAAAGGTCAATAAATAAATACTAAAATATTATTTTTTTGATATAAAGATAACTATTTTAGTATTTTTTGGTACTATAAAATTATTTCAGAAAAATAATAAAAATTATTGACAATGCTAGAATTATAAGTTATACTATTTAAAGTTTCTGATGAAACTGACCTAAGACAGTAGGGGAGCAGTGCTCATAATATTCCTACCGAGGCACAAAACGTCATTATAAAATAACGTATTGTACTTTCGTGTCTAGGTTTAGGTGCGATTTTTTTGTGCCTATCCCAAAAAATAAAAACGGAGGTAAAACTAATGAGTGAAGCAATTATTGCAAAAAAAGCTGAACAAGTTGAACTTATTGCTGAGAAAATGAAAGCAGCAGCAAGTATCGTTGTTGTTGATTCACGTGGTCTTACTGTTGAGCAAGATACTAACTTACGTCGTTCACTTCGTGAAAGCGATGTTGAGTTTAAAGTTATCAAAAACTCAATTTTAACTCGTGCAGCTGAAAAAGCAGGTCTTGAAGACCTTAAAGAACTTTTTGTTGGTCCATCAGCAGTTGCGTTTTCTAACGAAGATGTTATTGCACCAGCTAAAGTTATTAGCGATTTCGCTAAAGATGCAGAAGCTCTTGAAATCAAAGGTGGTTCAGTAGACGGTAAATTCACTTCAGTTGAAGAAATTAACGCTCTTGCTAAATTACCAAACAAAGAAGGTATGCTTTCAATGCTCCTTTCAGTACTTCAAGCGCCAGTACGCAACGTTGCATATGCTGTCAAAGCAGTTGCAGAAAAAGACGAAGAAGTGGCATAAGCACTCTTCAAGTAGCCTAGCTACATAATTTTATATTAAAACATATTTTTGGAGGAAATAACAATGGCATTAAACATTGAAAATATTATTGCTGAAATTAAAGAAGCTACAATTCTTGAACTTAACGATCTTGTAAAAGCTATCGAAGAAGAATTTGGTGTAACTGCTGCTGCTCCTGTAGCTGCTGCCGCTGCTGGTGGTGAAGCTGTTGCTGCTAAAGACTCATTTGACGTTGAATTAACAGCTGCTGGAGACAAAAAAGTTGGCGTTATCAAAGTTGTTCGTGAAATCACAGGCGAAGGTCTTAAAGAAGCTAAAGCTATCGTTGATAACGCACCATCAGTTATCAAAGAAGGTGCTTCAGAAGCAGAAGCTAACGAAATCAAAGAAAAACTTGAAGCTGCAGGTGCTTCAGTTACTCTTAAATAATCATCTATTGGTTGTTTAAAGGTGAAAGCCTAGTTTTAAAGTCTTTTCGTTAAAGTTAAGGCGATTAAAAAAGGAAAGATTCAATTGAATCTTCCCCACAAACACCCTCACAATATTTTGTGGGGGTGTTTTGTTTAATATGGATTTAGAATATCATTATAAAGTATTTCTTGAATAATTAAACGATTTTCTAATTGAAGTTTTGTGAATAAATTTCTGCCATGATTCTTATTATTAAAAGTATCTCCATATTTTTCAATTAATTTATGTACTGCATGAACTTGTTGAGATTTAATTTGTTCCCTAATATTCTCGTTATAACAACTCCAATAGAAAATTAGTACAGTGTCACTGGAATAAAGATTAATTGAGTCAAAAATTGATTGAAAATAAGAATAGTCTGCTTCACCCAGACCATGACCATAAAATTTTATAAAAGTTAGTTCAGAGGGAATTGGATATTGAAATATATTTCCGTTCTGTAATATCCTGTATGATTTGGTAAATTCAACAGGCAGGGTAACATTTTTATCTTTTTGTATATCAATTAAAGAATCATAATCTATTCCAAAAATAATATTTTTATCATTCAGGGTTCCATGAATATTACGTTGTAATTTATCTATTCTAGGTAATGTATAATTAAAATTCAATATTGATGTTTCAACATTAAATTCATTATTACTTTCTAAGTCATAAATGTAGCTAAGAAATCCTTCATAGGAATTGAAACAATTTTCGTTATGAAAATCATGTAGTGCAACAAAAGAATTACATGTGAATGCACTAGAAATATTACTTTTATACAAGAGTTCAAAAATAATTCGAGATTTTAATAAGTAATTATTTCCCAATTTAGTTATATCTTTAAAATAATCATCTTTTGATTGTTCCTGGATCTCTATTTGATTAGTTAAATAAGAACAAAACTCATCTTCGACTATTTTTAAATCTTTTTGAATTAGTAATAATAAATTATCTAGTTCTGGAACAATAGGTATACCATTATGATTCCACAAAAAATTATGGAGTGCTTTTTGCGTTAGCTCCTCACTGGTAGAGTAATCATTTCTTGAGTAATCAGTGCTTAATGTTTCGATATATATACTCTCAATATCTTTGCCACTTAAAATTGTTTCGTTATTATATAGTGTTATAATGTTTTTTAGATGTACTGAAATTAATTTCTCAATATCACTCCATAAATCGCTAGACAATTTTTTATTATAACATGATCTCAAAATATAATACCAAAAACTACTAGTACTGTCTGAATCTTTAAATCTAAAATTGAAAAAATCCATATATCCTGACTTTAAATCCGAAGCTCTATCAAATCCATTTCCTAAAATTATTAATTGGTTTACCATTTCTTAAGTCTCCTAAATAATCTAAATATATTATAATTCATTATTAGATTATTTGTTATAGAAAATTTATTAGACTTCCTGCGAAACTAAAATCCTAGTTCACGGTTGATCATTCCAGCAATCAAATTCATTCGTAATCCAAACCGTTTGCGTCGATTTCGATAGGTTGTTGAAAATATTTTAAACGTTTTTACTTTGGCAAAAATATTCTCAACCTTGATTCTCTCTTTGGATAGCGTATGGTTATAGGTTTTATCTTCAAGAGTTAGTGGCTTAAGTTTGCTTGATTTCCTCGGAGTTTGCGCTTGTGAATACATCTTCATGATCCCTTGATAACCACTGTCTGCCAAGATTTTAGCAGCTTGTCCGATGTTTCTGCGACTCATTTTGAACAACTTCATATCGTGGCAATAGTTCACTGCAATATCCAAAGAAACAATTCTCCCTTGGCTTGTGACAATCGCCTGAGCCTTCATAGCATGACATTTCTTTTTACCAGAATAATTCGCTAGTTGATTTTTTTAGGACGATTGATTTTTACCTCTGTTGCATCCACAATCACCGTATCCTCAGCACTAAGATGAGTTTTTGAAATCGTAAAACCACTTTGAATAAGAGTTGATTCAACCCATTGACTTCGACGGATTAAGTTGCTTTCGTGAATGCCAAAATCAGCCGCAATTTGTTCATAAGTGCGGTATTCTCGCATGTATTGAAGAGTAGCCATGAGGAGATCTTCTAAGCTTAACTTAGGGGTTCGGCCACCTTTTGCGTGTTTACGTTGATAAGCTGTTTTTAACACAGCTAACATCTCTTCAAAAGTAGTGCGCTGAACACCAACAAGGCGCTTAAATCGTACATCAGTTAATTGTTTGCTTGCTTCATAATTCATAGAACTATTGTACCATATTTTGTTTCGCAGGAAGTCTATTTAAAAAGATTGAAAAGGCAACACTTTTCTGTACAACATTTATAAAGTGTTTTTCTAGGCAATTAATCTTTTAGTCATTGGTGTTTGGTAGTTGAGACTACCATGAATGCGGTGGTAATTCCACCAATGAACATAGTCTTTAGTCTTAAGAGCTAGTTCTTCCAGCAATTGAAAGGTTTCTTGATAAACAAATTCAATTTTGAAAGCACGATACGTACTTTCAGCTACGGCATTGTCATAAGGACAACCAGTCTGACTAAGCGAACGTGTGATTCCAAAGGCTTCCAATATTTCATCAATTAACTGATTATCAAACTCTTTGCCACGATCTGAATGGAACATCTTGACTTTGGTCAGGGCGTAAGGGATGCTTTGTATGGCTTGCTTAACGAGTTCAGCGGTCTTGTGCCAACCAAGAGACAGGCCGATGATTTCACGGTTGTATAGGTCAATGATGAGGCAAACATAAGCCCAACGATTGCCTACACGAACATAGGTTAAGTCAGTGACTAAGGCCTGTAGTGGTCTTTCTTGCTTAAATTGCCTGTCTAAGTGGTTGGGAATAGGGGCTTCATTCTTGCCTCTAGAATGTGGTTTGAAGGTGGCTTTCTGATAAACAGAAACCAAATTGAGTCGCTTCATAATGCGTCGAATCCGACGACGTGAAAGTGTGATACCTTCGTTATTCAAGCATATTTTGATTTTCTGGATCCGTATCTGGACTCGCTATCGAGGAAATTCTTTTAATAGTTTCTTCAAACTCCGTTTCAGATACTGACTCCACGGCTTGATAGTAATAACTTGAGTGTGGCATATTCAGCCAGCGACACATCTTTGAAATGCTGTATTTATCCTTATTAGCAGTGATTATTTCCCTTTTTGTGCCATAATCACCGCTGCTTGCTTTAGGATATCTAATTGCATTTCGAGTTCTTTATTGTGTTTTCTGAGTTCAATTAGCTCCCGCTGTTCATCTGTCAGATTATCAACAGACTTGAATGAACCAGTTGTTTTGGCTTGTCTAACCCACTTATCGAAGGTGGAAGGGGTTAGCTCATATACCTTGATGAGACTGCTACGCTTTCTACCAACATTGTAAAGGTCAACAATTTGTTGCTTAAAATCATCGGTGAAGTGACGACGTACTTTTCTAGACATGGTTTTTCTCCAGTTTTTCTTAAGTGTAGAACACTTTATAATTTCTGTCTAGTTTAGTGTAACCTATTCAAATTCTTCCTTCAGAGATTTTTGTGTCATAGTCTCTTTGAAGAATGACCTTGATAGACTTCACACCAAGTCTTTTGTTCGCTTTGGTATAAATCTCAAGTATTTGTTTTCTATAAATTTGATTATCCAATTCTCTTTTTGAGGGCTTATGTTTTAGAAATTTATAGTAAGTGGAGCGATTGACACGTAAAACACGACACAAGGTTGTTGTGGCGTGTTCAAAGCGTAACCGATAGACAGCGAGGAGTCTTACTTTAAGTTTTGCATGAATATGGCACTTGCTTTTTTTAGGATAAGGTTCTCCTCTTCAAGCTGCGCATTACGTTTTTGTAACTCTTGTATTTGCTTGGCAGTAAGTACAGAATTATCTTCGAGTTTGACTTGGGAATACTGTTTGATCCATTTTGCAAGCGTAGAAGTGGATACCCCATAGTCTTTACAGAGTTCAGACTGAGTTTTTCCAGTTTGATAAAGGTTAACAAGAGATTGTTTGAATTCTTCATCATAGCGTTTAAATGTTGACATAGGTTGTCCTTTCGTTTTTGTGTCTTTTAAAACAGATTGTAACACACAAAGTTTTGTCTACTTTTATAGTATACATCCATCTTTCTGAAAGACTTGAAGAATTTAAAACAGAGGCATTTGACTTTAAAACTCGAGCAAGTTATGTCACAGCAAAATTATTCTTTTTAGGTAATATGATAAAGCATAATACCAACTCTTCAAAAGAATTAATAAGATCACTAAAGAATGATAAATCAGTTCTTGCAATGATTCCTCATAAAGAGTTATTTAACCGCTCAACATTGGACAAAAAGTCTCTATCTTATATGATGTCTGATAAAGAATTATATTCAAGAGATAGTAAATTCTTCAAAGAAATTGATTTTACATTTAGGAAAATTACTGATAAACTATAAATATAATTACAAATATAAACATAGTTATATACATAAATATGACTATGTTTATAAGAAAGAGGATGAATATGGCATTTGAACCAAAAAATTCGGAACTAACAAAAGTTCTAAAAGAAAGTTTAGATGAAGAAAAGAAAGAAATTTTCTCATCTGAAATGAATATTAGGGACTTTGAACGTACAAAACAATATCAATTTACACTTCAACCTTCAGTCCGAAAAAAAATTGATAGGCTATCAAAAGAAAAAGGCTATCGTTCAGCATCATCTTTTATAAATGACTTTTTTAAAAATTTGTAAACAAAGTTTGAATTATATTTATTATGGAAATCATTATTAGATGGGAAAAATGGTTAAGAAAAAAGTAAAGAAAAAAAGTGGTTGTGGTGGATGTTTAAGTTTAATAATAGTGATAATTATTGTTAGTAGTGTTATAAATTTATTTACAGGTTCTGAAAGCAGTAATACTTCTAAAAAGAATAAGACAAATCCTAGTGGTGCGACAAGTGCAAAAGTCGTTAAACACAAAAAAACTGATGAAGAACGAGCAGAAGATTATATAAAAACGTTAGGATTAAACCCGAGTGATTATATAAAAGAAATGGATTATTCAAAGGTTGATTTTAAGGGGGATTTATCATCAGTATCAGGTAATTATAATAATTTTACTGTTGAAAACATCAATCAAACTTTTGAAAAAGGTGATAAATCTTTAAAAGATATTATTGAAATTTTTGGAAAGCCTGATACAATTTGGGTTAATTACGTTGACAATCAGTACAATACTGATTTGTACTGGAAAAAAGATGACACAGATGATTCTAATTATATTCATGCAGAATGGTCTGAGCCAAAAGATGAATATGATGTTCAAAGTTTAAGTGGCACGGCTTCAAATTCAGGTACTGGCAAGTTTCAGTCATTCATTGGATTAGATGGATTTGAGCCTGCACAGTAGGATAAATAGAAAGATCACGTTATTAAATGTGGTCTTTTACTTTAACTTTTCGAATAAAAAATAGCAATAATATTCTAATCCTGTAACAAAAATTGTAAAATATTATCATGGAAGTTAAAAAATTCTCGGAAAAAGATTTTGTAAATGAAATAAATAAAATAAAACAGAAACAATTTTTAAGTCAAATTGAACAGTATGAAAGCTATATCGCTCCTCAAATGAGAACGAAAGGCTATAAGAGGATCAATCAGTCTGAACGTACGGTTGTTTTCTCTTTTGGAGAAATAACATTTAGTAGGAGTCGCTGGACAAATGGCTTTGAAACTAGAATACCAGTAGATGAGTGGTTAGGTCTTGAAAAATATAAGAGATATTCAATAGAATTCTTATATCATGTTGCAAAATTGGCTACAATGATGCCTTATCGTCAAGTTTGCAAAGTAATAGATAGCACTTTGCAAACAATCATAACAAAAGACTGTGTTTTAAAAGCAGTAAAATTTGTAGAAAAATTGTTAAAAGAAAAAGAACGCTATCGTTTTTATTTGGAAGAGCCACCCGAACGTAAAAAAGTGAAAAAACTGTATGTTGAGGGTGATGGAGTCATGATTAAAAGCACAGATTCTAGAGAGGAAAGAAGGTATTTAGATTTAACACATTTTGTTATTCATACAGGCTCAAAAAAAGTTTCTACTAAAAGATATGAATTGCGGGACAAGCACGAAATATTACAGCTTAATTATGATAAAGCTAAATATAATCTTTTAGATTATATTTATAATAACTATGAAGTAGATGACTATACTATTTTAATCACTAACTCTGATATGGGTAAAGGCTATACTAGTAGAGTTTTTAAGGAATTAGGAAAAGCACTTAAGGTAAAGAAACATGAGCATTTTTGGGATATCTATCATGTTAAAGAAAAGTTAAGTTCATACCTTAGAAAATATCCAATTGAATTAACCGATTTTGCTTTAGATGCGGTAAAAAAATATAATTCTGATAAGCTTGAATTAGTTTTTGATACTGTTGAATCACTGATTTGTGATGAACTTGAAGATCAAGAATTTCAGAAGTTTAAGAAAAAAGTATTAAATAATTTCAAATATATAAAACCAGCTCATCTTAGAAATCTTTCAAATCGTGGTATTGGTATCATGGAATCACAACACAGAAAGATAACGTATAGAATGAAGCGACGTGGCATGTATTGGTCAAAGTGGGGAATCTCCACAATGGCAAATATGATTATACTTGAAAGAGCTAACGGTTTACGAGAATTATTTTTCGGTTCTTGGAGAAAGGTATACAGTGAGTATAAAGAAGGTTCATTAGTGCAGGGCGACTTTTTAAAAAGACAGATGAATTAGATAAATTTTCTAAGCCCCTTCTAAAAAATGGCAGAAAATGGAGTATAACAGGAATCAAAACAAAATAGAAAAAGTCTAAAGATACCTTTATTTCTAGCGTTTTTTTGCATGTTTTAACTTGCATTAAATCTTCTAAAGTAGTATAATTATATTAAAGAAAAGCAAAAAAGGTGAAGGAGCGCGAACTCCTACACCAAACCGATTAAGACAAATACCACTTGCTTAATCAGTCGAACCTTATTGTAGCATAACTAAAACAATACCGTCAAGACTGAACAAGCAAAAAATACTTGTTTTGGTCTTTTTAAGAATAATTCAAGTTTTCTTAAATTTATGAGGTATCGACTAATCTCAAAATTTCAGACACATACCTGAGTGAACATCAAGAGAGAACCGATCGGTTCTCTCTTTTATGTCTAAAAGAATGAGGTTAAGGAGGTCACAAACTAAACAACTCTTAAAAAGATGACCTTTACTAATAATCGTCTTTGTTTTATAATAAAGATGTTAGTAATATAATTGATAAATGAGATACATTTAATCATTATGGCAAAAGCAAGAAAAATAGCTGTGTCATATGCAAATAACCCCTGTTTGCTCTTTAAAAAAGACGTTATCCTTATTTCTCTACACACAGACGGATAGCTAGGAGAGAATCGTTTGATTCTCTCTTTTCTTAATGGTCATAAAGACAAAGTCTCTCATCATGAAAGGACGACACATTGCGTAAAAAACAAAAACTACCATTTGATAAACTTGCCATTGCGCTTATATCTACGAGCATCTTGCTCAATGCACAATCAGACATTAAAGCAAATACTGTGACAGAAGACACTCCTGCTACCGAACAAGCCGTAGAACCCCCACAACCAATAGCAGTTTCTGAGGAATCACGATCATCAAAGGAAACTAAAACCTCACAAACTCCTAGTGATGTAGGAGAAACAGTAGCAGATGACGCTAATGATCTAGCCCCTCAAGCTCCTGCTAAAACTGCTGATACACCAGCAACCTCAAAAGCGACTATTAGGGATTTGAACGACCCTTCTCATGTCAAAACCCTGCAGGAAAAAGCAGGCAAGGGAGCTGGGACCGTTGTTGCAGTGATTGATGCTGGTTTTGATAAAAATCATGAAGCGTGGCGCTTAACAGACAAAACTAAAGCACGTTACCAATCAAAAGAAAATCTTGAAAAAGCTAAAAAAGAGCACGGTATTACCTATGGCGAGTGGGTCAATGATAAGGTTGCTTATTACCACGACTATAGTAAAGATGGTAAAAACGCTGTTGATCAAGAACACGGCACACACGTGTCAGGGATCTTGTCAGGAAATGCTCCATCTGAAATGAAAGAACCTTACCGCCTAGAAGGTGCGATGCCTGAGGCTCAATTGCTTTTGATGCGTGTCGAAATTGTAAATGGACTAGCAGACTATGCTCGTAACTACGCTCAAGCTATCAGAGATGCTGTCAACTTGGGAGCTAAGGTGATTAATATGAGCTTTGGTAATGCTGCACTAGCTTACGCCAACCTTCCAGACGAAACCAAAAAAGCCTTTGACTATGCCAAATCAAAAGGTGTTAGCATTGTGACCTCAGCTGGTAATGATAGTAGCTTTGGGGGCAAGCCCCGTCTACCTCTAGCAGATCATCCTGATTATGGGGTGGTTGGGACACCTGCAGCGGCAGATTCAACATTGACAGTTGCTTCTTACAGCCCAGATAAACAGCTCACTGAAACTGCTACGGTCAAAACAGACGATCATCAAGATAAAGAAATGCCTGTTATTTCAACAAACCGTTTTGAGCCAAACAAGGCTTACGACTATGCTTATGCTAATCGTGGTACGAAAGAGGATGATTTTAAGGATGTCGAAGGTAAGATTGCCCTTATTGAACGTGGCGATATTGATTTCAAAGATAAGATTGCAAACGCTAAAAAAGCTGGTGCTGTAGGGGTCTTGATCTATGACAATCAAGACAAGGGCTTCCCGATTGAATTGCCAAATGTTGACCAGATGCCTGCGGCCTTTATCAGTCGAAGAGATGGTCTCTTATTAAAAGACAATCCCCCAAAAACCATTACCTTCAATGCGACACCTAAGGTATTGCCAACAGCAAGTGGCACCAAACTAAGCCGCTTCTCAAGCTGGGGTCTGACAGCTGACGGCAATATTAAGCCGGATATTGCAGCACCCGGCCAAGATATTTTGTCATCAGTGGCTAACAACAAGTATGCCAAACTTTCTGGAACTAGTATGTCTGCACCATTGGTAGCGGGTATCATGGGACTGTTGCAAAAGCAATATGAGACACAGTATCCTGATATGACACCATCAGAGCGTCTTGATTTAGCTAAGAAAGTATTGATGAGCTCAGCAACTGCCCTATATGATGAAGATGAAAAAGCTTATTTTTCTCCTCGCCAACAGGGAGCAGGAGCAGTCGATGCTAAAAAAGCTTCAGCAGCAACGATGTATGTAACAGATAAGGACAATACCTCAAGCAAGGTTCACCTGAACAATGTTTCTGATAAATTTGAAGTAACAGTAACAGTTCACAACAAATCTGATAAACCTCAAGAGTTGTATTACCAAGTAACTGTTCAAACAGATAAAGTAGATGGAAAACACTTTGCCTTGGCTCCTAAAGCATTGTATGAGACATCATGGCAAAAAATCACAATTCCAGCCAATAGCAGCAAACAAGTCACCGTTCCAATCGATGCTAGTCGATTTAGCAAGGACTTGCTTGCCCAAATGAAAAATGGCTATTTCTTAGAAGGTTTTGTTCGTTTCAAACAAGATCCTACAAAAGAAGAGCTTATGAGCATTCCATATATTGGTTTCCGAGGTGATTTTGGCAATCTGTCAGCTTTAGAAAAACCAATCTATGATAGCAAAGACGGTAGCAGCTACTATCATGAAGCAAATAGTGATGCCAAAGACCAATTAGATGGTGATGGATTACAGTTTTACGCTCTGAAAAATAACTTTACAGCACTTACCACAGAGTCTAACCCATGGACGATTATTAAAGCTGTCAAAGAAGGGGTTGAAAACATAGAGGATATCGAATCTTCAGAGATCACAGAAACCATTTTTGCAGGTACTTTTGCAAAACAAGACGATGATAGCCACTACTATATCCACCGTCACGCTAATGGCAAACCATATGCTGCGATCTCTCCAAATGGGGACGGTAACAGAGATTATGTCCAATTCCAAGGTACTTTCTTGCGTAATGCTAAAAACCTTGTGGCTGAAGTCTTGGACAAAGAAGGAAATGTTGTTTGGACAAGTGAGGTAACCGAGCAAGTTGTTAAAAACTACAACAATGACTTGGCAAGCACACTTGGTTCAACCCGTTTTGAAAAAACGCGTTGGGACGGTAAAGATAAAGACGGCAAAGTTGTTGCTAACGGAACCTACACCTATCGTGTTCGCTACACGCCGATTAGCTCAGGTGCAAAAGAACAACACACTGATTTTGATGTGATTGTAGACAATACGACACCTGAAGTCGCAACATCGGCAACATTCTCAACAGAAGATAGTCGTTTGACACTTGCATCTAAACCAAAAACCAGCCAACCGGTTTACCGTGAGCGTATTGCTTACACTTATATGGATGAGGATCTGCCAACAACAGAGTATATTTCTCCAAATGAAGATGGTACCTTTACTCTTCCTGAAGAGGCTGAAACAATGGAAGGCGCTACTGTTCCATTGAAAATGTCAGACTTTACTTATGTTGTTGAAGATATGACTGGTAACATCACTTATACACCAGTGACTAAGCTATTGGAGGGCCACTCTAATAAGCCAGAACAAGACGGTTCAGATCAAGCACCAGACAAAAAACCAGAAGCTAAACCAGAACAAGACGGTTCAGGTCAAACACCAGATAAAAAAAAAGAAACTAAACCAGAAAAAGATAGTTCAGGTCAAACACCAGGTAAAACTCCTCAAAAAGGTCAATCTTCTCGTACTCTAGAGAAACGATCTTCTAAGCGTGCTTTAGCTACAAAAGCATCAACAAGAGATCAGTTACCAACGACTAATGACAAGGATACAAATCGTTTACATCTCCTTAAGTTAGTTATGACCACTTTCTTCTTGGGATTAGCAGCTCATATATTTAAAACAAAACGCCAAAAAGAAACTAAAAAATAGTATTACTTAAACTGATAAGAGCTTATTTAATAGAGAGAACCAATTTGGTTCTCTCTATTTTTTTATAGTACGACGGGCATGTCGTACATCTGAGGTGCAAGTCCTCTGTGGGCACCCGCTACCGGTGAACCCAATAGCGACTCCCAAGCTTGACTATCGTGAGGTAGCGGGGAGAGGAAGGGATAGCGAAATCGTGGCTCTACGAACAGAAACGTGATATGAAGGCGTATATAGCGGATGAGGGGGCTATAAACTCTAAAGTCCAAATAGGTAGTCGTAACCTATATACGTAAATCACGAGAGTAAACCAGGAAAGATGTCCGACTTATCCCGTGAGGTCCTGTCGAGGGTAAAACCTAGTAACAACGAACGACAAGAAGTCAGCCGAACCCATAGTAGTGATGAAGTTTCTGTAATGGAAATGGAACGAAGGGGTGAACAACTAATCGAAGTAATCCTACTTCACTTGTGTCTGTAAAACAAACGGTCTGATAGAACTAGATGCGGTTACGTATTGACTAGAGGAAGGTTCACCAATGTAAGATATCATGCAGACAACGAAAAAAGAAAGGAATACGCACATGTCAGAATTGCTAGATAAGATATTATCTCGGAACAATATGCTTGAAGCTTACAAGCAAGTGAAATCAAACAAAGGTTCTGCTGGTATCGATGGGGTCACTATCGAGCAGATGGATGACTATCTTCACCAAAATTGGCGAGAAACCAAGCAACTCATCAAAGAGAGGAGCTATAAACCTCAACCGGTTCTCAGGGTTGAAATCCCAAAACCAAACGGAGGAGTTCGTAACCTAGGTATCCCGACGGCTATGGATAGAATGATTCAGCAGGCCATCGTTCAAGTTTTGAGTCCACTCTGCGAAAAACATTTTTCAGAGTATAGCTATGGGTTCAGACCCAATCGCTCCTGCGAAACAGCCATTGTTCAGCTACTTGAGTATTTAAACGATGGCTACGAGTGGATTGTGGACATTGACTTGGAAAAGTTCTTCGATACTGTTCCGCAAGACAGATTGATGTCCCTGGTTCATAATATCATTCAAGATGGCGATACGGAGTCACTGATTCGTAAGTACTTCCATTCGGGAGTTGTTATTAACGGACAGCGACATAAGACTTTAGTCGGGACACCTCAAGGCGGGAATCTATCACCCCTCCTATCTAATATTATGCTTAATGAGTTAGACAAAGAGTTGGAAAAGCGAGGTCTTCGCTTTGTCCGTTACGCCGATGACTGTGTCATCACTGTCGGAAGCGAAGCAGCTGCTAAGCGGGTCATGCATTCGGTCAGTAGCTATATTGAGAAGCGATTAGGGTTGAAAGTCAACATGACTAAGACCAAGATTGTCAGACCGAACAAACTCAAATACCTCGGATTTGGTTTTTGGAAATCTCCAAAAGGTTGGAAGTGTCGTCCTCACCAAGACAGCGTTCAGAGCTTTAAGCGAAAACTGAAGCAACTGACGATGAGGAAATGGAGCATTGACCTGATAACTCGCATTGAACGATTGAACTGGGTCATTCGAGGATGGATAAACTATTTCTCGCTTGGCAATATGAAGAGTATCATGACACAAATAGATGAGCGTCTGCGAACCCGTATTCGAGTGATTATCTGGAAGCAATGGAAGAAGAAAGCAAAGCGCCTATGGGGACTCTTAAAACTAGGAGTTGCTAGATGGATAGCCGATAAAGTTTCTGGATGGGGTGACCACTATCAGTTGGTAGCTCAGAAGTCGGTACTCAAACGTGCTATATCAAAACCAGCCCTCGCAAAGCGAGGACTGGTCAGTTGCTTAGATTACTATCTTGAACGACATGCGTTAAAAGTTAGTTGAACCGCCGTATGCCGAACGGCACGTACGGTGGTGTGAGAGGGGCTAGAGATTAGCCTCTACTCGATTGTGCTACCTCATCAAAAAGAAGTTAGGACAAATAGCTGTCAACAATTGCCTTTTGCTTATCCCTTCAGTTGATGTGATAAAAGATGGTAGTTGTCATTGACAAAGCATTGATAAAGGAGTAAAATTAACTGGTTAATAACTGGTTAAATTATAATTGAGGAGGTACTATGAAAAAAGTTTTTTTTCTCATGGCTATGGTTGTGAGTTTAGTAATGATAGCAGGGTGTGATAAGTCAGCAAACCCCAAACAGCCTACGCAAGGCATGTCAGTTGTAACCAGCTTTTACCCAATGTATGCGATGACAAAAGAAGTATCTGGAGACCTAAATGATGTGAGGATGATCCAATCAGGTGCAGGCATTCATTCCTTTGAACCGTCTGTAAATGATGTGGCAGCTATTTATGACGCGGATTTGTTTGTTTACCATTCACATACCTTAGAAGCTTGGGCAAGGGATCTAGACCCTAATTTAAAAAAATCAAAGGTTAATGTGTTTGAAGCGTCAAAACCTCTGACACTAGATAGAGTCAAAGGGCTAGAAGATATGGAAGTCACACAAGGCATTGACCCTGCGACACTTTATGACCCACATACCTGGACGGATCCCGTTTTAGCTGGTGAGGAAGCTGTTAATATCGCTAAAGAGCTAGGACATTTGGATCCTAAACACAAAGACAGTTACACTAAAAAGGCTAAGGCTTTCAAAAAAGAAGCAGAGCAACTAACTGAAGAATACACTCAAAAATTTAAAAAGGTGCGCTCAAAAACATTTGTGACGCAACACACGGCATTTTCTTATCTGGCTAAACGATTCGGCTTGAAACAACTTGGTATCTCGGGTATTTCTCCAGAGCAAGAGCCCTCTCCTCGCCAATTGAAAGAAATTCAAGACTTTGTTAAAGAATACAACGTCAAGACTATTTTTGCAGAAGACAACGTCAACCCCAAAATTGCTCATGCTATTGCGAAATCAACAGGAGCTAAAGTAAAGACATTAAGTCCACTTGAAGCTGCTCCAAGCGGAAACAAGACATATCTAGAAAATCTTAGAGCAAATTTGGAAGTGCTCTATCAACAGTTGAAGTAAAGGAGATTATTAGTGAAGAAAACATATGGTTATATCGGCTCAGTTGCTGCTATTTTACTAGCTACTCATATTGGAAGTTACCAGCTTGGTAAGCATCATATGGGTCTAGCAACAAAGGACAATCAGATTGCCTATATTGATGATAGCAAAGGTAAGGTAAAAGCCCCTAAAACAAACAAAACGATGGATCAAATCAGTGCTGAAGAAGGCATCTCTGCTGAACAGATCGTAGTCAAAATTACTGACCAAGGTTATGTTACCTCACACGGTGACCATTATCATTTTTACAATGGGAAAGTTCCTTATGATGCGATTATTAGTGAAGAGTTGTTGATGACGGATCCTAATTACCATTTTAAACAATCAGACGTTATCAATGAAATCTTAGACGGTTACGTTATTAAAGTCAATGGCAACTATTATGTTTACCTCAAGCCAGGTAGTAAGCGCAAAAACATTCGAACCAAACAACAAATTGCTGAGCAAGTAGCCAAAGGAACTAAAGAAGCTAAAGAAAAAGGTTTAGCTCAAGTGGCCCATCTCAGTAAAGAAGAAGTTGCGGCAGTCAATGAAGCAAAAAGACAAGGACGCTATACTACAGACGATGGCTATATTTTTAGTCCGACAGATATCATTGATGATTTAGGAGATGCTTATTTAGTACCTCATGGTAATCACTATCATTATATTCCTAAAAAAGATTTGTCTCCAAGTGAGCTAGCTGCTGCACAAGCCTACTGGAGTCAAAAACAAGGTCGAGGTGCTAGACCGTCTGATTACCGCCCGACACCAGCCCCAGGTCGTAGGAAAGCCCCAATTCCTGATGTGACGCCTAACTCTGGACAAGGTCATCAGCCAGATAACGGTGGTTATCATCCAGCGCCTCCTAGGCCAAATGATGCGTCACAAAACAAACACCAAAGAGATGAGTTTAAAGGAAAAACCTTTAAGGAACTTTTAGATCAACTACACCGTCTTGATTTGAAATACCGTCATGTGGAAGAAGATGGGTTGATTTTTGAACCGACTCAAGTGATCAAATCAAACGCTTTTGGGTATGTGGTGCCTCATGGAGATCATTATCATATTATCCCAAGAAGTCAGTTATCACCTCTTGAAATGGAATTAGCAGATCGATACTTAGCCGGCCAAACTGATGACAACGACTCAGGTTCAGATCACTCAAAACCATCAGATAAAGAAGTGACACATACCTTTCTTGGTCATCGCATCAAAGCTTACGGAAAAGGCTTAGATGGTAAACCATATGATACGAGTGATGCTTATGTTTTTAGTAAAGAATCCATTCATTCAGTGGATAAATCAGGAGTTACAGCTAAACACGGAGATCATTTCCACTATATAGGATTTGGAGAACTTGAACAATATGAGTTGGATGAGGTCGCTAACTGGGTGAAAGCAAAAGGTCAAGCTGATGAGCTTGTTGCTGCTTTGGATCAGGAACAAGGCAAAGAAAAACCACTCTTTGACACTAAAAAAGTGAGTCGCAAAGTAACAAAAGATGGTAAAGTGGGCTATATTATGCCAAAAGATGGCAAGGACTATTTCTATGCTCGTTATCAACTTGATTTGACTCAGATTGCCTTTGCCGAACAAGAACTAATGCTTAAAGATAAGAAGCATTACCGTTATGACATTGTTGATACAGGCATTGAGCCACGATTTGCTGTAGATGTGTCAAGTCTGCCGATGCATGCTGGTAATGCTACTTACGATACTGGAAGTTCGTTTGTTATCCCACATATTGATCATATCCATGTCGTTCCGTATTCATGGTTGACGCGCAATCAGATTGCAACAATCAAGTATGTGATGCAACACCCCGAAGTTCGTCCGGATGTATGGTCTAAGCCAGGGCATGAAGAGTCAGGTTCGGTCATTCCAAATGTTACGCCTCTTGATAAACGTGCTGGTATGCCAAACTGGCAAATTATCCATTCTGCTGAAGAAGTTCAAAAAGCCCTAGCAGAAGGTCGTTTTGCAGCACCAGACGGCTATATTTTCGATCCACGAGATGTTTTGGCAAAAGAAACTTTTGTATGGAAAGATGGCTCCTTTAGCATCCCAAGAGCAGATGGCAGTTCATTGAGAACCATTAATAAATCTGATCTATCCCAAGCTGAGTGGCAACAAGCTCAAGAGTTATTGGCAAAGAAAAATGCTGGTGATGCTACTGATACGGATAAACCTGAAGAAAAGCAACAGGCAGATAAGAGCAATGAAAACCAACAGCCAAGTGAAGCCAGTAAAGAAGAAAAAGAATCAGATGACTTTATAGACAGTTTACCAGACTATGGTCTAGATAGAGCAACCCTAGAAGATCATATCAATCAATTAGCACAAAAAGCTAATATCGATCCTAAGTATCTCATTTTCCAACCAGAAGGTGTCCAATTTTATAATAAAAATGGTGAATTGGTAACTTATGATATCAAGACACTTCAACAAATAAACCCTTAACCAAAAGAAGATCTCATTGTTAAAGCACTGCTTTGTCAAAGCAAGTTACGGTGATTTTGAAGTCATTCTATGTAACGAGTAGTGATAAAAGTTGGATAATAGCGGTTTTCTTTTGCAAAGAAATGGTATCCATGTTAGAATAGTAAAAAAAGAGGAGGATTCTTGGACTAATGTCAAATAAGTAGACAGAAAACTGTGTTATTTTATTGCGTTAAAATAATTTTCTTCTTTCTGATTAGGGGTTAGTCCTAGATTAGCCGTATGTGGGATGTAATTGTTATAAAAATTCTCAATGTATTCAAAGCAGTCTAATTGAACCTGTTTGATATTTTGATAATGTTTTCGGTTGATTTGTCTATGCTTTAAATACTTGAAAAATGCTTCAGTTACGGCATTATCATAAGGATATCCAGGATTAGAAAAAGAATGCATGATATTGGCACTGCACCCTAATAGTGAGACGCAAGAAAAACACTTTTAGGCAATCAGTTTTCTGTACTGTACAGGCGACTGGTCGTTTAATCTCTGTTGAATTCTAGTTTCATTATAAAATGTAATGTAATTTTTAACAATATTTGTTATACTATCTTTGTTGTATTTTCTCCTATTATGGAAATAAAAGGTTTCAGTCTTTAGGACGGTGTGAAACCATTCAATACAGGCATTATCTGCAGGTGTTCCTTTTCGAGACATTGAGCGGATAATGTCTTTTTCCGTGCAAGCCTGGTAGTAAGCCATAGAAGTATACACTGAGCCTTGGTCACTGTGTAAGATTGCTCCTTTATTTAGGCAATTTTAACTGATTAAGGGTGTCTAGTACAAAATCCGTGTCCTGACAATCTGAGATAGTGTAAGCTATAATTTCTCGGTTATAGAGATCCATAATTGATGAGAGATACAATTTACAGTTACCGAAATATAGGTAGGTAATATCTGTTACGAGCTTTTCCTTAGGCTTATCGGCATGGAAATCCCGACTCAATTTATTATCTGTTAAATAATAAGCTTTACCCAAATTGGGAACTTTCTTGGTACGTGTCCGACAAAGCCAGCCATTATTTTTCATGATACGATAGACTTTCTTTGTATTAACAGTCAATCCGTGGATTTTTTTGAGCAATCGTGTAATGGTACGATAGCCATAAATAAAGTGATTCTCCATACAGAGCTGTTCAATTAATTCAATAAGGTCATCTTTTTTTGCGGCTTCTCATACTCCTTTTTCCAACGGTAATAGGTCGACCGCTTGACCTTAAAACAGTCTAGAATGAAAACTATCGGGTAGTTGTTTTTATAGTCTTCCACAAGCTTGATAAGACTTACTTTATCGATTTCCTTATCAAGCCTCGATACTTTTTTAAGAGGTCAACCTGTAATTGTAATTGTTCCACTTCAGACAGATGTTCCAAGCCTTTACCGTAGGTATATTGCTTGCCAACACCTTGATGAAAACGATAAAGCTCCTCGTTTTCGTACCATTTCATCCAAGTATAGATTTGACTATTATTTTTGATGCCTAAAGTCTCCATAATAACTCTGTTAGACTTGCCTGCTTTCTTCATATCGATGCAAGCCAGCTTAGTTTCCCATGAATATGCTTTTTTAACCATAATAAAACACTCCTGTTTCTAGTTTACTAAATTTCAACAGGAGTGTTTTTCTTTTGTCTCATTTTAGGGATTCAGTGCCTATTGTTGTCATCAATTATTTTTCTAAATTCCCCGGACTTAAATTGTGACCCTTGGTCGGAATGAAAGAGAAGTGTTCCTTCAATCTTTCTTTTATTAAGTGAAAAGGCAACACTTTTCTGTACAACATTTATAAAGTGTTTTTCTAGGCAATTAATCTTTTAGTCATTGGTGTTTGGTAGTTGAGACTACCATGAATGCGGTGGTAATTCCACCAATGAACATAGTCTTTAGTCTTAAGAGCTAGTTCTTCCAGCAATTGAAAGGTTTCTTGATAAACAAATTCAATTTTGAAAGCACGATACGTACTTTCAGCTACGGCATTGTCATAAGGACAACCAGTCTGACTAAGCGAACGTGTGATTCCAAAGGCTTCCAATATTTCATCAATTAACTGATTATCAAACTCTTTGCCACGATCTGAATGGAACATCTTGACTTTGGTCAGGGCGTAAGGGATGCTTTGTATGGCTTGCTTAACGAGTTCAGCGGTCTTGTGCCAACCAAGAGACAGGCCGATGATTTCACGGTTGTATAGGTCAACGATGAGGCAAACATAAGCCCAACGATTGCCTACACGAACATAGGTTAAGTCAGTGACTAAGGCCTGTAGTGGTCTTTCTTGCTTAAATTGCCTGTCTAAGTGGTTGGGAATAGGGGCTTCATTCTTGCCTCTAGAATGTGGTTTGAAGGTGGCTTTCTGATAAACAGAAACCAAATTGAGTCGCTTCATAATGCGTCGAATCCGACGACGTGAAAGTGTGATACCTTCGTTATTCAAGCATATTTTGATTTTTCTGGATCCGTATCTGGACTCGCTATCGAGGAAAATTCTTTTAATAGTTTCTTCAAACTCCGTTTCAGATACTGACTCCACGGCTTGATAGTAATAACTTGAGTGTGGCATATTCAGCCAGCGACACATCTTTGAAATGCTGTATTTATCCTTATTAGCAGTGATTATTTCCCTTTTTGTGCCATAATCACCGCTGCTTGCTTTAGGATATCTAATTGCATTTCGAGTTCTTTATTGTGTTTTCTGAGTTCAATTAGCTCCCGCTGTTCATCTGTCAGATTATCAACAGACTTGAATGAACCAGTTGTTTTGGCTTGTCTAACCCACTTATCGAAGGTGGAAGGGGTTAGCTCATATACCTTGATGAGACTGCTACGCTTTCTACCAACATTGTAAAGGTCAACAATTTGTTGCTTAAAATCATCGGTGAAGTGACGACGTACTTTTCTAGACATGGTTTTTCTCCAGTTTTTCTTAAGTGTAGAACACTTTATAATTTCTGTCTAGTTTAGTGTAACCTATTCATATTGATAAAAACCCTCCTAAGTCTTAATGAACTTAGGAGGGTTTTTGCTATTTTACAGCTGGAATATTAGCATAAGCTATCAATTCTATTACATAAGGATAGACTATTGGTATGTCATCATTTCAAATGATCTACAGCATATTGGGCTTCATCATTTGTGAATTTATCGCCCAGCGTAGATGTCAATTGTTTATAGATTTCTTCTTTGGATAAAGAAGAACTACTTTGATAACTTTTAGCAGTCTCAAGAGCATTTTCTTTGAAATCTACTTTGAGATGGTCTATAGCATATTGGGATTCTTCTTTTGTAAATTTATCAGAGTGGGTTGCCTTATCTGGAGACTCCGAATAGAGCTGTTCAAAGATAGATTGTTTAGATAAATTCATGGTCTTTGAATAAATTTTGGCAGAAATCAAGGCATTTTTTTTGTAATCAACCTTGAGGTTATTAATCACAAAGTTGATGTCTTCTTGACGATATTTCTTAGAATCCTTTTTAAATTTTTCAATGATACTATCTTTAGACATATGGCCAGACTTAGCATATTCTCTTGCTTTTTTGACAATTTTTTTTTGAGTTTTATTAAATTTAATTTTTGCTTTCTTGGTGGCAGCATAAACGTTGTTATGATTAAAAATAGAAGTTGTTGGTGTATATAAGGCTATTCCTACTAAAAGAGTAGCGCAGATAAATAAGAATATCTTTTTGGTCATGTTTAGCTCCATCAGCTTTTTAGGTGAATCAGGTTTACACCTTGATTGATGCTTTGACATTAAGTCTAGATTAATTATAAGTATTAAGTAGAGAAAGGTCAAGAAATTACTGAGGTGGTAGTGTTCTAAATGTACTACTTTTTATAAGTGATTAGAATGTACTTTTTCTTCAAAAAAGAGTATACTAAATTATCGAAGATTTTAATCAAAAAGGAAAGAACATGATTATCGACTTTAAAACCGTTTCAACTAAAGGTTTGGAGACTTCTCCAGTGGCAGAAGCCTTGGCTGGTTTGCGTGCAAATGAAGCTCGCTATTTCTGGAATAAATTCAAAGTAGCCTACGAAACATTTCCAGTATCAGACTATCCAGAATTGATGGCAGATATTAATCACCTTCTAAAAAATGAACGTAACCTTGTTTTTGCTGCAAAGCCTTTAGAGATTTCACAGCTTTTTTTAGAGAATCGTATTTTATGGACACATGTTTTCTATGAGGATGGTTTAGCCATTAATATTTTATATGAATTAGATAATCCTAAAAAGAGAGCTGTAGGTTTAAAATTATCAGATGGAATGGATATTCCTATTGAATTAGCGGACAAGTTTAAGTTTGCTCGTCAAAAGTCAAAACTCGCAGGTATAATACGTGGTTCTTATTTTACCCTAAAAGGGGAAAATGAAACTCTGATGCAGCGTTGGTTGGATAATATGAAGTGAGGTATGGTAATGAAAGCAATTGAAATTTATATGAATATTAATGGTCGTGGGGCCGAAGCTATTACATTTTATGAAGAGGCTTTTAATACAAAAGCAGAACACGTCACAACTTTTGCACAGGGTTGGCCAGATTGTCCGCCAGAACTTGAACATTTAATTATGAACGCTCAATTTAATATTGATGGTATTCGAATGCAACTTTCTGACAATAATCCTATTTTTGATTTTCAAATTGGACAAAATATGACAGCAGCTTTAATTGTGGAATCTGTAGAAGAAGCGCAAGAGTTATTCAATAAGCTTTCTCGAGATGCAATGAACATTAAAATGCCTCTACAAGCAGTTCCGTGGAGTCCAGCTTATGGAAATGTGACTGACAAATATGGTATGACATGGCAAATCAATACTGAGCTTAGCTAAAATGGGGTTGAGGATTATTTCTCAACCTTTTTAAATAGCATTGACAGAGTATCCTAGCTAAGCTAAAATAAATTGATTAAGGTGAAAAGGAGAAAAAAGATGTATCAAACTCAGACAAATAAGGAAAAATTTGTTTTATTTTTGAAATTATTTATCCCAGTATTGATTTATCAATTTGCTAATTTTTCAGCTACTTTTATTGATTCGGTTATGACTGGACAGTATAGTCAGCTACATTTGGCAGGTGTGTCAACTGCTAGTAATTTATGGACTCCGTTTTTCGCTTTATTAGTAGGTATGATTTCAGCATTAGTACCAGTAGTTGGTCAACATTTGGGTAGAGGAAATAAAGAACAAATTCGCACAGAATTTCATCAATTTCTATATTTAGGTTTGATACTGTCCTTAATATTATTTTTAATCATGCAATTTATTGCTCAACCTGTCTTGGGGAGTTTGGGTTTAGAAGATGAAGTTCTAGCAGTTGGTCGTGGTTATTTAAATTATATGTTGATTGGAATCATGCCGCTGGTGTTGTTTAGCATTTGCCGTTCATTCTTTGATGCATTGGGGTTAACAAGGTTATCTATGTATCTGATGCTTTTAATTCTACCCTTTAATTCATTTTTTAATTATATGCTTATCTACGGTAAATTTGGTATGCCTAGACTAGGAGGTGCGGGGGCAGGTCTTGGAACTTCTTTAACTTATTGGGCTATTTTTATTGTTATTATTATTGTGATGTCACTTCATCCTCAAATTAAAACATATCATATATGGACTCTGGAAAGAATAAAAGCTCCTTTGATTATTGAAGATATTCGATTGGGATTACCGATTGGTTTACAAATTTTTGCAGAAGTTGCAATTTTTGCAGTAGTAGGCTTATTCATGGCAAAATTTTCTTCAATCATTATTGCAGCACATCAGGCTGCTATGAATTTTTCATCATTAATGTATGCCTTTCCTTTAAGTATTTCCACTGCTCTAGCTATTACAATATCGTTTGAAGTAGGGGCAGAGCGCTTTCAGGACGCAAACACTTATAGTAGGATAGGACGCTTAACAGCGGTAGGGATTACATCAGGAACCTTACTATTTTTATTTCTATTTCGTGAGAATGTAGCAGCAATGTATAATAGTGACCCTCACTTTGTCGCTATTACAGCTCAATTCCTAACTTATAGTCTCTTTTTCCAGTTTGCAGATGCTTATGCAGCTCCTGTACAGGGGATTTTACGAGGCTATAAGGATACAACAAAACCATTTATGATCGGTGCGGGCTCTTATTGGTTATGTGCTTTGCCATTAGCGGTTATCTTAGAAAAAAATAGCCAGTTAGGTCCGTTTGCCTATTGGATTGGTTTAATCACAGGTATTTTTGTTTGTGGTCTATTTCTAAACCAACGTCTGCAAAAGATTAAGAAGTTGTATTATTAAAGTTTGACAAGATTTATACCAAAAAAGGCTTAGTTCTTTACTAAGTCTTTTTTTATCATTTACATTGACTTGCCATTAAATGTGAAGCGTATATTAGGAAATTCTTCTTTGCCGTCTTTATCACTCACGAAAGCTTTCGCATCTTTTTTGATTTGGAGAAGATTTATCCCTTGATCTTTAGCACCGAAGATACACCCACAGTAACATTGTCGGTAGATATCATAATCTTTACACATCTCAACGGAACGTTGGTAACCTTTATTTTTTTTAAGGTCGCTAGGAAGATACTGAGTATCATAAATTTTTTGGACATCAATACCAATAGTATTGATTGTTTGAGAGTTTTTGTGAGGACTAATAGTTAGGGCACTGCCAAAGTAATCAAAACCTAGTTCAACGGCTTTTTCCGCTGTCTTATCAAGACGGAAATCATAGCAAACTTTACAACGATCCCCACCTTCAGGTTCTTCTTCTAACCCATGAACAATTTTGAAAAATTCATTTGGTTCATATGGTGCTGATAAGAATTGTACAGAATATCCAGTATTTTTGTTGAAATCATGAACAAATTTTTGAGTAACATATTCGCGGCGATAATATTCATCTTTAGGATGGATATTTGAATTAGCAAAATAGATGGTAACATCTGCCCATTGTGATAAGTATTCAAGGGTATATGTACTACAAGGAGCACAGCAAACATGCATCAGAATTTTCGGACGGATATCACTAGCTTGCCACTGCTTAACCATTTGTTGCATGACCCAATCGTAATTGATTTTTTGGTTAGGTTTCATTTTTTCAAGAATATTCTCAACGTCTATCATAAAAACTCCTCAATAATTCACTTGTTTAAAGTGTAACATAAAATAATTGCTTAGACTAGGAGTATTGGGGTTTTATTCAAGTATTGGAAGATACAATAGATGTTGGGGAATAGTATTTATTTCGTAAAGATTACAGTACATTTTGTTATAATAGTTCTATGAATGAACTGATTAAACATAAGCTAGAATTGTTACCAGACAGTCCTGGTTGTTACCTTCATAAAGATAAGAATGGGACAATTATTTATGTAGGTAAGGCTAAAAATCTTAAGAATCGTGTGAAAAGTTATTTTCATGGGAGTCATAATACTAAGACAGAACTTTTGGTCTCTGAGATTGAAGACTTTGAATACATTGTGACAACATCTAATACCGAAGCTCTATTATTGGAAATTAATTTAATCCAAGAAAATATGCCGAAGTATAATATTCGATTGAAAGATGATAAGTCTTACCCATATATCAAAATAACAAATGAACGTTATCCTCGTCTTATGATTACACGTCAAGTAAAAAAATCAGATGGCACTTATTTTGGACCTTATCCGGATTCTGGGGCAGCAACTGAGATTAAGCGGTTACTAGATAGGCTCTTTCCTTTTAAGAAATGTACTAATCCAGCAAATAAAGTATGCTTTTATTATCATTTAGGGCAATGCAATGCACATACAGTTTGTCAAACTAATAAAGCTTATTGGGATAGTCTGAGAGAAGATGTAAAACAGTTTCTTAATGGTAAAGATAATAAAATTGTTAACGGATTAACTGAAAAAATGAAGAGCGCTGCTATGACTATGGAATTTGAGCGTGCGGCTGAATATCGAGATTTGATCGAAGCAATTAGTTTGTTGCGTACTAAGCAGCGTGTTATTCATCAAGATATGAAGGATAGAGATGTTTTTGGTTATTTCGTTAATAAGGGTTGGATGTGTGTACAGGTCTTTTTTGTTCGAAATGGAAAATTGATTCAGCGTGACGTGAATATGTTTCCTTATTATAATGAACCAGAGGAAGATTTTCTAACTTACATAGGGCAATTTTATCAAGATACAAAACATTTTCTACCCAAAGAAGTCTTTATTCCACAGGATATTGATGCTAAGTCGGTTGAAACAATTGTAGGCTGTAAGATTGTTAAACCACAACGTGGTGAAAAGAAACAGTTAGTAAATCTGGCAATAAAAAATGCTCGTGTCAGTTTACAACAGAAGTTTGACTTACTGGAAAAAGATATTCGTAAAACTCATGGGGCAATTGAAAATTTAGGTAATCTTCTTAATATCCCTAAACCAGTACGCATAGAAGCATTTGATAATTCCAATATTCAAGGGACAAGTCCAGTAGCTGCTATGGTGGTATTTGTGAATGGAAAGCCAAGTAAAAAAGACTATCGAAAGTTTAAAATTAAGACTGTTATCGGACCAGATGATTATGCTAGTATGAGAGAAGTCATTCATCGGCGTTATAGTAGGGTTTTAAAAGATGGCTTGACACCTCCGGACTTGATTGTAATTGATGGTGGTCAGGGGCAAGTAAATATAGCGCGTGATGTTATTGAGAACCAATTAGGTTTAGCCATACCTATTGCAGGTTTGCAAAAGAATGATAAACACCAAACACATGAATTACTTTTTGGAGATCCTTTAGAAGTAGTAGAATTACCGCGTAATTCAGAAGAATTTTTCTTACTTCACCGTATTCAAGATGAGGTACATCGTTTTGCTATTACTTTTCATCGTCAATTACGCTCCAAAAATTCCTTTTCTTCAAAATTAGATGGTATCACTGGGTTGGGACCAAAACGTAAACAATTGCTAATGAAACATTTTAAAAGCTTACCTAATATCCAAAAAGCTGATATTGAGGACATTATTATGTGTGGTATTCCTAGGACAGTTGCAGAAAGTCTCCGAGATTCTCTTAATGATCCTCCTAAATAAAAAACTTAGTAGAACAGTATCTACTAAGCTTTTTATTTAATTTAACCCTCGCTATCAATAAGTTGGAGAGCTCTTTGATAATAATTAGGGCTATTTTTGATATCTTTATTAATGACCTTGAAAAGATTGAGTTTATCTGTGATGATTCCATTAACTGGGCTTTGTAAATAACGTATCATAAGGTTATCACGGTTAATAGTCCAAACATAGAGCTGTTTATTATATTCTTGGGCGAGATATGCAATCCAATCATTGTATGAAAATTCCTCAATCCCATAAAAGTCAACGTTATGATTTTGAAGCGTTCCCCAATGTAGTGGGATTAGGTAACCTGTATCAAGTTGTGGCAATTTTTTCTCAACCTTTTCAATGAGTGTCAAGTTGAGAGACATTACTTTATGCTTGGTTGATAGACGAAGCTCTTTAAATTCTTTGATAAATTCATCCGCATAGATATCGAGGTTTTGATTATACGGTTTCAATTCAATCATGATTTTTTGATCTAGTGACTGAGCGGTCTTCATAAATTCTGCAAATGATGGAATGTAACTAGCAAAATGCCCTTGGTGAATTGGGATTTTTGTAACTTGATCTAAAGTTAGTTTAGAAACATCTTTGTTCATACCAGAGAGTCGTTTGAGATTATCATCATGAATGACTACTAATTTATGATCTTTTGTCATGATAACATCCATCTCTGAATAATCTGCTTTTGCTTTATGGGCTACTTTTAATGCTTCAATAGAATTTTCAACGCCATGTGATGTATCACCACGATGGGCTATTAATTCTTTTTTAATTGAAATGTTATCTTGTAAGAGAGCCAGAGCTATAGCATTTTTTAAGGCAGTGGTACCAATAGCTAGAGCTAGAATAACACAAGCAATGTGTTTAAATTTTTGCTTATGGTGGACGCCTTTCCAAGCTCTCCATTGTTGAACAATACTTTTATTTTGTTTAATATCTGCTAATAGGTGACTTATGATTAAACATTTAATAAGAAGTGTTACGGCAAAAAGTATTGATTTTAAAAGGTTATAGAAAGTGGCTTGAAGAGGAAAATTGTTTCCAGAATGATCAATGAATGAAAGTGTACCAGCAACAACAGCTAGTGCAACTGTTCCGATTACAGATATAAATAAACTGGTTAAAATAATTTTACTTAGAAGACGCCACTGACGCTTTCCGCGGCTAAATTTCCAACTCTCTAAAAGTGCTTCTTTAGCATTGTAGTCAGTTAAAATGGTCAGCGGGAGAAAATAAATTAATCGAAGGTTTAAGTAACAAATAAGCAGTAAAAGGGTAGAGTAACCTATCTTTCCAAAGACTGTCTTTGTTAACTCGCCAGAAATAAAGTCAGGAATTTTAAGATGCTCTAGTATACTTGACCTTAGACCAAGGTTAGCTAGAGGAATTGTCAAAAGTAAGTAGATTGATACCCAAATTAGCTGTGGTCCTAAAAGTGATTTTATTTTTTTAGGAAAGATTGTTAGCCATTTTTTGATACTGAGAGAAAATTCAGTTTTCAGTATGGCAATAGTATAGATAGTGAACTCAGTATAGATGAACCCAATTAGGATTACGATATAAAGTATAAAGAGTAATAAAGCTAAGGGATGATTAAAAAGCAAAGTCCAATTGTCTTTAGTCACTGCGGGAGTATTTGATAATATCAATATCCGACGAAAGATAAAACTCAGAATTCCTTTTACTAAATAAGCAACTAAAGTTTGGATTAAGATACCAGTTCCAATGTAAACCCAAAATTGATTTTTTAAAGAGGTTAAGGTTAGAAAAAAATCTTCTTTTAATGCTCGTAGCATGAATAGCTCCTTTTTTATAGTCATTAGATATTGTACCACAAGTTTGTTTGTTTTTATGGTAGTTTTCAAACCGGTTTCACTTTTTTATCAATTTTGCCTTCAAAAGCTGAAACGTATTTTAAAAAGTGATAGAATAGTAGGGAAAATCAAATAGAATAGGAGGTTTTTTATGAAATTTCTAGAATTAAATAAGAAGCGCCATGCTGTGAAACATTTTAATGATAAGCCAGTCGACTTTAAAGATGTTAGAACTGCTATTGAAATTGCGACATTAGCGCCATCTGCTAATAATATTCAGCCTTGGAAGTTTGTTGTTGTCCAAGAAAAAAAATCTGCTCTAGCAGAAGGTTTACCGGAAAGTAATTGTAACCAAATTAATCAAGCGCAGTATGTTATTGCTTTATTTACAGATACAGATTTAGGACAGAGATCACGGAAAATAGCTCGTATTGGTCGTAGATCTCTTCCTGATGATTTAATTGGTTATTATATGGAAACTCTACCACCACGCTATGCTTTATATAGTGAAAAACAAACTGGAGAGTATCTCTCTTTAAATGCAGGTATCGTTGCTATGAATTTAGTACTTGCCTTGACAGATCAAGGTATTAGTTCTAATATGATTTTAGGGTTCGATAAAGCGATTACCAATGATGTCTTAGAGATAGATAAACGTTTTAGACCAGAAATATTAATTACTGTTGGTTATAGTGATGAAAAGGTTGAGCCTAGTTATCGTTTGCCAGTTGATCATATTATTGAAAAACGTTAATTTTTAAGCACAAACTACATAATATTTTATAGAAGGAGTTGCCGTAATGACAATTGATTTTAGAGCAGAAGTAGACAAACGCAAAGACGCTTTGATGGACGATTTAATAAATCTTCTTCGTATTAACTCGGAGCGTGATGATTCACAAGCTGATGCAGAGCATCCATTTGGTCCTGGACCTGTAAAAGCCTTGGAATTTTTCCTTGAGATGGCTGAGCGAGATGGCTACGAAACAAAAAACGTAGATAATTATGCGGGACACTTTACATTTGGTCAAGGCGAAGAAGAACTAGGTATTTTTGGGCATTTAGATGTTGTTCCTGCAGGCAGCGGTTGGGATACAGACCCTTATGAACCAGTTATCAAGGATAACCGTTTATATGCTCGAGGGTCATCAGACGATAAGGGACCAACAATGGCATGTTATTATGCTCTAAAAATTATTAAAGAGCTTGGGCTACCAACATCTAAGAAAGTTCGTTTTGTTGTAGGAACTGATGAAGAATCTGGATGGGGAGATATGGATTACTACTTCGAACATGTTGGTCTTCCAAAACCTGATTTTGGTTTCTCTCCAGATGCAGAATTTCCAATTATAAATGGTGAAAAAGGTAATATCACTGAATATTTACATTTTTCAGGAGAAAATAAGGGAGCTGTTAGACTGCATAGCTTTTCTGGCGGACTTCGCGAAAACATGGTTCCAGAATCAGCCACAGCACGTTTCACAAGTCATTTAGATCAGACAACACTTGGAGCTAGTCTAGCTGATTTTGCAGGTAAACATAATTTGAAAACAGAATTATCTGTAGAAGATGGGCAGTATATAGCTACAGTTTATGGTAAATCTGCTCATGGTTCAATACCACAAGAAGGTGTTAATGGGGCGACTTATTTAGCTCTTTATCTAAGTCAATTTGATTTTGAAGGTCCTGCTCGTGCTTTCTTAGATGTCACAGCCAACATTATTCACGAAGACTTCTCAGGTGAAAAACTTGGAGTAGCTTATGAAGATGACTGTATGGGATCGTTGAGCATGAATGCAGGTGTCTTCCAGTTTGATGAAACTAATGATGATAATACTATCGCTCTTAATTTCCGTTACCCACAAGGGACAGATGCTAAAACTATCCAAACTAAGCTTGAGAAACTTAACGGAGTTGAAAAAGTGACTCTTTCTAACCATGAACACACACCACACTATGTACCTATGGACGATGAATTAGTATCAACCTTACTAGCTGTCTATGAAAAGCAAACTGGTCTTAAAGGACATGAACAGGTTATTGGTGGTGGGACATTTGGTCGCTTACTTGAACGGGGTGTTGCATACGGTGCCATGTTCCCAGGAGATGAAAACACTATGCATCAAGCTAATGAGTACATGCCTTTAGAAAATATTTTCCGTTCGGCTGCTATCTACGCAGAAGCTATCTATGAATTAATCAAATAAAATAATCCTTAAACTAAATATGTGATCAATGATAAAGGGTGGTGAATACATGAAAGTGTCTTTGCCTCTTTTCATAAGGTTAGATTTGGAGACTTTATGACTGACTTGGAAAAAATTATTAAAGCAATAAAAAGTGATTCACAGAATCAAAATTATACAGAAAATGGTATTGATCCTTTGTTTGCTGCTCCTAAAACAGCTAGGATCAATATTGTTGGCCAAGCACCTGGTTTAAAAACTCAAGAAGCAAGACTCTATTGGAAAGATAAATCTGGAGATCGTCTACGCCAGTGGCTTGGAGTTGATGAAGAGACATTTTACCATTCTGGAAAATTTGCTGTTTTGCCTTTAGATTTTTATTACCCAGGCAAAGGAAAATCAGGAGATTTACCCCCTAGAAAAGGTTTTGCGGAGAAATGGCACCCTCTTATTTTAAAAGAAATGCCTAATGTTCAATTGACCTTGCTAGTTGGTCAATATGCTCAGAAATATTATCTTGGAAGCTCTGCACATAAAAATCTAACAGAAACAGTTAAATCTTACAAAGACTATCTACCCGATTATTTACCCCTGGTTCACCCATCACCGCGAAATCAAATTTGGCTAAAGAAGAATCCATGGTTTGAAAAAGATCTAATCGTTGATTTACAAAAGATAGTAGCAGATATTTTAAAAGATTAAGGATAGGAGTTAGTATGAGAGATAATCATCTACACACGCATTTTTCCTATGATTGTCAAACGGCATTTGAGGACTATATTAATGGTTTTACAGGTGAATTTATCACAACAGAACATTTTGATTTATCAAATCCTTACACCGGTCAAGACGATGTTCCTGATTATAGTGCTTATTGTCAAAAAATAGATTATCTTAATCAGAAATATGGAAATCGATTTAAAAAAGGAATTGAAATCGGTTATTTTAAAGATAGGGAATCAGATATTTTAGATTATTTAAAAAATAAAGAATTTGATTTAAAACTATTGTCAATCCATCATAATGGTAGGTATGATTATCTGCAAGAAGAAGCACTGAAAGTACCAACAAAGGAGCTTTTAGCAGATTACTTTAATCGTATGGAATTTGCCATAGGCCGTGTGGAAGCGCACGTTTTAGATCACTTTGATTATGGTTTTCGTAAGTTAAACTTAGATGTAGAAGATTTAAAACCGTTTGAAACGCAATTGAAGCGCATTTTCAGAAAGATGTTATCTAAGGGGTTAGCTTTTGAACTAAATACCAAATCCCTTTATCTATATGGGAATGAAAAACTTTATCGCTATGCTTTAGAGATACTAAAACAGCTTGGTTGTAAACAATACTCTATAGGCTCTGACGGTCATATTCCTGAACATTTTTGTTATGAATTTGATAGACTTCAATGTCTGCTAAAGGACTATCAAATTGATGAAAATCATTTGATATGAGGAAATTTTTGATAAAAAAGCTAGGCAATATTGCTTAGCTTTTTTGTAATGTCATTGATAGTTTTAGTGAAAATTTCAAAAAAATAAAGAAATCATTTACTTGTTGCAAGCGCTTGCGTAAATTGTTATGATTTTATTGGTAACAATTCATTAAAAAAGGAGAATGATATGAAAAGAAAAGACTTATTTGGTGATAAACAAACTCAATACACGATTAGAAAGTTAAGTGTTGGAGTAGCTTCAGTTGCAACAGGGGTATGTATTTTTCTTCATAGTCCACAGGTATTTGCTGAAGAAGTAAGTGTTTCTCCTGCAACTACAGCGATTGCAAAGTCGAATATTAATCAGGTTGACAACCGACAATCTACTAATTTAAAAGATGACATAAACTCAAACTCTGAGACGGTTGTGACACCCTCAGATATGCCGGATACCAAGCAATTAGTATCAGATGAAACTGACACTCAAAAAGGAGTGACAGAGCCGGATAAGGCGACAAGCCTGCTTGAAGAAAATAAAGGTCCTGTTTCAGATAAAAATACCTTAGATTTAAAAGTGGCACCATCTACATTGCAAAATACTCCCGACAAAACTTCTCAAGCTATAGGTGCTCCAAGTCCGACCTTGAAAGTTGCTAATCAAGCTCCACAGATTGAAAATGGTTACTTTAGGTTACATCTTAAAGAATTGCCTCAAGGTCATCCTGTAGAAAGCACTGGGCTTTGGATATGGGGAGATGTTGATCAACCGTCTAGTAATTGGCCAAATGGTGCTATCCCTATGACTAATGCTAAGAAAGATGATTACGGTTATTATGTTGATTTTAAATTATCTGAAAAACAACGAAAACAAATATCTTTTTTAATTAATAACAAAGCAGGAACAAATTTAAGCGGCGATCATCATATTCCATTATTACGACCTGAGATGAACCAAGTTTGGATTGATGAAAAGTACGGTATACATACTTATCAGCCCCTCAAAGAAGGGTATGTCCGTATTAACTATCTGAGTTCATCTGGTAACTATGACCACTTATCAGCATGGCTCTTTAAAGATGTTGCAACCCCCTCAACAACTTGGCCAGATGGTAGTAATTTTGTGAATCAAGGACTATATGGAAGGTATATTGATGTACCACTGAAAACTAATGCCAAAGAGATTGGTTTTCTAATCTTAGATGAAAGTAAGACAGGAGATGCAGTGAAAGTTCAACCCAACGACTATGTTTTTAGAGATTTAGCTAACCATAACCAAATTTTTGTAAAAGATAAGGATCCAAAGGTTTATAATAATCCTTATTACATTGATCAAGTGCAGCTAAAGGATGCTCAACAAACTGATTTAACAAGTATTCAAGCAAGTTTTACAACTCTAGATGGGGTAGATAAAACTGAAATTTTAAAAGAATTGAAAGTGACAGATAAAAATCAAAATGCTATACAAATTTCTGATATCACTCTCGATACTAGTAAATCTCTTTTAATAATCAAAGGCGACTTTAATCCTAAACAAGGTCATTTCAATATATCTTATAATGGTAACAATGTCACGACAAGGCAATCTTGGGAATTTAAAGACCAACTTTATGCTTATAGTGGAAATTTAGGTGCAGTTCTCAATCAAGATGGTTCAAAAGTTGAAGCCAGCCTCTGGTCACCGAGTGCTGATAGTGTCACTATGATTATTTATGACAAAGATAATCAAAACAGGGTTGTAGCGACTACCCCCCTTGTGAAAAATAATAAAGGTGTTTGGCAGACGATACTTGATACTAAATTAGGTATTAAAAACTATACTGGTTACTATTATCTTTACGAAATAAAAAGAGGTAAGGATAAGGTTAAGATTTTAGATCCTTATGCAAAGTCATTAGCAGAGTGGGATAGTAATACTGTTAATGACGATATAAAAACGGCTAAAGCAGCTTTTGTAAATCCAAGTCAACTTGGACCTCAAAATTTAAGTTTTGCTAAAATTGCTAATTTTAAAGGAAGACAAGATGCTGTTATATACGAAGCACATGTAAGAGACTTCACTTCTGATCAATCTTTGGACGGAAAATTAAAAAATCAATTTGTTACCTTTGCAGCCTTTTCAGAGAAACTAGATTATTTACAGAAATTAGGAGTTACACACATTCAGCTTTTACCGGTATTGAGTTATTTTTATGTTAATGAAATGGATAAGTCACGCTCAACAGCTTACACTTCCTCAGACAATAATTACAATTGGGGCTATGACCCACAGAGCTATTTTGCTCTTTCTGGAATGTATTCAGAGAAACCAAAAGATCCATCAGCACGTATCGCCGAATTAAAACAATTAATACATGATATTCATAAACGTGGCATGGGGGTTATACTTGATGTCGTCTATAATCACACTGCAAAAACTTATCTCTTTGAGGATATAGAACCTAATTATTATCACTTTATGAATGAAGATGGTTCACCAAGAGAAAGTTTTGGAGGGGGACGTTTAGGAACCACTCATGCAATGAGTCGTCGTGTTTTGGTTGATTCCATTAAATATCTTACAAGTGAATTTAAAGTTGATGGTTTCCGTTTTGATATGATGGGAGATCATGATGCGGCTGCGATTGAATTAGCTTATAAAGAAGCTAAAGCTATTAATCCTAATATGATTATGATTGGTGAGGGCTGGAGAACATTCCAAGGCGATCAAGGTAAGCCGGTTAAACCAGCTGACCAAGATTGGATGAAGTCAACCGATACAGTTGGCGTCTTTTCAGATGATATTCGTAATAGCTTGAAATCTGGTTTTCCAAATGAAGGTACTCCAGCTTTCATCACAGGTGGCCCACAATCTTTACAAGGTATTTTTAAAAATATCAAAGCACAACCTGGGAATTTTGAAGCAGATTCGCCAGGAGATGTGGTGCAGTATATTGCTGCACATGATAACCTTACCTTGCATGATGTGATTGCAAAATCAATTAATAAAGACCCTAAGGTAGCTGAAGAAGAGATTCATAGACGTCTGCGTTTAGGAAATGTAATGATTTTAACATCTCAAGGGACAGCATTCATTCATTCTGGTCAAGAGTATGGTCGTACGAAGCGTTTACTTAACCCTGATTACATGACAAAAGTTTCAGATGACAAATTGCCTAATAAAGCAACACTTATTGAAGCTGTTAAAGAATATCCATATTTTATTCATGATTCATATGATTCTTCAGATGCCATTAATCATTTTGATTGGGCAGCAGCCACAGATAATAACAAACACCCAATTTCAACGAAAACACAGGCCTATACAGCAGGTTTAATCACATTAAGGCGTTCAACAGATGCTTTCCGGAAATTGAGCAAAGCAGAAATTGATCGTGAGGTTAGCTTGATTACAGAGGTAGGTCAAGGTGATATTAAAGAAAAAGATTTGGTTATTGCTTACCAAACAATAGATTCTAAAGGCGATATTTACGCAGTATTTGTTAATGCTGATAGTAAAGCTAGAAACGTTTTACTAGGTGAAAAATATAAACACCTTTTAAAAGGGCAAGTAATTGTTGATGCTGATCAAGCGGGGATTAAACCAATCTCAACTCCTAGAGGTGTTCATTTTGAAAAAGATAGTTTGCTGATTGATCCATTAACAGCAATTGTGATTAAAGTTGGCAAAGTTGCTCCTAGCCCTAAGGAGGAATTGCAAGCAGATTATCCCAAAACACAATCTTTCAAGGGATCTAAAACGGTAGAAAAAGTAAATAGAATAGCTAATAAGACCTCAATAACTCCTGTAGTTTCTAATAAGACCGATTCATATCTGACAAATGAAGCTAATTTGCCAAAAACTGGAGATAAGTCATCAAAAATACTAAGTGTAGTAGGAATAAGCATTCTAGCAAGTCTACTTGCTCTACTAGGTCTCTCTTTAAAGAGGAATCGTCACTTAAAATAAAAGCAAACTTTAGAAGAGCTTAAAAAAGAAGTTAGTCAATGGGCTAGCTTCTTTTCATTAAGTTAATAAAATCACTTATCAGCAAAATCTAATTGTGTTATAATGGATGTAAACGTTTTTTTATGAGGTATATGATGAAAAATTGGGAAAAACCACCATTAGTGATGGCGGGATTAGTATTGGGGCTATTAGCTTTGGGGAACCTTCTAGAGGGATATGGCACCTATTTTCGCTATTGTTTAGGGCTAGTAGCACTTGTTTTTTGGATTTTTTTAATCAAAGGAATATTAAAAAATAAAAAAGAAAGCAGGAAGGAGTTAAGCAATCCTTTGATTGCTTCTGTCTTTACTACTTTTTTTATGGCAGGTATGATTTTATCGACCTATATCTTATTATTTAGAAGTTTAGGAATATGGGTAGCAGTTCTGTCAAAAGGTGTATGGTGGTTGTCATTTATTGCGTTAATCATTCATATGGCTATTTTTTCATGGAAATATTTGAGACACTTTTCGATGGCTAATCTTTTTCCTTCTTGGTCTGTCCTCTATGTTGGTATAGGGGTAGCTAGCCTGACAGCACCAATTAGTGGACAATTCACTATTGGGAAAATAGTTTTTTGGTATGGTTTTATTGCAACTTTAGTATTATTACCATTTCTATTCATTAAAGCATATAAAATCGGGCTACCTTCGGCAGTTAAGCCTAATATAACTACTATTTGCGCTCCAATGTCGCTAATCACAGCGAGATATGTCAATAGTTTTGTGTCACCAAATAGAGGTTTATTATTGCTATTAATCGTAATGGCACAATTTCTTTATTTTTTCATTCTTTTTCAGGTGCCTAAATTACTGATTGGTGATTTTACACCAGGTTTCTCAGCCTTTACTTTCCCCCTTGTTATCTCAGCTACCTCACTTAAATTAAGTATTCAGCATCTATCATTACCAGTTGATATACAGGGGCTAGTCCACTTTGAAATTGGGACAACAACTCTTATTGTTATGATAGTAATGGTACGTTATATTTTCTTTTTAAGGCGAACAATTTAATATAAAATAACTCCCTTACTAGCTAGTAAGGGAGTTATTGTTTAATGAGAGACACGTTTACGTGCAGCTTTTTTACGATTTTCTTCGATAAAAGCTATTTTTTCTTCCTCAGGTTCAATAATTGTTTTTTTGATAGCAAATGCAGCACCTGCAAGAGTAGCAGCTGTTGCAACGACTCCTGTTGCTATTCCTTTAGCAAATGCGAATTTTTTAACCATAATAATTCTCCAATCTATGATGAAGACTCTGCTTCTATCTATGATATAATTATGGTAACGAAATACTAGTTAAATTTCAAGTAAAAACCTTTATAGAATTGAGAAGTATCATGAGAAAAATCAAGCTTATAGCAGTTGTTGGTCCAACTGCGGTTGGGAAGACAGCATTAGGAATTGAATTAGCTAAAACTTTCAATGGCGAAATCATTAGTGGCGATAGTCAGCAAGTTTATCAGAAGTTAGATATCGGAACGGCTAAAGCTAGTAAAGAAGAGCAAGAACAAGCTTATCATCACTTGATTGATGTTCGTGAAGTAAATGAGAATTATTCGGTTTATGATTTTGTCAAAGAGGCAAAAGTAGCTATTGATACGATTATTTCTAAGGGGAAAATCCCTATTATTGTTGGAGGTACTGGCCTATATTTACAGAGTTTGTTTGAGGGCTATCATTTAGGAGGCGAAGTCAATCAAGAAACTCTTAAGGCCTATCGTGAAAAATTAGAGTCTCTAAGTGATGAAGATTTATTTGAAAAGTTGACAGAACAATCCATTGTTATACCGCAAGTTAATCGTCGACGTGCCATCCGTGCATTAGAATTGGCGAAGTTTGGGAATGATTTGCAAAATAGTGAAAGTCCGTATGATGTTTTATTAATTGGATTGAATGATGATCGTCAGGTGCTCTATGATCGTATCAATAGACGAGTTGATTTGATGATAGACAATGGTCTCTTAGATGAAGCTAAATGGCTATACGATAACTACCCTAGTGTTCAAGCAAGTAGAGGAATTGGCTATAAAGAATTATTTCCTTACTTTTCAAAGCAAATACCATTAGAAGAAGCTGTTGATAAACTAAAACAAAATACCAGACGTTTTGCAAAACGCCAATTAACATGGTTTAGAAACCGTATGAATGTCGAATTTATTATGGTTGGTGAGGAAAATTATCAACAAAAAATCAAGCGAAAAGTCAGTGATTTTTTATCATCAAAGTAAATAAAGCCGTTTCTCGCATTTAAAGGGCATTATGTTATAATAAAGATTACGTATTTAGAACAAGAAAAAAATATTGAAAGGAGATTATAGGTGATAGAAACTAAAGAAGAGCAAGAACGTGTTATTTTAGTTGGGGTAGAACTTCAAGATACTGAGAATTTTGAAATGTCCATGGAAGAACTTGCTAGCTTAGCTAAGACAGCAGGAGCAAATGTTGTTAATCATTATTATCAAAAAAGAGATAAATATGATAGTAAATCATTTATCGGATCTGGTAAATTAGAGGAGATAAAAGCTATTGTAGAAGCAGATGAGATTGATACCGTTGTGGTTAATAATCGTTTGACTCCGCGACAAAACTCTAATTTGGAAGCTGAACTTGGTGTTAAAGTTATTGACCGTATGCAACTTATTTTAGATATCTTTGCTATGCGTGCTAGAAGTCATGAAGGAAAATTACAGGTTCATCTAGCGCAATTGAAATATATGTTACCACGCTTAGTTGGACAAGGTATTATGCTTAGTCGTCAAGCAGGAGGAATCGGAAGCCGAGGTCCAGGAGAATCTCAGTTAGAGTTGAATCGTCGTTCCATTCGTCATCAAATTTCTGATATCGAAAGACAATTGAAGATTGTAGAAAAAAATCGCGAGACAGTTCGAGAAAGACGTGTTGATTCGACAACCTTTAAAATTGGATTAATTGGATATACAAATGCTGGCAAGTCAACTATTATGAATGTTTTGACCGATGATAAGCAATATGAAGCCAGTGAATTATTTGCAACGTTAGACGCTACAACCAAGCAGATCTATTTACAAAATCAATTTCAAGTCACTTTAACAGATACTGTTGGTTTTATTCAAGATTTACCTACAGAGTTAGTTGCGGCTTTCAAGTCTACCTTAGAAGAAAGTCGACATGTCGATTTATTACTTCATGTTATTGATGCTAGTGACCCTAATCATGAAGAACACGAAAAAGTTGTTATGGAGATTCTTAAAGACTTAGATATGATAGATATTCCTCGTTTAGCGATATACAACAAGATGGATGTCACTGAGCAGCTGAATGCAACAACTTTTCCTAATGTGAGAATTGCAGCCAAAAAACAAGGGAGTAGGGATTTATTACGCCGTCTTATTGTGGATGAAATACGACATATCTTTGACGAATTTTCGATTAGAGTGCATCAAAATCAAGCATATAAGCTCTATGATCTCAATAAAATAGCATTGCTTGACACCTACACCTTTGAAGAAGAATACGAGAATATTACAGGCTATATTTCTCCTAAACAAAAATGGAAGCTGGAAGAATTTTATGATTGATTATATTGATTTGGCTTTGACTTATGGTGGTTTTACGAGCTTAGATAAAGTTTATCTAGAGAAAAAACTAGATGGCCTCTCTAAGCAACAACGACTTGATTTTATCACTCCACCTCCTAGTGTGATTAATGCTTATTTTGCTGAAATATATCAAAAGCAAGGGCCAGAAGCGGCAACTGATTACTATTTTGATCTTTCCAAAGCCTTGGGCTTGTTTCCAAAACATTTATCGTTTGATGAAGAAAAACCTTTTATTCGTTTGAATTTATCAGGAAAATCATTTGGTTTTGCTTACCTAAATGATCAAGAAGAAGCGAGTGTTTTTTCTGAAGTTAAAGAAGTCATTACACCGCAGTTACTCTTAGAAATTGCACAGATTTTTCCTCAATATAAAGTCTATCAAGATCGGTCTGGTATCAGAATGGCAAAAATAGATTTTGACGAAACAGAATCTCAAAATATTACACCAGAAACAAGTTTACTAGGGAATGTCTTACAACTTAAAAAAGATATTATTAAAATAACTAGTTTCAATCAAGAAGAGCTATTAGAGTTGGTTAAAACAAAGTCAGGTAAATACTATTATTCTAGTCAAGGACGTGAGTCAGTTATTTATATTGATACTAAATCTACTAATTAAATTTATTAAGTTATGGAAGGATTATAAAAAAGTCAACAAGTATGGAAATTCAATTTTTAGGAACTGGAGCTGGTCAACCAGCGAAAGCTCGTAATGTTTCAAGTTTAGTCTTGAAATTATTAGATGAAATTAACGAGGTTTGGATGTTTGATTGTGGAGAGGGTACACAGCGTCAAATTTTAGAAACCACGATTAAACCTCG
Organism: Streptococcus sp. FDAARGOS_520; assembly: GCF_003812685.1. Lineage (NCBI taxonomy): Bacteria > Bacillati > Bacillota > Bacilli > Lactobacillales > Streptococcaceae > Streptococcus > Streptococcus sp. FDAARGOS_520. The sequence continues at coordinate 84,673 of NZ_CP033810.1, read as the reverse complement.
TAAAGTCAAAAAAATTTTTATCACGCACATGCACGGAGACCATGTTTTTGGTCTTCCAGGTTTTTTATCCAGTCGGGCTTTTCAAGCCAATGAAGAACAGACAGATTTAGATATTTATGGACCGGTTGGTATAAAAAGTTTTGTTATGACTGGCTTAAGGACATCAGGTTCACGTTTACCTTATCGAATCCATTTTCACGAGTTTGATGAATCATCACTCGGAAAAATTATGGAAACAGATAAATTTACCGTTTATGCAGAAAAGCTAGATCATACTATCTTTTGTATGGGATATCGTGTTGTGCAAAAAGACCTTGAGGGCACTTTAGATGCTGAAGCATTGAAACTAGCAGGTGTTCCATTTGGTCCCCTTTTTGGGAAAGTCAAAAATGGTGAGAATGTTACCTTAGAAGATGGTAGAGAAATTATTGCTAAAGATTATATTTCTGAACCGAAAAAGGGTAAAGTAATCACTATTTTGGGAGATACTAGAAAAACAGATGCAAGTATTAGGTTAGCTTTGGGCGCTGACGTTTTAGTGCACGAATCTACTTATGGTAAGGGTGATGAGCGAATTGCTAAATCGCATGGGCATTCAACCAATATGCAAGCAGCTGATATCGCTAAACAAGCAAATGCTAAACGACTATTATTAAATCATGTTAGTGCTCGTTTTATGGGGCGAGATTGTTGGCAAATGGAAGAAGATGCAAAGACGATTTTTTCAAATACCCATCTTGTTAGAGATTTGGAAGAAGTAGGTATATAAAATGGCAAGAACGATACTGATTACAGGAGCTTCTGGTGGTTTAGCACAGGCAATTATTAACCAATTACCCCAAGACGACCATTTAATTGTCACAGGGAGATCAAGAGAAAAACTTGAAAAGCTTTATGGAAAGAGACCAAACACCTTATGTTTATCACTAGACATAACTAATGACAATGCTGTAACGAATATGATTGAAAAAATTTATGGTGAATTTGGTCAAATTGATATTTTAATTAATAATGCTGGATTTGGTTCTTTTAAAGAATTTTGGGATTATAGTGATGAAGAAGTCAAAGACATGTTTGCTGTGAATACATTTGCAACGATGTCTATAGCTCGTCAGATAGGACATAAGATGTCTCTTGTAAAATCTGGTCATATCGTTAATATTGCAAGCATGGCTGGCCTCATAGCAACAAGTAAAGCTAGCGTTTATGGGGCTAGTAAGTTTGCTGTCGTTGGATTTTCGAATGCTCTTCGTTTAGAATTAGCAGAAAAAAATGTTTATGTGACAAGTGTAAACCCTGGACCAATCAAAACAGGATTTTTTGCTCAGGCTGATCCAAGTGGTGATTATTTAGCAAGTATAGGTCGTTTTGCTCTAACACCAGAAAAAGTATCTAAAAAAGTAGTTTCTATTCTTGGAAAAAATAAGAGAGAATTAAATCTTCCTTTTATATTAGCTTTTGCGCATAAATATTATAGTTTATTTCCAAAAACAGCTGATTATTTTGCCAGAAAGGTATTCAATTATAAATGATATCTGCTAAGTATAGTTGGGTCCTCAATAACCAAAAGCCAGACGCTGGCTTTTTTGAGGCTTCAAAAAAAGAAAAGATAAGTGAAGCGGTGGCTTCCTTAATTTATTCGCGAGGTATTAAGACATCAGCGGAATTACATCATTTTTTACAAACTAATTTGGAAAATCTCCATGATCCTTATTTGTTAAATGATATGGATAAAGCTGTTAATCGTATTAGACGAGCTATTGAAAATAATGAAACTATTTTAGTTTATGGAGACTATGATGCTGATGGAATGACATCAGCATCAATCATGAAAGAAGCATTAGATATGATGGGAGCTGAAGTCCAGGTTTATCTCCCAAATCGCTTTACAGATGGTTACGGTCCAAATCAAAGTGTTTATAAATATTTTATTGAACAACAAGATGTTTCATTAATCATTACGGTTGATAATGGTGTGGCAGGGCATGAAGCAATTACATATGCTCAAAATCAAGGTGTGGACGTGGTAGTTACTGATCATCACAGTATGCCAGCAGATTTACCTTGTGCTTATGCTATTATTCACCCAGAACATCCTGATGCTAATTATCCATTTCCTTATTTAGCAGGGTGTGGTGTTGCTTTCAAAGTAGCTTGTGCTCTCTTAGAAACAATCCCGACAGAAATGTTGGATTTGGTTGCTATTGGGACGATTGCAGATATGGTTAGCCTAACTGATGAAAATCGTATCATGGTAAAAGCTGGACTTGAAGTTATGAAAGATAGTGAAAGAATAGGCTTACAGGAGCTAATATCTTTATCAAATATTGATTTAAAAACACTAAATGAAGAAACTATTGGATTTAAAATTGCTCCACAATTAAACGCTTTAGGAAGACTTGATGACCCTAATCCAGCTATTGAATTACTAACAGGGTTTGATGATGAAGAATCTCAAGCAATAGCCCAAATGATTGATCAAAAAAATGAAGAGCGCAAAGAAATCGTTCAAACTATCTTTGACCAAGCTATGCAAATGCTTGATCAAACAAAGCCTGTACAAGTTTTAGCAAAAGAAAATTGGCATCCAGGGGTTTTAGGTATTGTGGCGGGTCGTATTTTAGAGAGAACTGGACAACCTGTTATTGTTTTGAATATTGAAGATGGTATTGCTAAAGGAAGTGCCAGAAGTGTAGAAGCACTTGATATTTTTCAAGCTTTTGACCAGCATCGAGAATTATTCATTGCTTTTGGAGGTCACAGCGGAGCAGCAGGCATGACTTTAGAGGAAAGTAAAGTAGGTGATCTTTCTCAAGTTTTATGTGACTATATCTCTAAAAAACAATTGGACATGAGTCAGAAAAAAACTCTGACAATTGATAGTGAGCTACGTTTTGACGAACTTAGTTTAGACACTGTTAGAGATTTTGAAAAGTTAGCGCCATTTGGAATGGATAATAAAAAACCAGTCTTTTTGTTAAAAGATTTTAAAGTGAGTCAAGCCAGAGTCATGGGGCAAAACGGTGCTCATCTGAAATTAAAACTAGAACAAGATGGACAAGCACTTGATTTGGTAGCATTTAATATGGGGAGTCAACTACAAGAGTTTCAACAAGCACAACATTTGGAGTTAGCTGTCACTTTATCTGTTAATCAATGGAATGGTGCCACAACCCTACAATTAATGTTGGAGGATGCGCGTGTAGATGGTATACAATTATTTGATATTAGAAGCAAAGCAAGTAGCTTACCTCATGGAGTGCCAATCCTGTCTCAAGAAGAGCAGAGCAAAGAAGTTATTCTTTTGACTGTTCCCGATCATCCACAAGAATTAAAACAAATGACTCAAGGTAAACAGTTTGATGCTATCTATTTTAAAAATGAGATACCAAAAAATTATTTTATATCTGGTTATGGTACACGTGATCAATTTGCTAGTTTATATAAAACAATATATCAATTCCCAGAATTTGACGTTCGTTATAAGTTAAAAGAGCTCAGTTCCTACCTTCATATTCCTGATATTTTATTAATTAAAATGATTCAAATTTTTGAAGAACTACATTTTGTTACGATTACAGAGGGGATTATGACAGTCAATAAAGAAGCAGAAAAGCGAGATATCTCTGAGAGTCAAATTTATCAAGAATTAAAAGAGACAGTTAAGTTTCAAGAATTAATGGCTTTAGGGACACCTAAAGAAATATATGATTTTATGATGAGTTGATAATATACTAAAGAAGCCACTTTTTAAGTGGTTTTTTTGGTATATAAATAAGTTATTTCAATAATAATATTGCAAATTTTATTAAAATATAATAAAATTAAGAAAATAATGGAATTTTTGATAAAGAATATTAAAGGTGAGGATAAAATCTATGAGACCTATCGTTAGAAAAAAGATGTACAAAAAAGGTAAATTTTTGGTCATTGCAGGTATCGTTACTATTTTAGGTGGTAGTGCAATTCTTGGTCAAGATGTCAAGGCAGAACAGGCAGAAGCAGCAACTTCAACGATCTCAGAGAAAACTGATAGCAGTCAGACTATTTCGGATACTTCCAAGTTAACGTTACCTGTTAATTCCTCGGAGGCTATGAAAAATAGTGCAGAGCCTTTAATAAAAACAGGCTTTGCTACATCTGTTTCATCTAATCCTAGAGAGATAGCAGCTACCCCAGTCAAAACCTTTGATGCTAGTTCAAAAGTTGTTGTAAAAGCTAGTACTGCTGAGCACTCAGCAAATCAAACAAATTCTAATGTTAATCAAGTAGCTAATGATAGTGAAGTTATTACTCAACAAAATTCAACAAAGCAATTACCAAAAGTGACTTACTCTGCTCATGTTCAAGATATTGGATGGCAAAAGTCGGTTGATAATGCAACAGTTTCAGGAACAGTAGGACAGGAAAAGCAGGTTGAGGCAATAAAATTGTCTATTAAAGCCCCTGAAGGAATAACAGGAAAACTTAGCTATAAAACTTATGTTAAAGGACAAGGTTGGCAACCTTCAGTAGAGAGTGGTCAAGTTAGTGGTACTGTTGGTCAGAGTAGACCTATTGAAGCACTAAGCATTAACCTTACTGATAATTTACAAAAATTATATGATGTCTATTATCGTGTTCATGTTCAAGATATCGGGTGGATGGCTTGGGCTAAAAATGGAGCTTACGCTGGGACTTTGGGAATGTCAAAGCGCCTTGAAGCTTACGAAGTAAAGTTTACCCTTAAAGGACAATCTGTTTTAACACCAACTATACTTAAGGAAGAGAGACCTGTCTTAAATTATCAGGTTAAGGTAGGCCAAAATGGTTGGCAATCTAATAAACTTGAAGGACAAATGGCGGGAACTTTAGGAGAATCCAAAGCCCTAGATGGAGTAAAATTCACTCTTAGCACCTTGAAGTATGGGGACATTCTCTATCGTACTCATGTACAAGATAAAGGTTGGGGAGAAATTTTAGGTAGTCAAACAAGTAAGGATTATCAAGGAAAAAGACTAGAAGCTATTCAATTGGACTTAAGTGGGAATTTAAAACAAAATTATGATATTTATTATCGCGCTCACGTCCAAGATAAAGGTTGGATGGCTTGGCAAAAAAATAATAGTGTAGCAGGTACAGTCGGAGAATCGAAACGTTTAGAGGCTTTGGAAGTAAAACTAGTAGCTAAAGCTTCAGATTTTAGTTCCCAAACAAATCATTCATTCTTAGAAATGAAGCATCCTGGATTAAGTTATCAAACTTATCTTCAAAAAGATGGTTGGAAACCAACGGTTTTGGAAGGCCAATTAGGAGGTAGTATTGGACTTTCAAAATCTATAAAAGCCATCAAACTTAACTTAGGTAGTACAGCTCTAGGAAATATAGAATATAGAACTTTTCTTAATGGTTCAGGTTGGCAAACTGTTGTTAATTCAGGGAGAGAAAGTAATGTACCAAATGAATCTCAACAAGTAGAAGCTATTCAGATGCGATTGACAGGTCTGCTATCGAAAACCTATAGTGTGATGTATCGAGTTCACATGCAAGATTATGGTTGGCAGGATTGGACTTATAACAATGACATCGCTGGTAGTACTAACCAAGGAAAACGAATTGAAGCAATCGAAATTAAATTAGTTGAGACTGCTAAAATACCTATAACTGTCCAAACGACCTATAAGGGAACTGGAAACTATAATGTACGAGTGACAAATGTTATTAGTCCTGGGAATTTAAAAATTGCTATTTGGTCAGATAAAAACAATCAGGATGACCTTAAGTGGTATACCGTCACACCCAAAAATCATGAAGCTAGATTGACATTTAATGTTACAAATCATAGAGACAATGGTAAATACTTTATCCATGTTTATCAGGAAAATGCTTCTAATCAAAAACAATTATTGGTAAAAACTTCTCTACAAGTCGCACATTCAAATTATAATACTCCTTACTTTAGCCAACGTGATGGAAGGTGGGCAAGTCGAAGATATGGTATGGCAACTTTAGGAGAAACTGGTTGTGTACCAACTTCTCTAGCTATGATTTTGTCTTCTTTGAAAGGAGAAACTGTTTTACCAACGCAAATTGCAGATTACCTTTACCATAAGACAGTTGAATTTAATCGTGGTGTTCAAGGAACAACTTCTAGAGGAATCTTAAAAGCAGCCAAAGAATGGGGTGTAACAGCAACTGCATTAGGAACTCAAGCTAACCTTGTACAAGCGTTGAAGGATGGTTATCATGTCCTAGCGGCAGTACAAAATAATGTTTTTGTTCTTCATGGAAGTCATGAAATCGTTCTCAAAGGATATAATAACGGACTGACACATGTCTCTGACCCTTACACACCGTCCTTGTCTGGTTGGTATCCAATTTCACAACTTTGGAAAGAACAGAGCTATTATAGTGAGGATAGAATTGATATTGGAGAACCTTTTGTCAAGGTAACAGATGCCTAATTTTTAAAACCATATGCAAAACTAGCATATGGTTTTAAAGTTTCCAGTACTATTTTATTTAATTTTATGATATAATGAAGAGTAAAACATTTTAGGGGTTTCCCCTTAGAAAGACAAGTGAAATGGATTTAAATAATTACATCGCTTCAATTGAAAACTATCCTCAAGAAGGAATTACTTTCCGTGATATCTCCCCATTAATGGCTGATGGTAAAGCATACAGCTATGCTGTTCGTGAAATTGTACAATATGCTGCTGATAAAGATATTGATATGATTGTTGGACCAGAAGCTCGTGGCTTTATTGTTGGTTGCCCAGTTGCTTATGCTCTTGGTATTGGTTTTGCTCCAGTCCGTAAACCAGGTAAATTACCACGCGAAGTTATTTCAGCTGACTATGAAAAAGAATATGGTCTTGATACATTGACAATGCACGCAGATGCTATTAAACCAGGTCAACGTGTTTTAATTGTTGATGACCTTTTAGCTACTGGTGGAACAGTAAAAGCGACAATTGAAATGATTGAAAAACTTGGTGGCGTTGTCGCAGGCTGTGCTTTCCTAGTTGAACTTGATGGATTAAATGGTCGTAAAGCTATTGAAGGTTATGATACTAAGGTATTGATGAACTTTCCAGGATAAGGCCTATTCAAGATAGATGAATGATAAGGGCGCCTCTAAGTGCTATGATAATAGTTGAGAGGTGCTTTTTGTTACACATTTCATAATTTTAGGACGATAGAGAGGATTTGAAAGGTTATGACTTATTTGGAACAATATCAGTCAGGGCAATTGACTCTACCAAGTGCTTTATTTTTTCACTTTAAATCTATTTTTAAGACAGCAGACGATTTTTTAGTTTGGCAATTTTTCTATTTACAAAATACAACTAATTTATCCGATCTAACACCGAGCCGTATTGCGACATCACTTGATAAAACAGTGGCAGATATCAATCGTTCTATATCGAATTTAACAAGTCAAGGTTTACTAGATGTCAAAACAATTGAGTTGAATCACGAAATCGAGATTATCTTTGATACAAGCCCTGTGTTTGCTAAATTAGATAAACTTTTCGAAGAGGATAATCAAGTAATAATAGACAATAAAACCGCTGATTCGAATCGTCTGAAAGATTTAGTAGGAGACTTCGAACGTGAATTAGGTCGCTTATTAAGTCCTTTTGAATTAGAAGATTTACAAAAGACACTGCAAGAAGATCAGACAGATCCTGATATTGTTAGGGCAGCTCTTAGAGAAGCGGTTTTCAATGGGAAAACAAGTTGGAATTATATCAATGCTATCCTTCGCAACTGGCGGCGTGAAGGATTGACGACACTTCGACAAATTGAAGAGAGAAAACAAGCACGTGAAGATAACCAAATGAAAGATTTAGCGATTTCGGATGATTTTAAAAATGCAATGAATTTATGGGAATAAGTTTACTAGGAGGAGACAGAATGGTTGATACATTAGGTCTGTTCCTTTTCTTTTGATGTTAATGATGTTATACTTTTAACAGAGAAAAACTGAAGGAAATACAATGGATTTACAATTATCAAAACGATTACAAAAAGTTGCAAACTATGTTCCAAAAGGAGCTCGGTTATTAGATGTAGGAAGTGATCATGCTTACTTACCTATTTTTTTGTTGCAGATGGGATACTGTGATTTTGCCATTGCTGGTGAAGTGGTGAATGGACCGTATCAGTCTGCGTTGAAAAACGTTTCAGAACATGGTCTCACTTCAAAGATAGATGTTCGCTTAGCAAATGGTTTGTCAGCTTTTGAAGAAGCAGATAATATTGATACGATAGCTATCTGTGGAATGGGTGGTCGTTTGATTGCTGATATTTTGAATAACGATATAGACAAACTTCAGCACGTTAAAACACTAGTCTTACAACCTAATAATCGGGAAGATGATTTAAGAAAATGGTTAGCTGCAAATGATTTTGAAATAGTAGCAGAAGATATCTTGACTGAAAATGACAAATGCTATGAAATTTTAGTTGTTAAGCATGGTCATATGAATTTAACTGCTAAAGAATTGCGATTTGGTCCATTTTTATTATCCAATAACACAACAGTTTTTAAAGAAAAATGGCAAAATGAGCTTAATAAATTAACTTTTGCTTTAAACTCTATTCCCAATAGTAAAATGGAAGAACGTGCTATTTTGGAAGATAAAATACAGGATATAAAGGAGGTTCTTGATGAAAGCTAGAGAACTTATTGATGTATATGAAACTTATTGTCCACAGGAATTATCTATGGAAGGAGATATTTCAGGTCTTCAAATTGGATCTTTAGATAAAGAAATAAAGACAGTCATGGTAGCTTTAGATGTTCGAGAGACTACAGTAGCTGAAGCAATTGAACGTCAAGTAGATCTTCTTATTGTAAAGCATGCTCCTATTTTTCGTCCATTAAAGGATTTGGTAGCAACACCGCAAAATAAGATTTATATAGACCTTCTTAAATCAGACATTGCTGTTTATGTGAGCCATACTAATATAGATATCGTTCCTAATGGACTTAACGACTGGTTTTGTGAATTATTAGATATTCAATATCCCGATATATTATCTGAGACAAGTAATGGTTATGGTATTGGTCGCATTGGTGATGTTAGACCCCAGAGTTTTGAATTTTTTGCATGGAAAATTAAAGATGTGTTTGGTTTAGATAGCGTTCGTTTAGTTTCATATGATAAATCTAATCCTGAAATTCAACGAGTTGCTATTTGTGGGGGTAGTGGGCAAAGTTTCTACAAAGAAGCTATTGCAAAAGGAGCAGATGTTTTTGTAACGGGAGATATTTATTATCATACTGCACAAGAAATGATCACAAATGGTTTGCTTGCGATTGACCCAGGCCATCATATTGAGGTTTTATTTGTTTCTAAAATAGCTACTATGATTGAGCAGTGGAAACTTGAAAAAGGCTGGGATATTTCAGTTTTAGAGAGTAAAGCTCCAACAAATCCCTTTTACCATATGTAGGAGCTATTATGAAAAAGATAGCAATTATTGGTGCAGGAGCAGTCGGAGCGACACTAGCCTATTACTTATCAAAAGAAAAGGATATTCAGGTTACTGTTTTTGATTATGGAGTTGGACAAGCAACTAAGGCTGCTGCGGGGATTATTAGCCCATGGTTTTCAAAACGTCGTAATAAAGCCTGGTATCGCATGGCGAGGTTGGGGGCTGATTTTTATTCAAAGCTAGTCACGGATTTACAAAAAGATGGTTTTGAAACAAAATTTTATCAGCAAACTGGTGTTTTCTTATTAAAAAAGGACGAGAGTCAGTTAGAGTCATTGTTTGCACTAGCAGATAAACGTCGACTAGAATCTCCTCTAATAGGTGATTTACAAATACTAAATAAAAGTGAAGCAAATACTCACTTTCCTGAGTTAGATGGCTATGAACAGTTACTTTATGCGAGTGGAGGAGCGCGAGTAGAAGGGGCGGACTTAACACGAATATTGTTAGAAGCAAGTGGTGTTAATGTCATCAAGGATGAAGTTCACTTTACGATAACTGATAATGGCTTTCGTGTTCAAGGAATTGATTTTGATAAACTTGTTTTAGCGAGTGGAGCCTGGCTAGCTAAGATATTAGATGAGCACAACTATCAGGTAGATATTCGCCCTCAAAAAGGGCAATTGCGAGACTATTATTTTAGCAATATTAATACAGGAAAATATCCTGTTGTAATGCCAGAAGGCGAGCTAGATATTATCCCATTTGATAATGGTAAAGTCTCTGTAGGTGCAAGTCACGAAAATGATATGGCTTTTGATTTAAACATTGATTTTAAAGTCTTAGACAAGTTTGAAGAGCAAGCTATTGGCTATTTTCCGCAATTAAAAAAAGCAGATACGACTTCTGAACGTGTTGGAATTCGTGCCTATACAAGTGATTTTTCTCCATTTTTTGGCCCTGTCCCTTGTATGGAGGGTGCATATGCTGCAAGTGGATTAGGATCAACTGGCTTAACAGTGGGCCCATTAATTGGTTATGAATTATGTCAATTAATCTTAAATAAAGAAAATCAGCTAAATTTAGAGGATTACGATATTACGAAATACGTGAAAAAGATTAGTAGATGATAGCGTTTAAAAAAAGTGTTATAATATGTAGGATTAATATAAATAAGGAGACCTTACTATGAAAGGTATTATTTTAGCGGGAGGTTCAGGTACTCGCTTGTACCCATTAACTCGTGCTGCATCAAAACAATTGATGCCAATTTATGATAAACCAATGATTTATTATCCATTGTCAGTTTTGATGTTGGCAGGAATAAAAGAAATACTGATTATTTCTACTCCACAAGATTTGCCTCGCTTTGAAGATATGCTTGGAGATGGTTCAGAACTAGGAATCTCTCTTTCTTATGCTGAACAACCAAGCCCAGATGGGTTAGCACAGGCCTTCATTATCGGTGAAGAATTTATTGGCGATGATCACGTTGCCTTAGTATTAGGTGATAATATTTACCATGGACCAGGTTTATCTGCAATGCTACAACGTGCAGCTAGTAAAGAAAGTGGAGCAACCGTCTTTGGCTATCAAGTAAAAGATCCAGAACGTTTTGGTGTTGTCGAGTTTGATACTGATATGAATGCCATTTCTATTGAAGAAAAACCAGCGCAACCTAAGTCTAATTATGCTGTCACAGGTCTTTATTTCTATGATAACGATGTGGTTGAAATAGCTAAAAATATTAAGCCAAGTCCTCGTGGAGAACTTGAAATTACTGATGTTAACAAAGCCTACCTTGATAGAGGTGATTTATCAGTTGAGTTAATGGGACGTGGATTTGCGTGGTTAGACACTGGAACTCACGAAAGTCTTCTTGAAGCAGCACAATATATTGAAACAGTACAACGCATGCAAAACGTTCAAGTTGCTAACCTTGAGGAAATTGCTTACCGCATGGGCTACATCACTCGTGAACAAGTCCTTGAGTTGGCACAACCACTTAAGAAAAATGAGTATGGTCAATACCTACTTCGTTTGATTGGAGAAGCCTAATGACTGAACAATTTTTTGATAAAGAATTAACTTGTCGCCCAATTGAAGCCATTCCTGGATTGTTGGAATTCGATATTACCGTTCGTGGAGACAACCGTGGATGGTTCAAAGAGAACTTTCAAAAAGAAAAAATGATACCGCTTGGTTTCCCAGAAAGCTTCTTTGAGGCAGACAAACTACAAAATAATATTTCGTTTAACAAAAAAAATACATTGCGAGGTCTCCATGCAGAGCCTTGGGATAAATATGTTTCGATCGCTGATGAAGGACGTGTGATCGGTACTTGGGTTGACCTCCGTGAAGGTGACAGTTTTGGTAACGTTTACCAAACGATTATCGATGCCTCAAAAGGTATCTTTGTTCCACGCGGCGTTGCTAATGGTTTCCAAGTTCTTTCAGATAAAGCAGCTTATACTTATCTCGTTAACGATTATTGGGCACTTGAACTCAAACCAAAATATGCTTTCGTTAACTATGCAGATCCAAATCTAGGCATTCAGTGGGAAAACCTTGAAGAAGCAGAAGTCTCAGAAGCAGATAAGAATCACCCACTTCTCAAAGATGTAAAACCTTTGAATAAGGAAGATTTGTAATTTTCAACTTCTTAAAAGGCATTAACCTTAGCAAGTAAAAACGAATTAGCAATGTTGTTTGACGCAAGGGTGAAAGGAAACATGCAAAAGGCCTGTTCCCTCAGGGATTTGAAATATTGATTTCTTAGGCATGACATTCCATAGAACTACTTCTAACAGAACAGTATCCTTCAAACAGCAAAAAGAAAAAATTTTTCGGAGAAAAAATGACTGAATTTAAAAACATTATCGTAACTGGTGGAGCTGGTTTCATCGGATCAAACTTTGTACACTATGTTTACAATAACCACCCATATGTTCATGTAACTGTCCTTGATAAATTGACATATGCAGGTAACCGTGCTAACATTGAAGCCATTCTTGGTGATCGTGTTGAGTTAGTTGTTGGTGACATCGCTGACGCTGAATTGGTAGACAAATTGGCTGCCAAAGCGGATGCTATTGTTCACTATGCGGCTGAGAGTCACAACGATAACTCATTGGAAGATCCAAGTCCATTTATCCATACAAACTTTATCGGAACTTACACTTTGCTTGAAGCAGCTCGTAAATACGATATCCGTTTCCACCACGTGTCAACTGATGAAGTTTATGGAGATCTTCCACTTCGTGAAGACCTTCCAGGAAATGGTGAAGGACCAGGTGAAAAATTCACTGCTGAAACAAAATACAATCCATCATCACCTTACTCATCAACTAAGGCAGCTTCTGACCTTATCGTTAAGGCATGGGTACGTTCCTTCGGCGTAAAAGCGACCATTTCGAACTGTTCAAATAACTATGGACCATACCAACACATCGAAAAATTCATTCCACGTCAAATTACAAATATCTTGGCAGGAATCAAACCAAAACTTTATGGTGAAGGTAAAAACGTCCGTGACTGGATCCACACAAATGACCATTCAACAGGTGTCTGGGCTATTTTGACTAAGGGTCGTATTGGTGAAACATACCTTATTGGTGCCGACGGTGAGAAAAACAACAAGGAGGTTCTTGAACTTATCCTTGAGAAAATGGGTCAACCAAAAGACGCTTACGATCACGTAACTGACCGTGCTGGTCATGATCTTCGTTACGCTATCGATTCTACAAAATTGCGTGAAGAACTCGGCTGGGAACCACAATTTACAAACTTTTCAGAAGGTTTGGAAGAAACTATTAAATGGTATACAGAAAATGAGACATGGTGGAAAGCAGAAAAAGATGCTGTAGAAGCCAAGTATGCTAAAACTCAAGAAGTCATTAAGTAATTGAACCAAAAAACCTATCATTTTGATGATAGGTTTTTTATGTACGGCTAGTTAGATAGCTAATTGGTCTGTTTTTGTCATGGTTTGAGGTTGGTAATAGACATTTTGATAGTCATTACCAACTTTTTGTACTAGGTAAAGTCCCGCTTTATTCATTTTGAATTGATTGTTAATGAGACTCTCTTGATTATCGTGTTTGATAACAGCCCAAGTTTGACTGTTTTTATCATAGATAACTTGTTGTTTTGAACTATTTTCTAGTAATTCTACTTCTTTGCTGTTGGCTAATTTATCAAAACTTGTGCGATCAATGTTTGGAACCATCATGTAACCATAGCTATCACCTTTGTTGTCATGCTTTTGGCTTATAGTGATAAAAGGATTGCTAACGATTGAGGTATTTTTAGAAGTACGATTAATGCTGTTCCAAGTACCTGTTTGCTCTTTGCGTTCAATATCAATAGTGCTATTTTTAAAGAAGATATAACCAATATTGCGACCAGGTTCTTTTGATTCTAAAAAGACACTTTTTGTATCTGTAAATTGTTGAGAACTTGCTTGTTTTAAATCAATAGTTTTTCCATTGACGTATGTAGTATAAGGTGTTTTAGAATCGTCTTTTCGTTGATCAATTGTTGTAGAAACATTTCCAATGCCGTTAGTATTCTTGATGTTGCTACCTAAAAAGACAATCTTATCATTTAAGATAACCCAACCTTTTTGTGCTGTTAAGGTGCGATCCCAGTTAGTAAAATCCATAGCGGCAAGAGCAAAGTGATCATTAAGTTTGACGGAACCAACAAAGTCAGATGTTCCTGTAACTTGACCGGTTTTTTCTTTAGCGTCTTTGCTATGTTTGCTCATGAATTCCTTAGTGGTATCTTCACGCTTAGCATCTTTTTCAGTTGTTCCAGCCATTTTATAAGGATTGACGGTTGGCCAAAAATGATTACTATAATGAGATTGATCACTATTATAAAGATAGAACATACCATCTCCGGTATACCAACCACGTGTATTTTCATCATTCATTCCTTCATAGTTGAGGGTACGTTTAGAATGTAATGAAAGCGCGAAACCAAAGTCTTTCTCGGCATTATAATAAGCTAAGCGGTCCATGCTATTAAAGGTTGATAAATTACTTTTTAAAGGTTTAGTAGCGACTGTACTGTCATTAAGCATCTTATTCATGTTGGCAATATCGGAATACGATTTGAGGTTATTGAAGACATTGTAGAATTTATTTGAAGTGATAATCGTTTTAATAGTTGATTTGAGGTCTAAGTTTCGCTCTTCATTAGACATGTTAGCCAATCTGAGGAAACCTCTGAGAACTTCAACTGCAGCCGCATGCGAAGAAGCTGCCTCTCTACTAATTGAGCGTCCACGACTCATATCCATTAACTCACCTTTTACAATTAAAGGTAAAAATGATTGATTAATCCATTTATAAACCATATCAAGTTCTTGATTAGAGATTTTATAGTCAGTTTCTTGAATGATAGGCAGCAATTGTGTCAAACCATCTATCAGAACATTACCATAGGCGCCAGTATAAGCAACATTTGTATGGTCGATGTAAGAACCGTCAGCATAGAAACCTTCAGCTTTAGTAGCAGTAGTAAAAAGATTTTTTAGAGAATGAGAAGTTTTTTCGATAATAGTATTGTCTTTACGAAGTAAACCTTCAATGATTTTAACGCGCCCCATATCGACTAGATTACCACCAAGGGCTTTAAATGGATTGTCAAGCGTTTTACGGAAATATCCTGCATCAGGAACAAAGTGTTCAATTGGGTCGGTATAAGTTTTTATTTCAGCGTCAGTGAAGTAGTTATTCATGAGAGCTAGGGTAGCTGTAATTGAGCGAGGGACACCGATTTCAAAATCCCACCAATTGGCAGAGCCTTCTATATCTTTATTAACATTGTAGAAGTTTTGATGAAGCCAAGCCAGACTCTCTTTTACAGTACGAATAGCTTTTTCATTTTTGTAAATAGTAGAGTGGGGATTGGTGATTTGTTTAGCTAAATCTTCCAAACGACGATAAGTAGCGGTTAACTGTGCTGAATTATTGAGATTATCTAAATCTTTCCAAAGGAAAGTGTGATTAGAATCCAGTTTGATAGTTTTGATGTTTTTGGCGTTAGTTTCATCTAATTTCTGATTAATCTTTTGCATGTTCGAATCATTAGTATCGTAAACATGATTACCAATAGTCACGTCGTTCCATTTGTCGAGGAGTTTTGTAAACTTATCTTCTGTTGAAGCTGTAACTGATAACGGTACTTCTTTAATTATTTTACCAGATTTATCAGATATTTTAACAGTTGTTGAACCAGTAGCGTTTGGATACAATATTCCACCAACAATTTTCCCGAGAGACGGATTGGTTAGAGTGTATTGGTAGTCAGCTTTATTAAAAACGTAATTTTTGTTTAAAGCCGTATTAACGCTTTCTTCAATTTGTGTTGTGACGGGTTGTGGATGCTCTGAGTCTTTAGGGCCTTTTGCTTTCATTGATATATTATCAAAAGTAGCAGAACCAGTTCCTTTTTCATAATAAAGTTCAAGTGTCACCTCGGAGACATTTAACTTTGGGTTATATATCTTTGTTAAGGTATGTTTGTTAGTAGTACCGCTGGTCATCTCAGAAAGCCAAAGTCGCGTATTGTTGTCTTTTTTCTCCATAATACGAAGGAAAGCTTGTCCAGCCTTGTTACTTGTTTCAATATCAAACTTGACCTCATATTTTTTAGTGGGATCAATGTTCACTTTTTGTGTTACAGCACCTCTAAAGCCTTTGTCGCTGGATAGGCTTACTTGGCCTTGTTCGGTACGTTGGATAATAGGTGATTTATCAGCAGTATTTTCTTTATCAATCCAAGCAGACCATTCCCTAGCGCTTGTATGTGACCAGCTTCCAGATACAGGGTTAGTTTGATTAAAATCTCCGTTTTTCACCAGCTCCTTATTTTGAGTTTGATTATCTACTACTTGTTTCATTGTGCTATGAGTGGCTGTTGCAGTTGCGGTTGAAGCTGTGGGGTTAGACAGATCTTGTTGTGTGGTTGTGGTGCTAGTCTCTTTGACAGTGGTACTTTCAGTCTGGAGAACTTCAATATTATTAGTTTGAGTATCTCTTATTTGGGACGTTGAGGTAGTTTTGGTAAGCTCTTCAGCTTTAGCTTGGTAACTATTGTTAACCAATATTGTTCCTAAAATAAGGGCTGAATAAAGCATAATACGATGTTTCTTTTTGATTTCCATTTTTACTCCTTAGGGTTTAAAATTGTAAACCGGTTTTTCCTAATTATAGCATGCTTTAAAGGTTTATGATAAAGAACCTTTAAAATGTCATCAAAGTGAAAAGTAAATAACTGGTAAACAAAATAATTTGTTTAATCATTTGTGTGCTACTTTGATAGTAAATTGCCTAAATAAAGGCTATTTTTTGTTATAATATGAGAATGAGAGGAGTTTGAAATGACTAAATTAGCAACAATTTGTTACATTGACAATGGCAAGGAATTACTTCTATTGCACCGCAACAAAAAAGAGAATGATGTTCATGAGGGAAAGTGGATCTCGGTAGGCGGTAAACTGGAGGCAGGTGAAACTCCGGATGAATGTGCTAAGCGTGAAATTCTAGAAGAAACCCATTTAACAGTAAAAAAAATGGATTTTAAAGGAGTCATCACTTTTCCTGAATTTACGCCAGGTCATGATTGGTATACCTATGTCTTTAAAGTAACAGATTATGAAGGAGAGTTAATTTCAGATGATGAATCACGAGAAGGAACCTTAGAATGGGTACCATATGATCAAGTTCTCTCTAAGCCAACGTGGCAAGGAGATTACGAAATTTTTAAATGGATTTTAGAAGATGTTCCTTTCTTTTCTGCTAAGTTTGTTTATGATGAACACCAAAATTTAATTGAAAAGACGGTTAATTTTTATGAAAAATAGAGATTTTAGGGTTAGAGACCAGCTCGAAACATTCGGAGTCAGAGTTTCTGCTTTAATCATAGAAAATCAAAAACTGCTATTAATATATGCTCCTCATCTCGATAAATACTATTTGCCAGGTGGGGCGCTTCAAGTTGGAGAAGATAGCAATAAGGCTGTTGCGAGAGAAGTACTTGAGGAAATAGGTCTTCACAGCCAAGTTGGTGATTTAGCCTATATTGTTGAGAATCAGTTTAATATTAAGAGACATCATTATCACTCAGTTGAATTTTTATATTTTGTTAATCTCTTGGGTCAGGCGCCAGAATCTATCAAAGAAGGAACGCATAAGCGACATTTTGTATGGCTTCCAATAAAAGAATTAACAAAAATTGATTGTAATCCTAATTTTTTAGCACAGGATTTGATAGAATGGCCAGGTCATGTTGTGCATAAAATCGTTCAAAATTAACTTTTTACACTCTTGTTTTGAGTTTAATTTAATTTAACGTGTTATAATAAATGAGAATTAAAATTAGAATTCATCTTGAAAGGATATGTGAATGAATCGACCATCAGAAAAAGAATTTAAAAATAGTTTGTTTTTTAAATGGATCTTAAATAATCAAGCAGTTATTGCTCTCATGATTACCTTTTTGGTATTTTTAACGATTTTTATTTTTACCAAAATCTCTTTTATGTTTAAACCTGTGTTTGATTTTCTTGCTGTGCTGATATTGCCGCTTGTAATTTCTGGATTGCTTTATTACCTATTAAAACCTATGGTTACATTTTTAGAGAAGCGGGGAATTAAGCGTGTAACAGCGATATTATCAGTTTTTACTATTATAATCCTTCTGTTAATTTGGGCAATGTCTAGTTTTATTCCCATGATGAGTAATCAATTACGCCATTTTATGGAAGATCTCCCTTCATATGTGAATAAAGTGCAAATGGAAACAAGTTCGTTTATAGATCACAACCCTTGGTTAAAATCTTATAAAGGGGAAATATCGAGCATGTTATCTAATATCAGTAGCCAAGCGGTCTCTTATGCTGAAAAATTTTCAAAGAATGTTTTAGAGTGGGCAGGAAATTTAGCTAGTACAGTTGCACGTGTGACAGTAGCAACAATCATGGCTCCCTTTATTTTGTTTTATCTTTTAAGAGATAGTCGCAACATGAAGAATGGTTTCTTAATGGTTTTACCAACCAAACTACGCCAACCAACTGATCGTATTTTGCGAGAAATGAATAGTCAAATGTCAGGATATGTGCAAGGACAAATCATTGTTGCTATTACTGTTGGTATTATTTTTTCAATAATGTATAGTATTATAGGCCTTAGATATGGCGTGACATTAGGGATTATTGCCGGTGTGTTAAATATGGTTCCCTATTTGGGAAGTTTTGTCGCCCAAATTCCAGTGTTTATCTTAGCGCTTGTCGCAGGACCTGTTATGGTTGTTAAAGTTGCGATTGTTTTTGTTATTGAGCAAACTCTAGAGGGACGCTTTGTCTCACCCTTGGTTTTAGGTAATAAACTTAGCATTCATCCAATTACAATTATGTTTATTTTATTAACCTCTGGAGCGATGTTTGGTGTTTGGGGAGTATTCCTCAGTATTCCGATTTATGCATCTATCAAAGTTGTTGTTAAAGAATTGTTTGATTGGTACAAAGCTGTCAGTGGGCTATATACAGTAGATGTTGTTACTGAAGAAAGAAGTGAAGAAGTTAAAAATGTTGAATAGTGAAAAAATGATTGTTTCTATCCAAAATCAGGATTTAGAACATGCTAACAAGTATTTCGAAAAAGCGTTGAAAAATGATCCTGAGGAAGTCTTATTGGAACTAGGAGCTTATTTGGAGAGTATTGGTTTTTTACCCCAAGCAAAACGTCTCTATGATCAAATCCGACCAAATTATCCAGAAGTTGCTATCAATTTAGCTCAAATTGTTGCCGAAGATGGAGATATTGAACAAGCATTCTTATACTTAGATTATATCTCAGAAGACAGTCAAGAGTATGTTTCAGCCCTCCTTGTTATGGCTGACTTATATGATATGGAAGGCTTGACTGATGTTGCGCGTGAAAAGCTTTTGCTAGCCAGCAAACTTAGCGATGACCCATTGGTTACATTTGGTTTAGCTGAAATGAACCTTAGTTTGGAACATTATCAAGAAGCGATAGAAGGATATGCTTCACTTGACAATCGAGAAATCTTAGAAACGACTGGGGTTTCAACTTATCAGCGTATTGGTAAATCCTACGCTATTATGGGGAAATTTGATGCAGCTATCGAATTTTTAGAAAAAGCCGTTGACATTGAGTATGATGATTTAACAGTTTTTGAGTTAGCAACAATCCTTTATGATCAAGAAGAATATCAAAAAGCTAACCTTTATTTTAAACAGTTGGATACTATTAATCCAGACTTTGATGGCTATGAATATATCTATGGTTTATCTCTTCGTGAGGAGCATAAATCTGAAGAAGCTTTACGTCTAGTTCAGCAAGGTCTTCGTAAAAATAGTTTTGATGGTCAACTTCTCTTACTAGCCTCACAATTATCGTATGAATTACATGATGTTTCTTCGTCGGAGTCTTATTTGAAACAAGCTGAAAAAGTTTCTGAAAACCAAGATGAAATTGTTATGAGATTGTCAAATTTGTATCTTGAAGAAGAGCGGTTTGAGGAAGTCTTGGAATTAGACAATGATGATTTAGAAAATATCCTTGCAAAATGGAATATCGCTAAAGCACACAAGGCTTTAGAAATGGATGATAGTGTAGACTATTATCAATCTTTGTATAATGATTTAAAAGATAATCCAGAATTTTTACAAGATTATGCTTACATTTTGAGAGAATTTGGTTACCTTGATAAGGCACAAGAAGTAGGAAAGGCTTATTTAAAATTAGTTCCAGATGATATAGAGATGTCAGAATGGGTGAATAACATTTAAATAGGAAAACACTTACAGAAAAAATTAAAAAATTCACAAGTAAATTTTCACAATCTGATGTAAAAACTGTGATATAATTGAACCATTCTTGTGAAAAGAGGGAGATAAAATGACAGAATCACATAATCAATATGGGGCTGACTTAATTGTCGATAGCCTCATTAATCATGATGTCAAATATGTTTTTGGTATCCCAGGAGCTAAGATTGACCGCGTATTTGACACTCTAGAAGATAAAGGTCCAGAGTTAATTGTTGCTCGTCATGAGCAGAACGCGACTTTTATGGCTCAGGCTGTCGGGCGTATTACGGGAGAACCAGGAGTTGTTATTGCAACTAGTGGACCTGGGATCTCGAACTTGGCAACAGGGTTAGTTACTGCGACAGATGAAGGTGATGCTGTTCTTGCAATTGGTGGACAGGTTAAGCGAGGAGATTTATTGAAACGTGCTCATCAATCAATGAATAACGTTGCTATGCTAGAACCTATTACAAAATATTCTGCTGAGGTTCATGACCCTAATACTTTGTCAGAAACTGTTGCAAACGCCTATCGTCTTGCTAAATCTGGTAAACCAGGAGCAAGTTTTATCTCTATTCCTCAAGACGTTACAGACAGTCCAGTCTCAGTAAAAGCAATCAAACCTCTTAGTGCACCTAAATTGGGTTCGGCATCTGTTTTAGATATTAATTATTTAGCGCAAGCTATTAACAATGCTGTTTTACCGGTACTGTTATTAGGAAATGGCGCATCTTCAGAGGGAGTAACTGCTGCCGTACGTCGACTTCTTGATGCTGTTAAACTACCAGTAGTAGAAACTTTCCAAGGTGCGGGTATTGTGTCACGTGAGCTCGAGGATGAAACATTCTTTGGTCGTGTAGGCCTCTTCCGTAATCAACCTGGAGATATGCTTTTGAAGCGTGCAGACCTAGTTATTGCTATCGGGTATGACCCTATTGAATATGAAGCGCGTAACTGGAATGCTGAAATTTCTGCTCGTATTATTGTTATTGACGTTGAACAAGCAGAAATTGATACGTATTTCCAACCCGAGCGAGAACTGATTGGAGACATGGCACATACACTTTATTTACTTTTACCAGCTATTAAAGGATATGAATTGCCTGAAGGTTCAAAAGAGTATTTGAAAGGGCTTCGTAATAACATTGAAAATGTTAGCGATGTTAAATTTGATCGTGACTCAGCTCATGGACTTGTTCATCCTCTTGATCTCATTGATGTACTCCAAGAAAATACCACCGATGATATGACTGTTACAGTTGATGTGGGGAGTCATTATATTTGGATGGCTCGCTACTTTAAATCATATGAAGCGCGTCACTTGCTCTTCTCAAACGGAATGCAAACATTAGGAGTTGCTCTACCTTGGGCAATTTCTGCGGCTCTTTTGCGTCCCAACACAAAAGTTATTTCAGTTTCTGGTGATGGTGGCTTCTTATTCTCAGCTCAAGAGTTAGAAACTGCAGTTCGTCTTCATCTACCAATTGTTCACATTATTTGGAACGATGGAAAATATAACATGGTTGAATTCCAGGAAGAAATGAAGTATGGGCGTTCTTCAGGTGTTGACTTTGGACCAGTTGATTTTGTAAAATACGCTGAAAGTTTCGGTGCTAAAGGTTACCGTGTAGACAGCAAAGACAGTTTTGAAGAAACACTCAAACAAGCTCTAATCGATGCTGAAAATGGACCAGTGTTGATTGATGTGCCTATCGACTATAAAGATAACGTGACACTAGGTGAAACAATCTTACCTGACGAGTTCTACTAAGACGAGGTCTAATATGTCAGAAACAGTTAAATTATTTCAATACAGCACCTTGAGTTCACTGATGGCAGGATTGTACAAAGGCAGTCTAACTATCGGAGAATTATTAACTCACGGTGACTTAGGAATCGGTACTGTTCATATGATTGATGGTGAATTGATTGTATTGGATGGGAAAGCTTATCAAGCTATTGGTACAGATGGTAAAGCAGAGATTATCCAATTATCAGATGATGTGACAGTACCCTATGCAGCGGTTTTACCACACTATATCCAAAAACAATTTGATATCAATGCTGAGACAGATAATAAGGATTTGGAAGAGATGATTCTAAAAAACTTTGAAGGTCAAAATCTCTTTAAGTCTTTAAAAATCAAAGGAACGTTTTCAAGAATGCACGTTCGTATGATTCCAAAATCTCTACAACATAAACGTTTTGCAGATATTGCATCTAATCAGCCAGAATTTACCAGAGAGAATGTATCTGGTACGTTGGTTGGGATTTGGACGCCGGAATTATTTCATGGTGTGGGGGTAAAAGGGTTCCATGTCCACTTTATTTCAGACGATTTAACTTTCGGTGGGCATGTTATGGATTACTCGCTCACACAAGGAAAAGTTGAAATTGGGAAGGTTGACCAACTTGACCAATGTTTCCCAACTCAAGATCAAGAATTTTTGGAAGCTAACTTTGACCTACAAAAGCTTAGAGAAGATATTGATTTAAGTGAATAAGAATACCTATAAATAATTAATAACACTAAAAATAGACAGGGATATGTCCCAGTCTATTTTTTTAGTTTAAGGCTATCTATTTTTCCTTGTGTGGGAGTGACTCGTAAGGTTTTTTGACCAGTGTAAGTTACAAAACCTGGCTTAGTACCACTTGGTTTATTGAGTTTTTTTGCTTCAATCATGTCTACTTGAACAAGATTGGAGAGACGAGCTTTAGAGTAATAAGCAGCTAACTCGGCGGCATCTGTCTTAACCTCGTCACTTGGATTGAGGTTATCCCGAATTAACACATGACTTCCGGGGATATCCTTGGCATGAAACCACAACTCCCCTTTACGAGCCATTTTAAATGTTAACTCGTCATTTTGGAGATTATTACGTCCCACCATAATAATAGTCTTGCCATCGGATGCTAAATATTGTTCAGGTTTTTTGCGCTTATGTTGTTTATCATGTGCGCGTCGCTTAATAAATCCAGTTTCAACAAGTTCTTCACGAATATCATTGATATCTTCCATAGAAGCATGATTTAGCGATGTTTCAACAGATTCAAGGTAGGTGATTGTATTTTCCGTATCTGAAATAATTCCTTTTAAATGTTTTACAGCTTCTTTTAATTTTTGATATTTTTTAAAGTAGCGTTGGGCATTTTGGTTGGGTGTTAAAGCTCGATCAAGTGAAATCTCAATGGTTTGGTTGGTGTAATAATTATCAAGCACAACGACATCTTGATTATTTGGTACCATAGAGAGATAGGTAGTTAGAAGCTCTCCTTTTTGGCGAAACTCCTCTGCATTTTCAGTAGCTAGAAGTTCGTCTTGTTGCTTAGCTAGTTTTTTGATATTTTTCTCTAACTCACTTTGAACACGGTGGATGAGGTCACTAGCTTGCTGTGCTATGCGATCTTTTTCAGCCTTCTCTTGGTAGTAATAATCTAACAATTGTCCAAGAGACTGAAATGTTTCGTGACTGCTTGAGAATTGGACAGCGGAAAAGGATTTTTCTGTTAGGCTGGGATAATATTCTCTCGAAAAGAATTGACGAAAATCGTTAAGTTTATTGTCTTTCAAACAGTGAGATAATTCTAGCGCAGTATCGCGTCCTAAACCTTGGAAGAGCTGTTGGAGGTTTTTAGGGCTTAGATCATTGGTTTGAAGCAGCTCAAATAGAGTTTGATCAGAAATATCAAAAGGATTGATTGCTTTTGTTTTGGGTGGGGCAATGTAAGTCGAACCAGGAAGGATAGTACGATAGGAGTTTTGTGAGAAACCAACATGCTTAATTGATTCAATAATTTTATGTTCATTTTTATCAATCAAGATAATGTTACTGTGTTTTCCCATGATTTCAACAACAAGTGTTGCTTTAATGTGATCACCGATTTCGTTTTTATTAGACACGATGATTTCTAATATACGGTCATTTTCAATTTGTTGAATGGTTTCAATCACTGCACCTTGCAAATACTTTCTCATGATCATTGTAAAAGTATTTGGATTTTGAGGATTTTGGAAATTTGCTTCGGTAGTTTGGATACGTCCAAATACAGGGTGAGCAGATAGGAGTAGTTTATAGTTGCGACGATTATTGCGTATTGTTAATACCAATTCATGGTCAAAAGGTTGGTTAACTTTTTGGATACGTCCTTTTTCAATCTGTTCTTGTAATTCATTTGTGAGGTGATGTAAAAAAAATCCATCAAAAGACATGGCGTCCCCCTTATTCTAAAAATTATAGTTTATTTATTATACCATAGGCTGAGCTAAAAATATTTTTTATAACGCAAAAGGCTTGCAATTTTCAGAATATAGTATATAATTATAGAAAAATTCATGAGAAAGGATGACTAGTAAATGACTAAAACATTATTTACCAATTGGCAAAACTGGCGTAGATAAAGTTGTGTTTATGGGTGCATAGATACGACTTTTTGGAGTACTTCAAAAAAGTATCTATGCGCTGGTCTAGTCTAACAATAGAGAGCGCAAGGTAAGTTATTTATCAGGCGCTTTTTCTTTTGCGCTAAACTCCAGAAAGTCAGAGTATTATTAAAGTGAGGAGAAAATATGAAAAATAAAGGACTGATAGCTACGCTAATTCTATTGACCATATTAGTGGTTGGGGAATTATTTTATAACAAATCAGAAAAACATCTTAATTTATCAGAAAAGCAAGTTGTTAAAATTGGTATTTTACAGTATGTACCCCATGATGCTTTGGATGCTATTGAAAAGGGAGTTGAAGATGGTCTAGCTCAAGAAGGATATAAAGGGAAAAAAGTTAAATTAACCGTTTTAAACGCCGAAGCTGATCAAA
Organism: Streptococcus sp. FDAARGOS_520; assembly: GCF_003812685.1. Taxonomy (NCBI): domain Bacteria; kingdom Bacillati; phylum Bacillota; class Bacilli; order Lactobacillales; family Streptococcaceae; genus Streptococcus; species Streptococcus sp. FDAARGOS_520. The sequence goes on along the minus strand of NZ_CP033810.1, from coordinate 59,581 downwards.
GTAAAATTCAAGCGATGAGTAAACAATTAGTTAATCATCACAATGATATTTTGATTGGAATTGCGACACCATCAGCACAAGGTTTAGCAGCTTCGACTAAGGATACTCCTATAATCATGGGAGCTGTTTCTGATCCTTTAGGGGCCAAGTTAGTAACGAATATGAAGAAACCAACAACTAATGTTACAGGATTATCAAACGTTGTTCCGACCAAGCAAACTGTGCAATTAATCAAGGATATAACTCCCAATGTTAAACGTATAGGAATTCTTTATGCTAGTAGCGAAGATAATTCTGTGTCACAAGTAACTGAGTTTACAAAATATGCTCAAAAAGCAGGACTAGAAGTTCTTAAATATTCTGTACCATCTACAAATGAAATTAAGACAAGTATGTCAGTCATGACCAAAAAAGTAGACGCTGTCTTTGTTCCACAAGATAATACTATTGCGAGTGCTTTTAGAACAGTTATCGTAGCAGCAAACCAAGCTAATATACCTGTGTATTCCAGTGTTGATACTATGGTTGAACAAGGAAGTATAGCATCAGTAGCGCAGAGTCAATATGGCTTAGGGTTAGAAACTGCAAAACAGGCCATTAAAGTCCTAAGAGGGAAGCCGGTTAAAGATGTACCAGTCAAAGTTATTGATACAGGGAAGCCAAGCCTCAATTTGAAAGCAGCCAAACACTTAGGAATTAAAATTCCTAAGAAGATTATGAAACAGGCAGAAATTACCGTTAAGGTTGACGATTAGAAAGAGGGTTTTATGATTATTTCATCAGTTTCACAAGGTTTATTATGGGGAATATTAGGATTAGGGATATACTTAACCTTTAGAATCTTAAAATTTCCAGACATGACAACAGAGGGCTCCTTCCCTCTAGGGGGAGCGGTTTGTGTTACCTTAATGAATCAGGGGGTTAATCCTATTTTGGCGACGATTCTAGGCATGCTATCAGGGATGTTAGCGGGATTTGTTACTGGTTTACTTTATACTAAAGGAAAGATACCGACGGTTTTAGCAGGAATTTTAGTAATGACCTCATGCCACTCCATTATGCTAATGGTTATGAAAAGAGCAAATCTAGGTTTAAATGAGATTCAAACATTGAAAGATTTTCTTCCGTTTTCAAATGATTTAAATCTTCTCGTATTAGGTTTGATAGCTATTCTCTTGGTGATTTCTGCCTTAATTTATTTTCTCTATACACGCTTGGGGCAAGCTTATATTGCAACAGGAGACAACCCTGATATGGCAAAGAGCTTCGGCATTGATACCGACAAAATGGAAATGCTTGGCTTAATTGTATCAAATGGCTTAATTGCTTTATCAGGAGCTTTAGTAAGTCAACAAGATGGATATGCTGATGTATCAAAAGGTATAGGTGTTATTGTTATTGGGTTAGCTAGTATTATTATTGGAGAGGTACTTTACTCTACTGGTTTAACTCTCTTTGAACGTTTAATTGCTATAGTGGTGGGTTCTATTCTTTATCAATTTTTAATAACGGCAGTAATCGCCTTAGGATTTAATACGAATTACCTAAAATTATTTAGTGCAATAGTGCTTGGAATTTGTTTAATGGTTCCTGTCCTAAAAACGAAGATTTTGAAAGGAGTACGCTTATAATGGTGATGAAAATCATAGAGTTAAAAGAAGCAACCGTACAAGTCAGTAATGGTTTAGCAGAAATGAAAACGATATTAGACCATGTTAATTTGAGTATTTATGAACATGACTTCATTACAATATTGGGTGGAAATGGAGCTGGAAAATCAACGCTTTTTAATGTAATTGCAGGTACCTTGATGTTAAGCGGTGGAAATATTTACATCATGGGACAAGATGTTACTAATTTACCAGCAGAAAAACGAGCTAAATATTTATCACGGGTATTTCAAGATCCGAAAATGGGAACAGCACCTAGGATGACAGTTGCTGAAAATTTATTAGTTGCTAAATTTCGAGGTGAAAAGAGACCGTTAGTTCCTAGAAAGATTACTAACTATACCGAAGAATTTCAAAAATTGATTGCTAGAACTGGTAATGGACTTGATCGCCATTTAGAGACACCTACAGGTTTATTATCAGGTGGACAAAGACAAGCACTTAGTTTATTAATGGCAACTTTGAAAAAACCAAATCTGTTATTATTGGACGAACACACAGCAGCGCTTGATCCTAGAACAAGTGTTTCGCTTATGGGCTTGACTGATGAGTTTATCAAACAAGATTCGTTGACTGCCTTAATGATTACACATCATATGGAAGATGCTCTCAAATATGGAAATCGTATATTAGTAATGAAAGATGGCAAGATTGTCAGAGATTTAAATCAGGCACAAAAAAACAAGATGGCTATAGCTGACTATTATCAATTATTTGATTAAAAAGAAGTGAAATGGGAGTGTTTCACTTCTTTTTCTATACACTTTGCAAGAAATTATTTTCAAAATATGATATACTAATAATGCTGTAAATCGACTTGTAGAGACAAGGACCGTAAGTACAAATGGAATGAAAGTAAGGACACACTCTTTAATTCATATTCCTATTATTGATTAATAAGGTTTTTCTTCAAACCCAAGAAAAGTTACCGATAAATCAATTACTAATGATAATAATTGGACAATTTCTTGTCTGCTTTATAAAAAAGAATTAACAAAATTTAAGGAGAAAACTCATTATGAGCGACATAAAAATCATGGCTCTTGGAGGTGTTCGTGAAAACGGAAAAAACCTATATGTAGTAGAAGTCAATGATTCTATCTTTGTTTTGGATGCTGGACTCAAATATCCTGAAAATGAACAACTGGGTGTTGATGTTGTTATTCCAAATCTTGATTACTTAATTGAAAATAAAAAACGTGTTCAGGGGATTTTCTTAACCCATGGACATGCGGATGCTATTGGTGCATTGCCTTATATTATCGCCGAAGTCAAAGCACCTGTGTTTGGTTCACCTCTCACAATTGAATTAGCTAAGTTATTCGTTAAAAATAGTACAGCAGTCAAGAAATTCAATAATTTCCATGTGATTGATAGTGAAACGGAAATTGAATTTCAAGATGCGGTGATTTCGTTCTTTAAAACGACTCATTCAATTCCAGAGTCAATGGGAATCGTTATTGGGACAAAAGAGGGAAATATCGTTTACACAGGTGACTTTAAATTTGATCAAGCTGCAAGGAAATATTACCAAACAGATCTGGCACGTTTAGCTGAAATTGGTCGTGATGGTGTTTTAGCACTTTTATCAGATTCTGCAAATGCTACAAGCAATGACCAAGTTGCTAGCGAATATGAGGTCGGTGATGAAATTAAGAGCGTTATTGAAGACGCAGAAGGTAGAGTCATCGTAGCAGCAGTTGCAAGTAATCTCATTCGTATTCAACAAGTCTTTGATGCAGCGGCAGAAAACGGTCGTCGAGTAGTTTTGACTGGTTTTGATATTGAAAATATTGTTCGTACGGCCATTCGTATGAAACGCATTCATATTGCTGATGAAAATATGATTATCAAACCTAAAGATATGACACGTTACGAAGATAACGAATTATTAATCCTTGAAACTGGACGTATGGGAGAGCCGATAAATGGTCTCCAAAAAATGGCAATCGGACGTCATCGTTATGTTCAAATTAAAGATGGTGATTTAGTATTTATCGTAACAACACCAAGTATTGCAAAAGAGGCAGTTGTAGCGCGTGTTGAAAATCTGATTTATAAAGCTGGTGGCTCAGTTAAATTGATAACACAGAATTTGCGCGTATCAGGTCATGCAAATGGTCGCGAATTACAATTATTAATGAATCTATTGAAACCTAAATACCTTTTCCCAATTCAAGGAGAGTATAGGGATTTGTCAGCACATGCGGGCTTAGCTCAAGAGGTAGGAATGTCAGCAGATGATATTTATATTGTGAAGCGTGGTGACATCATGGTTCTTGAAAAAGATGGCTTCTTCCATAGTGGATTTGTTCCTGCTGGAGATGTTATGATTGATGGAAATGCTATTGGTGACGTTGGTAATATTGTACTTCGTGACCGCAAGGTATTATCTGAAGATGGAATTTTTATTGTTGTTATAACTGTCAGCAAAAAAGAAAAGAAAATCATTTCTAAAGCTCGTGTTAATACGCGTGGTTTTGTGTATGTGAAAAAAAGCAGAGATATTTTGCGTGAGAGCGCAGAATTAGTTAATACAACGGTAGAAGATTACTTAAGCAAAGATACATTTGACTGGGGTGAACTTAAAGGGAAAGTGCGTGATGAGGTCAGCAAGTTCTTATTTGACCAAACGAAACGTCGCCCAGCAATCCTTCCTGTGGTTATGGAAGTTCGTTGATAGTGTTAAGAGGTTACCAAATTTTGGTAGCCTTTCTTGCTAGAATGGAGGTTTTTATGGCATTTTTTAATATTGAATATCACTCTAAGGTACTAGGAACGGAACGTCAAGTCAATGTTATTTACCCAGATGCTTTTGAGATATCTGATGATAAAATTGATGATTGTGACATTCCTGTTTTGTATCTTCTCCATGGAATGGGGGGAAATGAGAATTCTTGGCAAAAACGCACAAATATAGAGCGTCTTTTACGTCATACTAATCTTATCGTCGTGATGCCATCAACAGACTTAGCATGGTATACCAACACAAAGTATGGGTTGGATTATTTTGATGCAATAGCTATCGAGTTACCAAAAGTTTTGAAACGTTTCTTTCCTAATATGTCTGATAAGAGAGAGAAAAATTTCATTGCTGGATTATCTATGGGGGGATATGGAGCATATAAAATAGCTCTACTGACTAATCGTTTTTCTCATGCTGCCTCTTTGTCAGGTGCACTTTCTTTTGACTTTGATTTATTATTCAATAATGGCAACGATAACATTAACTATTGGTCGGGAATTTTTGGTGATTTGAATAACACTGATAACATAGAGCGTCATTCACTAAGGCGTTACGTTGAGTCTTTTGATATGAAAACTAAATTTTATGCATGGTGTGGTTATGAAGATTTTCTTTTTGAAGCTAATGAAGTCGCAATTGATGAACTTCGTCAATTAGGTTTAACTATTGACTATTTCAATGATCATGGTAAACATGAATGGTATTACTGGAATCAGCAATTAGAAAAAGTCTTAGAATGGCTCCCTATTGATTATGTCAAAGAAGAGCGCCTTTCGTAGTATTAGCTAAATCGTTGAAATCCAAGTAAAGTCTTGTTATACTAAATCATTAAGTTTTGGGAAATTAGACACAGAAGGTGAGATAAAAAATGAGAACACTATTTAGAATGATATTTGCTATTCCAAAGTTTATCTTTAGATTGATTTGGAATATCATTTGGGGAATATTCAAGACAGTTCTTGTTATTGCGATTATTTTATTTGGCTTGTATTACTATGCGAATCACAGTCAATCAGAATTTGCTAATCAACTTAGTGACATTATTCAGACAGGAAAAACATTTTTAAATTTTGCTGACACTAATCAGCTCAAAAATTCCTTTACTAATCTAGCTACGGATAGTGTTCATCATTCAGAAAATACCAGATGGGATAAAAATCAGGCAACTATCTATATAGCAACTAGAGATTCTGAGTTGGTCTCTGCTTACAAGCAAGCAATCTCCAATTGGAATGCAACAGGTGCTTTTGTGTTACAAACAACAGACAATCCTAATGCTGATATTATTGCTAAGGATTACTCAGATGCTAAAACACAAGCTGCGGGTGTAGCTGAAACCGAGAAAAATGCTTTAACTAATCGTATTTCAAAGGTAACAGTTAAATTAAACACATTTTACCTTAAGAATAAACAGTTTGGTTATGACCATACTAGGATTGTTAATACAGCCGAACATGAATTAGGACACGCTTTAGGTCTAGGACATAATGATCAACAACATTCCGTTATGCAGTCAAAAGGTTCGCATTATGGCATTCAAGAAGTTGATATTCAAACGCTAAAAAACTTATATGCATAAAAAGATGAGCTAAGAAACTCATCTTTTTTGTTTGAACACTTATTTTAGGTGATATAAGTGCGTTAGCAATAGATTATTAAAAATAAAGAATTTGACTATCGCTACTAACTAAAATGCATAAAGAACAAAGAAAATGTTTTCAAAAATCACTTAAAAAATGGTATAATGTGTCTTGAGATAGTGTTTTGAATAGACTTATCAAAAATATTAGATAACATTAACTTAAAAGGGGAAAATATGGACGAACTAAAAAAACTTGCTGGAGTGACCGCTGCAAAATACGTTAAAAACGGTATGATTGTAGGTTTAGGGACAGGTTCTACAGCATATTTTTTTGTTGAAGAAATTGGACGCCGTGTCAAAGAAGAGGGATTGCAAGTCGTAGGCGTTACAACGTCAAACCGTACGACTGAGCAGGCAAGAGGATTAGGTATTCCGTTGAAATCAGCAGATGATATTGATGTCATTGATGTCACTGTGGATGGAGCAGATGAAGTAGACCCTGATTTTAATGGTATCAAGGGTGGCGGTGGTGCGCTGCTCATGGAAAAAATAGTAGCTACTCCAACTAAAGAATATATCTGGGTTGTCGATGAGAGCAAACTTGTTGAAACGTTAGGTGCATTTAAATTGCCTGTTGAGGTTGTTAGATATGGTTCTGAGCGTCTTTTTCGGGTTTTTAAATCAAAAGGTTATTGTCCTTCTTTCCGTGAAACAGAAGGTGACCGCTTTATCACTGATATGGGGAACTACATTATCGACCTAGATTTGAAAAAAATAGAGGATCCAAAGCAGTTAGCGAATGAACTTGACCATACAGTTGGTGTTGTTGAACATGGTTTATTTAATAGTATGGTTAATAAAGTTATAGTAGCAGGCAAAAACGGTCTTGACATACTTGAAAAATAATTATTTAAATAATCGGTTTTAGGAGCTAACCGTAACCTCCTTAGAAAGAAGATATAATGTCACAATTTGATCGCATTCACTTAGTTGTCTTAGATTCAGTGGGTATTGGAGCGGCACCAGATGCCAATGATTTTGTCAATGCAGGAGTTCCTGATGGTGCTTCAGACACGCTTGGCCACATTTCAAAAACAGTTGGACTTGCGGTGCCAAACATGGCTAAAATTGGACTTGGTAATATTCCTCGTCCCCAAGCGCTTAAAACCGTTCCTGCAGAAGAAAATCCAAGTGGCTACGCGACGAAGTTACAAGAAGTATCACTTGGTAAAGATACAATGACAGGGCATTGGGAGATTATGGGCTTAAATATTACAGAGCCATTTGATACTTTCTGGAATGGTTTTCCAGAAGATATTATCACAAAGATTGAGGATTTTTCAGGACGTAAAGTTATTCGTGAAGCGAATAAACCTTATTCAGGAACAGCTGTTATTGATGACTTCGGACCACGCCAAATGGAAACTGGTGAGCTCATCATCTATACCTCAGCTGATCCAGTCCTACAAATTGCAGCTCATGAGGATATCATTCCTCTAGAAGAACTCTACCGTATTTGTGAATATGCTCGTAGTATCACAATGGAGCGTCCAGCTCTCCTTGGTCGTATTATCGCTCGTCCATATGTAGGTGAACCAGGCAACTTTACGCGTACAGCCAACCGTCACGACTATGCAGTGTCACCATTTGAAGATACCGTATTAAATAAACTAGATCAAGCTGGCATCGATACTTATGCTGTTGGTAAAATCAATGATATTTTCAATGGTTCAGGCATTAATCATGATATGGGACATAACAAATCAAATAGTCATGGTATTGATACTTTGATAAAAACAATGGGGTTATCAGAGTTTGAAAAAGGCTTCTCCTTTACTAATTTGGTTGACTTTGATGCTCTCTATGGTCACCGTCGTGATCCTCATGGTTATCGTGATTGTCTTCATGAGTTTGATGAGCGTCTTCCAGAGATCATTTCAGCAATGCGTGACAAAGACTTACTTTTGATCACTGCCGATCATGGTAATGACCCAACTTATGCAGGCACAGACCATACAAGAGAATACATTCCTCTCTTAGCCTATAGCCCATCCTTCACAGGAAACGGACTTATCCCAGTAGGGCATTTCGCAGATATTTCAGCAACAGTTGCGGATAACTTTGGTGTTGATACTGCGATGATTGGAGAGAGCTTCTTGCAGGACTTGGTATAAATTTTTATTTCCTTAAGACACTTGTAGCATTAAAAATTGAGAGGAAGATGATGGAAAAAGTTAGGATTTACCATAACCCAAATTGTGGGACATCGAGGAACGTACTTGCCATTATTCGTCATTGTGGTATTGAACCAGAAATTATTTATTATCTGAAAACACCACCTAGCAGGATGGAACTGGTTGAACTGTTGTTAGAAATGAAACTTTCTGCGAGGGAACTTCTAAGAACAGATGTTCCTGCTTATGAGAAATTCAATTTGGAATCTTCTAGCGTTACAGATGAAGAAATGATTGATGCGATGATACAAGATCCTATTCTTATCAATCGTCCCATAGTTGTTACGAGTAAAGGTGCAAAACTCTGCCGACCCTGTGAAGAAATTTTAACCATTTTACCTGTAAAGATGGAAAAAGATTTTGTTAAAGAAGATGGACAGATTATTCAAAGTTTATAGCATATTGTATAGTGAATAATGGTTTAGGAGGTAAGTAAATGACATTATTAGAAAAAATTAATGAGACTAGAGACTTTTTGCAAGCAAAAGGCGTCACAGCACCAGAATTTGGCCTTATTTTAGGCTCTGGTTTAGGAGAATTGGCTGAAGAAATCGAAAATCCCATTGTTGTGGATTATGCAGACATCCCAAATTGGGGACAGTCAACAGTAGTTGGTCATGCTGGAAAATTAGTGTATGGGGATTTATCAGGCCGTAAGGTATTAGCGCTTCAAGGTCGTTTTCACTTTTATGAAGGAAATACAATGGAAGTCGTTACTTTCCCAGTACGTATCATGAGAGCATTGGCTTGCCACAGTGTGCTTGTGACTAATGCAGCGGGTGGGATTGGATACGGACCAGGAACTTTAATGCTGATCAAAGACCACATCAATATGATTGGGACTAACCCTCTCATAGGTGAGAACCTTGAAGAATTTGGACCACGTTTCCCAGACATGTCGGATGCTTATACAGCAACATATCGACAAAAAGCTCACCAAATTGCTGAAAAACAGAATATCAAACTCGAAGAAGGTGTGTACTTGGGTGTATCAGGACCCACTTATGAAACACCTGCAGAAATTCGTGCATTCCAAACAATGGGCGCACAGGCGGTAGGTATGTCCACGGTTCCAGAGGTGATCGTTGCAGCTCACTCAGGGCTTAAAGTGTTAGGAATTTCAGCAATTACTAACTTTGCCGCTGGCTTCCAATCTGAGCTCAATCATGAGGAGGTCGTTGAAGTTACTCAGCGTATTAAAGAAGATTTCAAGGGATTAGTTAAATCATTAGTTGCTGAACTTTAAAATGGTTTCTCGATTATACTATGCTGTCAAGTTTATGATAGCCGTTCTATTTATGACAGTTATGGCAGGAGTTGGAGCTATCTTAATGCACTATGTATTAATGTTTACAGAGTGGTTAGCATTTGGTGATAGTAGAGAAAATACTCTGTCTTTGTTAAATAGTGTCACACCAATTAAAAGAGTGTTATCACTTACTTTAGCCTCCTTTTTAGCATCCCTTAGTTGGTATTACTTACAAATCAAACCAAAGCAAATAACTAGTATTAAACAACAGGTTGTTTTTAAGGATTCTTCTCTAAAAAAATCACCTTACTGGCTACATATAGGTCACGCATTTTTGCAATTGATTTATGTAGGAGCTGGTGGTCCTATTGGAAAAGAAGGAGCGCCACGAGAGTTTGGAGCCATAAATGCTGGGAAAATATCGGATTTATTAGCGCTTAAAGTGCTGGATAAACGTTTATTAATCATTAGTGGTGCAGCTGCAGGTTTGTCAGCAGTTTATCAAGTACCCTTAGCTAGTGTATTCTTTGCTTTTGAAACTTTAGCTTTAGGAATCTCACTGAAAAATATTGTGACATTGTTAGCCTCTACTTTTGGTGCAGCTAGTATTGCTCAATTAGTTATTTCGACAGCCCCTCTTTATCGTATTTCAAAGATGAGTCTGAATTCACAGTCATTAGCTTTTATGTTCTTGATCGTTTTATGTGTAACTCCGATTGCGATTAGCTTTAGATATTTAAATCAAAAAGTGACAGAGAGACGTATTAAAAATATAAAAATATTGTTAAGTTTGCCAGTAGTGTCATTGATAGTATCTGTTTTATCAATAGTCTATCCCCAGATTTTAGGAAATGGTAATGCCCTAGTTCAAGAGGTCTTTAAAGGGACCACAGTTAGCTTAATCACTATTTTAGTTGTTCTCAAGATGATAGCAACATTATCCACTCTTTACGCTGGTGCTTATGGCGGTATACTGACACCATCTTTTTCCATTGGTGCTTGTTTAGGTTTTTTGTTAGCTAGTATTTCTATTCCTTTACTTCCCCACATATCGATAGTAACCAGTATGTTGGTTGGTGCAGCTATTTTTTTAGCTATTACAATGAGAGCGCCACTGACAGCTGTCGGTTTAGTCATATCTTTTACTGGTCAATCCGTTATAACTATTGTTCCCTTAACTATAGCAGTACTTTTTGCTACTGCCTATGATTATTTTATAAGAAAAATGAGGAGTTTATATGTCAATCCATATTGAAGCAAAACAAGGTGAAATTGCAGATAAAATTTTACTTCCAGGAGATCCACTCCGTGCGAAATTTATTGCCGAGAATTTTTTAGAAGATGCGGTGTGTTTTAATACAGTTCGCAATATGTTTGGTTATACAGGTACCTATAAAGGACATCGTGTTTCTGTTATGGGAACTGGTATGGGTATGCCTTCAATTTCAATTTATGCTCGCGAACTAATTGTTGATTATGGGGTTAAAACATTGATTCGCGTAGGAACAGCAGGTGCTATTAATCCTGATATCCATGTTCGTGAACTTGTTTTAGCACAAGCAGCAGCAACAAATTCTAATATTATCCGTAATGATTGGCCTGAATTTGATTTTCCGCAAATTGCTGATTTTAAACTTTTGGATAAAGCTTATCACATCGCAAAGGAAATGGATATTACAACTCATGTAGGCAGTGTATTATCTTCAGACGTGTTTTATTCAAACCAACCAGATCGTAATATGGCCTTGGGTAAACTAGGTGTTCATGCTATTGAGATGGAAGCAGCAGCTCTCTACTATCTTGCAGCTCAACACAATGTTAATGCTCTTGCTATGATGACGATTTCAGATAACTTGAATAATCCAGAAGAAGATACAAGTGCAGAAGAGCGTCAAACAACATTTACTGATATGATGAAAGTTGGGCTCGAAACACTTATTTCTGAATGAGGATAGAAATGACAGATTTTTCAACTGCTCTTAAAGTATTAGTGGATCAGTATTCTTATCATAATGCTTTCTTATTATTACAAAAACATGGTCCTTTAAACTCAGATTTATTATTTTTATTGGAAATGATGAAAGAGCGTCGAGAGTTAAACATTGATTTTCTTTTTGCTCATCAAGAACAAGTTGTTATATTACAAGAAAAATACAATATAAAGCTTTTGCATAACTCGTATGATTTAGAGTTGCTGGCAAATTACATCATGGATTTAGAAGCAAAAGTAAAAAATGGATTAATCATAGATTTTGTCCGTAGTGTTAGTCCTATTTTATATCGTCTATTTATGATTTTACTTGCACAAGAAGTACCTCACTTGCATGATTACATCCATAATGCAAGAGATGATCACTACGATACTTGGAAGTTTAAAGAATTAAAGGAGTCAAACCATCCAGTCCTTTTGGCATTCTCTGAAAGGTGGCACGATAGTCGCTTGACTTCTAAAAGCCTTGCAGAATGTTTACAATTAACCGACCTTGATGAAGAAGTGAAATCGACCATCATTCAATTAAGACAGTTCGAAAAATCAGTCAGAAATCCTTTGGCTCACCTGATTAAACCTTTTGATGAGCAAGAACTATATCGCACAACTCAATTTTCTTCTCAAGCATTTTTAGACCAGATTATCTTCTTGGCAAAGGTAATTGGTGTTGAGTATGATACTGTTAATTTTCACTACGATACGGTTAACAAGCTTATTATAAAGATACTTGAGTAATTTAAAAACAGTTCTGAGACAATCTCAGGACTGTTTATTTTTATGATTAAACGAAACTTCCTCTAATAAATAGTCAATAAATTTTTGTCCCATTTTTGAAAGGTTTGCTTTGTCGTGTCGGATATAGACAATATCAATAACATCATCCACGTCAAGAGGGATTGCGACAATTTCGTCACCGTTCAATTTTGAGTTGAGGATACCAGTTGCCACTGTATAACCATCTAATCCAATCATTAAATTAAACAGAGTTGCTCTATCACTGACAACAATGGATTTTGGGTGAGGAATTTGAGACATCATTTCCTCAGAAAAGTAGAAAGAATTATGCAGGCCTTGATCATAACTCAGATAAGGATAATCTTCTAAATCTTTCATACTTAATTTTTTTCTATTAGCTAAGGGATTGGATTTGCTCACGAAAATATGAGGTGTAGTAGTAAAAAGAGTTGTGGCAATTAAGGAATTATCGTCGAATAATTTGGTTAATACATCTCTATTATAGCTATTAAGAAACAGAACACCAATCTCTGAACGGAAATTTTTAACATCATCAATAATTTCCCAAGTCCTAGTTTCACGTAAAAAAAGTTCGTATTGGGTCATGTCTGTGCCATTAAAGAGAGCTACAAAAGCGTTAACCACAAATGCATAGTGTTGTGAAGAAACGCTGAACAGCTCACGACTTGTATTATCACCCTTATAACGCTCTTCAAGAAGTGCTGTTTGTTCTAGAATTTGTCGCGCATATGACAGAAATTCCATACCATCTTTTGTTAACGTTATTCCTTTTGGATTTCGAATAAAAATTTGGATCCCCATCTCAGTCTCAAGGTTCCTAACAGCGTTTGAAAGTGAAGGTTGGGTAATGTAGAGTTGTTTAGCGGCTTCATTCATGCTACCAGTTTCTACAATCTTAATAACATATTGTAATTGTTGAATTCTCATAACTCTAGTTTAAACTAGAATGTAAATAAATTCAATTAGATCAGCTAAATTATCAATATAGATCAATTGAAAATGTTATTTAGCTAATATAATCAGATTATTCCAATATTACTTTCGTTGAATATTGTATTGAAAAATGATATAATATCCAAGTAAAATTAAGGTTTTTTAAGTATTGGAGAATTACAATGTCTAATCATTCGCGCCGTCAACAAAAGAAACACTCACATACACCTCTACGGGTGATTAATTTATTTCTTTTGGTGATTTTTATTTTGTTAAGTGTAGTCTCATTATTTCTTATGTATCGTCACCATTTTTTGGCATTTAGACACCTGAACGTCATTTATGGAGTTGTAATTGTTTTAATCATTTTAGCAAGTTTATTTCTTTGTATTAAGAATAAAGCTAGAATTTTTACAACTATAATTTTAGTATTAGCTTCTATTTTCGTTGCTACTACTTTATATGGATTTAAGTCAACCATTGATTTGACAAATAATCTAAATAAAACTGCTTCATACTCTGAAATTGAGATGAGTGTAATTGTACCAAAAGATTCTAAAATAACCAATATAGAAGCTGTCAGCAAATTAGCCGCACCAGTTAAAAACGATACTTCAAATATTACTGATTTGATAGAACATATAAAATCAGAAAAAGGAATCTCTATTACACCACAAAAAACAGATTCTTACCAGGATGCATACAATAGAATTAAAAATGGTGATAGTCAGGCTATGGTTTTAAATAATGCTTATGTTAGCTTAATTGAACTTAGCACCCCTGATTTTAAATCGCAGATAAAAACGATTTATACTTACAAAATTAAGAAAAAAATTAATCGTAAAAATACTAATCATAAAGAAGGGGTATTTAATATCTATATTAGCGGTATTGATACTTTTGGCTCTATATCAACAGTATCAAGATCTGATGTAAATATTATTATGACGGTTAATACCAATACCCACAAAGTATTGTTAACGACAACACCACGAGATGCCTATGTAAAAATTCCAGATGGTGGGGGCAATCAATATGATAAATTAACCCATGCAGGTTTGTATGGCGTTGAGACATCAATGAAAACACTTGAAAACCTTTACGACATCAACCTTGATTATTATGCTAGAATTAATTTTTCATCATTTTTAAAATTAATAGACCTCTTGGGAGGAGTGACAGTTTATAACGATCAAGCTTTTACAAGTAAACATGGTAATTTTGACTTCCCTGTTGGTCAAGTAACATTGAATTCTGAGCAGGCTTTGGGCTTTGTTAGAGAACGTTATTCTCTACAAGGAGGCGATAACGATAGAGGTAGAAATCAAGAAAAAGTGATTGCAGCTATTATAAATAAGTTAGCTTCTAGTCAGTCAGTAACAAAATTAAATAGCATTACCTCACAGCTCCAAACGTCCGTTCAAACTAATATGACTATTGATAATATTAATGATTTGATTAACAATCAATTGTCAACTGGACAACGCTTCACTGTCGAGTCACAAGCATTAACTGGTCATGGTTCAACGGGTGAACTCCCTTCATATGCAATGCCAGGAGCTCAACTTTATATGATGTCAATTGATCAATCTAGCTTATCTAATGCAAAATCAAAAATTAAGAACACAATGGAGGAATAACAAGAATGATTGATATTCATTCTCATATCGTTTTTGATGTAGATGATGGGCCTAAAACGCTTGAAGAGAGTTTATCTTTAATAGAAGAAAGTTATCGACAAGGTGTTAGAATAATTGTTTCGACATCACATAGAAGAAAAGGTATGTTTGAAACACCTGAAGATATTATCTTCAAAAACTTTTCTATAGTTAAACACGAAGCGGAAAAAAGATTTGAACATCTTCAAATCTTATATGGTGGAGAATTGTACTATACAAGTGATATGTTAGAAAAACTGAAGTTAAAGCAAATTCCAACTTTAAACAATACGAAATTTGCTTTAATTGAATTTTCTATGCAAACTTCTTGGAAAGATATTCATACAGCTTTGTCAAATGTTTTAATGCTTGGTATTACACCAGTCGTTGCGCATATAGAGAGGTATAACGCTTTAGAGAATCAAAAAGAACGGGTGAAGGAAATTATTAATATGGGGTGTTACACACAAATAAATAGTTCCCATATTTTGAAACAAAAACTTTTTAATGATAAGCATAAACGCTTTAAGAAAAGAGCCCGTTATTTTTTAGAGGAAAATTTAGTGCATTTTGTAGCGAGTGATATGCATAACCTTGATGTTAGACCGCCATTTTTAGCAGAAGCTTATAAGATTATCTGTAGAGATTTCGGTAAAGAACGTGCTAACCAACTTTTTATTGAAAATGCTCAATCTATATTAAAAAACCATTACATTTAGGAGATTTCATGAATAAAATAGCTAATACAGAAGTTGAAATAAATATATTCAACCTTTTAAAAAAATTGTGGAAAAAGAAATTTTTAATCACATTTGTTGCCATTGCATTTGCAACAGCTGGACTTTTCTATAGTCTTTTTATTGTTACGCCACAATATACTTCTTCAACAAGGATATATGTCATTAACCCTAATACCCCTAATAATAGTATTACTGCACAAGATCTACAAGCGGGGAGTTTTCTTGCAAATGACTATAAGGAGATTATTACGTCTACTGACGTTCTAGAAAAAGTTATTTCTTCTGAAAAATTGAATTATCCTTCGTCTCAGTTGTTGCAAAAAATAACAGTTTCTATTTTAAAAGATACACGTGTTATTTCAATATCGGTCGAAGATGCTAATCCAAAAATGTCTCAAAAATTAGCAAATTCAGTTAGAGAAGCAGCAGTTTCAAAAATCAAGGCAGTTACTCAAGTAGAGGATATCACTACTCTTGAGAAGGGAAATTTACCTAAAGCACCATCTTCTCCTAATATTAAAAAGAATGTACTAATCGGGTTTATTGTTGGTGCAGGATTATCAACTATTGTTTTAGTTATTATGGGTATTTTGGATGATCGTGTTAATACTGAAGAAGATATTGAAAAGGCCCTAGGACTTACTTCTTTAGGTATAGTACCAGATTTGAATAAACTTTAAGGAGAATATAATGACTCGTTTAGAAATAGTTGATAGCAAGTTAAGACAAGCAAAAAAAACAGAAGAATACTTCAATGCGATCCGTACAAACATACAGTTTAGTGGAAAGGAAAATAAAATTCTTGCAATTACCTCTGTTAGGGAAGGGGAAGGAAAATCCACTACTTCAACAAGTTTAGCTTTATCTTTAGCTCAAGCAGGATTTAAAACATTATTAATTGATGCGGATACTAGGAACTCTGTTATGTCTGGAACCTTTAAAGCAACTGGAACTATTAAAGGCTTGACGAATTATTTATCAGGTAATGCAGATCTTGGAGATATTATCTGTGAAACCAATGTTCCTAGACTGATGGTCGTTCCTTCAGGGAAAGTACCACCAAATCCAACAGCATTACTTCAGAACGCTTATTTTAATAAGATGATTGAAGCTATTAAAAATATATTTGATTATATTATCATCGATACTCCACCTATTGGTTTAGTTGTTGATGCCGCAATAATCGCTAATGCTTGCGATGGTTTTATTTTAGTAACCCAAGCAGGTAGAATAAAACGTAATTATGTTGAAAAAGCAAAAGAACAGATGGAACAAAGTGGTTCAAAGTTCTTAGGTATTATTCTTAATAAAGTTAGTGAATCTGTTGCTACTTACGGCGATTACGGCGATTATGGAAATTACGGAAAAAGGGATAGAAAAAGGAAGTAAGGGGCTCTTGTATTGAAAGAAAAAGAAAATATACAAAAGATTATTATAGCGATGATTCAAACAGTTGTGGTTTATTTTTCTGCAAGTTTGACATTAACATTAATTACTCCCAATTTTAAAAGCAATAAAGATTTATTGTTTGTTCTATTGATACATTATATTGTCTTTTATCTTTCTGATTTTTACAGAGACTTTTGGAGTCGTGGCTATCTTGAAGAGTTTAAAATGGTATTGAAATACAGCTTTTACTATATTTTCATATCAAGTTCATTATTTTTTATTTTTAAAAACTCATTTACAACGACACGACTTTCCTTTTTTCCTTTTATTGCTATGAATTCGATTTTATTATATCTATTGAATTCATTTTTAAAATATTATCGAAAATATTCTTACGCTAAGTTTTCACGAGATACCAAAGTTGTTTTGATAACGAATAAGGATTCTTTATCAAAAATGACCTTTAAGAATAAATACGACCATAATTATATCGCTGTCTGTATCTTGGACTCCTCTGAAAAGGATTGTTATGATTTGAAACATAACTCGTTAAGGATAATAAACAAAGATGCTCTTACTTCAGAGTTAACCTGCTTAACTGTTGATCAAGCTTTTATTAACATACCCATTGAATTATTTGGTAAATACCAAATACAAGATATTATTAATGACATTGAAGCAATGGGAGTGATTGTCAATGTTAATGTAGAGGCACTTAGCTTTGATAATATAGGAGAAAAGCGAATCCAAACTTTTGAAGGATATAGTGTTATTACATATTCTATGAAATTCTATAAATATAGTCACCTTATAGCAAAACGATTTTTGGATATCATGGGTGCTATTATAGGTTTGCTCATATGTGGCATTGTGGCAATTTTTCTAGTTCCGCAAATCAGAAAAGATGGTGGACCGGCTATCTTTTCTCAAAATAGAGTAGGTCGTAATGGTAGGATTTTTAGATTCTATAAATTCAGATCAATGCGAGTAGATGCAGAACAAATTAAGAAAGATTTATTAGTTCACAATCAAATGACAGGGCTAATGTTTAAGTTAGACGATGATCCTAGAATTACTAAAATAGGAAAATTTATTCGAAAAACAAGCATAGATGAGTTGCCTCAATTCTATAATGTTTTAAAAGGTGATATGAGTTTAGTAGGAACACGCCCTCCCACAGTTGATGAATATGAAAAGTATAATTCAACGCAGAAGCGACGCCTTAGTTTTAAGCCAGGAATCACTGGTTTGTGGCAAATATCTGGTAGAAATAATATTACTGATTTTGATGAAATCGTAAAGTTAGATGTTCAATATATCAATGAATGGTCTATTTGGTCAGATATTAAGATTATTCTCCTAACATTAAAGGTAGTCTTACTTGGGACAGGAGCTAAGTAAAGGTAAGGTTTGAAAGGAATATAATGAAAATTTGTCTGGTTGGTTCAAGTGGTGGTCATCTAGCACACTTGAACCTTTTGAAACCCATTTGGGAAAAAGAAGATAGGTTTTGGGTAACCTTTGATAAAGAAGATGCTAGGAGTATTCTAAGAGAAGAGATTGTATATCATTGCTTCTTTCCAACAAACCGTAATGTCAAAAACTTGGTAAAAAATACTATTCTAGCTTTTAAGGTCCTTAGAAAAGAAAGACCAGATGTTATCATATCATCTGGTGCCGCTGTAGCAGTACCATTCTTTTATATTGGTAAGTTATTTGGTTGTAAGACCGTTTATATAGAGGTTTTCGACAGGATAGATAAACCAACTTTGACAGGAAAATTAGTGTATCCTGTAACAGATAAATTTATTGTTCAGTGGGAAGAAATGAAAAAAGTTTATCCTAAGGCAATTAATTTAGGAGGAATTTTTTAATGATTTTTGTCACAGTGGGGACACATGAACAGCAGTTCAACCGTCTTATTAAAGAAGTTGATAGATTAAAAGGGACAGGTGCTATTGATCAAGAAGTGTTCATTCAAACGGGTTACTCAGACTTTGAACCTCAGAATTGTCAGTGGTCAAAATTTCTCTCATATGATGATATGAACTCTTACATGAAAGAAGCTGAGATTGTTATCACACATGGCGGCCCAGCGACGTTTATGAATGCAGTTTCTAAAGGAAAAAAAACTATTGTGGCTCCTAGACAAGAACAGTTTGGAGAGCATGTGAATAATCATCAGGTGGATTTCGTTAATAAGGTAAAAACAATGTATAATTTTGATATCGTTGTAGATATTGAAAGGTTACAAAATGTAGTCTATGAGGGGACGATGAATCGTCCGTTTTTAGAAACTAACAGAAGTAATTTTATTGAAGAATTTAAGGTAATATTAAAGGAGTTGTGTGATGAAAATCAATAAAAATAAAAATTATTTTTTTGAAGTAATTTTTATCATACTTTTTTCTCTATTAGCTCTATATACAGGTGTTTACAGGGACGGAAATTATCTTTATGACTATCTTTTTTTACTTTATGCTTTTTATGCATTTCTGAGGTCAATCACAATTACTTATTCTAGAAAAGAAATAATAATTTTAATAAGTGTAACAATTCTTTTTGTTCTAAATAGTTTTTTTTCAAAAGGTAATAGTTGGCTTTCTATTTTGATAATATTATTAGGGAGTAGGAAGATAGCTATTGATAGGATTATAGATAGTTTATTAATATGTAAGATTATTTCATTTATAGGCGTTTTAACATTTGTAAACCTTCATATTTTAGAAAATAAGCAAGTTCTCACATATAGATATGGTGAAGTAGTAGCAAGGTATGCATATGGATTTAATCATCCCAATACCTTACATGCCTTTTTCTTTATAATAATAATGCTATTTATCTACCGTTTCTTTACTAAATTAAAGTATCTTCATTTAGTAATCATTTTAATTATTAATCAGTATATTTATTCTATTTCAGTTGCTAGAACAGGTTATTTTTTAGTAATATTTGCAGTAGTATTTTACATTATTCTACGAAATAATTTTTTGATACAGCAAGTAACTTTTAAAATAGCACCGTATGTACAGTTTATTGCGATGTTTAGTTTGTTATTATTTTCTTTATTTTTCTTTAATACTCCTATTGTTTCAAAATTAGATAACCTTTTAAGTGGTAGAATTTATTACGCGAAGCTTATCTTAACAGATTCACTTAATTTATTTGGAAATGAAATCAACTATTTTATTGATAGATATATTTTATTTTTTCATGATAACAGTTATTCTTCAACACTTGCACTAAGTGGAATTATTATTACATTTGGGTATATGTACTTATATTTTAAAACCTCTCGAAAGTTAGTGCAGGATCATAATATTGCTGCTTTATATTTATTTGTTTCAAATTCCTTGTTATTTTACTCCGAAGATTATATACGCGAGCCATTTTTAAATATTACTTTATTTTTTATAGGTAAATATATATTTAATGAATTAGGAGAGATAAATGAGTGATAAATTTTCAAATAAAATCAGTGTTATAGTTCCTTTATATAATGTAGAGAAATATATTATAAATTGTATTTCTTCACTTACGAATCAAACTTATCAGAATATAGAAATTATTTTGATAGATGATGGTTCTACTGATAATAGTGGTAGGATATGCAAAAAATTAGCTCAAGAGGATCATCGTATTATTTATTTAAGGAAAGAAAATGGTGGGGTTTCTAGTGCTCGAAATTTAGGGCTACAATATGCAACAGGAAGTTACATTGGTTTTGTAGACTCAGATGACTATATATCAAAAACAATGTATGAAAACTTATTAAAGAGATTATTAGAAACTAATGCGGATATCGCCGAAACTGACTTTGCCTTAATTGATAATAGATTTACGAAAAAAAAGAGGAAAAAGATACAGAAAGTTCTGAATAAAGAAGAAGCTATTAGGGAGTTTTTATCAGGAAATGTGGTTGAAAATAATCTCGTCATAAAGTTATTTAAAAAAACAGTTATTGCTAATCTAAAATTTAAAGAAGATGTGATAGTTGGTGAAGATATGCTATTTTCTTTGCAGGCCTTACAAAACTCAGATAGAGTTACAGTGGACACTACGAATGCGGATTATTTTTATGTCGTACGTTCAAATTCAACTATGAATACTATTACCGAGAAGGATATCGATAATCTTTCAATACTCGAGCAGGAGTTCAAAAAAATTGATATCCCCCAATTAAAAAGTTATTTGGAAGCCAAATTAATTCGAGAAAAGGTTAAATTTGTATCTAGAGTATTAATTAGTAATAAAGCACATTTGTACAGTGATATTATTGATAGATATTTGCAAGAGGTTAGACACTACAGCATAAAAAATATGATAAACTTTCTTTCGTCGAAACATTGTTTGACTATAACTATTATGAAAATATCACCTAAACTATATACACTTTTATATAAAGTTTTTCAAAAGCAATAAATATCGGAACGGAGGCTTTTATTGGAAAAGATTAGTATTATTATACCGGTATACAATGTTAAGAAGTATCTTAATGATTGTATTCAATCTGTTATAAACCAGACTTACAATAATTTAGAGATTATTTTAATTGATGATGGTTCTACCGATGGTTCAGGAGACTATTGTGATGAAATTGCCAAAAAAGATAGTCGAATTTTTGTGTATCATAAGACAAACGGCGGTCTATCAGAAGCTCGAAACGTTGGAATAAAAATAAGTACCGGGAAATATATTACATTTATAGATTCAGACGATTACATCGAAAATTTATATATTGAAACTTTATACAACAGTTTAATTGAGTATAAGGCTGATATTGCTATTGTTAATAAATATCATTTAAAGGATAACGAGAAAATTGTTCATTTGGCAAATTCCAAAGAACTTTTTAGGGTATTTGATACTAAAATGATTTTAGAGAGTATGTATAGTAGAGAGAATAATTTTATTAGTACCCTGACAATGGCGCAGCTAAAATTATATCGTAAGGAACTTTTCTCTGATATAGAATTTCCCATTGGGAAAAAATATGAAGATTCTTTTACAACTTATAAGACATACATTGAAGCTAATAGGATTGTTTTTGTTAATAGACCATTATATGCCTATCGATTTCGAAGTGGGAGCATTACAAGAAGTGGTTATCAATTATCAAATTTAGACGTTTTAGAAATGTACGAAGAGCGGTTGGAATATTTTAGAGAAAGAGGATATGATTTACTTAGTACTAAATATCATTATTGTATAGCTATTGCAAATCAAAAAGAGTTATTAAAAAAACATTTCCCTAATAATCCTAAAATTTATAAATTGGACAGCCAGTTTAGAGAAATATATTGTGATATTTTAAATGAACTTCCCTTTAAAAAGCGAATAAAATTAGGAATTATTAGGTTCTTACCATTTATTAAACGGTTAAAATACCAATTTATTGAAAGTAGATGATATGCAACATATATTAGCAATTATTAGTTATAAAATGACACATGCATTAAAATGTACCGTAGATTTATTGAAAAATGATATGGATATAGTTATACACGTTGATGCCAAAAGTGATATAAAACAATATGATTCGATAAAAGAATTTGTAACTTTCACAGAAGAAAGAATAGATGTTCGTTGGGGACACTATTCTCAGATTTTAGCTATGTTAGTTCTTTTAAAATATATGAAGTCCAAAGAAAAATATCATTATATTTCTATTATTAGTGAAAGCGACATCCCATTAAAAACAGGTAAAGAAATTAATACTTTTTTAACCCTTCATAAAGGTAAAGAATTCATAGGTATGGTTTCTAACGAGCAAATGAGTGATTTTGAGTATGATAAACTCAAGTATAACTATCCTGATTTTTGTTTTTCTAAAAGAGGAATATTTAAAAAAATTTATAGAGGTACCAAAGTTTATAGGTTCTTTAAAAATGCAAGGTATTATTCCCTACCTCCTCTTCGTAAGGGAAGTCAGTGGTTTACTATTTCAAGAGAGTTTACTGACTGGATTATTGGATATTTAGATAAACACCCAGATTATCAGGAGGCTTTTTGTCATAGCTATTGTGGAGATGAATTATTTTTTCAAACATTACTAGCTATCTCTCCATTTCAAGAAAGGGTGATGAATAATAAAGATGACTGTCTCATGGGAGGGAGATATATTATTTGGGAGGCTGATAAGACATCACCTTGCGATTTATTTGCTGAAAAAGTGTTAGAATATAGGAAAGAAGCTGAGAGTGCTTTATTCTTTAGAAAAGTATCTGAAGAAAGCGATTTTGATGTTTATATGCATCTATTAAATAAACTTTAAATTAAGGAGAAAATATTGAAACTTTTATTTATTGTTCCATATTTTGGAAAATTTAATAGTTATTTTCAGTTATTTTTAAACTCAATAGCCACATCAGATCTTTGTGATTTATTGATTGTTACCGATGATAAAAGTAAATACGATTACCCTCAGAATGTTACTATTCGCTATACTAGTTTTGAAGAGTTCCGAAATGAAGTCCAAAGAAAAATGGATTTTAAAATTACTTTAGATACTCCATACAAACTCTGTGATTTTAAACCAACATACGGTTATCTATTTGAAGATGAATTGTTAAATTATCAATATTGGGGTTATTGTGACTTAGATATTATCTTTGGTGATTTAGATGGATTTTTACATCCCATACTAAATAAAGGCTTTGATAAAATTTTTGAGCTAGGTCATTGTACGATTATTAAGAATGAATCACGAATAAATCGAATGTTCCTTTCTACAGTTAATGGGGTGAAAATAGGACAAAAAGCTCTAAGTTCTTCCAAAATCGAAGTTTTTGATGAGGCATATGTTAATAGTATTAATAATATATTTATTGAAAATAATTGTAATAACTTTTTGTACAGTTTAGGAGCAGACATAGACATTTGGAAGAATAATTTTTATATTACTTCTTTCAAGAATAAAAAAGATTTTGTAGTATCAGACGCTCCCAGCATATTTTACTATGAACAAGGACACTTATATGAGTTTCACCAATATAAGTCTGTAGTAAGAAGGAGTGAGTATTTATATATTCATCTTCAACAAAGAAAAATGAAAGTTGATTTAGATGCTAGGTCTACAACTTATCTGATATTACCAAATAAGTTCGTAGAATATAGAATAGCTACAAATTGCTTGTTAACACTTAAAGAATTTAAACGGTTTATTAGTTTTGGAAAATATAGCTTTCAAAAATACCGCCTATATACTAAATTACAAAAGCAAAAAATAAAGAAGTTATTATGAGATTTTAATGAAAATGAAGAATATTTATATATGTTACACTTTATATCACCTATTGATATCTTTATGTAAGAGAGATTTATATGGAAAAATAATTATCTTAACTACTCGAATAAATAATTATGCAATATATAAAAGAAGAATAGAAAAGTTGTTTCCAGAAATACCTGTATTGATTGTAGATGATAGTGATTACAGTAAGAAATATAAATTGTTTTATCCGAAGCGAATAAAACAAGAATTGTTTAGTATAACCAACGGCAATAAAATACATATTTACAATGACTATACGCAATTAGGATATTTTTTTCATAGGAATGCTATTCCCTACCATTTAATGGAAGATGGATATAATAGTTTAAAACATCCAACGAGTATCGCTCCAGATGGTCTTTGTGACAAGATAAAAGGGAAGATAACGAATACACCCCGATATCATGGCTTCAGTAAGTATTGTAAGACGATAGAAGTAAGTAGTTTGAAAGATTTACCAACAGATGAGAGAATGTCTAAGTTTATTGAGAAGCCCAAGGATGGATTATTTTCTGATTTAGATAATAAAACTAAGGAATCTATTTTAAAGATTTTTGACATAGCCTCAATAGATATTGAAATAGCTTCTCCATCTGCTCTAATATTAACTCAACCTTTAGAGGAACATTTTAAAAGTCAAGAGGAAATATACCAATTTTACAAAAGCATAGTGGAAGAATATATTGATAAAGGTTACCACATATATATTAAAGTTCACCCTAGAGATAACATTGACTACTCTAATCTCAATGCAACAGTAATACAAAGGAACATCCCTATAGAATTATTTGATTTCCTAGAGAATATAAAATTTGATGTTGGGATTACATATTTTTCCACGGCATTAGATTTTTTAAATTGTGTTAATAAAAAAATTTTCTTATACAATATTAAGGATATTAAATGAATACTAAGAAATTACTTCAATCTGGTTTTATTTATACACTCGGGAATTTATTGGTGCAAGGATTAGCCTTTATCACACTTCCCATCTACACTCGGGTCATCTCAACAGAAGTTTATGGCCAATATAGTTTATATGTCGCTTGGATGAATATTATTATGCTTTTTATTGGCCTTCAGACGAGCGGTTCTTTAAGTTCAGCCCGGGTCAAATACGGAGAAGAATTTAAAAGCTATTCTGGGAGTGCCTTTTCTGTAGGTAATATATGGTTTCTTATTATACTTTTGATAGCTTTTCTATTTAGAAGTTTTCTTGCACCATTAGTTGGTTTTTCTGAATCTATTTTTTTATTAATGGTGTGTCAAAGTTACGCTAGCTATGTGGTGACTTTCTTTGGTCAGTATTTTATACAACAACAGAGGAGTTTGGCTAATTTAATATTATCCTTAGCCAATGCAGTTTCATCTGTTGCACTATCTCTATTTTTAATTTTTCATTGGTCCGATGACTTTTTATCTAGGGTTTTGGGAGCTTTTGTTCCTACTATAATAACTGGAATAGTTGCCTTTGCTTATATTTATTATCATAGCAAATCTTTTTACAATCCTAAGTATTTTCGGTTCATTGTCACTGTGTCTATTCCTTTGATTTTTCATTTGTTAGGACATCAGTTATTAAATCAATTAGATAGGATTATGCTAGTTCGCTTATATAGTACTAAAGAAGTTGCAATGTATAGTTTCGGTTATTCGCTTGGAATGATTATTCAGATTGTTTTGAATAGTATTAATATGGCTTGGATTCCATGGTTTTTTGATGCTAGAAAAGAAAAATTACTGCAACTTTCAACTTATATTAGCCGTTATCTCTATTTAGGAGTTTTCTTAACATTAGGTTATTTGACTGTTTTTCCTGAGTTAGCTCAAATAATGGGAGGAGACAAGTATAGTAGTAGTGTTCAATTTATTTCTTTAATTATTGTCAGCTACTTTTTAGTCTTTCTCTATACATTTCCTGTAAATATCCAATTCTTCTATGCTAATACGACATGGATTCCTATTGGGACATTATTAGCTGCTGGTGTAAATTGGTTACTAAACCTTGTATTAATTCCTCATTATGCAGCCTATGGCGCTGCTATGGCTACAATAATATCTTATTTAGCCTTGTTGATTTTTCATCATATTGTTTCGAAAGTTAAATACCATTATTCAGATGTCTCAGTTAGGCAGTACATCATTTTAAGTGGTATAGTATTTAGTTATGCTATGTTAATGAACATGTTCCTAGATAATATCGTTATTAGATGGAGTTTAGGAATAATTATTCTTATAGTATATAGCATTGTTTTTCAAAAAGTCATTTTAGACTTATTGAGTAAAAAAAGAAGGAGAAGATAATGGTTTATATTATTGCAGAGATTGGTTGCAATCATAATGGAGATATTAATCTTGCGAAAAAAATGGTAGATGTTGCCGTGTCTTGTGGTGTTGATGCTGTTAAATTTCAGACTTTTAAAGCTGAGAAACTTATTTCTAAATTTGCTCCCAAAGCTGAATATCAAAAAGCAACTACAGGAACAGCAGACAGTCAACTTGAGATGACGAAACGTTTAGAGTTAAGCTTTGAAGAATACTTAGAAATGCGTGATTATGCAATTTCAAAAGGTGTGGAGACCTTTTCAACACCTTTTGATGAAGAGTCATTAGAGTTCTTAATTTCTACAGATATGCCAATTTACAAAATTCCATCAGGAGAAATCACTAATTTACCTTACTTAGAAAAGATTGGCAAGCAACAAAAGAAAGTTATTCTTTCGACGGGTATGGCGGTAATGGAAGAGATCCATCAAGCGGTGAATATTTTACGTCAGAATGGTACAACCGACATTTCTATTTTACATTGTACAACAGAGTACCCAACACCTTACCCCTCTCTAAATTTAAACGTTATTCATACTTTGAAAGATGAATTTAAAGATTTAACGATAGGTTATTCGGATCATTCAATTGGATCAGAAGTACCTATCGCAGCAGCAGCAATGGGTGCAGAAGTTATTGAAAAACACTTTACTTTAGATACTAATATGGAAGGTCCGGATCATAAAGCCAGTGCAACACCTGATATTTTAGCTGCTTTAGTTAAAGGGGTTCGCATTGTTGAACAAGCCTTAGGTAGATTTGAAAAAATCCCAGATCCAGTAGAAGAGAAAAATAAGATTGTTGCTCGTAAATCAGTCGTTGCTTTAAAACCAATTAAAAAAGGCGATATTTATTCAATAGAAAATATTACGGTGAAGCGCCCAGGTAATGGTATTTCTCCTATGAACTGGTATGACATCTTGGGACAAGAAGCGCAAGATGATTTCGAAGAGGATGAAGTTATTCGTGATTCACGCTTTGAAAATCAATTGCCCGAGTTATAATAACACCTAATTATAATCGGCAACAGATGTATTACACGGCTAAGATTATGTAATTACTATATATAGAAGGGATACGATGAAAAAAATTTGTTTAGTAACCGGATCGCGTGCTGAATACGGAATAATGAAGCCATTGATTCAAAGATTATCAAAAGATAAAGAAGTCAACTTACAAATTATTGCAACAGCAATGCATCTGGAAGAAAAATACGGCTATACTTATCGTCAAATTGAAGAAGACGGTTTTGATATTGCTTATAAAGTTCCCTTACATCTTTATGATACTGACAGAAGAACTGTATCTACTGCAATGGCGCATTTACAACTAGGATTGACCAAAATTTTTGACAAGGAAGACTATGATCTAGTCATCATTTTAGGGGATCGTTACGAAATGTTACCAGTTGTGAATGTAGCGTTGATTTATAATGTCCCAGTATGCCACCTTCATGGAGGGGAGACCTCATTAGGCAATTTTGATGAGTATATTCGCCATGCAATTACTAAGATGAGTCACCTACACTTAGTCTCTACAGAGGACTTTCGTCAACGTGTGATTCAGATGGGAGAACAACCTCAATTTGTAATTAACACAGGAGCTCTCGGAGTGGAAAATGCTCTATCAATCCCTTCTCTAACCAAAGAAGCAATAGAAAAGCAATTAGGTATTGTACTAGAGGAATCCTATTTTGTTGTTCTCTATCATCCTGTTACTTTTGAACAAGGAAAAAGTGCTGGAGAACAGATGAAAGCGGTACTATCAGCCCTTTCTAAATTTGGTGTCCAGTGTCTATTTATAGGATCCAATTCAGATACTGGTTCTGATGATATTGCAAAGGCTATCAATACTTATTTGATAAATCATGAAAATAGTTATTGCTTTGCTTCTTTATCAACCCAACTTTATCATTCCTTAATTCGTCATTCACTAGGACTGATTGGTAATTCGTCTTCTGGTTTAATAGAAGTTCCTTCTTTGATGAAACCTACTCTTAATATTGGTGATCGCCAAAAAGGTAGGCTACATGGAGAAAGTGTAGTAAGTGTACCAGTCGAAACCTCCTCTGTATTGGAGGGATTATCAAAATTGAATGAAGTGACCAACTTTGACAATCCCTACTACAAAGGGAATGCTTCATCTATTGCATATGAAGCAATAAAGCTTTATTTGAAAGATGAACCTTCAATTTCCCAACCATTTTATGATTTAAAGGAGAATAATCTAAAATGAAAAAAAAGTTGGCATTTTTAGGCGCAGGAAGTCATGCTGATGCGATTGCTCCGGTTATTGATCCTCTTGTGTATGATTTCGTAGGTTTTTTTGATGATAAAGATATTACGGAGCATGATGGTTATCCTGTTCTTGGAAAACTTTATGATGTGCTACCTTACCTTGAAGATGGCTCAATAGATGCAGTATTTATTACAATAGGTGATAATGCTAAAAGGAAAGAACTATTTGAATATGTAGCAAAGGATTATTATGACTTTATTATTAACATCATTAGTCCCAATGCTTTAGTATTGACACCAGATAGTATTTGTGGGCGTGGTATCTTTATTGGTTTTGGGGCTTTTATAGGTTCTAAAGTGAAGCTGTTTGATAACAACGTTGTTAATACAGGAGCGCTCATTGAACATCATACTGTTGTAGAATCACACTGTAATATAGCACCTAATGCTACCATAAATGGTCTTTGTTATATTAGAGAAGAAGTTTATGTAGGTAGTGCCAGTGTTATTATTCAAACCTTGGATATTTCATCGTGTACGACAATTGGCGCAGGAGCTGTTGTTGTAAAAGATAT
Source organism: Streptococcus sp. FDAARGOS_520 (assembly GCF_003812685.1). Classification (NCBI taxonomy): domain Bacteria; kingdom Bacillati; phylum Bacillota; class Bacilli; order Lactobacillales; family Streptococcaceae; genus Streptococcus; species Streptococcus sp. FDAARGOS_520. The sequence goes on along the minus strand of NZ_CP033810.1, from coordinate 30,224 downwards.
TATAGAACCTGGAACCTATGTAGGGGTTCCAGCCAAAAAAATAAAATAAAGGATATGTTATGAAGCCAATTTGTATTATTCCTGCGCGATCAGGGTCAAAAGGATTACCAGATAAGAATATGTTATTCCTAGCAGGTAAACCCATGATTTTCCATACTATAGATGCTGCAATTGAATCTGGAATGTTTGATAAGAAAGATATTTTTGTTAGTACAGATTCAGAATTGTACAGAGAGATTTGTTTAGAACGCGGTATTTCAGTGGTGATGAGAAAACCGGAACTTTCAACTGATCAGGCAACTTCGTATGATATGTTAAAAGATTTTTTATCTGACTATGAAGATAATCAGGAGTTTGTGTTACTTCAAGTAACCTCTCCACTAAGAAAATCATGGCATATAAAGGAAGCAATGGAGTATTATTCTTCACATGATGTTGACAATGTTGTAAGTTTTTCTGAAGTTGAGAAACACCCTGGTCTGTTTACGACATTGTCTGATAAAGGCTATGCTATAGATATGGTGGGAGCAGATAAAGGTTATCGTCGCCAAGATTTACAACCTTTATACTATCCGAACGGTGCTATTTTTATTTCTAATAAAGAAACTTACTTAAGGGAAAAAAGCTTTTTCACCTCTAGGACATATGCTTATCAAATGGCAAAGGAATTTTCATTAGATGTTGATACGAGAGATGATTTTATCCACGTCATCGGTCACCTCTTTTTCGATTATGCCATTAGGGAAAAAGAGAATAAAGTTTTTTATAAAGAAGGCTATAGTCGTTTGTTCAATAGAGAAGCTTCAAAGATAATTTTAGGTGATTCAAAAACGATATCTATCTCACTAGAAAATTACCATAATTATTCCCAAGGTGGTGTAACATTAGCAACGATGTTGGAAAACTTACCTAACTTTTTGACAGCTAATGTAACAGAGGCTTTTGTTTCTATAGGGGTAAATGATCTCATTACAGGTTATAGTGTGGAAGAAATATTCAGCAATTTCCAAAAACTCTACTCATTATTAGCTGAGAATAAAATAAAGATGAGATTGACAACTATTGCTTACACCCTTTTTAGAGAAACTGTCAATAATGCAGATATTGAGAAAATCAATCAATGGCTAACAGAATTTTGTTATCAAAATCAGATTCCACTGTTAGATATTAATAGATTTTTATCAAAGGATGGTAATCTAAATTATCATTTAACTAGTGATGGATTGCATTTTACTCAAGAGGCTAATGATTTGTTACAAAGTCAATATCAATTATTTGTAGACGAAGTTAAAACCTTATAATATTTATTTTATAAAATTATTCATCTTATTTTTGCGATTTCAATAGTGATATGGTATATTTAAAGTAAGCTACGTATAGTTTTACCAGTCAGAAATAGTAAGGATGGTTGAGTATGAGAGAAACTGAAACACACGATCACCAAGCGCTAATTCAAAAATTGTTAGTCAGCATTCATTATTTAACCTTGTTTCGTGATGAAATTATATTAGTAGAAAAAACCCCATCTTTACTGGGGAAACATTTTTCTATTGCTATTGTACAGAATGAACTAGGTGAGATACTTTCTAAAATAGAAGCTTTGAGTAAGCAAAAAAAACTGATTCGTTCTATTTATTGGTATGATGAATCATCATTTAAAGTCATGAATAAGGCTCTGGCTATTGTAGAAGAATGGATTAAGGGCTTAGATAATCTTTTAGAATTCTGTCAATCACAGACGGTTTTTCAAGCAATTTTAGGTGATGAACGTGCACATGTATTTGGAATCCTTATTGATGTTTATACTTCTTTAAACATTATAAATACTTCTTTGAAAGAAGAAAATTCTAGACCAGTGTCCTTATCTGATTTGGCTCTAGGTCTTAAGGACGAAGATTAATAAAAAAACGTTACTGCTTTGAATGAATAAAGCAGTAACGTTTTTTATAAAATATTGCTATACTAGTAATACAGATATCTAAAAGTAAGGAGTTATAAATGAAACATTCTAGTTGGCATGATTTAATAAAAAGAGAACTACCCAATCATTACTACAATAAAATTAATACATTTATGGATGCAGTTTACGAAAGCGGAATCGTTTATCCTCCAAGAGGTAAGGTGTTCAATGCCATACAGATAACACCACTAGAAAACGTAAAAGTAGTTATTATTGGCCAAGATCCTTATCATGGCCCTCAACAAGCTCAAGGACTCTCATTTTCTGTTCCAGACAATTTACCAGCTCCTCCTTCACTTCAAAATATTCTAAAAGAATTAGCAGAAGATATCGGGTCACGTTCACATCATGACTTAACATCATGGGCGCAACAAGGAGTGCTGCTATTGAATGCTTGTTTAACAGTTCCAGAACACCAAGCTAATGGTCATGCTGGGCTTATATGGGAACCTTTTACTGATGCTGTCATCAAAGTGGTTAACCAAAAGGAAACACCAGTAGTCTTTATTCTGTGGGGTGGCTATGCTCGAAAGAAAAAGTCGCTAATTGATAATCCTATTCATCATATTATTGAGAGTCCTCATCCGAGTCCCCTATCTGCTTATCGTGGCTTCTTTGGTAGCAGACCTTTTTCTAGAACAAATCATTTCTTAGAAGAAGAAGGAATAAATGAGATTGATTGGTTAAATTAGAAGGGAAATCTACTCTCGAAACATTGTTAGTCTTATAATAAAAAACCGCTACTAGCGGTTTTTTATTATTTATTTCTTTGTTTACTTAGGTTTAAGCCAAACGGAACCAAATTTTCTTGCCTTTTTCGAATACGTTTGATATTATCCTGATGTCGGATAATAATCGTGAGGGCCATTAAGATAACCACAGTGGTAAATATCCAGTCGTAGTCCGTTAATATAAAACCTACTAATGGAAAAATTAAGACACTCAGGATACCTACGACAGCTACTGTAATACTGGATAGCGAAATCATGCTAAAAAGATAAAGCGTTAATAAAAAGATAACTAATAAGTAAAGGAAAAAAGAAGGTGCAAATCCTAGCAAAACCCCAGCGCTTGTAGCAACGGCTTTCCCACCTTTGAATTGTGCAAAAATAGGGAAAGTGTGACCTATAATAGCAAAAAAACCGATAAAAAATGGAGATACTGTCGTTACACCTAACATGATAGGAATAAGTGTTGCTAGAGTCCCTTTTAAAATGTCAATAGTCAAAGTGACAATGCCAGCTTTTACACCTAAAATACGGAAGGTATTCGTGGTGCCAGTATTACCACTACCGTGTTGACGAAGATTGACTTGGTAAAAATATTTACCAATCCAAAGTCCAGTTTGGATAGAGCCTAACAGATAGGCAATGATAATCATAATTATAATACTCATACCCTTATTATAACATAAGCATAAAAGTCTTTTTGCTATTTTTAAAAAAATAATTTTGCAAAAACAGCAAAAAACTTGTAATATAAAAAAGATGAAAAAATTTGGAGGTCACTTTGGCTAAACAAGATATAACAGTGACGAATTATGGCGACGATGCTATTCAAGTCTTAGAAGGATTAGATGCTGTTCGTAAGCGTCCAGGGATGTATATAGGTTCCACAGATGGAACTGGTTTACATCATTTAGTGTGGGAAATTGTAGATAATGCAGTTGATGAAGCTCTATCAGGTTTTGGAAATCGCATTGATGTTATTATTAACAAAGATGGGAGTATAACTGTTACAGACCATGGACGCGGTATGCCAACTGGAATGCATGCTATGGGAAAACCTACTGTTGAAGTCATCTTCACGGTGCTTCATGCAGGTGGAAAATTTGGACAAGGTGGTTATAAAACATCAGGTGGTCTCCATGGTGTTGGATCATCTGTAGTTAATGCTTTGTCTTCTTGGTTAGAAGTTGAAATCATTCGCGACGGAGCTATTTACAGACAACGTTTTGAAAATGGTGGTAAGCCCGTTACAACCCTGAAAAAAATCGGCACGGCACCAAAATCAAAATCTGGGACATCTGTCAGCTTTATGCCAGATCAGTCAGTATTTTCAACGATAGATTTTAAGTTTAATACAATTGCAGAGCGCTTAAAGGAATCTGCCTTTCTCTTAAAAAATGTTACTTTAACCTTAACAGATAATCGTTCAGAAGAAGCAGAGCATCTAGAATTTCATTATGAAAACGGTGTTCAAGATTTTGTAGAGTATTTAAATGAAGATAAAGAAACGTTGACACCAATCATGTTTTTCGAAGGTGAAGAACAAGAATTTCATATCGAAGTTGCTTTGCAGTATAATGATGGTTTTTCAGATAATATTCTTTCTTTTGTCAATAATGTTCGTACTAAAGATGGTGGAACACATGAAACTGGCTTGAAATCAGCTATTACAAAGTCTATGAATGACTATGCACGTAAAACAGGACTTCTTAAAGAAAAAGATAAAAACCTTGAAGGTTCTGATTATCGTGAGGGGCTATCAGCCATTTTATCTATTCTTGTACCTGAGGAGCACTTGCAATTTGAAGGCCAAACTAAAGATAAACTAGGAAGTCCCTTAGCACGACCAATTGTTGATGGTATTGTTTCTGAAAAGTTAACTTACTTTCTTATGGAAAATGGAGATTTAGCATCTAATTTAATCCGTAAGGCAATAAAAGCACGTGATGCGCGTGAAGCTGCACGTAAAGCTCGTGATGAAAGTAGAAATGGGAAAAAGTCGAAAAAAGATAAAGGTCTACTTTCTGGAAAATTAACCCCTGCACAATCAAAAAATGCTAAGAAAAATGAACTCTATTTAGTCGAAGGAGACTCTGCAGGTGGCTCTGCTAAGCAAGGTCGTGATAGAAAGTTTCAAGCTATTTTACCGTTGCGAGGAAAAGTATTGAATACAGCTAAGGCAAAGATGGCTGATATTATAAAAAACGAAGAAATTAATACAATGATCCATACCATTGGTGCAGGTGTTGGTCCTGATTTTAATATTGACGATATTAATTATGATAAAGTTATCATTATGACCGATGCTGATACTGACGGAGCTCATATTCAGACACTATTATTAACTTTCTTTTATCGCTATATGAGACCTCTTGTTGAAGAGGGACATGTCTATATTGCTTTGCCACCTTTGTATAAAATGTCAAAAGGAAAAGGTAAGAAAGAAATTGTTGAGTATGCTTGGACGGATATAGAGTTAGAAGAATTACGACAAAAATTTGGTAAAGGCTCACTATTACAACGATATAAAGGGCTTGGGGAAATGAATGCCGATCAATTGTGGGAAACCACTATGAACCCTGAGACAAGGACATTAATTCGTGTAACAATTGAAGATTTAGCAAGAGCAGAACGTCGAGTTAATGTCTTGATGGGTGATAAAGTTCCTCCAAGACGCCAATGGATTGAAGATAATGTCAAGTTTACTTTAGAAGAGAATACAGTATTTTAATAAAGAGTCTTGGTTATTCATGTTTTATAGTGTACAAGTAATATTGTATGCGTTAGACAAGAGAGCCAATCATTCATTTCAAATAAGTGGAAAAATAATACTAAGCCACTCCAACTAGGAGAAAATTAAAAATATGTCTAATATTCAAAATATGTCCCTTGAGGACATTATGGGAGAGCGTTTTGGGCGCTATTCTAAGTATATCATTCAAGAACGGGCGTTGCCGGATATTCGTGATGGCTTAAAACCTGTTCAACGTCGAATCCTTTATTCAATGAATAAAGATGGTAATACTTTTGAAAAGGGATTTCGCAAATCTGCAAAATCAGTCGGTAATGTTATGGGGAATTTCCATCCTCATGGGGATTCCTCTATCTATGACGCGATGGTTCGTATGTCTCAAGATTGGAAAAATCGTGAGACATTGATTGAAATGCACGGAAATAATGGTTCTATGGATGGAGATCCTGCGGCGGCTATGCGTTATACGGAAGCCCGTCTATCAGAAATTGCTGGTTATCTTCTTCAAGATATTGATAAGAATACCGTACCCTTTGCCTGGAATTTCGATGATACAGAGAAAGAACCAACTGTTTTACCAGCTGCCTTTCCCAATCTTTTAGTCAACGGAGCAACAGGAATATCTGCAGGCTATGCAACAGATATTCCACCACATAATTTAGCAGAAGTCATTGATGCTGTCGTGTACATGATTGATCACCCTAAAGCTAAATTAGATAAATTAATGGAATTTCTACCTGGTCCAGATTTTCCAACTGGCGCTATCATTCAAGGAAAAGATGAAATTCGTAAGGCATATGAGACTGGTAAGGGGAGAGTAGCGGTTCGCTCGCGAACTGCTATTGAAACCTTAAAAGGTGGTAAGAAACAAATTATTGTTACTGAAATTCCTTATGAAGTTAATAAGTCAGTTTTAGTAAAACGAATCGATGATGTTCGTGTTAATAATAAAGTTCCAGGAATAGCAGAGGTGCGTGATGAGTCTGATAGAGATGGTCTTCGTATCGCTATTGAGCTCAAAAAAGAAGCCGATGAAACAATTGTCTTAAATTATCTTTTTAAATATACAGACCTACAAGTGAATTATAATTTCAATATGGTTGCTATTGATGACTACACCCCTAAGCAGGTGGGTCTATCAAGAATATTAACTAGCTATATCGCTCACCGAAGAGAAATTATTATTGCTCGTTCAAAATTTGATAAAGAAAAAGCCGAAAAACGTCTCCATATTGTTGAGGGACTGATTAGGGTTCTTTCTATTTTGGATGAAGTGATTGCATTAATTCGTGCTTCTGAGAATAAAGCTGATGCGAAAGAGAATTTGAAGGTCAGCTATGAGTTTTCAGAAGCCCAAGCAGAGGCTATCGTCACATTGCAATTATATCGTCTCACAAATACTGATATTGTGACGTTGAGAGAAGAAGAAGAAGAACTTCGTCAACAAATCACAATGCTTAAGGCAATTATTAGTGATGAACGTACGATGTATAACGTAATGAAACGTGAGTTACGTGAGGTCAAAAAGAAATTTGCCAATACTAGACGTTCTGAACTTCAAGAATTAGCTGAAACTATTGAAATCGATACTGCAAGTTTAATTATCGAAGAGGACACATACGTCAGTGTTACTAGAGGCGGATATGTAAAACGCACCAGTCCTCGCTCTTTCAATGCATCAACTGTTGATGAACTTGGTAAGCGAGAAGATGACGAATTGATATTTGTGAGCAATGCAAAGACTACCCAACATTTATTGATGTTTACTAACCTTGGTAATCTTGCTTATCGTCCAGTTCATGAATTAGCTGATATTCGATGGAAAGACGTTGGTGAACATTTATCACAAAATCTTGTTAACTTTGCTTCAAATGAAGAAATTATTTATGCTGAATTAGTAGATGATTTTACTAAAGAAACTTATTTTGCTGTCACTAGATTAGGGCAAATAAAGCGTTTTGAACGTCAAGAAATCAGTCCATGGCGGACATATAAGTCAAAAACAGCTAAATATGCTAAGTTAAAAAATGTAGATGATTACGTTGTGACTGTTGCTCCTATCCAATTAGAGGATGTTATACTTGTCACTTATAATGGTTATGCGTTGAGATTTAGTATAAATGATGTACCAGTCGTTGGTAGTAAAGCCGCAGGTGTAAAAGCGATGAATTTAAAAGATAGTGATCACATCGTATCTGCATTTATAGCTAACACCACAAGTTTATATTTATTAACTCATAGAGGAAGTCTTAAACGAATGGCCATTGATGTTATCCCCACAACTAGTCGTGCTAATCGAGGACTTCAAGTTCTTCGTGAATTGAAATCCAAACCGCATCGCGTTTTTAAAGCAGGACCTGTATATTTAGAGGATTCATCTTTTGAATTTGATTTATTTAGTTCAGTATCGAATCATGAAGGAGATACTTTCGTACTTGAGATTATGTCTAAAACAGGAAAAGTTTACGATGTTGATTTAAGTCAATGGAGTTTTTCTGAACGTACAAGTAATGGCTCTTTTGTATCTGATAAGATTTCTGACGAAGAAGTATTCTCAGTTAAAATTAAGTAAAACACATTTGTGTTTTTACTAGTTTGGTAATTTTTCTGAATTTTACAAATAATATTGAAAAAATAATGATAATAGCGTACAATAGTTAGAAACCCAAAGAAAGAGGTACCTTATGACAGTAAATTTAGATTGGGATAATTTAGGTTTTGCTTACAGAAAATTACCATTCCGATACATTTCGCATTTTAAAGATGGGAAATGGGATGATGGCAAGTTGACAGATGATGCAACGCTACATATTTCAGAAAGTTCTCCTGCCCTCCACTATGGGCAACAAGCTTTTGAAGGATTGAAAGCTTATAGAACTAAAGATGGCTCTATTCAGTTATTTCGTCCAGATCAAAATGCAGAACGACTTCAAAGAACAGCAGATCGTCTTTTAATGCCACATGTTCCGACAGACAAATTTATTGCAGCGGTTAAATCTGTTGTACGCGCTAATGAGGAGTTTGTTCCACCGTATGGTACAGGGGCAACATTATACATTCGTCCCTTATTAATTGGTGTGGGAGATATTATTGGAGTTAAACCTGCTGAAGAATATATTTTTACGGTATTTGCAATGCCAGTAGGTAGTTATTTTAAAGGTGGTTTAACACCAACTAACTTTATTGTTTCCAAAGAATATGATAGAGCAGCACCGAATGGTACAGGAGCTGCAAAAGTTGGTGGTAACTATGCTGCTAGTCTTCTTCCTGGGAAATACGCTCATGAGAAACAATTTTCAGATGTTATCTATCTTGATCCAGCGACACATACTAAAATTGAAGAGGTTGGAGCAGCTAATTTCTTTGGAATTACTAAAGATAATCAGTTTATCACCCCTTTGAGTCCTTCAATTTTACCTTCAATTACTAAATATTCATTGCTTTACCTTGCTAAAGAAAGGTTTGGTATGGAAGCGATTGAAGGAGATGTCTTTGTCGACGAATTAGATAAATTCACAGAAGCTGGCGCATGTGGTACAGCCGCAGTTATTTCACCAATTGGAGGAATTCAAAACGGAGATGACTTCCATGTCTTCTACAGTGAGACAGAAGTTGGTCCAGCGACACGTAAACTATATGATGAGTTAGTAGGGATCCAGTTTGGTGATGTTGAAGCACCAGAAGGGTGGATTTATAAAGTAGATTAAGTCTATACTAAAAGCTTGCTCTTGCAAGCTTTTAGTATTTTGTGTACAATAAAAAACAATAAAAGAGATATTGGAGTTAATAGTGAGTAAAAAAGATAAGAAAATTGAAATTCAAATTTCAGACGCTCAAGTAACAGTTAATGGAACTAAGGTTGATGGATACCAACTCGTTATTGGAAAAAAAATTGTAGGTCAAATTGCAGAGCTAGATTCTAAATTTGCTGTGATTAAAGGTGAGCAAGTGAGTGGATTCTATAAAAATTTAGATCAAGCTATGGGAAATATTATTGAAGAATATAATCTTAATCGCTAATATTTATTTAAAAAGCTTGCGTGCTAACAACATCTGTGGTAGAATAGTCAGTGTTGTTACGGAAAGATAGCGAAGAGGCTAAACGCGGCGGACTGTAAATCCGCTCCTTCGGGTTCGGGGGTTCGAATCCCTCTCTTTCCATTATTTGGGGTATAGCCAAGCGGTAAGGCAAGGGACTTTGACTCCCTCATGCGTTGGTTCGAATCCAGCTACCCCAGTCAAAGGTATCAAACTTTTGTTTGACACCGTCAAAGAGATATTTGTTGTCCTTGCGGGTTACCTTGAGAAAATATATTGTTATCAAAAGCTAGCTCGGCTAGCTTTTGTTGGAGGATTTTTTAGAATGAATGAATTTGAAGATTTGCTAAACAGTGTTAGCGAAGTGAACCCTGGTGACGTTGTCACTGCGGAAGTTTTAACAGTTGATAACGGTCAAGCAAACGTTGTTATCGATGGTACTGGTGTTGAAGGTGTCTTGACACTTCGTGAATTGACTAACGATCGTGATGCTGATATCAATGATTTTGTTAAAGCTGGCGACACAGTTGAAGTACTTGTTCTTCGTCAAGTTGTAGGTAAAGATACTGATACAGTAACTTTCCTTGTATCTAAAAAACGCTTGGAAGCTCGTAAAGCATGGGACAAACTTGTTGGTCGTGAAGGTGAAGTTGTTACTGTTAAAGGTACACGTGCTGTTAAAGGCGGACTTTCAGTTGAATTTGAAGGACTTCGTGGTTTCATCCCAGCTTCAATGATTGATACTCGTTTTGTACGTAACACTGAAAAATTTGTTGGACAAGAATTTGATGCTAAAATCAAAGAAGTTGATGCAGCAGAAAATCGCTTCATCCTTTCACGTCGTGAAGTTGTTGAAGAATCTGCAGCTGCAGCACGTAAAGAAGTTTTCTCAAACATTGAAGTAGGTTCAGTTGTAACTGGTAAAGTTGCTCGTTTAACAAGCTTTGGTGCTTTCATTGACCTTGGTGGTGTTGATGGACTTGTACACGTAACTGAATTATCACATGAGCGCAATGTTTCACCTAAATCAGTTGTAACTGTTGGTGAAGAAGTTGAAGTTAAAGTACTTTCAATTGATGAAGAAGCTGGTCGTGTATCACTTTCACTTAAAGCAACTACACCTGGCCCATGGGATGGCGTTGAACAAAAACTTGCTGCTGGTGATGTTATTGAAGGTAAAGTAAAACGCTTGACTGACTTTGGTGCTTTTGTTGAAGTGTTACCTGGCATTGATGGACTCGTACACATTTCACAAATTTCACACAAACGTGTTGAAAATCCTAAAGACGTATTATCTGCAGGACAAGAAGTTACTGTTAAAGTTCTTGAAGTTAATTCAGATGCAGAACGTGTATCACTTTCAATGAAAGCTCTTGAAGAGCGTCCAGCGCAAGCAGAAGGTGAAAAAGAAGAAAAACGTCAATCACGTCCACGTCGTCCACGTCGTCAAGAAAAACGCGACTACGAGCTTCCAGAAACACAAACTGGATTCTCTATGGCTGACTTATTCGGTGATATTGAATTATAATAATTAAAAGACTTGCTTTAGCAAGTCTTTTTGTTTTTGTTGATAAAGTATGCTATAATGTAACATGTACTACCATCTTTAGTGTAATGGATATCACACAAGATTCCGGTTCTTGGGATAGGGGTTCGATTCCCTTAAGATGGATAATAGATGCTCCGTAAAGCTTTATGTTATAGGGTTTATATTAGTTTATGCCCCAAATTCGCCCCAAATAATTCCCTAATAATTTCATTGTTCTTGTTTTTTGTATCTTCCAGCAAATGAGCATACGTGCTTAGTGTGATATTTAAATCTTTGTGTCCAACTATCTTGGAAATAGCAAACAAGTCGATTCCTTCTGATATTAAATGAGACACATAAGTATGTCTTAGGGAATGAATGTGTATATTTCTGCCAACTAATTTTTTTAGTGTCTTGTTGACAGCTGTATTTGATATTCCTTCAAATATCCTTGTTTCTGTTTTGAATAACAACCTATATTGATCTAGCAATTTGATAGTTGTGTTATTTATTGGTACATATCTAATTGAGTGTTTATTTTTAGTTGGTTGAAATCCTTTATCACTTCCAAACACTTTGTAAGTCTTGTTGACATGTAGTAGCAACTCATCTCTATCTATATCGCTCCAAGTCAATCCCATAGCCTCTGAAAATCTTAATCCAGTTGTTGCTATTAAATAAATACAAAAATGCGACTTATACTTCACTTCATTACTAGTCTCTGAAATTAATTTTTGATATTCTGATAGCTCTAAAAATTTACTATCTACGTTACTATCATCTGGTTTCGGAAGGACGACGAAAGCAGTGAAATCTTTAGTAATATAACCTTCATGGATAGCCATTTTTATTGATTGTCTGATGTGAGTATTTATCATTTTAATAGTTTGCCAGTTGTACTGGTTTAAATAATCACTAATAAATTTTTGGTAATGACTTGGTTTAATTGATGATAACTTGGCTTTATCGAAATACCCTTTTATCTTAGACAAAGTATAGTTGTACTTATCCCAAGTAGTAGCAGTTACATTTGGCTTTTTATAAAGTTCAGACCGATTTTTAAAGTAAGTACAAAATTCTATATTATTATTTATTTGAAATCCTTTAGATAATTCTATCTCTATCTTATTTGCTTCAAGTTCAGCTTGTTTCTTTGTTTTAAAACCGCTCTTTGATTTTTGTCGGTACTTACCAGTTATATCTTTATACGATATTCGATACTCCCACCCGTTGTCGCGTTTACGGAAATACGCCATTGCTAAACCTTTCTAAATTTGCTAAAATAGGTACAAGAAAACGAGCCATTTAATGCTTATTTCTTATACAGTTTTGCCTCACGCTCTCCTTGACCAAAATTTGAGCGTGGGGCTTTTTTTATTGTCTAAGTTTTGGTTGGTCATTCCAATTTATTGGGAATCCAAGTTGTTCAAGAATTTCATTAACTTTATCTTGCCCAACTTTATTTTTTAATTGATTTACTCTTTTTCTTATTGAGTTATGCAATTTTGCATATTCTGAGTTACTAAGAAAGCATTGTAAACTAATAAATGTAGTGAATACATTTTTTCTTGAATCGTCAGGTGTTATATTAAACAGACTGTGTAAGTCAGAATAGTATGTAGAGCTAGCTCTACATTCAAATCCTATTAGCCTATTGTTATGGGCACAAACATTCCTAGTCTCTCTTATATTATTTAATAAACCTAGCATTGTTTCAGGAGTGAATTGTTGTGTGATTTTTAGATTATCAAGTACAAAACTTACTAAATCAATAGCAACATCATTTTGCAAACTTTTATCAAGATTTTTTATAAAAGTTAACAAATCTCCAAACTCTATATAATCAATAATTACCCAAATAGGGACATCACTATAGTTATTTACATAGTGGTTGATAGAGTTATTTTTAAACTTCTTATTTGTATTAATAATTTTCGAAAATTTGGATACTATATAGCTAATTTCTAAAATTTTATCACTGCTATAATTATTAGTATTCAAATAAGCATATGTTTGATTTTGAAATCTCTCCGCAAATCGATGTGCTATTGAAGATTTCAAATGCTTCTCAACATCCAAAATCGACGAGAATAGTATTTGCTTAATTTCTTTATCAAAAAAATATAACTGAGCTATTTTTTCAAATGTTGCATCATCATCGTATTTATTTTTTTCAGAGCAAAAGAATTTCCGTAACCGTTTATGATGTTGTAGTAGTTATTGGTCAATAGATATAATTCAGCTTTTTCTTCATCTCCTATTTTTAGACCACGATCTTTTAATAAATTGAGTTGATCAGTAAGTGATTTAAATTCTTTCAAAAGGAAAACCTCCTCCATTAAAAATGAAGAAGGCTTACTCCGTACTGGTCCCCGTAGAGATACCAGCGCTTATACTATTATCTTCATTTTATATTATATTATTATTATTGTCAACTAACTAAACTGATATTATTATATTAATTTCAAAAGTTATTTAACTTTATCTGATTTTATACAACTTTGAATTTCTACCGTATTGGAAAAAAATCTACCGTATTTTTTACACTGTATCCAGCAGACTATAATACTCATCAATAACCATCACTTCATCAGCTATGATTTTCTGAATAACTACCAATAACTTCTCCGATAATACGGAAATCGTACTAAGCAGATTTATGTGCATTCTTTTATTTTTCGTTCATTTTTTTTAATTCATTAATGATTTGCTAGTTTTGGTTCATGAGAATCCAGTTTTGATTAATTATTGTTGACAGATATCCCACTTTTGCTTGTTCTTCTATTTTAGAAAAAGATAAAATCATAGAGGCTTTTGCTAGTCCATGTGACGAAAGATCGTTTACTATATTTTTAATAGCATTTTTATACTCCTCTGGAAAGTCATTGATACCATGCTGCTCAAGATATATATCGACCATTGACTTTTTAGAGGCTTTCTCATTTTTATTGAATAATCCCATATCCCACCTCAATATTCTTTTGGCATAAAATTGCCAACAACTTTTCCGATGATACGTGGATCTTCACTAAAAGGTGCAAACTTATCTTTGTATTTTTTGTTTAAAGAAACTAATCTTAAACCACCTTTTTCTCTAAATACTTTCTTAATATAAGTTTGTCCATCCCATTCGACAGCATATATAGCTCCATCATAATCAAAGCCTGTCTGCTTTATTAGTGCGATTTCGCCATTAAGATAAGTCGGTTCCATTGAATCACCGAAAACCCAAGAAGCAAAATCATAGTCTAATTGCTCATCATAAAAGACAGTGTCGTAATTTCCGTCGCCAAAGTAACCATACCCTGTACCAGCAGAGAGTTTTTCATATACTTTATATTCGTACAACGTTTCTTCTATGGAGGTTATTTTATTTTTTTGCTCTTTTAGTTGCTCTGTAGCATAATCTAGTACTTGTTGTTTACGTGGAACATTTAATTCAACAACCGTCTTAGTAATTTTGTTAACGAGCGGAGAAGTAGGAATTTTGAGTTCATGTTTTTTCTTACGAGGTGCAAATCTTGGGTCTATATCAGACTTCATTAATCCAAAGTAATCTGCTATTTTTTGGACGTTACCTGGAATAGGTAAAGATGTTCCTTTAACATAACCTGTAAGAGTGCTTGGTGGTATTCCTGTAGCCTTTGAGAGTTCGACTTGCTTTGTACTTGTTTCATTGAGCAAATCATTTAGTTTGCTCGAAAAGAATCTTAATGCCTCTATTTCTTGAGGAGTTAATTTACCTCTTCCTCTTGCCATAATTTTTTCCTTTCGAATTTTTATACTTATATAATACCGTTTTAAATCGTATTTGTAAATAATATTTTTGGAATAAATACGATTTTTACCGAAAAAATGATTAAAATACGATTTAAATCATATTACAATATAACCAAGCTTGAGGAATTAAGCAAAACGAAAGGAGGTAGCCACTGATGGAAAGTAGGCGAAATAAAAAACCTAAACACAAAGAAGTAAAGTTCGAAATTCAAATTCTTTGGTTTAGGCTCAAAATAAAATATCTGATTACGTGGTAATCGGATAGGGGATTGAAAATCCTCGCCCCTTAAAGGGGTTATGCTTACTATATCATAGTGGTTACTTTCTTTCAAGAAAGAGAGGAGATTGTTATTAAAGAGTTTTTGGTTTATTTATTTTTGATTTTTATTGTCTTTTTGATTGATTTTCCTGTTATTTACTATTTTCTCAAAAAGTTTAGGAAAGATAAGAAATAAAGGGAAAGCAATAAAGGCAGATAACAAGCTAAATTGTGATTCTGTCAAAACTTTAAGAAGTCCAAAACCTAGTGAAATTGCAAAAAATAAATAAGCAATTAAAAATAAAGAATCAATTTTGAGATGAAAAATAATTTCCAGTATATCGATAATGAAAAATGCTGAGAAAATAGCAATAACAAAAGATGAAATTATCACAATGATAACTTTGTCGATAGCAATACCAGAGATTATAGAATAAACAGAATTATTAACAGGTTCAATACGAATGAGCAATAGTCCAAAAAGAACAATAAAAAATATGGCAATTATATTTTCGAAGCTAAGAATATATTTAATTAATTTTTTCATAATATGATTATATCACATAGAAAGGGAAAAATATGAACATCAAAAAAATGTTGTTTGGGTCTTATGATTATCATAAGATATCGGAAGATGGTAAAGAAAAACTATCAATCAAAATTGATAGTGGTTGGGTAATCGGTCTAAGTATTTTAGGGTTGATTGGTTGGTTAGTTTTAAAATAAAAACTCCCGTGAGGGAGTAGGAGGTAAAAAATAATAGTCTTTCAAATATTATTTGTATTAGTTTGTGGAACTATATTAATGTTCATTTTTTTCAGTACGCTTTTTTTGATTTCTATTTTATTTTCGCTGTTTAAAAATAAACTTAGAGATCTGGATTGTAAGGACAATAAATGCAATAACGGAGGTAATGAAAGTGAATACTAATTCATTTGCAGTTAGAGAAAGTGTTATCACAGACACAATTGAAGGATATACAACATTAACTGTTTCTACTAATTTGCCAAAGTTTCCTTTTGTTTTTTCATTTAGTAAATAGTAAACGAAATTAAACATGATAAGGGGTAAAACAAATATCAAGTCAATAGTTATAAACTGACTAAAAAATTTAATCCAATTGAATTTACTAGATTGAATGAAATAACTGTCTGTAATCCAGTCGAAATCTACAAGAAGTATCAATTTTGTCATCCAAAAAATAATTACCCCAGTAAGAATAATTACTAATAACAATTGAATTATATTTAATATTTTTATTAACTTTTTATACATTTTTATCTCCATATTTCCATTTAAATTATACCACAGAAAGGGGATGGCATTCGTGAAGAAATACATTGCAATTGAGATTGAAAACACAAAGGAGTTTGAAGAACTTTATGACGATTATTTAAAAAAAGCTTCTGAACTACGAGAAGCAGTTCAAAAGCTTGAACAATTCCAATTTACTGGAATTTTAAACAACAATTAATCAATAGCTATTAACTTAAATGAATCGTTTTCTGAAAATTGATAGCAACTGAAGTGCTTATTAAGCGTCAAGTCATGAACGTTGTAAGCAAAATTGTTTGTCTTAAAATCTGGGTGTTTTCCCTTAAGGTGGATAATAGATGCTCCATAAAGCTGTATGCTATAGGCTTTATATTAGTTTATCTCCAATCTTGCCTCACAAACTGATTCTCCTCATTTCTGATAAGTAAAACCAAGGTTGACAAATAAGGAAGAATTAGTTTGAAATCTGTGTAAGTTAGTATCATAATTAGTTAGTATGACCATTAAAGGACTAAGTTAAGGTACTGAGATTAAACTATTGTGTAATAAAATATTTCTAATAAGTAATTAAGGTATTAATAAAAAGGCGTTAATGCCTTTTTATTTTAAACCATGCTGTTGTTTGTTAGTGAGTTTATCATTTTCAAATGTAAGGTTAATTCCCGGATCACTGTCTGACGACTGGATGCCACTAATCCATGCAGCCTGTAGTTCCTCCTTATCTGAAGAAACTGCTTGAGAAATATCATCAGGTTCTCCTAGAAGTTCTTTTACTTTATTGTATGACATGCCATTTTTTAAACTATTATAATCTTTTGTTGTGATGTTGGCATCACGAATAAACTTAAAATTACTAATTGAACGAACAATGCTACTATCGTTTAATAATTGTATAGTAATGGAGATATCATCGACATTCCAACGATAGCCTTTAAGAGTGACATTTCCCGCTGGTGTATCAAATTTTTCATTTGGTTCGCCACCAAATAATTGTTTTAATTCAGCGAGACTAGTGCCTCCTTTAAAGTTATTTGCTTTAACTCCTAACTTTACTTTATTAAATTTCAAACGTAATTCTTCATGGTCAGCTTTGATATTTTTATGTTGTGATACATTTGATTTTGAAGTAGAGGTTTGCTGAGTATTTGAAGAAGAGCATGCTGTTAAACCCAAAAATGAGAGACAGACAATCGTTCCAACAGTTATTTTTTTTAACGGTATCATAATTATTTATCCTAAATTCTATTTTTAAATATTATAACATAATTATTTTGGGTTTACTTTTCTTTTCCTCATTTCAATATTAAGCCTGCAACTAAAGGACTGACAATAACATAGCAAATTCCTGTGATACCAATTGCTAGTCCAGCCATGGCGCCTTGAACTTGGCCATATTTTAAGGCTTGTCCAGTTCCTATAGCATGGCCAGTTCCTCCTAGCGCGAGCCCTATAGCAACAGGATCTTCTATCCTTAATAATTTTAGAAAAATAGGACCCAAAACGCTTGTTAAGATGCCTGTAATAACAACTACGACCAGAGTGATAGTAGCTAATCCACCTGCTTTACTTGTAATTCCAACGGCCATAGCTGTAGTTACGGACTTTGGGAAAAGTGAGATTGCTAAGAAATATTTCATACCAAAAAACTTAGCAACTATTGCGGTAAAAACTGTGTTGATAACAGAAGCTAAGATGATGCTAATGCTAATACTTTTAATGTGATGCTTCATTAAATGAAAGGTTCTATAGAGAGGAATAGCCAATACAACCGTTGAAGGCGTAATTAACATCGTTAGAAATGAACCGCCATTGTAGTAATCTTTATAGGAGATATGTGTTAATTTTAAAAAAGCAATTAATAAAATAGTCGCCAAAAGAAGTGGAGTTGTTGCAGGGGAAGGATATTTTCTAAAAATCCTTATGCCAATGTAATACGCCCATACGGTTAACATAATACCAAAGATAGGGTTATTCGTTAAAGTTGCCATTTTTACCTCCAATTTCTGGATAATCTCCTTCATATCTCTTTTTGATCCATTGGGATACCAGTCCAATAGTTAGAATATTGAGAAATAGCGCTCCTAAGATAATGATAGCTATCCCAAAAAGATAGGGTTTTATGTCTTGAAAGTGCTCCATCAGTCCAACTGCTGGTGGTAAAAATAAAATGGTCATATTTGCTAATAGAAAATTCCCCACGGCATCAATATGCCTGAGCCTGATGATTTTGTATTTTAACGCTAGGAATAGTAATATTAATCCAATAATACTACCTGGTACAGGTAAGTTGAATATAGTAGATAGAACCTCACCAGCGAATGAAAAGGTTAAAATAACCATTAATTGAACGTATAATTTCATGAAAAACTCCTTCCATTATAGTCTACTACTCTGAAAGTAATTTTCAAGGCTATGAAACGTTTACATAAAAACAAATTAAAAAGACCGAGATTTTTCTCAATCTTTTTAATTTATTTTTGTAAGCTATTTTTATCAAGAGTAACTGATTAAATAGTATATTAATCAAGGGAAGTGATTTGATATCGTCTCGTTTTATACGGACTTGACTTGGCAGTTATTTGATGGTAGATTAAGAACCATTTTTCATTACGGCGCCAAATACTAGTATGTCGTTTACCTTCCAATTCATAAGACACAAGTTTTGTTTTTTGACTAATT
The DNA here is from genome assembly GCF_003812685.1 of Streptococcus sp. FDAARGOS_520. Lineage (NCBI taxonomy): Bacteria > Bacillati > Bacillota > Bacilli > Lactobacillales > Streptococcaceae > Streptococcus > Streptococcus sp. FDAARGOS_520. The sequence goes on along the minus strand of NZ_CP033810.1, from coordinate 11,225 downwards.
GATTTTACATTGAAATATTTAAAGTTGCTTGCCAATGAATGATTTGTAGCATTAGTGAGCATGTCAGAAGTGATAATGTTTCCCTTTTCATTAATCATATAAAAGTCAGGGCTAATAAAGGTCTCATAACCGGGAATTTTTGCTAGGATGATTTTTTCGTTTTTGTATAATTTTTGGTAAACATTATCGAAAATTTCGTCTTCTGGGATAGAAGCGGGTTCTACATGAATATCTATGTCATATACAGAAAATTTATCACTGAGTAGTTTTTCCACTCTTTCGGTAATGGCATGACTTTCAAAGACTGAGAGATCAGGGTTCATTTCGAGAACAATATCAAGGTAAATATTACTACCGTAAGTACGTCCACGTTGAGATTTTACAGCGGATATTTTAGGAATTGTTAATATAGCTTTTTCGTATTGTTTTAATTGATAATCATCGAAACCATCCGATAGGCTGAAAGCAGATTCTATAAAAATATCATAAGCTGTTTTAAGAATAAAATAAGTAATAATGATAGCAGCTAAACGATCAATAATAGGAAAATTTAGAGAAGCCGCAATGATAGCAATAGATGTGCCGATAGATGTCACAGCATCAGAAAGGTTATCTTTAGAAGCTGCAACCAGAGCGCTAGACTTTACTCTTTGAGATAATTGTTTATTATAGAAATAAACGCCAAGCATAACAAGAGCAGATATAGCACCTACTATAGCACCTAGAGGATCAATGTTAGTATCAGTATTATTAATAATCTTAGTGACAGTTTGAATAAAAACTTGAATACCTACGACAAACATAATAAAAGAGGTGATCAGGTTTGCTAAATCTTCAATTTTCCAGTGACCAAAACGATGGTTTGAGTCGGCTGGTTGACTAGCCAAGTGTAAACCAATTAAGAGTGCTACATTTCCTAAGATATCAGATAAGTTATTAAATCCATCTGCTACAAGTGAAGTAGCATCAAACCAATAACCTGCAGCTAATTTAGCGACTGCCAGTGTTATATAGGCAATGATACTAATAATAGGCCCTCTTTTTGCAAGTTGTAAGTTTTCAGTAGAAGTTGCCATTTTCCTAATTTCCTTTCATTTACACATTATATCACTTAGGAGCAGACTATAAAACTAGTAAGTTCAAGGCTTAGTGATATTTTTAGTCTCTGAAAAATATTTCTGTGTTTCTTTAACAATAATTGGTGACAAAACTAGGAGAGCTATTAGATTTGGTAAAGCCATTAAACCATTAACGATATCAGCGATAACCCAAATAAGATCGAGCTGTAAGAAACCACCTAAGCCAACCATAATGACAAAAATAATACGATAAGCGTTAATAAATTTAGTGCCAAATAGATATTCAAAGCAACGCTCTCCGTAATAGCTCCATCCTAAAATAGTAGTAAAAGCAAATAAGACAAGGCAGAAGGTTAGAGCAAAACTACCTAGTGAGCCAAATACGGTATTAAAAGATGCTTGTGTTAATGGAGCACCCTGTAAATCAAATTCTAGCCATTTTCCTGTAACTAAAATTGCAATCCCTGTCAAAGTACAAATAACAATAGTGTCAATGAAGGTTCCTGTCATTGAAATAAGCCCTTGTTCAACAGGTTCTTTTGTTTTAGCTGCTGCTGCAGCTATTGGAGCAGAACCCAATCCAGATTCATTTGAGAAAACTCCTCTAGCAATTCCCTTTTGAATTGCTTCTTTAACGATAGCTCCAGAAAAACCACCAATGGCTGCTGTCCCAGAAAAAGCACCGCTAAAGATGAGTTGGAAAGTATGTGGAATCTTATTGTAATTAACTGCAATAATAATCAGAGTTGCTAAAATATAGCTTATAGCCATAAAAGGCACTATTTTTTCTGAAACTTTTGAAATAGATTTTATACCTCCAAATATAATAAATAATACTATAACAGCAAGAATGAGGCTGGTAAATCTAGTTGATATTTTGAAAGTATGCTCAAGAGAAGAAGCAATTGCATTGACTTGAGTGAATGTCCCTATTCCTAAAAGAGCTACTAAGATACCTGCTGCAGAAAAAAAGACTGCTAATGGTTTCCATTTTTGTCCCATTCCATTGACAATGTAGTACATTGGTCCTCCAGAAATTTCTCCATTAGTATCTTTTGTGCGATATTTGATAGCTAATAATCCTTCTGCGTATTTTGTTGCCATTCCAAAAAAGGCAGCTACCCACATCCAAAACAAAGCTCCTGGTCCTCCAGATTTAATAGCCGTAGCCACACCAACGATATTACCTGTCCCTACCGTTGCAGCAAGAGCAGTTGCAAGGGCAGCATAACTTGAAATATCTCCTTGCCCGTTATCCTCTCGGAAAATCAATTTGAAAGCTCTAGAAAGTTGTCTCAATTGAATAAAACCTAAGCGAAATGATAGGTAAATACCTGTTCCGACTAATAAAGCAAGTAAAGGTGGACCCCAAACGAAGCTATTGATATGAGTAAAAAGTGTTAGCATATGTTCTCCTTTGATACATGACATACCTATGGATTCTGTAATGAAACGAAAAAAGTTATCTCTAAAAGAGATAACTTCTGAAAGATGCTAGCTAAAAAGCGCACAAATAAAGGTAGTAGTAAACTTAATAAGCTTACTACTCATTATTAATATTGGCTTTTAGCTTCTGTCCTTTTGCCTGAGAGATTGGAGGAGTTGTTTTACTCTTCTTGCCCCTTCGGCGCCTAGAGCACATCTTGGTGTCAATACAAAGATGTTGCTACTTATAGGTCTCTCCAGAAGTCCGTCTGTCAATCAGTCCTGTCTTAAGACACCTGAGAGTGTAATTCCTTCGGCGAAAGTCTAACTTTCTTCTCCTGAATGACGTCATTCGGTATATTTTATTATGTTAACTATCATAATGAAAAAGCATAGTTTTGTCAATATAGTTTCAAAAAAGTCTTGTTTTCTAAAATGTCTTATGCTATAATTCTTTCAGCGTAGGTTTTTAAACTCATCCCGTGAGGTGAGAAAAACATCAGGAAAAAAATAAAGCCTATGACTATATTGCTATAGAAAGTGGGCTTTTTTGTATGCCCAAGAGGACTAGTTTAGATATGACTTTAAATGCTAAAGGTGAAAGTAATCAAATTCTAGTAGATAAGGAAGTACATTCTACTAACTTATTACTAGATATCGATGAAAAACCAGAATTATTTCAAGGTTTGTTGTTAAGTTTTCAACATGTTTTTGCCATGTTTGGAGCTACGATATTAGTTCCGCTTATTTTAGGGATGCCTGTATCAGTGGCTTTATTTGCTTCTGGTTGCGGAACGCTCATTTATCAAGTTGCGACAAAATTTAAAGTCCCTGTTTACCTAGGCTCATCATTTGCTTATATTACAGCTATGGCATTAGCCATGAAACAAATGCATGGCGATATTTCGGCTGCTCAAACAGGTATTCTTTTTGTAGGTCTAATCTATGTCGTTGTGGCGACGGTTATTAAGTTCGTAGGAAATTCATGGGTTGATAAGATTTTGCCACCAATAATCATTGGACCTATGATTATTGTTATTGGTTTAGGTTTGGCAAACTCTGCTGTAACTAATGCAGGTTTTGTCGCTAAAGGTGATTGGCGTAAAATGCTAGTTGCTGTTGTTACATTCTTGATTGCAGCTTTTATCAATACTAAAGGGAAAGGTTTTATCAAGATTATTCCATTTTTATTTGCAATTATTGGAGGTTATATTTTATCAATCATTCTTGGCTTGGTAGATTTATCTCCAGTTGAAAAAGCTGCCTGGTTTGAATTGCCAAAATTCTATTTACCGTTTAAGACAGGTTTATTTCACAGTTATAAACTTTACTTTGGACCAGAAATGCTTGCAATTCTTCCAATCTCAATTGTAACGATTGCTGAAAATATCGGTGATCATACAGTTTTAGGTCAGATTTGTGGGCGTAACTTTCTAAAAAAACCAGGTTTAAATCGTCTTTTAATTGGAGATGGTTTAGCAACCGCATTTTCTGCTCTTATAGGAGGGCCAGCTGAAACTACTTATGGTGAAAATACAGGTGTTATTGGCATGACGCGTATAGCTTCTGTAACGGTTATTCGTAATGCAGCTTTTATTGCAATCGCTTTTTCATTCTTTGGTAAATTTACAGCTTTGATCTCTACAATTCCTAGTGCAGTACTTGGTGGAATGGCTATATTACTTTATGGTGTTATTGCAAGTAATGGATTAAAAGTGTTGATTGAAAATCGTGTCAATTTTGCTGAGGTTCGTAATCTGATTATTGCTAGTTCCATGTTAGTTTTAGGCCTCGGTGGAGCAGTCCTTGATCTAGGTGCTCTAACTTTATCAGGAACAGCATTAAGTGCTATAGTGGGTATTATATTAAATTTAATATTGCCAAAAGAAAGCATGAAATCATAACAAAAGAGCTCAGAGTATCTGAGCTCTTTTGTTATGATAGATCAGTTAAAAAGTTTAAAATAAAAACGTTTACAGTTAAGGTTTCCTTATTTTCTGCTATAATGGTCATAGAAAAAGTGAGGTTATAGTAGAATGAAATTCAATTTAGAACAAGTAAAAGTATTTGAGAATTACGAAATTGAGAACTGGGAAGAAGGTCAAGTTACCTTAACAACGAAGGTCGTTGACTCTTCGCTCAACTATTATGGTAATGCTCATGGTGGTTATTTGTTTACACTGTGTGATCAAGTCAGTGGTTTAGTTGCTATTTCAACAGGATATGAAGCGGTAACTCTACAATCAAATATCAACTATTTGAGGGCAGGCCGATTAGATGATCTGCTTACTGTCATCGGTACTTGTGTTCATAATGGTCGTACTACAAAAGTCGTTGATGTTCACATTAAAAATCAGAAAGGCGAAATGGTTACAACTGCTATTTTTACAATGTTTGTAACTGGAGAGAGAAAAGAGAAGTAAAAAAGGTAGGAGTTAGACAGCGTCTGTTTAACTCCTTTTTCTATTGGGAAAAAGATGAAAAAATGATATACTAGAGAGGCAATTTTGACAAAATTAGGAGTAGAAATGAATCCTTTAATAATTGGAATGAATGATAAACAAGCAGAAGCGGTACAAACGACAGACGGACCGCTTTTGATTATGGCAGGAGCTGGCTCTGGAAAAACACGTGTTCTGACTCATCGTATTGCTTATTTAATAGATGAAAAATATGTTAATCCTTGGAATATTTTAGCGATTACTTTTACTAATAAAGCAGCGCGTGAAATGCGTGAACGTGCTATCGCCTTGAATCCAGCTACCCAAGATACTTTGATTGCAACTTTTCATAGTATGTGTGTTCGTATTTTACGTCGTGAAGCTGATTATATTGGATATAATCGTAACTTTACAATCGTTGATCCAGGTGAGCAGCGTACTTTAATGAAGCGAATCATTAAGCAATTAAATTTGGACACAAAAAAGTGGAATGAACGTTCAATTTTAGGTACAATCTCTAATGCTAAAAATGACCTTCTTGATGAAATTGCATATGAGAAGCAAGCCGGAGATATGTATACACAGGTAATTGCTAAATGCTATAAAGCTTATCAAGAGGAATTACGTAGAAGTGAGGCCATGGATTTCGATGACTTGATTATGATGACACTTCGATTATTTGATCAGAATAAAGATGTTTTGGCCTATTACCAACAGAGGTATCAATATATCCATGTAGACGAGTATCAAGATACTAACCACGCTCAATACCAATTAGTTAAGTTATTAGCTTCGCGTTTCAAAAATATTTGTGTTGTTGGTGATGCCGATCAATCCATTTACGGATGGCGTGGAGCTGATATGCAAAATATTCTTGATTTTGAAAAGGACTATCCGCAAGCCAAAGTTGTATTATTAGAAGAAAATTATCGATCGACTAAGAAAATACTTCAAGCTGCTAATAATGTGATTAATCATAATAAAAATCGCCGTCCCAAAAAATTATGGACTCAAAATGATGAAGGTGAGCAAATTGTATATCATAGAGCTAACAATGAGCAAGAAGAAGCCGTTTTTGTAGCATCAACTATTGATAACATCGTTCGAGAACAAGGAAAAAATTTCAAAGATTTTGCCGTTCTTTATCGTACGAATGCGCAATCTCGTACTATTGAGGAAGCACTTTTAAAATCCAATATTCCATATACAATGGTTGGTGGAACAAAATTCTATAGTCGTAAAGAAATTCGAGATGTTATTGCTTATCTCAATATCCTTGCAAATACTTCTGATAATATTTCTTTTGAGCGGATTGTAAATGAACCTAAAAGAGGGGTTGGGCCAGGCACTTTAGAAAAAATACGGTCATTTGCCTATGAACAGAACATGTCTCTTCTTGATGCCTCTTCAAATGTCATGATGTCGCCCTTAAAAGGGAAGGCTGCTCAAGCTGTTTGGGATTTAGCTAATCTGATTTTGACTCTACGTAGTAAGCTAGATAGTTTAACTGTAACGGAGATTACAGAAAACCTACTGGATAAGACAGGATATCTAGAAGCACTTCAAGTTCAAAATACATTAGAAAGTCAAGCGCGTATTGAAAATATTGAAGAATTCTTGTCAGTGACTAAAAATTTTGACGATAACCCTGAGATTACAGTAGAGGGTGAAACTGGTTTAGATCGTCTATCGCGTTTTTTAAATGATTTAGCTTTAATAGCAGATACTGATGATAGCGCCACTGAAACGGCTGAGGTCACTTTAATGACATTACATGCTGCCAAGGGTCTAGAATTTCCAGTTGTTTTCTTAATCGGTATGGAAGAAGGAGTATTTCCTTTATCGCGTGCAATAGAGGATGCTGATGAATTAGAAGAAGAGCGTCGTTTAGCTTATGTCGGGATTACGAGAGCAGAACAAATACTTTTCCTTACCAATGCTAATACCCGTACTTTATTTGGTAAAACTAGTTATAATAGACCAACCCGTTTTATACGTGAGATTGATGATGAGCTGATACAACATCAAGGGTTGGCTCGACCAGTTAATTCTTCATTTGGTGTGAAATATTCAAAAGAACAGCCTACACAATTTGGTCAAGGAATGAGTCTTCAACAAGCGCTTCAGGCACATAAAAGTAATTCACAACCTCAAGTAACTGCCCAACTCCAGGCTCTTAACGCGAACAATAGCCATGAGACATCATGGGAGATTGGTGATGTTGCAACTCATAAAAAATGGGGGGACGGTACGGTGCTTGAAGTTTCAGGTAGCGGAAAGACTCAAGAGTTAAAAATAAATTTTCCAGGTATTGGGTTAAAGAAATTATTAGCGAGTGTCGCTCCTATTAGTAAAAAGGAAAACTAACTTTCTTCTATTATATGCTTAAATAATCAGAGACTAAGAATTGTATTCTTAGTCTTTTTGCATCATTTGAATAGACAAAATAAGTTATCATTTGGTTTTTACTTACTAAAAAGGTTGATATTAAAGCGTTTTTGAAAAGTGACCATACTATTTTAAAGAAAGAAGCGTTTCTCTTGCATTATTTTCTAAAAAGAGTATAATAACAATATCAATTAAATATCAAGTGGTCACTTATAAATAAAAGCATTTACCAAGCTTTTTACTTGGCAGTCACTTTATAAAGTTGTATAATATTAGTATAGTTAACAACTTAATTAATTGCCGAGTGGTCACTTAAGAAACTCTTGTTATTTAGTTAAGAACAAAATAAGTTTGTACACTGAGATGTACTTAGGAAGAAAGGTATTTATCATGGGGTTAATTTGGTCATTAATCGTTGGTGCTATTATTGGTGCTATTGCAGGAGCAATCACTAACAAAGGTGGTTCAATGGGTTGGATAGCTAACATCTTAGCTGGTTTAGTTGGTTCATTTGTTGGTCAAAGTTTACTAGGAACATGGGGGCCTAAGTTAGCAGATATGGCTTTGATTCCTTCAATCGTAGGTGCGATTATCGTTATCATTGTTACTTCATTTGTATTAGGCAAAAAATCATAACTACATAACTAGTAGAATGATTAGTCAAGAAAGAGAAGGTATTTATCATGAGTTTAATTTGGTCATTAATCGTAGGTGCTATTATCGGTGCTATTGCAGGGGCTGTTACTAACAAAGGTGGTTCAATGGGTTGGATAGCTAACATCTTAGCTGGTTTAGTTGGTTCATTTGTTGGTCAAAGTTTACTAGGAACATGGGGGCCTAAATTAGCAGGTATGGCTTTGATTCCTTCAATCGTAGGTGCGATTATTGTTGTCATTGTTACTTCATTTGTACTAGGTAAAATGAATAACTAGAAAAGGAGTTACCTATGTCAAAAGGACTAAAAAGTTTATATACTTTGCTAGGTCTAATCTCCCTTACCCTACTAGGATTTGTAGCTGTTATCAGTAAACAACACATTTATCTACCATCTTTTAATTGGTTAGATTGGGATTTTAATTTGCCATCACCGATTGACGTTGGTATGTATCATTATTTCTTTTGGGGAGCATTAGTGCTGTTTGTAATCGTTTTACTGGCTATATTGGTAGTTCTGTTTTATCCAAGACGATACACAGAGTATAAACTGGCTGATAAAACTGGTAAATTGATGTTAAAAAAATCTGCAATAGAGGGATTTGTTAAAACAGAAGTATTAAAAACTGGTTTGATGAAATCTCTTAGTGTGACAGCTCATTTATATAAGAAAAAAGTGAAAGTTGATGTTAAAGGTCTTTTAACTTCTCGTACAAATGTACCGGAACAACTTGAACATATTCAAAGTGATGTTGAACTTGGCTTAAAAGAATTCTTTGGGTTGGAAAAGAAAATGAACACTAGAGTATTTGTTAAGCAAGTTGAAGAAGAAAATGTTGGAAATGCTAAGACGAATAAAAGTCGTGTAGAATAGGAGTCTAATATGTCAGAATTCGTGAGGAAATACAGATATCCACTAGGAGGTGCAGTTATTGGGCTCGTTTTAGCTGCAATGATTGTAACCATTGGATTCTTTAAAACAATTCTTGCTCTTGTTATCATTGTGCTAGGTGCTTATGCTGGGCTTTATGTGCAAAGAACAGGTATGCTTGACCAATTCTTTAATAAGAGAAAATAAAATTTTTCGTTTATATTTATTCTACATTATTTAAATAAAAGAAAGAGGAACTATTATGACTGAAACTTACATCAAAAACACAACTAACAATTCTGGCACGACAGCTGTTCGTGGAGAATTAACTTTCGAAGATAAAGTGATTGAAAAAATTGTTGGAATTGCGATTGAGCATGTAGATGGTCTTTTGGCTGTAAATGGTGGTTTTTTCTCAAATTTAAAAAATAGCGTTGTAAATTCTGATTCAGTTACAGATGGCGTAAATGTTGAAGTGGGTAAAAAGCAAGTTGCTGTTGATTTGGATATTGTTGCTGAATACCAAAAACATGTTCCAACTATCTTTGCCGATATCAAAAAAGTTGTTGAAGCTGAAGTGAAACGTATGACAGACCTTGAAGTGGTTGAAGTTAATGTTAATGTTGTTGATATTAAAACTCGTGCTCAACATGAAGAAGATTCAGTAACTCTTCAAGATCGTGTAACAAGTGCAGCACAAGCAACAGGTGAATTTGCTTCGAATCAAGTTTCAAACGTTAAAAGTGCCGTAGGTAACGGTGTTGATAAAGTGGAAGACATGAAGTCTGAACCACGTGTACAATAATTGATTTAAGTATAGTTTAAAGTATAGTTTAAAGTATTGTTATTAGTAGGAGGCTATTATGTCTGAAGAAAAATTTGATGCAAAAGTTGATAAGGTTTCTGGTTCAGTAAAAGAATCTGTTGGGAAACTTACTGGCGATAAAGAAGTTGAATCTGAAGGTAAAGTCGATAAATTGAAAGGTCATGCAAAAGAAAAACTTGCTGACATTAAAGATACCATTAAGGGTGCTTCAGAGAGCTTTAAGAAAAAGGACTAGAAGGTTTGAGGTCATTTATTTATGGAAAATCAAAAACAAGATATTAAAACTTCAGTAACTTATGAAGAAAAGGTAATTGCTAAAATTGTTGGACATGCTTTAGAATCAGTAGACGGACTCTTGGCTGTGAGTGGAGGTTTCTTCTCTAATCTAAAAAATAGCGTTGTAAATTCTGACTCAGTAACTGATGGTGTAAATGTTGAAGTTGGTACTAAAGAAGTTGCAGTTGATTTAGACATCGTTGTTGAATACGGCAAGGATATCCCAGCTATCGTTGAAAGCATTAAAACGATTGTCAGTCAAAACGTTGAAGTGATGACCCACCTTAAAGTTGTTGAATTGAACGCAAATGTCGTAGATGTTAAGACTAAAGCTGAACATGAAGCTGACTCAGTGACAGTACAAGATCGTGTATCTGATGCAGCACAAGCAACAGGAAACTTTGCTTCTGAACAAGCTGGCAAAGCTAAAGCAGCAATTTCCTCTGGAGCAGAGAAAACAAAAGAAGCAGTATCAAATGGTACTGAGGCTGCAAAAGAAAAAATCTCAGAAGCTCGTACTAGTGAATCTTAATTCAGTAAACTACTTTTTATGATAAGAAGACACTCGGAGCTGGGAGACCAGCTCCTTTTATATGATATTTACTAAAGACATTAGATATTAACAAAAAAGATATATTTGCAATATTTTGCTAATTGTGGTTTAATATGTATGTTTTTATTAGGATAAGGAGGGTTGGATGGTTTCTGAACAATCTGAAATTGTAACATCTAAATATCAAAAAATAGCAGTAGCGGTTGCACAAAGAATCGCAAATGGAGATTATGAAGTTGGAGAGAAGTTGAAATCTAGAACAACTATTGCTTCAACATTCAACGTATCACCAGAAACAGCACGTAAGGGTCTTAATATTTTAGCAGATTTACAGATTTTAACTTTAAAGCATGGCAGTGGAGCCATTATTCTTTCTAAAGAAAAAGCAATTGCATTCTTAAACCAATATGAAACCTCTCATTCAGTTGCTATTTTGAAAGGTAAAATCCGTGATAATATTAAGGCTCAGCAACAAGAAATGGAAGAGTTAGCTACTTTAGTTGATGATTTTTTGCTTCAAACACGTGCGGTTAGTAAACAATACCCACTAGCACCATATGAAATTATTGTCAGTGAAGATTCTGAACACCTTGGTAAGTCAATAGGAGAATTAAATGTATGGCATCAAACTGGTGCGACTATTGTGGCTATTGAACACGAAGGGAAATTTATTGTTTCTCCGGGGCCTTTCTCAGTTATAGAGCAAGGAGAT